>JBIOYV010000123.1:0-44006 GCA_044870335.1 Burkholderiales bacterium | reverse complement strand
TCGCCCTTCGGGCCGATCGCCATCTCGCACACCATGGCGAGGCGATCGACGTTCGGATTGAGCGAGCAGATGCCGTTCGAGAGCTTCTCCGGCAGCATCGGGATCACCCGCCGCGGGAAATAGACCGAGGTGCCGCGCTCGCGCGCCTCGAGGTCGAGCGCGTCGTCGTGGCGCACGTAGTGGCTCACGTCGGCGATGGCGACCCAGAGGCGAAAGCCCTTGCCCTCTCTCTTGCAGTACACCGCGTCGTCGAAGTCCTTCGCGGTCTCGCCGTCGATCGTCACGAACCGGAGCTTTCTGAGATCTTTCCTTCCGCGGAGATCCTCTTCGCGCACCGCGTCCGGGGTGGCTTTCGTCTGCGCCAGGGCAGCCTTCGAGAATTCGTGCGGCAGGTCGAACTTGCGCACCGCGATCTCGATTTCCATCCCCGGATCGGCGTGGTGGCCGAGCACCTCGGCGACGCGTCCGATCGGCTGGGCATGGCGGCTCGGCGGCGCCACGAGATCCACGGTGACGACCTGGCCTGCCTTGGCGCGGCCCGCTTCGGCGGGCGGCACCAGGATGTCGTGCGCGATGCGCCGGTCATCGGGCACGAGAAAAAGCACGCCGTGCTCCGAGTGCATGCGCCCGACGATGCGGCGCTTCGCGCGCTCGAGGACCTCCACCACGGTTCCCAGCGCCCGGCCGCGGTGGTCGCGTCCGCTCACGCGCACCGCCGCGCGGTCGCCGTGCATCACCTCGCGCATCTCGGCCGCCGGCAGGAACACCGACGGGCCGCCTTCGTCCGGCACGAGAAAGCCGTGGCCGTCGGGATGGCCCTCGACGCGCCCGGCGACGAGCGCGATGCGCTTGGCGACGAGCAGCGCGCCGGCGCGGTTCTGCATCACCTCGCCGGCGCGCTCCAGCGTCGAGACCGCCGCGTCGAACGCGTGGCGCTCGCGCTTCTTGATCTCGAGGCGCTGCGCGAGCTCGGCGGCCGTGAGCGGCGCGCCGGCGCGGTTCAACGCCTCGACAATCTCGCGCGTATATTCAGCCGCCACGCTCGTCGGCCGCTCGGCGCGGCCGCGTCGGCGAAGCGCTGTTTTTCTTGCCTTTTTCTTTGACACCCTATGGTCGTGACACTAAAATTCCGCCTCCCCTGCCGAGGTGGCGGAATTGGTAGACGCACTAGGTTCAGGTCCTAGCGGTGGCAACACTGTGGGGGTTCGAGTCCCTTCCTCGGCACCAACGGAATATACCCCGTAGCGCCTACCGAGCCGGGCCGCGCTCCCGGTTTTTCAGGCCTTCAGCTCTGCACAATGCTTGAGCGCGTCATCCATGGGATGTTCTCCTTGGCCGCGCGCGAGGCGCGCAGCGCTTCCAGGCTGTAGAGCCGGCTTGCGTAGAGCTCGAGCGCGTTCAGGATCTGCTGGCGAAGGAATTCGACTCCCGAGGTCGAGTCGCGGCCCCACTTCGTATGGTCGCGCCCTGAGAGCATTTCGGCGGCGTATTCTGCGGTGAGGCGCAGCTTCTCGCGGCAATAGGCGTCGTCCACCGCGCGCGCCGCCGCCTCGCACAGGCCGAGCACCCGCGCGAGTCCCCTGAAGTCGGGCAATGTGCCGCAGTGACGCGCGAAGAAATCGCGCAGCGCGGCGTGCAGCCACCGCGCTTCTGCCATGTTGGATGTCGTCATTGCGCTCCTCCCGGGAGCCATTGTCGGCCGCGGGAGCATTTTCTCCAGTCGCGCGGAACCGGTTCGCGAGGTCGAGCCGGCACGACGGCGCGTCGAATCCAGGTGACAGGAATTGCCGGTAAAACTTACGCTGGATGGTGCTTTTTGCTCAGCCGCCGCTCCGGTTGCAGCGCGGCAGCCGGTTGAACGCGGCCTTGTACTCCCCGAGGAGCTCGGCTTCCCGGGCGGCCGGATCGAGGCTGATCTCCCAGCCGTAGTGGGTCGCACGATGCGTGCAGGACCCCGCGCGCCCCGCGAAGTGCTCGAGGAGCGCGAACTGGATGCTCACCAGGCTGCCGGAGGCGTGGCCGTAGTAGATGAGCTCGTCGGCTTCCCACAGGGCGTAGACTCCCGGATCGGCGGGCGCACCCTCGACCATGCTGCGCGTGAATCGATAGCGACCGCCTCCGAACGGCATCCGTTGCGCTCGACTCCCGGAAAACCGGAGGCATTCGATGCAAGAGCGGGGCCGCGCCGCCATAATCCCGCGCTTGACCCCTCTTCCCTCCCGGCGCCCGAGCGGCGGTTCACGCCTCGGCCTCCGCCAGCTCCTGGTCGGGCTGTCGCTCGCAGGCATCGCGCCGCTCGCGATCGTCGCGACGGTGCTGCTCGTGGCCCTCTGGCGCACGCAGCAGGCGCGGCTCGACGAGGCGGCGGGCGCCGAAGCGCATGCGCTTGCCACTCTCCTTGTCATCGTGCTCGTGGCGAGCGGCCTGTTCGCCTGGCTCATCGGCCGCCGCATCGCGGGCGCGATCGACGCCGCGGCGAGCGCGGCCTCGGCGATGAGCTCGGGCAAGCCCTTGCCTCTGGTGCCCTCGCGCGTCGAGGAAGTGCAGAAGCTCATGCAGGCGCTCGAGCGCGCGTCGGCGCGCCTCGCCGCCGCCGAGGCCGATCGCGCGCGGACCGTCCGCGAACTGGACGCCGTGCTGCAGCAGGAGCGCACGGCGCGGCTCCAGGCCGAAGCCGCCAATCGGGCGAAGGATGAGTTCCTCGCGATGCTCGGCCACGAGCTCAGGAACCCGCTCGGCGCGATCGGCGGCGCGATGCGCGTGCTCGAGCGCCTTCCGTCCACGAGCGGCGACCACAAGGCGGCGCGCGACATCATCGCCCGGCAGAGCGCGCACCTCGCGAAGATCGTCGACGATCTCCTCGACGTCGGCCGGCTGGTGAGCGGACGGATCCTGCTGCGGCGCAATCTGGTCGACCTCGCACAGGCGAGCGCTGCCGCAGTGGCCACGGCGCGCGCGGCCGAGCGCGAGGGCGAGCAGCACGAATGGGTCCTCGAGCTGGCTCCGGTGCTCGCGAGCGCCGATCCGACGCGCATAGACCAGGTGCTCGCCAATCTGCTCGGCAACGCCGCCAAGTTCACGCCGATCGGCGGGCGCATCCGCGTGCGGCTTGCCGAGCAGGCCGGGGAAGCGGTTCTCACGGTCGAGGATAGCGGGCCCGGCGTACGGCCGGATCTCCTGCCGCACATCTTCGAGCTTTTTTCCAGGGACGCGGCCGCAGGCGATCCCAGCGGCCTGGGCATCGGGCTGGCCTTGGTGCGGCGGCTGGTCGAGTTGCACGGGGGCAGCGTCCAGGCGGAAAACCGGGTTCCGCAAGGTGGAGCGCGTTTCACGGTGCGGCTTCCGGCGATCCCGGAGCCCGAGCCGGTGGCACACCACGACGCGCGCCTGCTGCCGACTCCGCGCCCGGCGCGGCAGGCGCGCGTGCTCATCGTCGAAGACAACGACGATTCGCGCGTGACGCTGCAGCGCATCCTGCAGGCCGACGGCCATCTCGTCAGCGCCGCGCGCGACGCGCGCGCCGGCCTGGAAGCGGCCGCAGCCGGCTCGCCCAACATTGCGGTCGTGGACATCGGCCTTCCGGGGATGGACGGCTACCAGTTCGCGCGCGCGATGCGCGAGCGCCTGGGAAACGGCGTGCGCCTCATCGCACTCACCGGCTACGGCACGGAAGCCGACCGGCAGCGCTCGGCCGAAGCCGGCTTCGACGCCCACCTCACCAAGCCGGTCGACATCGACCGGCTGCTCACGCTGATTACGGAAGCTGCAAGCTAGGAAAAAATCGGGGTTTGACCCCGATTTTCACGCGTCGAACGGATGGCGCCGGACGATCGTTTCTTCCCGGTCGGGGCCGGTGGAGATGAGGTCGACCGGCACGCCCGCAAGCTCCTCGATGCGCTCGAGGTAGGCGCGCGCCCCGCTCGGCAGCGACGCGTACGACCTGATGCCGACGGTGCTTTCCATCCAGCCGGGAAGCTCCTCGTAGACGGGCTGGCAGCGCTCGAGCTCTTCGGCGCCGACCGGAAGGATTTCCGAGAACGTTCCCTCGAACTCGTAGCCGACGCAGATCTTCACCGCCTCGACTCCGTCGAGCACGTCGAGCTTGGTGATGCACAGGCCGGAAAGGCCATTCAGCTGGATCGAGCGCTTCAGCGCCGCGGCGTCGAACCAGCCGGTGCGCCGCGGCCGGCCGGTGGTGGCGCCGAACTCCTTGCCGCGCTGGCGCAGCCGCTCGCCGACGTCGTCGGACAGCTCGGTCGGGAATGGCCCGCCGCCGACGCGGGTGGTATAGGCCTTGGTAATGCCCAGGACGTAGTGAAGATGATGCGGCCCGATGCCCGCGCCCGCCGCGGCGGCGCCGGCGACGCAGTTCGAGGATGTGACGAAAGGATAGGTGCCGTGGTCGATGTCGAGCAGCGAGCCCTGCGCGCCCTCGAACAGCAGGTTCTTGCCCGCGCGGTTCGCGTGGTACAGCGCGCGCGGCACGTCGGCGATGAGCTGCGCGAGGCGCGGCGCGAGCGCCAGCGTTTCGTCGAGGGTCCCGCGGTAATCCACTTCCTCCTGACGGTAGTAGTTTTTCAGGACGAAGTTATGGAACTCGAGCAGCTCGCGCAGCTTCTCGGCGAAGCGCGCGGCGTCGAACAGGTCCTGCAGGCGGATCGCGCGCCGCGCCACCTTGTCCTCGTAGGCCGGTCCGATGCCGCGGCCGGTGGTGCCGATCTTGCGCTCGCCCTTCGCCGCTTCGCGCGCGTGATCGAGCGCCACGTGGTAGGGCAGGATGAGCGGGCAGGCCTCGGAGATCGAGAGCCGCGCCACCACGCCCCGTACGCCGGCGGACTCGAGCTCGTCCATTTCCGCCAGCAGCGCCTGCGGCGAGACCACCACGCCGTTGCCGATGAAGCAGTCGACCTCGGCTCGCAGGATGCCCGAGGGGATGAGGTGCAGGACGGTCTTCTTGCCTCCGATCACCAGGGTATGGCCGGCGTTGTGGCCGCCCTGGAATCGCACCACGCCCTGGGCGCGGTCGGTGAGCCAGTCGACGATCTTGCCCTTGCCCTCGTCGCCCCACTGCGTGCCGATGACCACTACGTTGCGGGCGCCCATAAGCTAGGCCGCCGCGGCGGCTAGGCTTCTCAGGTCGATGGAAAAGCCGGTGGCGGGGCGCGCCCGCCCGAACGCCTTGCCGACTTCGTCATAGCGTCCCCCTCTCGCCACCGTTCCCGCCACGCCGTCGCAGTATGCATCGAACACGACACCGGAATGATAGTGATAGCCGCGCAGCTCGGCGAGATCCAGGCTGACGGGCAGGCTGCTTGCGTCGGCGAGTCGCCGGAGCGTGCCGAGCGCGCGCGAGAGCTCGGCGAGCTTCGGCAGCCTTTTCTCCGCGGTGTCGAGCACCTCGATCCCGCCGTAGAGTTCGGGCAGCAGAAGCAGCGCCTCGCGGGTTTTCGCATTCAGGCCCTTGGTGAGCTCTCCCAGCGCAGGGGAATCCTTGCGCTGCAGCGCCTCGAAGAGCTGCGCCTCGAGCTCCGGCGAGACGCCGGCGGCATGGGCGATGGCGCGGAACACCGCCACGTGGCCGATGTCGACGCGCGCGTTGCGCACCGCGGCAAGCTCGAGCGCCTGGCACAGGAGCCGCAGGATCTCCAGGTCGGCCTCGACGCCCGCGTCGCCGTAGAGCTCGGCGCCGAGCTGGATCGGCTCGCGCGTCGCCGCGGGCCCCAGGGGACGCGTATGCAGCACGCTGCCGCAATAGCACAGGCGGGTCACGCCTTCGCGGTTGAGCAGATGCGCGTCGATGCGCGCCACCTGCGGCGTGATGTCGGCGCGCAGGCCCATCATCCGGCCCGAGAGCTGGTCCACCACCTTGAAGGTGCGAAGCTCGAGATCGTGCCCGGTCCCGGTGAGGAGCGAATCCGTGTACTCGATGAGCGGCGGCATCACGAGCTCGTATTGCTTGCTGAAAAACAGGTCCAAAATGGAACGGCGCAGCATCTCAATGCGCATCGCTTCGGCGGGAAGGATGTCGTCGATGTACTCGGGCAGAATCCAGCGCATCACTGCAGCCAGGTCTTGGCGTAGAGGATGAGCAGCCCGATCAGCATCGACGAGAGCCCGACGAAGCGGATCTGGCCGTCGGACATCTGGGTGATGCGGCGAAACGTGTCGCGCCAGAGGTTAGGCGCGAGGAACGGAAGCACGCCCTCGAGGATCAGCATCAGGGCGAGCGCCAGGAGGAACGTGGTGCCCATGCGTCATTTGCGCGGCTGCGTCGGCTTGCCCATCGAATCGCGGAAGTAGCGCAGGAAGTCCGAGTTCGGCTCGATCACCATGAGGTCGTTGCGGCCGCGGAAGGTGCTGCGGTAGGCCTCCATGCTGCGGTAGAAGGCGAAGAACTCGGGGTTCTGGTTGAACGCCGCGGCGTAGATCGCCGACGCCTTGGCGTCGCCCTCGCCGCGCACGCGCTGCGCGTCGCGATAGGCTTCGGCGAGCAGCACCTCGCGCTGCCGGTCGGCGTCGGCGCGGATCTTCTCGGCGTCGGCCGCGCCGGTCGAGCGCAGCTCGTTGGCGATGCGCTTTCTTTCCGCCTCCATGCGCCGGTAGACCGACTCCGAGACCTCCTGCGGCAGGTCGACGCGCTTCAGGCGCACGTCGATGATGGCGACGCCGATGCGCTTGAGGTCCTGGTCGACCTTCTCGCGCACGCTGCTCATGATCTGCTCGCGCTCGCCCGAGACCACGTCGTGCAGGATGCGCGCGCCGAACTCATCGCGCAGCACCCCGGAGACGGTCTGCTTGATGCGCGTGGCGGCGCGGAACTCGTCGCCCTGCACCGAGACGTAGTACTGGCGCACGTCGACGATGCGCCACTTCACGAACGAGTCGACCAGCACCGGGCGGTTGCCCTGGGTGAGGAAGCGCAGCGGCTCGGCGTCGTCGAACGTGAGAATGCGCATGTCGAAGTAGCGCACGTTCTGGAGCAGCGGCCACTTCAAGTGCAGGCCGGGCTTCTGCACCACCTCCTTCACCTCGCCGAGCTGGAACACGATCGCGTTCTGGCGCTGGTCGACCGTGAAGAGCGCGCTCGACACCAGGAGCACGATGACGACCACCAGGGCGAGTAATGGGCCGAGTGCTCTCATCGGTCGGCGCGCTCCCGGTTCCTCAGGGTATCGCGCGAGCGCGGGCCCCCTTCGGGCGTGGCTTCCGCCGCCGGCTGGCGCGGCGCGGCCGAGCCCTCGCCGCCGGAGGGCGCCGCCGCGCTCTGCAGCAGCCGGTCGAGCGGCAGGTAGAGGAGATTGCCGCCGCCGCGGTAGTCCATCATCACCTTGCTGGTCGAGCTGAGCACCTGCTGCATGGTCTCGATGTAGATGCGCTCGCGCGTGACCGCCGGCGCCTTGGCGTATTCGGTCAGCACCTGGCGGAAGCGCACCGCGTCGCCTTCGGCGCTCGCGATCACGCGCTGGCGGTAGCCGTCGGCCTCCTGCTGCAGGCGCGAAGCCGTGCCGCGCGCCCGCGGGATTACGTCGTTGGCGTAGGCCTGGCCCTCGTTCTTCTGGCGCTCGCGGTCCTGGGCGGCCTTCACTGCGTCGTCGAACGCCGCCTGCACCTGCTCGGGCGGCTGCGCGTTCTGGATCGTCACCGTGCTCACCGCGATGCCGGTGCCGTAGCGATCGTGGATCGTCTGCATCAGGTCGCGCGTCCGGTTCGCCACGTCGACCTGCGTCTCGCCCAGGATCTGGTCCATCGAGCTCTTGCCGATCACCTCGCGCATCGCGGTCTCGGCGATCTGCATCGCCGACTCGTCGGGCCGGCGTACGTTGAACACGAAATCGCGCGCGTCCTTCACCAGGTACTGCACCGCGAACTGCAGGTCGACGATGTTCTCGTCGTCGGTGAGCATCAGCGATTCCTTGAGCACCTTGGTGCGCACGTTGTTGCGGTAGCCCACTTCGAGCGTGCGCACCTGGGCGAGGTTCACGATCTCGTGCGACTGGATCGGCCAGGGCAGGCGCCAGCGCAGGCCGGGATTGGTTTCCTGCGAGAACCGGCCGAAGCTCAGCACGACGCCGCGCTGGCCCTCGACCACGATGTAGAAGCCGCTCGCGAGCCACACCAGCACGATCAGCACGATGAGCAGGCTCGCCCCGCCGCCGATCTGCCAAGACGACGGCGAGCGCGGCGGCTCGTCGCCGCCGCGGCGCCGGCGGCCGAACAGCTCCGACAGGCGCCGGTTGAAGTTGCGCCAGAGCTCGTCCAGGTCGGGCGGCCCCTGGTTGCCCCCGCCCGGGCCCTGCGGCCCGCGGGAACCGCGGCCCCAATTGGGGTCGTTCAGTGACATGGATTAAGTAGGTTGCAGTGGGTGCGTAGGCGCCGCGGCTGCGCGGCGCGCCGCCGAGCGCTCTTTCGCGAATTCGGCGATGGCGGCACGCAGCTCCTGCAGTCCGGCGCCGGTGCGCGCGCTCACGAAGACGCGGCAAATCCTACCATACTGATCGCGCTCGACTCCGGCCTCAAGCCCTGCCTTTGCGGTCTTATTCCGAGTTAGGTCGATCTTGTTCCAGACCTGCAGGCGCGGCGCATCGCCCGCCGGGATTTCGGCGAGCACCTTGTCCACCTCGCGCACCTGCTCGTCGCGGCTGGCCGAGGCCGAATCGACCACGTGCAGAAGCAGGTCGGCGTGCACCGTCTCCTCCAGCGTGGCGCGGAACGCCGCCACCAGGCCGTGCGGCAGCTCGCGGATGAACCCCACGGTGTCCGAAACGACCACATCGCCACACCCGGGCAGCCAGATCCGCCGCGTGGTGGTGTCCAGCGTGGCGAACAGCTGGTCGGCCTCGTACGCCTTGGCGCGGGTGAGCGCATTGAACAGCGTCGATTTGCCGGCGTTGGTGTAGCCCGCGATCGACACCGACAGCACGTCGCCCCGCGCGCGCGCGCGCCGTTGAACGGTTCTTTGCTTTTTCAGGGTCTCGAGCTTCGATTTCAGTACGCGAACCCGGTTGGCGATGTAGCGCCGGTCGAGCTCGATCTGCTTCTCGCCCGGACCGCCGGTCTTCCCGAGCCCGCCGCGCTGGCGCTCGAGGTGGGTCCAGCCGCGCACCAGGCGCGTGGACAGGTGCTCGAGCCGGGCGAGCTCGACCTGGAGCTTGCCCTCGCTGGTCTGCGCGCGCTGCGCGAAGATCTCGAGGATCAGCTCGGAGCGGTCGAACACGCGCCGCTTGAGGCTGCGCTCCACGTTCCTCTCCTGCGCGGGCGACAGCGCGTGGTTGAAGACGACGAAGGCCGCGTTCAGCCCTTCAGCCGCCGCGGCGATCTCGGCAACCTTGCCGCTGCCGGCATAGAGCTTCGGATCGGGCCTCGAGCGCTTGCCGCGGATCACGCGGTGGCGGCGCACGCCGGCGCTCTCGACCAGGCGCACCACTTCCTCGACGCTTTCCTCATACGCGTCGTCGCCGAAATCGAGACACACGATGATCGCCGCCTGGGGGTCGGCGGCCGGGCGCGAGGGTTCCTGGAGGTGTTCCTGCAAACTACTCGGAGTCCTTGTCGGCTCCCAGGGTGATCGGACGCGACGGCACCACGGTGGAGATGGCGTGCTTGTAGACCATCTGCGTCACGGAGTTGCGCAGCAGCACGACGTACTGGTCGAACGACTCGATCTGGCCCTGCAGCTTGATGCCATTGACGAGATAGATCGAGACCGGGACATGCTCCTTGCGCAGCGTGTTCAAAAACGGGTCTTGTAGCAACTGGCCCTTGTTGCTCATCGTTCTTCTCTCTTGGGGGTTTTGTAGCGTTACTTTAATTGATTTTCTTGGGGTTTTCTAGCTTTCGGGCCGGCCGCTCACCCGAGCGTGAGCGGGGGCGTGACGTCGGCGCATTGCGCGCGGTGCCGCAGGGCGTGATCCATCAGCACGCAGGCCAGCATGGCCTCGGCGACGGGGGCGGCGCGGATGCCGACGCAGGGGTCGTGGCGCCCGGTGGTCTGGATGGTGGTCGCCTGCCCGCGGGTGTCGATGGTGCGCCGGGGCAGCCGGATGCTCGAGGTGGGCTTGAGCGCGATCGACACCGTGATGTCCTGCCCGGTGGAGATGCCGCCCAGCACCCCCCCGTTGTTGTTGGAGAGGAAGCCCTGCGGAGACATCTCGTCGCCGTGCTCGCTGCCTTTTTGCGTGACCGCCGCAAACCCCGCGCCGATCTCGACGCCCTTCACCGCGTTGATGCCCATCATCGCCGCCGCGATGTCGGCGTCGAGGCGCCCGTAGACCGGCTCGCCCCACCCTACCGGCACGCCGCTCGCCACCACGTTGACGCGGGCGCCGCACGAGTCGCCGCTTTCTCGCAGCGCGTCCATGAATTGCTCGAGTTGCGCGACGATGCCCGCGTCGGGCGCGAAAAAGGGGTTTGCCTCCACCGCCTGCCACGAATCAAAAGCGATCTTGTGGGGTCCGAGCTGCGCGAGGTAGCCGCGCACGGCCACCCCGAACTTCTCCCCGAGGTACTTCTTGGCGATCGCGCCTGCGGCCACGCGCACCACGGTCTCGCGCGCCGAAGCGCGCCCGCCGCCGCGTAGATCGCGCACGCCGTACTTCTGGAGATAGGTGTAGTCGGCATGACCGGGCCGGAACTTTTGCGCGATCGCGGCGTAATCCTTCGAGCGCTGGCCCTCGTTGCGCACCAGGAAGCCGATCGCGGTGCCGGTGGTGCGGCCCTCGAACACCCCGGAAAGGATCTCGACCGTGTCGGACTCGCGCCGCTGAGTAACGTGCCGCGACGAGCCCGGCTTTCGCCTGTCGAGCTCTTTTTGAATGTCGGCCTCTGAAAGCTCGAGCCCCGGGGGACAGCCGTCGACCACCCCGCCGTAGGCCGGGCCGTGCGACTCGCCGAACGAGCTCACGCAATAGAGCGTGCCGAAGCTGTTGCCGGACATCGGGCCATTCTATTCGAAGAACTTGCGCGCCTCGAATACGCCCGCGCGCGTGCAGTCGCGCGCGGCGCTCGAGCACGGCTGCAGGATGCGGGCGCTTCGGGAACGCTTCAGACGAGCGAGTTCTTGATGTAGCCCTTCAGCATCCGGTTTTCGAAGTCCTGCTCCTCGAGCACCGCCTTGGCCACGTCGCGGAACGAGATCACCCCAAGGAGCCTGCCGTCCTTCATCACCGGCAGGTAGCGGGCGCCGCTCTCGAGCATCGTGCGCCGAAGGTCGTTCACCTCCATGTCGGGTGTGGCGGTCACCGGCTCGCGGTCCATGATGTCGCCGACCTCGAGGTCGCCCAGCGTGCCGCCGCGCAGCGCCAGCGCGCGCAGGAGCTCGTGGAACGTGAGCATGCCGACCATGCGCTCGCGCTCCAGGACCACGAGCGAGCCAAGGTTTTCGCGCGCCATGGTGCGCACCGCCTCGGTGGCCTGGCCCGATGGCTCGATGCACAGCAGCCGGTTGCCTTTGACCCGAAGGATTTCCTGGACCTGCATGGTGACCTCCTCAGCGCCCACGCGAGCGCCTTTCAGAATACTCTTTTCGGCTATGACACAAAAGACAGCGCTGGTCACGGGCGGCAGCCGCGGGATCGGCCGCGGCACCGCGGCGCTCCTCGCGCAGCGCGGCTACCGCGTCGCGGTGGCGGATCTAGACCGTCCCGACGGCGGCGCGGCCGCGTTCTTCCGCTGCGACGTGGCAAGCGAAGCGTCGGTCAGGGCCTGCGTGCGGGCGGTGCTGCGCCGCTTCGGCCGGCTGGACGTCCTGATCAACAACGCCGGGCTGGCCGACCCGGCCGATCCGCCGGTGGAGAAGCTCGCGCTGCGGGCGTGGAACCGCAGGATCGGCGTCAACCTGACCGGGGTGTTCCTGATGACCAAGCATTGCGTGCCGCATCTTCGCAAAACCGCGGGCGCGATCGTCAACATCGCCTCGACGCGCGCGCTGCAGTCGGAGCCGGACACCGAGGCCTACGCGGCGACCAAGGGCGGCGTGGTCGCGCTCACCCACGCGCTTGCCATGAGCCTCGGGCCGCGCATCCGGGTGAACTGCATCAGTCCGGGTTGGATCGCAAGAGCGAAGCTCTCGAGGAAAGACCACGCGCAGCATCCGGTCGGGCGCGCCGGGCGCCCCGGCGACGTCGGCGCGCTCATCGCCTTCCTGGTCTCGGACGAAGCCGGCTTCATCACCGGCCAGAATTTCGTGGTCGACGGCGGGATGACGCGCAAGATGATCTACCGCTGACGCGCATTCCTAGCGCACGAGAATCGTCGCGAGACCGAGAAGCATTCCCATGCTCACCACGTCGGTCGCGGTGGTGAGGAAGATGCTCGAGGCGGTCGCCGGGTCGAAGCCCAGGCGCTTGAGCGTGAGCGGCACGAGCGCGCCGGAAACGCCGCTCGCGATGCAGGCGCCGATCATGGCGAGGAACACCACGAAGCCGAGCATGAACGGGCGCCCCTGATGCTGGCCCACGGCGGTGATGAACATGCCGATGCCGGCGGCGACGCCCACGCCGACGCCGTTGAGGCAGCCGAGCCAGGCTTCCTTCGAGACCATCCGGCGCTCGGCGCCCGGCTTGAGCTCCCCGAGCGTCATGCCGCGCAGGGTCACCGCCAGCGCCTGGCAGCCGGTGTTGCCCGACTGGCCGGCGAGCACGGGCAGGAAGAGCGCGAGAATCACGAGGCGATCGAGCGTGTCCTGGAACAGGCCCACGACCGCGGCTGCAAGAAAAGCCGTGACGAGGTTGAGCTGCAACCACGGGTGGCGCAGCTTGAGGCTGTGGTACCACGGCGTCGCGATGCGTTCCTCTTTTTCCACGCCCATCATGCTGCCCGCCTGCAGCGAGATCTCGATCGCCTGGGCCTCGAACATCGCCTGGCCGCGCACCAGTCCCGTGAGGCGCCCGGCGGCATCGACCACCGGGTACACGGGATAGTGCCGGTCGAGCACCTGCTTCATCGCTTCCCGCAGCGGCATCGCCGCCTGCAGCACGAACGGGTCCCTCGCCATGACCTGCGCCAGCGTGACGCGCTTGGCTCCGAAGAGCAGGTCGCGCATGGTGACGATGCCGGCGAGCCTGCCCTCGCCGTCGACCACCCATACGTAGGTGATGAGATTGCGCTTCACGCTCTCGCGCAGCGCCTCGACCGTTTCCTCCACGGTCCACTCCGGCGTGAAGGCGCCGATCACCGGCTCCATTAGCCTGCCGATGGCGTCGTCCTCGTAGAGCGCGCTGCGCTCCCACTGGCGCGCCACCGGAGCGGGTGCCGCCGAGAACAACAGCTCGCGCCGCGACCGCGTGCGAGTTTCCTCCGCGAGCTCGGCGGCAGTGTCCATGCGTGCCCCCCCGTTTTCTTGGGCCTCGGGCGAGCATACCAATAGTCTTTTCAGGGCATAGAGGACATTCGCCCTCTGCGGATGAACGTGGCACAATTCAATCGTGACGCCGCGTGCCATCACCATACGACTTGCAGAGCCGCGCGATGCCCAGGCCATCGCGATGATGTCGCGCGACTTCATCGAGGCGGGACTGGGGTGGAAATACGACGCGGCGCGCGTCATGCGCGCGATCCGCGACCGCGAGACCCTCTGCGTGGTGGCGTGCGAAAGCGGCAAGGCGGCCTCAACCTCTGCGGCGGCCGGCACGCGCGGCGCCCTCACCGGCTTCGCCATCATGGAGTTCGGCGACGAGCGCGCGCACCTCGTGCTCCTCGCGGTGCGTCCTTCGCACCGCAGGCTCGGCATCGGCCAGCGGCTGCTCGAGTGGCTGGTCGAGTCGGCGCGCGTCGCGGGCATGGCCAGCATTCACCTCGAGCTGCGCTCGAACAACGACGCCGCGCGGCGCTTCTACCGGGCGATGAGCTTCTACGAGACGGTGCTCGTTCCCGGCTACTACCGCAGCGGCGAAGGACGCAAGGAAGGCGCGCTGCGCATGCTGCGCGTGCTGCGCGCACCGGGCCCGGTGCCCTACACCTGGCGCCCGCCGCGCACCGAAGACACCTAGGAAGAATCGGGGTCTGACCCCGATTTTTTCACGGCACGATCGCGAACCCGATTCTCAGCTGAGACGAGCGCCGCACGTTGTAGTCGAGGATCGATTCGCCGTAGCCGGTGAAATACTGCACGTGGAAATAGCCCCCGACCGGGCCGAAGCGCAGGTCGCGCGCGCGCTTCGATACGTCCAGCTGGAGGCTCCCCTTGCCGGAGGTGCCGTAGCGGCCGATGAGCGTTCCGACCCATTCGCCGGCCGCGTCGTAGCGCAGTTGCCAGTCGGCATAGCCGCGGTACTGCGCGATATCCGGGTTCTCGTCCTTTTCGAGGTAGCTGTAGAACTTGGGGATGAACTGGAGCTCGTGGCGGTTGGCGAAGCTGTGGTGCCACTCGGGCCGGATGAAAACGATGTTGATCGAGCGCGAGTTCGCGGCGTCGCCGCCGTTCGATTCGTGCTCGAGGCCGAAGCGCAGGCTGTCGACGAAGGTCTTCTCGTCGGCGCGGTCCCACTTCCAGAAGAACTGCGGCCGGTAGCTCGTGTCGCGAAAGGGCTTGGACTGGGAGGAGAGATCCCAGATCGAGTTCTGCGTGTAGCCGAAGTAGAAGCCGGCGAGCCAGGGCTGCTCGCGGCCGAAGCCCGTGCCGAGGTCGAACAGGCGATACTTGAACGAGAGCTGGAAGCGCGCCGTCCAGCCGTCGTGCTCGCCGACGATGAAATACATGGGATCGTTCTCGGAAAGCGGCGGCTCGTACTCGCCCGGGGCGTGCCGCCCGGTGCCCGGCGGCGCCTGTCCGGGCTGTGCCACCGCGAGCTGCAGAACGCTCGAATCGCGCCCCACGAGGTCGACCTGCACGCTCCCCGACATGCTGGCCGGCAGGTCGCCGCCATAGCTGCGCCACCCGTTCTGCGCCGGGCCGAGCGCGCGCAGCACTAGGACGCGCTGCTCGATCTCGGTGCGCAGGCGCACCTCGAGCTCGTCGGGGAGCGGCTCCTTGCCCGTGCCCGCCACGATGATCTCGAAGGGATTGCCGGCGACCACGGCGGGCTGCTCCGTGGCAATCAGCCACTCGGGCGCCGCAGCCTGGCACAGCGAGACCTGCAGCAGCAGGCTTGCGAGCAGGATCCTCAGGCCGCGCTCCAGTCCTGCGAGCGGGCGAAGCGTTCTAGCAGGAAGTCGACGAACAGCCGCACCTTCGCCGAGAGGTGCTTGCGGCTCGGATAAACCGCGTAGATCGGCAGCGGAGCGGAAACGAACTCCTGCAGGAGCGGCACCAGCCGGCCCGCGCGCACTTCGGGGCCGACGATGAACGCGGCCTCGAACACGATGCCCGCGCCCCGGGCGGCGACCTCGGCAAGCAGGTCGCCGTTGTTCGCGTGGAGGCTGCCGCCCACGCGCACGCTGCGCTCGGCGCCGGCGGCGTCGCGGAAGGACCAGACGCTGCGGGGCGCCACGTACTCGTAGGTGAAGCAGTTGTGCCGCGCGAGGTCTTCGGGTACCAGCGGGGCGCCATGCGCCTTCAGGTAGGCCGGCGAGGCGCACGGCACCAGGCGCGTTTCGCCGAGCTTGCGCGCGACGACGTTGTCCGAGCCGGGGGCGCCGATGCGCACCGCCAGGTCGAACCCTTCCTCGACGAGATCCACGATGCGATCCGAAAGCGACACGTCGAACCGTACTCCGGGGTGCGCGGCGAGAAATGCGGCGATCGCCGGTGCCACATGGCGCACGCCGAAGTTCATCGAAGTCGTGAGCTTGATCGTGCCGCGCGGCACGACCGCGGCGCGGCTTGCCTCCCGCTCCGCCTCGTCGAGGTCGGCGAGGAGCTGCACCGCGCGCTCGTAGAACGCGCGGCCGCTTTCGGTGAGGCTTACACGGCGGGTCGTGCGGTTCAGCAGGCGCGTCTGGAGATGCGTCTCCAGCTCCGCGACGTGGCGCGACGCCGCCGTCGTGGAGAGCCCGAGCTTCTCGGCGGCGCCTGAAAAGCTGCCGGCTTCGACGACTTGAGAGAACACCCGCAGCGCCTGGAAACGATCCACTGGGGTGAGATTACAACGATTTTCGGAATAATCAATCTCGTGTATACCTCTTTATCCCGTTTCCTGGGACTTTCATACTCCAAGACGAGTTTGAACCCACTCTCCTGAAAGGAAACCCACCCATGATCGACACCCGTACCGCGCCCTACGCCGCTACGCTGCTGCGCGTCTCGCTGGGCGCCATGTTCATCGCGCATTCCCTGGTCCTCAAGTACCTCACTTTCACGCTGCCCGGCACGGCGCAGTTCTTCCAGTCCCTGGGTCTCCCGGCGGGGCTCGCCTATGCCACTTTCTGGGCGGAGCTGGTCGGGGGCGCGCTCCTCGTTGCCGGCGTCGGCACGCGCTGGGTCGCGCTCGCGCTCATCCCGATCCTTGCCGGCGCAGCCTGGGTCCACGCGGGGAACGGTTGGGTCTTCAACGCGCCGAACGGCGGCTGGGAATACCCGGTGTTCCTGATCACCGCGTCGCTCGTACAGGCATTGCTGGGCGACGGCCGCTACGCTCTTGCAAACCGCCTGCGGGCACCCAACTTGCGGCTGGCAGGCGAAGCTGTGTCCTGAAAGGAGAACCAACGATGAAGCTTTACTACGCACCCGGGGCGTGCTCGCTTTCGCCCCACATCGTGTCCCGCGAGCTCGGCATTCCCGTCGAGCTGAAGAAGGTCGACAACAAATCGAAGACCATCGAAGGCGGCGGCGATTACTGGAAAGTGAATCCGCGCGGCTATGTGCCCGCCCTCGAGCTGGACGATGGCCAGGTGCTGACCGAAGGCCCGGCGATCGTGCAATACCTTGCCGACCGCAAGCCCGACGCCGGCCTCGCGCCCAAGGCGGGCAGCCTCGAGCGCTATCGCCTGCAGGAATGGCTCAACTTCCTCACCTCGGAAGTCCACAAGCAGTTCTCGCCGCTCTTCAGGCCGAACACGCCCGAGGATTACAAGCCGATCGTGAAGCAGAACCTCGCCTCGCGCTTCGACTGGATCGAGCAGCAGCTCGCCGGCAAGGACTATCTGATGGGCAAGGCGTTCACGGTCGCCGACGCCTACCTCTTCGTGCTGCTCGGCTGGACCAAGCCGACCGGTATCGACCTCGCCAAGTGGCCGAACCTCGCCGCGTTCCACAAACGCGTCGGCGCGCGGCCCAAGGTGCAGGAAGCGATGCAGGCGGAAGGCCTGCTGAAGAAGGCGGCATGAGCGCGGCGCCGAGCGTCTTCGTCTCCCACGGCTCGCCGATGCACGCCCTGCAGCCCGGGCCGGCCGGCGAGGCGTGGAAGGCGCTCGGCCGGCGCTTCGCGCGTCCGCGCGCGATCCTCATCTCGTCGGCGCACTGGGAAACCGAGCTCCCGATGCTCACGGGCGCGGCGAAGCCGCAGACGATCCACGACTTCTACAATTTCCCGGAGCCGCTCTACCGGCTGCGCTACCCGGCGCCGGGCGCGCCCGAGCTCGCGCAGCGCGCCCAGGGGCTGCTGCGCGAGGCCGGCTTCGGCGCCTCGATCGACGGCACCCGCGGGCTCGATCATGGCGCGTGGGCGCCGCTCCTATACGCGTATCCCGAGGCCGAGGTGCCGGTGGCGCAGATCTCGGTGCAGCCAGCACTCGGCCCGCGGCACCATTTTCTTCTGGGCAAGGCATTGCGACCTCTTGCCGACGAAGGCGTGCTCCTCATCGGCTCGGGCCATCTGACCCACAACCTGCGCGACTGGGCGCGCGGCCAGGGCGCGCCTGCACCGTACGCACGCGAGTTCCAGGAATGGGTAAAGCAGAAGCTCGAGGAAGACGACCTCGAGGCGTTGATGGAGTACCGCTCCCGCTCGCCGCACGGCGTGCGTGCGCATCCCACCGACGAGCACTTCCTGCCGTTCTTTTTCGCGCTCGGCGCCGCGCCCGAGCACGCCCGGCCCGAGCGCGTCTACGACGCCATCGACAGCGGCGTGCTGGCGATGGACGCCTACGTTTTTAACTGATCAACCCCCCAGGGCTCTGAACAGGTCGGCCACGGCGGCGCGGTGGGCGCGCAGCGCCTCGATGCGCGCGATCTGCGCCGCGAGCAGGCCGCGCTCGGCGTCGAGCACGTCGAGCTGGCTCGCGACCCCGTTGTCGTAGCGCAGGCGCGCGAGGCGCAGGCTCTCGGCCAGCGCGGCGGAGCGCGCCGACTCGGCGTCGTAGCTCTCTTTCGCGCGCGCCTGCACGATGAGAGCGGCGCGCACCTCGCCGAAGGCGCTGCGGATCGTCTGCAGGTACTGCGCGAGCACGGCGCGCTCGCGCGCTGCGGCGGCGTCGGTTCGCGCCTGGAGGCGTCCGCCAGCGAAGATGGGCTGGGTGACCGCGGCGGCGATCTGCCAGGTCGCCGCCGCGCCGCCGGCGAAGAGGTTGGCGAGCGCCGCGCTTTCGCTGCCGTAGAACGCGGTCAGGCTGATCGAGGGAAACATCTCGGCGCGCGCCACCGCGACGCGCGCGTTGGCGGCGGCGAGCTGGCGCTCGGCCTCGACCAGATCGGGGCGGCGCAGCAGGAGCTCCGAGGGTACGCCCGCCGGCAGGACCGGCGCTCCGGGCATCTCGTCATACGCTTCGCGGACCTTGACCTGGCTCTCGAACAGCTGCTTCGGCGTGCGCCCGAGGAGCACCGCGAGCGCCACCTCCTCGCGCGCCCGGTCGCGCTCGAGCGGCGGCAGCTGCGCGCGCACCACCGCGGCCTCGGCTTCGAGCTGGCGCAGCTCGAACTGGGAGATCACGCCGCCGCGCAGGCGCTTCCTCTGCAGATCGAGCGCCTCCTCGCGCAGCGCCACCGTGCGGCGCGTGAGGTAGACCTGCTCGTCGAGCGAGCGCAGCGCAAAGTAGGACTTCGCCACCTGCGCGGCGAGCGACACGCGCACCGCTTCGCGCGAGGCCTCGCTCGCCTCGAGCTCGGCGCGGGCCGCGGCGGCGTTGGCGCGCAGGCGGCCGAAGAGATCGAGCTCGTAGGAAACGTTCAGCGTCGCGCGGTTGTTGCTGTACTCGGTCGGGATGCCGGGAAAAGAGGTCGCGGTGCGCGTGGAAATCTGCTGCCGGCTCCCCGAGGCCTGGGCGCTGACGCTCGGCCAGAAAAACGAGTTGGCCTCGCCGAGGAGCGCGCGCGCCTCGTCCACGCGCGCGGCCGCGACGAGGAGATCGCCGTTGCGCGCGAGCGCCTCCTCGACCACCGCGTCGAGCGCGGTGTCGTCGTAGATGCGCCACCAGCGGCCGTCCTCGACGAAGCTCGGCGCGGCTTCCTTCCACGCTTCGGGCAGCTCGACCGCGGGGCGCTCGTACTTGACCGGATGGATGCAGCCGGCGACAAATGGGATGGCGAGAAGAACACTCGCAAACGGCAGGCACGCCGCGAGGGCGATTTTATTCATGGCCGTGCGGGGCGTGGTGCGCCGTCGGGACGCTCTTGTGCGTGACCACGCGCGCCTGCTCGGCCTCGTGCTTGATGTCGGCGGTCGAGCGCTTCTCGGTCAGGTGGCGGTCGGTCATCAGCTTGAAGAACATCGGCACGAAGAAAATCGCGAGGAAGGTCGCCGCCAGCATGCCGCCCATCACGCCGGTGCCGGCCGAGACGCGCGCGCCGGCGCCGGCGCCGGTCGAGGTCGCGAGCGGCAGCACGCCGAGGATGAACGCGAGCGATGTCATGAGGATCGGCCGGAAGCGCAGCCGCGCGGCCTCGACCGCGGCGGCCGAAGCCGACAGTCCCTGCTCGTGCTTCATCACCGCGTACTCGACGATCAGGATGGCGTTCTTCGCCGCCAGGCCGAGCAGCGTGACCAGCCCGATCTGGAAGTACACGTCATTGGTCAGACCTCTCAACCAGACCGCCGCGAGCGCGCCGAACGTGCCGAACGGCATCGCCAGAAGCACCGAGAGCGGCAGCGACCACTTCTCGTATTGCGCCGCCAGAATCAGAAAGACCATCACCACCGCCAGCCCGAGCGCCAGGCCCGAGGTCCCGGCGGAGCGCTTTTCCTGGTAGGAGACGCCACCCCAGTCGTAGCTGAAGTCGGGCGGCAGCACCTTGGTTGCGAGCGCCTCGACCGCCTGGATCGCCTGCCCGGAAGACACGCCCGGCGCGCCCTGGCCGAAGATCTTCACCGCCGGGAGGTTGTTGAAGCGGTCGAGCGAGTCGGGGCCCGAGCTGTAGCGCACCCTGGCGAGCGAGCTGAGCGGAATCATCGAGCCGGCATTCGCACCATCGGTGGAGCGCACCCAGACCTTCCCGATATCCTCGGGACGATTGCGGTATTGCGGCGCGGCCGACATCAGCACCTGCCAGGTGCGGCCGAACTTGTTGAAGTCGTTGACGTAGTAGCTGCCCAGCGTCGCCGCCAGCGCGCCGTAGAGCTCCTCGAGCGGTACGCCGAGCGCCTTCGCCTTGTCGCGGTCGACGTCGACCGAGAGCTGCGGCACCGTGGCGCGCCAGAGCGTCTGCACCCCGCCCAGCATCGGATCCTTGCCCGCCGCGGCGACGAACTGGCCGAGCGCTTTCGCCATCTCGCCGGGCCCGCCGGTGCCGCGGTTCTGGATGTAGAACTCGAAGCCGCCGGCGGTCCCGAGGCCGAAGATGGGCGGCGGGCCGAAGGCGAGGGCGAGTCCTTCCTTGATGCCGCCGGTCTTCATGAAGAAGTCGCCCACCAGCTGGGGCGTGGCCACCTTGCGCTCGTTCCACGGCCTCTGCGTGACGAAGATGGTCGCGGCATTGTTGCGAAAGCCGCCGCCGAGGAAATCGAAGCCGGTGAACGCCACCACGTCGAGGTTGTTCGGGTTGGACGCGATCGCCTTGTTGACCTCGGCCACGACCCGGTCGGTGCGCTCGAGCGTGGCGCCGTCGGGCAGGATCACCGCCGCGATGTAGAAGCCCTGGTCCTCGTCGGGAACCAGGCTTCCCGGCGTGATGCGCCACAGCCAGGCCGCTGCCACCACCATGCAGGCGAAGAGCGCGAGGCCGATGCCGCCGCGCCGGATGATCCACGCGACCCCGGATTCGTAGTGGTCGGTGGCGCGGCTGAAAGAGCGGTTGAACCAGGCGAAGAAGCCGCGCTCCCTGCGCTTCTCGGCCTTCAGGACCCTGACGCAGAGCGCAGGCGTCAGCGTCAGGGCGACCATGCCCGAGATCACCACCGCCATCGAGATCGTGACCGCGAACTGGCGGTAGAGCTCGCCGGTGAGCCCGCCGAGGAAAGCGATCGGCACGAACACCGCGCACAGCACCAGCACGATGGCGATGATCGGGCTGGTGACTTCCTTCATCGCCTTGATCGCGGCTTCGCGCGGCGCGAGCCCTTCCTCGTGCATGATGCGCTCGACGTTCTCCAGCACCACGATGGCATCGTCGACCACGATGCCGATCGCGAGCACCATGCCGAAGAGCGTCAGCGTGTTGATGGTGTAGCCGAGCGCGAGCAGGCCGGCGAAGGTGCCGATGAGCGACACCGGCACAGCGGCGAACGGGATCAGCGTCGCGCGCCAGCTCTGCAGGAAGAGGTACACCACCAGGAACACCAGCAGCATCGCGATCAGCAGGGTCTCGACCACCTCCTTGATCGAGACCTCGACGAAGCGCGTGGTGTCGTAGGGGACGGAGTAGGCGAGGCCCTGCGGAAAGCGCTTGGCGATCTCGGCCAGCGTGCGTTTCACCTCGCCCGCGACCCCCAGGGCGTTGGCGCCGGGCTGCAGGAAGATGCCCACCAGCGTGGCCTCCCTGCCGTTGATGCGGCCGATGAAGTCGTAGTCCTTGGAGGCAAGCTCGACCCGCGCCACGTCCTTCAGCCTGAGCGAGGAGCCGTCGGGATTGGTGCGCACCAGGATTTCCTCGAACTCCTTCGGATCGGCGAGGCGGCCGCGCGTGGTGATCGTGTAAACCAGCTCCTGCCCGGTAGGCGCGGGCGCCTGCCCGACCTTGCCGGCGGCGAACTGGGCGTTCTGCTCGTTCACCACGCGGATCAGGTCGGACGGGGTCAGGCGGTGCTGCGTCATGCGGTCGGGCAGCACCCAGATGCGCATGGCGTAGTCCTTGGCGCCGAAGATCTGCACGTTGGTGGTGCCGGGAACGCGCTTGAGGAGGTCCAGCACGTTCAGCGTCACGTAATTCGAGATGAAGACGTCGCTGTGGCGGCCTTCGGGCGAGTAGAAGGCGAGCACCTGCAGGAAGGCCGAGGAGCCTTTCTCCACCGTCACGCCCTGCCGCCGCACTTCGAGCGGCAGGCGCGCCTCGGCCTGCTTCACCCGGTTGTTGACGTTGAGCGCCGCCTTGTCGGCGTCGGTGCCGATGTCGAAGGTGACCTGGATCTGGACCACGCCCTGCGAGGTCGAGGTCGAGTTCATGTAGATCATGCTCTCGACGCCGTTGATCTGGTTCTCGAGCGGCGCCGCCACGGTCTCCTCGAGCACCTGGGCCGAGGCTCCCGGGTAGACCGCGCGCACCGTCACCACCGGCGGCGCGATCTCCGGGTACTGGGCGACCGGCAGCACGCGCATCGCGGCAAGCCCGGCGAGCACGATGAACGCCGAGAGCACGGCGGCGAAGATCGGCCGGTCGATGAAGAAGCGCGAGAGCATCGCTCTACTTCGTGGCTGGCTTCTCGGCCGGGTTCTGGGCCATCTGCTTCTCGGCCGGGTTCTGGGCCTTCTTTGGGTCCGCCGGCGGCTTCTGTTCGGCTGACTTCTCTGGCGGCGGCTTCTGCTCGGCGATTTTCACCGGGGCGCCCGGCCCGAGCTTGAGCAGCCCGTCGACGATCACGCGCTCGCCCGGCTTCAGGCCGGAGGTGATGATCCAGGTATCGCCGGACCACTCGCCCGCCTGGACCGGCCGCGGCTCGGCGGCGCTCTTCTCATTGACGACGTACACGAACTTGCCCTGCGGGCCTTCGAGCACCGCGCGCTGCGGCACCGTCAGCGCGTTGGGCCGGGTCGCGCCGTGCAGGATCACGCGCACGAACTGCCCGGGGCGCAGGGCGCCGTCGGGATTGGGCAGCTCCGCACGCGCCTCGCGCGTGCCGGTGCCGGGCGAGATCCGCACGTCGGAGAAGCTCAGCTTGCCCTTCCTCGGATACTTGCTGCCATCCGCCATGCGCAGCTCCACTTCGAAATTCTTCGGCAGGCTGAGGCGGCCGGCCTCGGCGTCCCTCTGCAGGGCCGCCTGCTCGTTGTCCGGGATGCCGAAGTTGACCCAGATCGGGTCGACCTGGATCACCGAGGTGAGCAGCACGTTGGGCCCCGATACGAGCGTTCCCTCCGAAGGCAGCGCGCGGGTCGTGACGCCCGAGACCGGCGCTGCCACCTTGGTGTAGCTCAGATTGAGCTTCGCCTCGTCCAGCCGCGCGCGCGCAGCCTTGAGATCCGCCGCGCCGATGAGCTCGCCCGACACGGCGTCGTCGTACTCCTTCTGGCTCACCGCCTTTTCCGCGTACAGAGGCTTGAGCCGCGCCGCGTTGCGCTTTGCCTGGTCGACGCGCGCTTCGGCCGCCGCGACGTCCGCCTGGGCGCGCGCGAGCGCCGCCTCGAACGGCGCCGGATCGATGGTGAACAGCGACTGTCCCTGCTTCACCGGCGCGCCTTCGCGGAAGTTCCTGGACAGAAGGATGCCGGTGACGCGAGCCCGCACCTCGACCTCGCGCGAGCCGGCTGTTTGCCCGGTGTACTCGAGGGTCACGGGCAGCGTCTGCGGCTGCACGGTGGCGACGTGCACTTCCGCCGGCGGCATGCCGCCACCCATTGGACCGCCGTGCCCCTTGCCGCCCTTGTCGGCGCCGCCGCCCTCCCCGCATGCCGCGACCGACAGGACGAGCGACAGCACGGCGAGATGTTTGAAACGCATGGGCATCGCGGTGAGACTGCGGGAAGGCGATTCTAACCTTCGAGAATCGGCGCAATGTTGCACTTGTAATGGATTTTTCGGCCGCCTGCGGACCCGCTTTATAATCGGGCAGCGCGCCATCCGTCCCCGCCGCGCGCGCTCACGGATGGATAACCCGGACATCTCCAAACTCGCGATCGATCGCGCGGCCACGCCTGCGAGGCGCCGCCGCAGGCGCTGGTGGCCGTGGCTCGCCGGCGCCGCGGCGCTCGCCGCTCTCGCGTTCTTCGCGTATGGCAGGTTCGTCGGCGGGCCGCCCGCGGTCGAGACCGCCGCCGTGAGCGCCGCCTTCCCTTCGCAGGCGCTGACCCTCCTCAATGCCACCGGCTATGTCGTCGCGCAGCGCAAGGCCGCGGTCGCCTCGAAGGCAACCGGACGCCTGGAATGGCTGGGCGTGATGGAAGGCAGCCGCGTGAAACGCAACGAGGTGATCGCGCGGATCGAAAACCGCGACGTATCGGCGAGCCGCGACCAGGCGAAGGCGAACGTCGGCGTCGCCGCCGCCAACCTCGAGCAGGCGCGCGCCGAGGCCCGCGAAGCCCAGGCCAACCTGGCCCGCTCGCGCGACCTCGCGGAAAAGAAGTACATCAGCGGCTCGACGCTCGACTCGGCGGTCGCGCGCGACGACAAGGCGCGCGCCGGCGTGCGCTCAGGGGAAGCGGCGCTCGCCGCGGCGCAGGCGAACCTCAAGGCCGCCGAGGTGGCGCTCGACCAGACGCTGATCCGCGCCCCGTTCGACGGCGTGGTGCTCACGAAGAGCGCCAACGTCGGCGACAACATCACGCCGTTCTCCAGCGCCGTCGACACCAAGGGCGCGGTGGTGACGATCGCCGACATGGAAACTCTGGAGGTCGAGGCCGACGTCGCCGAGGCCTCGCTCGCCAAGGTGAAGCTCGGCCAGCCCTGCGAGATCCAGCTCGACGCCCTGTCCGAGCAGCGCTTCGCCGGCGTGGTGCAGCGGATCGTGCCCACCGTGGACCGCGCCAAGGCAACGGTGCTGGTGAAGATCCGCTTCATCGAGCGCGACCCGCGCGTGGTGCCCGACATGGCGGCGAAAATCGCTTTCCTCGAGCGCAGCCTCGCCGCGACGGAAAGGAAGCCGATTCCGGCCGTGCCCAAGTCGGCCGTCGCCGAGCGCGACGGCGCGAAGTATGTTTTCCTCGTGAAGGACGGCCGCGCGCAGCGCGTGAGGCTCGAGGGCGGACGCGCGCTCGGCGACCTGGTGCAGGCCGACGGCCTCACGCCCGGCGACCGGGTGATCGTCAAGCCGCCCGACCGGCTCGCCGACGGCGCGCGCGTCAAGTGAGCGCGCTGATCGAGGTGCGCGGCGTCTCCAAGTCGTACCGGCGCGGAGGACAGGTCGTGCCCGTGCTGCACGAGCTTTCGTTCGACGTGCAGCGCGGCGACTTCCTCGGCCTGATGGGCCCGTCGGGCTCGGGCAAGTCGACGCTGCTCAACCTGCTCGCCGGCATCGACAAGCCCGATTCGGGCGCGATCCTCGTCGACGGCGTCGACATCACCCGCCTGCCCGAGTCGGACCTCGCCGACTGGCGCGCCGCCGCGGTCGGCTTCGTGTTCCAGTTCTACAACCTGATGCCGGTGCTGACCGCGTTCGAGAACGTGGAGCTGCCGCTCACGCTCACCCCACTCTCCCGGCGCGAGCGGCGCGAACACGTGTCCGCGGCGCTGCGCCTGGTCGGGCTCGCCGACCGTGCGGAGCACTACCCCTCCGAGCTCTCCGGCGGCCAGCAGCAGCGCGTGGCGATCGCGCGCGCTCTCGTCACCGATCCGAAGCTGATCGTGGCCGACGAGCCGACCGGGGACCTCGACCGCCAGTCGGCGGCCGACGTGCTGTCGCTCCTCGAGCAGCTCAACGACGAGTTCGGCAAGACCATCGTGATGGTCACGCACGACCGGCGAGCGGCCGAGCACGCGCATGCCATCAAGTACCTCGACAAGGGCGAGCTGTCCGAAGGCGCAGACCTGCTCGAACGCTCTATTCGTTAATGCAGTTTTTCAAGCTCATAGTGCGCAACACGTTGCGGCACAAATTGCGCACCGGGCTGACCGTGCTCGGCCTGCTCATCGCGGTGCTGTCCTTCGGCCTGCTCCAGACCGTGGTCGGCGCCTGGTACGCCGGGGCGAACGCCGCCGCGCCCGATCGCCTCGTCACGCGCAACGCTATCTCGCTGGTCTTCCCGATGCCGCTGCACTACCGCGAGAAGGTCCGCGCGGTGCCCGGGGTCCGGCGGGTGGGCGCCGCGAACTGGTTCGGCGGCATCTACCAGGACCCGAAGAAGTTCTTTCCGCAGTTCGCGGTCGATGCCGCGCAGTATTTCGAGATGTATCCCGAATACCGCTTCGCCGAGGAAGAGAAGCGCGCGTTCCTGCGCGACCGGCGCGGCGCGGTGGTCGGCCGCAAGCTCGCCGAGACCTACGGCTTCAAGGTCGGCGACACGCTGCCGCTGCGCGGCACGATCTTCCCCGGCGACTGGAGCTTCACGGTTCGCGCCATCTACGACGGCGCCCAGGCGCGCACCGACACCTCGCAGATGTTCTTCCACTGGGATTATCTCAACGAGACGATGAAGCGGCGGGTGCCGCGGCGCGCCGACCAGGTCGGGGTGTTCGTGGTGCAGATCGCCGACCCGGCGCGCTCGGCCGAGATCTCGCAGGCCATCGACGCGCAGTTCAGGAACTCCGCCGCAGAGACCCTGACCGAGACCGAAAAGGCGTTCCAGCTCGGCTTCGTCGCCATGACCGAGGCGATCGTGGTGGGCATCCGCATCGTCTCTTTCGTGGTGGTCTTCATCATCCTCGCGGTGATGGCGAACACCATGGCGATGACCGCGCGCGAGCGCCTCTCCGAGTACGCGACGTTGAAGGCGCTCGGCTTCGCCCCCGGCTACGTCGCCGCGCTGGTGCTCGGCGAGTCGCTCGCCATCGCGGCGGCCGGGGGGCTCGCCGGCATCGCCTGCACCTTCCCGGTGGCGGCCTGGTTCGGCACCCAGACCGGCACGCTCTTTCCGGTCCTCGAGGTGAGCCCGGCGACCGTCGCGATGCAGCTCGCCGCGGCACTCGCGGTCGGCATCGCAGCAGCCCTGTTGCCTGGGCGCAGGGCGGCACGGGTACGCATCGTCGATGGGTTAAGGGCAATTGGCTGAGCCCGAGGGGCGATTCCAATGAAGGCGATCCCGCTCGCGTATAGCGTGCGCAACCTGTGGACGCGCAAGCTCACCACGGCGCTCACCGCGGGCGGCATGGCGCTCGTCGTGTTCGTGTTCGCCGCGGTGCTGATGCTCGACGCCGGCCTGCGCCAGGCGATGGTGTCGACCGGACAGCCCGACAATATCGTCGTCACGCGCCGCTCGTCCGGCAGCGAGGTGCAGAGCGGAGTCGAGCGCCCTCAAGCGGCGCTCGTCGAGTCGCAGCCCGAGGTCGTCGCAGCCTCGAAGGAGACCGTGGTGCTGATCGCGCAGCCCAAGCGCGACTCGGGCACGGTGAGCAACGTCACCGTGCGGGGGTTGTCGCCGCAGGGCATCGCGCTGCGGCCGCAGGTTCGTCTCACGGCGGGGCGCATGTTCCGCCCGGCGAGCACCGAAGTCGTAGTGGGCCGAAGCATTGCGCAGCGCTTCGCCGGTACCGGAGTCGGCGAACGGCTGCGCTTCGGCGCGCGCGACTGGCTGGTGACGGGCGTGTTCGACGCCGGCGGATCGGCGTTCGACTCGGAGATCTGGGGCGACGTCGACCAGATGATGCAGTCGTTCCGCCGCCAGGCTTACTCCTCGGTGATCGCCCGGCTCGCCGACCCCGGCGCCTTCGACGCCCTCAAGCAGCGGCTCGAGTCCGACCCGCGGCTCACCGTGGACGTGAAGCGCGAGCGCCAGTTCTACGAGGAGCAGTCGGCGGCGCTGTCGGGCTTCATCAGCATCCTGGGACTCACGCTCTCGGTGATCTTCTCGATCGGCGCCATGATCGGCGCCATGATCACCATGTACGCGGCGGTCGCCGGCCGCACCGGCGAGATCGGCGCCTTGCGCGCGCTCGGCTTTCGCCGCCGCGCCATCCTCACGGCGTTTCTCGCCGAGGCGCTGGCGCTCGCGGCGCTCGGCTGGGCCCTGGGCCTCGGGGCCGCCTCGCTCATGCAGTTCGTGCACATCTCGACCATGAACTGGCAGTCCTTCGGCGAGCTCGCGTTCTCGTTCACGCTGACCCCGAAGATCGTGCTGCAGTCGCTCGCCTTCGCGGCGGTGATGGGCTTCGCCGGCGGCGTGCTGCCGGCCCTGCGCGCCGCGCGCCTGAGCATCGTCGACGCCTTGCGCGCGGCTTAGCCCCGGCGTCAAGCGAAACTTTCTCGCGCAGGCCATGCGGCGCCGGAATGCAGCCGCTCTTGCGACAATAGGCGCATGATCACCCGCCAGACCGTGCATCGAAGCTCGAGCGTTCGAGTGCACTTCGTGCGCTGCCGTCCGCACGACGGCGCCTGCGGGCCTGAAGAGCACGCGCCAGCCGACCTGCTGGTCTTTCCGTTGCGCGGAGTCTTCGTCAAGCACCATGCAGCCCGCAGCCGCGTGGTGGCCGACGCCTGCCACGCGCTCGTCTTCGCCGCGAACCAGCCTTACCGCGTGAGCCATCCGGTCGCCGGCGGCGACGAATGCCTGGTGCTCGAGCCCTCGCCCGAGACGCTCGGCGAGGTCCGCGCCACCGCGCTCGAGTGCATGCCGCTCGAGGCCTCGCTCATCGCGCGGAGCCGCGTGCTCTGGTATCGCGTGCAGAGGCGCATCTCGTCCGCCCTCGAAACCGAGGAGAGCGCGCTGCATCTTTTCGCCGCCACCCTGCGCGCGCCCGCGCCATGTTCGCCGCAAAGGCGGCTGCGGTCGCGCGGCGCCGAAATGGTCGAAGCGACCCGGCTCACGCTCGCAGCGCATCCCGGGGGGGCCTGGAGCCTTGCCACGCTCGCTCGGCGCGTGCACGCCTCGCCGTGGCACCTCGCGCACACGTTTCGCGAGCTCGCCGGAGTGCCGCTGCACCGCTACCAGCTGCGCGCGCGCATGGCGGCGGCGCTCGACGAGGTGCTCGATTCCAGACGGGATCTGACGACGATCGGCATCGCGCTCGGCTTCTCGAGCCACAGCCATTTCACGGCCTGCTTCCGCGCGAGCTTCGGCGTCACGCCCTCGGCGCTGCGGCGGGGCGCGCGCGCGCAGCAGATCCGCAAGATTCTGACAGCCGGGGCCGCCGCGCGCCCCTAAGCTCGGGGCATGAACCCTTACGACCGATTCATCGGCCGCTGGGAAGCCGAAGCGCAGGCCTTCCTGCCCGACGGCAGCGCCCGGCGCCATTACTGGCAGATCCGCTTCGAGCGCACGCTCGAGGACCGCGCGATCCAGGATGTCTGGATCACCCCGCCGCGCGACGGGCCCAACGTCGGCAAGTCGCAGCGCTGGGGACCTTTCGACAACCAGTACGGCATGACCCTGCGGGTCTACGACGCGAAGCTCGACGCCTGGCGCGTCACGTGGATCGACCCTTGCGCCGGCTACCGCGCCGAGTTCGTCGGCCGGCAGCGCGGCGACGAGATCTTCCAGGAGGGCAAGGGCAGCGACGGCGCGGCGCTGCGCTGGATCTTCAGCGACCTGCGGGCCGACTCGTTTCGCTGGCGCGCCGAGGTGTCGCGCGACGAAGCCGCGAGCTGGCACAAGGCGATCGAGCTGCTCGCGCACAGGGCAAAGGAGGCGTGATGTACGACCACATCGGACTCAAGGTCAAAAACCTCGACGCGGCAGTCGACTTCTACCGCGCCGCGCTCGAGCCGCTCGGGCACGTGCTCGCATCGCACGACGCGGCGAGCGCGGGCTTCGGCCCGCCGGGCGCGCCGGCGCTCTGGCTCTACCGGGGCGCGCCCGGCGCCACAGTCCACGTCGCGTTCCGCGCGGCAGAGCGCCGCTCGGTCGATCGCTTCCACGCCGCCGGCCTCCGGGCGGGCGGCCGCGACCACGGCAAGCCCGGGCTGCGCGCCGACTACAGCCCGACCTGCTACGCCGCGTTCCTGCTCGATCCCGACGGCAACAACGTCGAGGCCGTCTGCGCCGGATAAGAGGGCTAGAGCTCGACCGTGTTGCTGAGCCGGTGCTCGCGCGCCTTCGCCACCGCTTCGGCGCGAGTACGCGCGCCGAGCTTCCTGAGGAGCGATTCGACGTGGAACTTCACGGTGTGCGGAGAGATGTCGAGCCGGCGCGCGATCATCTTGTTGGTGAGGCCATCGCCGATCGCGCCCAGCACCTCGAGCTCGCGCGGCGTGAATAGGCCCTGCCCGCTCTGCTCGGGCATCGCCGCGAATCCGGCATGGAGGTCCGAGAGCACGACGTCGGCGGCCAAAGCCGAATCCACCGGCAGATGTCCGGCGTCGATGACGAGCTTGCGCAGGGCCTCCCGGCGCGCCGGGTCCGCCGCGTGGACCAGGACCCGGAGCGCGACGGCGAGCGCGACTTGGGGCGCGGCGCTCATGCGGCAGGGCGCGCGCCGATCACCGCGTCGAGCGAAACGACCGAGCCGCCGCGCACTATGCGCAAGGCTGCGGCTCGCCCGATGCTGTCGGCCGCGAGTTGCGCGGCGATTCGACGGAAGCCGAGCGCCGGCGCGCCGTTCACGCTGAGCACGATGTCTCCGGGCACGACGCCGGCCTTCGCCGCCGGCCCGCCCTCGGTCAGCGACATCACCATCAGCCCGCTCGGCTGGCCGGCGCTCTCGCGCAGCGCGTCGGGCACGGCGACCGGGTGCAGCGCCACCCCGAGCCATCCGCGCGCAACTCGGCCGTCCTTGACGAGGAGCGGCACGACCCGCTCGAGGGTCGCCGCGGGAATGACGAGGACCCGCGCCCGCGCGCCGAACGTCGACATGCCGAGAAACGCTCCGGCGGCGCTGAACACCGGGCCGCCCTCTTCGGCGCGCGCAAGCCGCAGGTCGAGCGCGATGCGCCGATCGATGAGCCCGCCGGCGAGGCTGTGCCACTGCGGGCCGGCGAGATTGACGAGGCCCAGGCGCGCGCTCGCCCCGCCGGCACCGTCGGCGCCCAATGCGAGCGCGAGCGCGCCGGCCTGCGCCTCGCCCGGCGCGAGCACAGGCGGCGCAGCCGGCTGCGCAAGCCGCAACGCCGCGATGTTGGTGCCCGCATCGCGCCCGGCGAGCCTCGCCGTTGCTTCCGCGCCTCCGGGCAGGACGAGGTCGAATTCCTCGCGCTCGGGGAGCGCCTGCTCGGACGCGACCACCACGCCGCCCTGCCAGAGGATCGCGCTGACATGGCGCTCGCGCGGCAGCCGGATCGCGGCAACCGCTCCCTGCAGCGCCGCCGTTCGGGCGGCAAGTTCCGAAGAAAACCGTTCGATCAGCTCGGTCATGACCCGGTGCCTCAAAGCGTATGGAGAGCGGCCAGAATAAGGCCGCATCCGGCCCCACGCCTACCGGTCGAACGGCCAGGGTCCGAGAAATCAGAGGCTTGCGGAGGCAATTGCCCGGCGCGGCGCGGCGTTATATTTTTCGCCGCCCATGGTCGAAAACCGCTTCCCCCGCCGCGAGGATCTCGGCCTCACTTCGGCCGAATTCGGCGTGCTGCGGCGCCTCGACTCGCCGCGCAGGATCCAGAACTTCGTCTACGGCCTGAAGCAGAACTTCGAGCTCGGCGGCGAGACCTGCCTCACGGTGCGCGAGGTGCTGCGGACGCGGCGAGCACACTGCATCGAGGGCGCGATGCTCGCGGCCTGCGCGTTCTGGGTGAACGGCGAGCCGCCGCTCCTTCTCGACATGCGCGCGGTGCACGACTTCGACCACGTGGTGGCGCTCTACCGGCGCCATGGCCTGTGGGGCGCGATTTCCAAGACCAACGGGATCTTCCTGCGCTCGCGCGATCCGGTTTACCGCGACCTGCGCGAGCTCGCGATGTCGTACTTCCACGAGTATGCCAACCGGCGCAACGACAAGACGCTGCGCGAGTACTCGGTGCCCTACGACCTGCGGCGCATGGATCCGCGCATGTGGGTCGCCGGAGAAAAGGGCGCCTGGCCGGTGGCGGCGGCGCTCGACGACATCCGCCATTTCAGGCTGGTGGCCGGCCGCCACCTGAGGCTCGTGTCGCGGCGCGACCCGTTCGAGCGCCGCGCGAGCGTCCTGTCTCAGTACCGCACGCCGCGCGTACTCATCGAAAAGGAGAAGCTGCTGAAGGCGAAGCGCGCCGCCGCGGCGAGGAAGCGCGCCAAGAGCCGCCGCTAGCGGCCGGCTACTTCTTCTTCTCCTCCTCGACCTTGCCGATCTTCTCGACGGCCGCGGAGAGGCGCTTCGCGTCGCGCTCCCAGTAGTTCGCGAACTCCGGCGCATCGAGGTAGTGCACCGGGGTCGAGACCTTCTCCATCGCGTTCCTGAAGTCGTCGGAAGTCGCGGCCGCCTTCACCGACTCCCTCAGCCTCGTGACGATCGGCGCCGGCGTCGCCGCGGGCGCGAACACGCCGGACCAGATATAGAACTCGACGTCCTGATAGCCGAGTTCCTTGAAGGTCGGCAGATCGGGCAGCAGCTTCAGCCGCTCGGTGCCCCAGCCGGCGAGCGCGCGCATTTTGCCGGCGCGGATCTGCCCGATCGCCGCCGCCGGGCCCTGCGCCGAGGCTTCCACCTGGCCGCCGAGGAGCGCCGTCACCGCGGGCCCACCGCCGCCGTAGGGCACGTGGAAAAGCTTGATGCCGGCGGCGTTGGCGAAGATCTCCATGGCAACGTGCAGCGTGCCGTACACGCCCGAGGACGAATAGTTGATCTTGCCCGGGTTCGCCTTGGCCGCGGCGACGAAGTCCTGCACGCTCTTGTACGGGCTGTCCGCGCGCACCACGAGCACGGTCGGGTCGGCGGTGACCAGCGCGATCGGCGCGAAGTCCTTGAGCTCGTACGCCGGCTGCTTGCCGTTCACGCGCTCGGACACCGGGAAGATCGAGATCGACGACAGGCCCATGAGGATGGTGTAGCCGTCGGGCGCCGCCTTGGCCACTTCGCGCATGCCGAGCGCGCCGCCCGCGCCGGTGCGGTTCACGATCACGACCGGCTGCTTGAGCGATTTCTCCATCATCGCAGCGAGCGGCCGCCCCACGATATCGGCCACCCCGCCCGGTGGGAAGGGCACGATCATCGTGACCGCGCGCGAGGGATACGCCTGCGAAAACGAAAATGGGGAAAAAAGCGAGACCAGGACGACCAGCGCGATGCGTGACATGGACCTCCTCCGGACGGCGGAAATTAACATGCTGTTACACAACTTGCATTTTATCGGTTCACTGCAAGGCCGGTGCCGCGTGTAATAGACGCCACATCACTCAGCTCAAAGGAGACTGCCATGCTGAAGAAACTGATCCTCGCCGCCGCAGGCTTCGCGCTCGCCGCCCCGGCGTTTGCCCACGACGGCGGCCGCGGCCACGGCTGGGGCCACTATCGCCAGCCCCACTTTCATCCTCGCGCAGTGGTCGTTCATCCTCGCCCCGTGGTGGTGATGCCGCCGCCGCACGTTTTCTACGCGCCGCCCGCGCCCGTGTATTACGCGCCCCCGCCGGTGGTCTACCGCCCCGCCCCGGTGTACGCTGCGCCGGTTCCCGTGCTGCCGCCGAGCGGCGTTTCGATCCGCCTGCACTTCCCGCTGTAAGGCGGTAGTGTTAGGTTTCCTCCCTCGGTCCGACCAATGCGCGACCACGGGACACCAAGGATGAGGAACCCATGCAAAGACGCACGTTTCTGTTCGGGCTCGCGGCCGCGCCGCTTCTGGCGCGCGCCGCGTCCCCCGCAACCATGAAGGACATCGAGACCCTGCAGAAAGGCTGGAAGAGCCTGCTGCCGGCGGGCGCCACCGTGCCCTCGGCCGAGGAGCCGCTCAAGCTCTCGAAGGACGAATGGCGCAAGCGCCTTCCGCCCGAGTCGTTCAAGGTGCTGCGCGAGGAAGGCACCGAGCGCGCCGGCACCAGCCCGCTGAATGACGAGAAGCGGCCGGGGGTTTTCGCCTGCGCCGGCTGCGGGCTGCCGCTCTTCAGCTCGGCGATGAAGTTCGAGTCCGGGACCGGCTGGCCGAGCTTCTTCACCGCCATCCCGGGCGCGTTCGAGACGAAGAAGGACTTCTTCCTGGTCTATCCGCGCACCGAGTACCACTGCAAGCGCTGCGGCGGGCACCACGGGCACCTCTTCGACGACGGCCCGCAGCCGACCGGCCAGCGCTGGTGCAACAACGGCGTGGCGCTGAAGTTCATTCCGAAGGACGCGAAGACCTAAAAACGAAAATGGGGTCAGAGCAATTTTCCGGTAACACCTAGAGCTGCGCACCGCGTGTTACAGGAAAATTGCTCTGACCCCTTTTTCTATTCCCGGCCTGAACGCCAGATGCCGTAGATGATCCACAGGCTGTTCAGGAACGCCATCACGTAGCCGGCGAGCCCGAGCACCGGCAGCACCGGCACGCCGAAGAGGCGCGGGCCGCCTTCGACCGTGAGCACGATCGCCGAGCCGATGACCAGCGACGCGGTCATGATCCCCATCGTCACGCGATCGAGCGTGCGGTCCAGGCGCAGCCCGAAGCTGTCGAGGCGCTTGAGATCGAGGTCGATGCGCGTCTTGCCGCGGCGCGCCTCGCGCAGCAGGCGCGCGAGGTCGCGCGGCACGCTCGTCGCCACCTCGAAGAATTCGTCCAGCGCGGTGCGCCCGCGCCGCCACAGCTCGGCCGGCTGATGGCGCTCGGCGAGCGCGCGTCTCACGAACGGCGTGAGATGCTGGACGATGTGCAGATCCGGGTCGTACTGCCGTCCCAGGCCCTCGAGCGAGATCAAGGTCTTGAACATGAGCGAGAGGTCCGGCGGCAGCACGATCGAGTGCTCGCGGATGATGGCGGCGAACTGGCGGATCGCGGCGCCGATGCGGATGTCCTTGAGCGGAACGCCCTCGAAGTCGAACACCAGCTCGTTCACGTCCGCGGCGAGCCTCGCCTCGTCGACGTGGCCCTCGCCGGCCCAGTCGAGCAGCACCTCGAGCATCGGCTCCTCCGCCATGCGCGCGAGGCCCGCGAGCAGGTCGATCACCTGCCGGCGCCGCTGCGGCGAGAGCCGCCCGACCATGCCGAAGTCGATCACCACGATGCGGTTGCCGGGCAGGTAGAACACGTTGCCCGGGTGCGGGTCGGCGTGGAACAGGCCGTCGATCAGGATCATCTTGAGGAACACGTCGACGCCGCGCGCCGCGAGCACCTTGCGGTCGAGGCCCGCCGCGGCCACCGCCGCGGGATCGGTCGCGGGCGCGCCCTCGACGTGCTCCTGCACCAGCAGCACTTCGCTGGTCCACTCGGGGAAGATCCGCGGGATGACGATGTGCGGGTCGCCGGCGAAGTTCTGCGCGAAGCGCTGGATGTTGCGCGTCTCCGTGGCGAAGTCGACCTCGCGCTCGAGCGAGCGCGCGAACTGCGCCGCGATCTCCGCCGGCCGGTAGCGGCGCGCCTCCGGGATCTCGGCCTCGATCAGCTCGGAGACGCGCCGTAGCAGGCGCAGGTCGGCCTCGATCTTGTCGCGCACGCCGGGGCGCCGGATCTTGAGCACCACCGGCGTGCCGTCGGCGAGCCGCGCGCGGTGCACCTGCGCGATCGAGGCCGCGGCGTACGCCCGCGTGTCGATGTCGCGGAACAGCTTGAATGGGGAACCCCCCAGCGCGCGCTCGAGCTCCGGCAGGAGCTCCTCGAACGGCACCGGCGGCACCTGGGCGTGCAGCTTCTCGAGCTCCTCGATCCAGCGCGGCGGAAAGAGATCGACGCGCGTGGCCATGACCTGGCCCAGCTTGACGAAGGTGGGGCCGAGCTCCTCCAGCGCCATGCGCACGCGGCTCGCCTGGTCGAGCCTGGGCGAGTCCCCCGCGGCGCCGAAGTTGAGCATGCGCCCGGCGCGCTCGAGCAGCCCGGCGATGCCGATGCGCTGCACGATATCGCCCAGGCCGTGGCGGATGAACACCGAGGCGATCTCATGCAGGCGCGGCAGCTCCCGCATGATGCCGAAGGTCTCGCGCAGCATGCGCGCGGCTACGGACCGGGCTTCGCGCGATCCCGCTTGTCGAGCGCGTCGGCCATGCCGGCGAGGACGCCGCCCGCGAGCTGCGCGAAGCGCGCGCCGAACTCGCCGGCGAGCTCGAGCCCGCCGAGCGTGAACTCGGCCATCAGGCGCGCGCTGCGCCGTCCGGTCTCGGTGCCGGCGTGCGCGGCCTGGCGCACGAGCTCGGAGAGCTCGGGGCGCACGCGCTCGTTCGCCGAGCGCGCTACCTGCTCGACCGTCGCGACGAAGTCCTCCTCGATCTTGCGCAGCCCCGCCGCGGCCTGCTTGAGCTCGTTCTCGGAGAGGCCGCGTCCGGCCGCCACCATCTGGCGCAGCGCCTCGTGGCCGGCCTGCACCGACGCGGTGAGCGCCTGGTCCATGCCGCGGAAGCCCTCGGCGAGGGTCTGGCGCACGCCGAGGCGGCTGCCCTCGGCGCCGAGGCTGATGCCTTCGGTCACCGCCCGCACCACGTCGCGCATCGCTTGGCGGTCGAAGCGGCGCGCCTTGAGCGCCTCGAGCGTGAGGTCGTGCACGCGGCCGCGGATGTCGCCGCCCTGCTGCGCCGATTGCGTCGCTGCGTCGCGGATTTCGTCGTTCATTTCGCCTCCGTGGTGAGCCCCAGGTCTTCCGCCAGGTCGGGTCCGGGGAAATGGAAGCGCACTGGCCCGTCGGGCAGCGCGTTGAGGAACTGCTTGAGGTAGGGATCGTCGGAGCGGCTCACCTCGTCGGGGGTGCCCTGGCCGAGGACCGCGCCGTCGGCGATCACGTAGACGTAGTCGGAGACCTTGAGCGATTCCTTGATGTCGTAGGTGACGAGGATCGACGTCAGGCCGAAGGCGTCGTTCAGCTGGCGGATGAGCTGGCCGACCTGGTTGAGCGAGATCGGGTCGAGCCCGGCGAAGGGCTCGTCGTACATGACGAGCCGCGGATCGGTCGCGATGGCGCGCGCGAGCGCCACGCGGCGCGTCATCCCGCCCGAAAGATCGTTCGGCCGCATGTCCTTCGCCCCGCGCAGCCCCACCGCATGCAGCTTCATCAGCACCATGCGCCGCGTGAGCTCGTCGGGAAGCGCGAAATTCTCGACGATCGGGAAGGCGACGTTGTCGAACACCGGGAGGTCGCTGAACAGGCCCGAGGTCTGGAACATCATGCCCATGTCGAGCCGCAGCGCGTAGAGCTCGTCGGGCGGGAGGCTGTGGACGTCCTTGCCGGTCACCGTGACGCGGCCGCGCGAGGGCGCGAGCTGGCCGCCGATCAGCTTGAGCAGCGTCGACTTGCCCGAGCCGCTGCCGCCGAGGATCGCCACCACCTTGCCCTCGGGGATGACGAGCGACAGGCCGCGGAAGATCTCGAGATCGCCATAGGAGAAGCCCAGACCCTCGACCCGCACGTGACCATCAGCGTGGTTGCGGCTCATGCGTCTACTATACCGCCGTGGCCCATCCTTACGCCGCGCTCACCCCGGAAGTCGTGCTCGACGCGTGCGAGGCGGCAGGCTCGCGCCCCGACGGACGGCTGCTGCCGCTCAACAGCTACGAGAACCGCGTCTACCAGGTCTGGCTCGAGGACGGCTCGGCTCGCGTGCTCAAGTTCTACCGGCCGGGACGCTGGAGCGCCGGCCAGATCGAGGAGGAGCACGCCTTCGCGCGCGAGCTCGCCGAGCACGAGGTCCCGGTGGTCGCGCCGGTATACACGGGCGAGCATGGCGGCTTCCTCTTTGCAGTGTATCCGCGCCGCGGCGGACGCTCGCCGAACCTCGACGATCCCAAGGCGCTCGAATGGATCGGGCGCTTCATCGGCCGCATCCACGCTGTGGGCGCCGCGCGTCCGTTCAAGCTGCGCCCTTCCCTCGACCCTAAAACGTTCGGCGACGAGCCGCGCGCCTACCTTCTCGAGAACGATTTCCTCCCGGCGGACCTGCTTCAAGCCTGGAAAGCGGTCACCGAGCAGGCCCTCGCCGGGGTACGGACATGTTTCCAAAACACTGGAAAAACCAGAAGCATTCGGCTGCACGGCGACTGCCACCCGGGCAACATCCTCTGGACCGAGGACGGCCCGCATTTCGTCGACCTGGACGACGCCCGCATGGGGCCGGCGATGCAGGACCTGTGGATGCTTCTGTCGGGCGAGCGCGCAGCCATGTCGATCCAGCTGAAGGCGGTGCTGTCGGGCTATGAGCAATTCATGGAGTTCGATCGAAGGGAGCTGAATCTCCTCGAGGCGCTGCGCAGCCTGCGCCTGCTGCATTATTCGGCGTGGATTGCGCGGCGCTGGGACGACCCCGCGTTCCCGGCGGCATTTCCCTGGTTCAACACCCAGCGCTACTGGCAGGACCGGATCCTCGAGCTGCGCGAGCAGATCGCGCTCATGGAGGAAGAACCACTCAATCCGTGACGCGCAAGCTTCATGCCGTTCTCAGCCGTAGCGCACGCACCGCCGCCACCGCGACGAGCGGCAGCAGCAGTCCGATCAGCGCCGCGGCGATCATGAGCGCGCCGAGCTCGCTGTAGTCCTGCGGCACCTTGACGGCGCCGCTCGCGCGGTCGTGCACTTCGCGCGTCACGGTGTAGATCTGGTTCAGGTACTTGGTGCCGAGCTGCGCGGCGGACAGCGCCAGGTTGGAGAACGAGGCCATGACCGCGAAATAGGTCGCCTTGAGGTTGGCCGGCGCCGAGTTCGCGATCCACGCGAGCATCGGGATCATCGCGATCTGCCCCAGGGGCGACTCGAGCGCGGTGTCGACGAGGGCGATGAATCGGGCGTCGACCACGCCGCCGGTGTGCGCCGCGGTCCACTCGTGCAGGCCGTAGTACATGCCGATGGTGGGCAGCCCGAGCAGCGTGCCCACGACGGTGAGCATGACGATGATGCCGGCGATGGAATTGCGCGCCATGTAGCCGCGCAGCGCGAACATGCCCACCAGCGTGAGCGCATACGCCACCAGCGAGAGCTTGGCGAGAAAGGCGCCGTCGAACTTCAGCACGTCGAGCATCCACCAGGTGCTGCCGGCCCCGGTGCTCGGCGTGGCACGGTAGACGAAGATGATGAGCGCCGTCGCCACCAGCGTGTCGCGGGCCGCGGGCTCAAGCTCTCGCGCCAGGCGCCACAGCAGAAACACGATGATCGCCATCGAGCCGAGGAAGATCATCTCCTGGCCGAACCTCACGTCTCCCAGTCCGACCGACAAGGTGATGGCCACGAACGCCAGGCTGCCGCCGAGGATCCACCAGTTGGGCCGCGTCTTCTCCTCGCCGTGGACCGCCAGGAGCTTCTCGATCTCATCCTTGGTCCTTCCTTGACGTCGTAAACGCGCGGCCTGGCGCATCTTGATGAGGCCGTGCAGCACGACTCCCAGCACCGAGACCACCGGGATGATGAGCGCGATGGTGTAGACCCTGGCGTAGAGCTCGGCCTTGCGCTCCGGCGGCAGCGCCTCGGTCCCATAGAAGAGATACACGTTCGCGAGCGCGACCAGCGCCAGGCCGCCGATAATCGCGACTCGGCCGAGCGTCTGCATGGTGGTGTGCATGGCCTTGCGCGCGGCCGCGTCGTAGGGCCGGCCGCGCTCGTCGACGCGCGGCACCGCCTCGACCGTCATCGCGTCGGCGACCGCGTCCTGGATCATGTAGCCGGTCGGCGCGAGCAGCGCCGCGAGCACGTACCAGCGCTCGCCGCTCATCAGCGCGCGCATCGCGTCGAAATAGGAGATGAGCCCGACCATGATGCAGAGGCTCGCGGCGATCATCGCGGCGCCGAGCCACACCAGCGCCGCCTTCCAGCGCCAGATGAGGTCGACCAGGTGGCCGACCGGCATCTTCACCGCCCACGGAATACCGGCCCAGAAGGCGAGCGCGGCGAGGAACTCGGCCGAGAGATCGAGATACTCCTTGACGAAGAGGGTGCCGACGATGCCAGTGAGGCCCGACACCCCGTACGCCGCGTAGACCATCAGCGGCGGAAGGTAGGAAAGCCTTAACACCCTGTCATTCGGCGTGGATGTTGTTGTCCTTGACCACCTTGCCCCAGCGCGCCATGTTGTCCGCGATCCACTTGTGCGTTGCTTCGGGACCGAGCGCCACGACATCCATGCCGAGCGTCTCGGTCAGCGTCTTGGTTACGTCGGGCTGCTTCAGCACCTTGTTCAGCTCCGCCACCAGCTTGTCGACGATCGGCCGCGGCGTGCCAGCCGGAGCCAGGATGCCCCAGAACGCGTAAGCCCCCTGCCATGGAACGCCGAGCTCGGACAGGGTCGGCACGTCCGGCATGGTGTGCGAACGCTTGTCGCCGGTCAGGGCAAGCGCGCGCATCTTGCCGCCCTTCACGTGCTGCGCCTGCGCCGCGGTCGAGGCCATCGCGAAATCGATCTGCCCGCCCATGACATCCGTGGAGAGCGGCCCGCCGCCCTTGTACGGCACCGGCACGAGACGAATGCCGGCGGCCTGGTTGAGCAGGATGGTGGCGAGATGGCCGAGCGAGCCGTTGCCGACGTTGCCGATGGTCAGCTTGTCCGGGTTGGCCTTCGCCGCGGCGAGAGCGTCCTTGAAGCTCTTGTATGGCTTGCCCGCGCCGGTGGTGATCGCCATCGGCGCGGTGCCGACGATCATGACCGGGGCGAAGTCCTTGAGCGGGTCGAAAGGAAGCTTGGGATTGAGCGCCTGGTGCACCGCATGCGTGTCGAAGATGAAGACCCAGGTGTAGCCGTCCGGCGCACTCTTCGCCACATAGTCGGTGCCGATAATGCCCGAGGCGCCGGTGCGGTTCTCGACGATGAACTGCTGCTTGAGCGAATCGCCGAGCTTCGCGGCGAAGAGGCGCGCCAGCGGATCGACCGAGCCGCCGGGCGGATAAGGCGAGACGAACTTGACCACCTTGGTCGGCCACTCTTGCGCAGACGCGCCTACAGCAACAAACGACAGGATGACCGTGATGAGAAGCCTAAAAACCGACATTCCTTCCTCCTTTGAGCTTCAGCATGTCTCTCGCATCGTTCGGCGTCGCGACCTGCAGGCCGAGCTCCTCGAGGATGCGGCGCGCCTTCGCCACCTGCTCGGCGTTGGATTTCGCGAGCTGGCCGCGGCCGAGCCACACGCTGTCCTCGAGGCCCACGCGCACGTTGCCGCCCATCACGGCCGACATCGCCGCGGTGAACATCTGGTTGCGCCCCGCGCCGAGGACCGACCAGTAGTACGCGTCGCCGAACAGGCGATCGGCAGTGCGCTTCATGTGCAGCACGTCCTCCGGGTGCGGTCCGATGCCGCCCCGGATGCCGAACACCGACTGGATGAAAAGCGGCGGCTTGAGCAGCCGCCGCTCGAGGAAATGCGCCGCGGTGTAGAGGTGCCCGATGTCGTAGCACTCGATCTCGAAGCGCGTGTCGTTGTCGGCGCAAGACTGCAGGATGTAGGCGATGTCCCTGAACGTGTTCTTGAAAATGCGCTCGTCGGACCCGGCGAGATAGGGCTGCTCCCAGTCGTGCTTGAACTCCTTGTAGCGCCCGAGCATTTCGTACAGGCCGAAGTTCATCGACCCCATGTTGAGCGAGGCCACCTCGGGCTTGAGCTTCAGGGCGGGCTGCAGCCGCTCCTCGATGCTCATGGTCGGCGCGCCGCCGGTGGTGAAGTTGAGCACCACGTCGCTCGCCGCGCGGATCTTCGCGCCGAACTGGCGGAAGAGCTCCGGGTCCTGGGTGGGGCTGCCGTCCTTCGGATTGCGCGCGTGCAGGTGCACGATCGCCGCGCCCGCCTGCGCCGCGCCGAGCGCCGCCTCGGCGATCTCGTCCGGAGTAATCGGCAGGTACGGCGACATCGACGGGGTGTGGATCGACCCGGTGACTGCGCACGTGATGATGACTTTGCCTTGCGCTGCTGCCATGGTGGGCCTAGGGGAAAGAGGACGCGGGTGCGGTCATTCTATGCAAATCGTGGTCTGTCCCTGATTTTCGGCTCAGACCAGGTATCTTGCGCCGCCGCAAACGGAAATCGCCTGCCCGCTGATGTGGCGGCCCGCGTCGGAAGCGAGGAAGAGCGCGGTGTTGGCGATGTCCTGCGCCGTCACGGTGGTCTTCAGGCTGATGCCCTCGACCATGCGCTGGAGGATTTCGTCGGAGGAGACGCCGAGCTGCTCGGCCTTGGCGGCGATGATGCGCTCCACGCGCTCGCCCTCGACGATGCCGGGCTGGATGCAGTTGACGCGCACCTTGTCCGGGCCGGCCTCGACCGCGAGGCTCTGGGTGAAGCCGACCACGGCCCACTTGGCTGCCGAGTAGGGCGTGCGCATGGCGAAGCCGAAGCGCCCGGCAATGGAGGAAAGGTTGATGATGCTGCCGCCGCCCGCCGCCTTGATGAGCGGCATCGCCTGGCGCGTGCAATAGAACATGCCGTTCAGGTCGACCGCGATGCAGCGGTCCCAGTCCTCGGTGCGGATGTCCTCGACCTTGGCGGTCGGTCCGGCGATGCCGGCGTTGTTCACGAGCACATCGAGGCCGCCGAGGCGCTGTTTCGCTTCTCGAAACAGGCGCTCCACGTCCGCGACATTCGACACGTCGGCCCGGGTCTGGGTGACCTGAGGCAGGAGCGAAGCCGAGTCCTTCAGGGCCGCGTCGTCGACGTCGCAGATGTGGACCCGGGCCCCGTGCTCGACGAACGTGCGCGCGATCGCCCGGCCGATGCCCGCGGCGCCCGCGGTCACGACCACTCTTAGCCCTTTGGCGGAATATTCCACGGCAGCCTCCTCCTTACGCCCGGATAATACGGAGAAAAATGGCCACGCACCTCGAATCGAGCGAGATCCTGGGCAGGAAGCCCGCCGCCACGGCGCCGCGCGACGCGGTCAGCCGCTCGCTCGAGCAGGAGGAGCTGCGCGGAATTTCGCGCACGGTGGCCGAGATCCACTGGCTGCTCGTGATCCTCGTGCTGCTGTACCTCGTGTTCGGCGGAGTGCGCGAGGACGCCGAGGAGGCCGCGGCCGTGTCGGCGGGGCTGTTCTTCTACGCCGCGCTCGTCATGACGTTCCGCTATGCCAACTTCTACCGCCACGAGACGCGCTGGAAGATCGCGCTCGAGACCGCCGGGATGATCGTATTCGTCACCTGGGTGCTGTGGCACACCGACCGCCTGGCGAGCCCGCTGCTCAACGCGTATCTGCTCGCCATCATCACCGCGGCGCTGACGCTCGGCAAGATCACCACCCTCGTCTACGTCGCGGTGATCGCCGGCTGCTACCTCTTTCTCGGGCAGAGCAGCTCGGCCGAGCTCGGCTCGGCTCGCTTCCTCGCCGGGTTCACCGCGCAGCTCGGGCCCGTGGTGCTGGTCGCCTACATCACCACCATGTTCTCGGCCGACATCCGCTACGGCCTGCAGCGCGCAAAGCTGCTCTCCGAAACCGACGACCTGACCGGGCTGTTCAACACCCGGGGCTTCGCCATCGCCGCCAACCGCCTTTTCGGCCAGGCGCTGCGCTACGACCGTCCCGCGTGCGTGCTGATGATCGACTCCGACAACCTGAAGGGCGTGAACGACGCCTACGGGCACGACGCCGGCAACCGGCTGCTGCGCCACCTCGCCTCAGTGATCCAGGCGGAGCTGCGCGCGACCGACGTGCCGGCGCGCTACGGCGGAGACGAATTCATCGTGCTGCTTCCCGAGACGCCCGCCAAGGGCGCGCTCGAGGTGGCCGAGCGCATCCGCAACGCGATCGTCTCGGCGCCGCTTCCGCTCGAGGGGCGGATGGTCGCCTGCTCGGTCAGCGTCGGCATCGCCTGCTTTCCCGAGGACGGGCGCAGCCTGGACGCGCTCGCCGGGCGCGCCGACCGGGCGCTCTACCACGCGAAGAAGGACGGGCGCAACCGCGTCGCGCGCTACCAGCCGGGGTAGCTACAGCCGCTTTTCCCAGTATTCGCCGGTGAGCTTCACGCCGAAGGCGGCGTGGACCTCGCTTTTCCCGGGCTCGAAGCCGCGTGCGCGGTAGATCGCGCGCGCCGCGGCGAGATTCGACTGCGTCCACAGCACGAGGCGCCTGTAGCCGCACGTGCGCGCGAACTCGATCGCTTC
>JBIOYV010000122.1:0-3147 GCA_044870335.1 Burkholderiales bacterium | reverse complement strand
TGATGAAGAAGGTGGAGGCGATGAATTCCGCGGGCGACAAGAAGGTCATCAAGACCTGGTCGCGCCGCTCGACGATCGTCCCCGAGATGGTCGGCCACACGCTCGCGGTCTACAACGGCAAGAAGTTCGTGCCGGTGTACGTGACCGAGAACATGGTCGGGCACAAGCTCGGCGAGTTCTCGCCCACCCGGCAGTTCAAGGGCCACTCGTCGCGGGTCGAGAAGGTGGCCGCGGCCACGCCCGGAGCCGGTCCGGGCAGGCCGGGGGCGGGCGCCGCCGCGGCGCCGCCGGCGGCGCCGCCGGCGAAGGGCTAGGGAGGCGGAGATGGCGACACTCGAGGCTCACGCCACGAACCGCTACGTGCGCACCTCCGCCCAGAAGGCGGGGCTGGTGCTCGAGCTGATCCGCGGCAAGAAGGCCGCCGACGCGCTCAGCATCCTGCGCTTCACGAAGAAGGCCGTCGCGCGCGAGGTGGAGAAGACGCTGCGCTCCGCGATCGCGAACGCGGTGCTGGTGGCCGACCGCAACCAGAAGCGGCGGCTCGACGAGGAGGACCTGGTGGTGAGCGCCGCGTTCGCCGGCCAGGGGCCCTCGCAGAAGCGCGTGCGCCCGGCCCCGATGGGCCGCGCCTACCGCGTCATCAAGCGCACCACGCACATCACCGTCCAGGTCGCGGAAAAGGAGTAGCAGGAACGATGGGTCAGAAAGTCCATCCGATCGGCTTCCGGCTCGGGTACACCAAGACCTGGCGCAGCCGCTGGTACGCCGAGAAGGAGTACGCGGTCCTGCTGCACGAGGACCTGGCGCTCAAGAAGGACCTGAAGAAGCGCTTCGCCCACGCGGGCGTGAGCCGGGTCGAGATCGAGCGCGCGGCCAACAAGCTCAAGATCACGATCCACACCTCGCGCCCCGGCATCATCATCGGCCGCAAGGGACAGGAAGTGGACAAGCTGAAGCAGGAGGTCCAGAAGCGCACGGGCAAGGAGGTCTTCATCAACATCCAGGAGATCCTCAAGCCCGAGCTCGACGCGCAGCTGGTCTCCGAGTCGGTGGCGCTGCAGCTCGAGAAGCGCATCGCCTTCCGCCGCGCGATGCGCAAGGCCGTCGACGCGGCGCTGCGCTTCGGCGCGCGCGGGATCAAGATCCGCGTCTCGGGCCGCCTGAACGGCGCCGAGATCGCGCGCTCCGAGTGGTACCTGCACGGCCAGCTGCCGCTGCACACGCTGCGCGCCGACGTCGACTTCGGCTTCCACGAGGCGCACACCACCTTCGGCCAGATCGGCGTCAAGACCTGGATCTACCGCGGGGAGAGCGACGCCGCTCGGCCCGCGCGGGCGCTCGCCTAGGAAGAACCCGCCATGTTGATGCCCAAGAAGGTCAAGTTCCGGAAGCAGCAGCGCGGCCGCATGGCCGGCAAGGCGTGGACCGGGGGCTCGCTCGCCTTCGGCGACTACGGCCTGAAGGCCTCCGAGTGCGGCTGGGTGACGGCGCGCGAGATCGAGGCCGGGCGCATCGCGATCACGCGCTTCATCAAGCGCAACGGCCGCATCTGGATCCGCATGTTCCCCGACAAGCCCTACACCAAGAAGCCGCAGGAAACGCGAATGGGCAAGGGCAAGGGCGCTCCCGAGGGCTGGGTGATGGTGGTGAAGCCCGGGCGCATCCTGTACGAGATGGAAGGCGTGCCGGAAGCGGACGCGCGCAAGGCGCTGCGGCTCGCCGCGCACAAGCTGTCGATCAGCACCCGCATCGTGACGCGGGGAGAGGGATTCTGATGAAGCCCGCCAAGGTGCGTGAGATGGGCCAGGACGAGCTCAAGGCCAAGGAGCGCGAGCTTTCGGAGCAGCTGTTCAAGCTGCGCGTGCAGCAGTCGATCGGCCAGCTCGACAACGCGATCAAGCTGCGCGAGACGCGGCGCGAGATCGCGCGGGTGAAGACGGTGATGCGAGAGAAGCAGGTGGCGCGATGACGGACAGCAAGCAGCCGGCCGCTCCGGCGGCGCGCAACGGGCGCGTCGGCGTGGTGGAGAAGGCCAAGATGCAGAAGACGGTCGTGGTCAAGGTGGAGCGCCTGGTGCGCCACGCCTTCTACGGCAAGACCATCCGCCGCACCTCCACCTTCATGGCCCACGACGAGCTCGGCGCCAAGGCCGGCGACCGCGTGCGGATCGTGGAGGCCCGGCCGCTCTCGGCGCGCAAGCGCTGGCGCGTGACCGAGATCCTGGAGCGTGCCACCGCCGAGACCGCCGCGGATGCGGCGGTTTAGCGGGGGTAGGGAGGCCACGTCATGATCCAGATGCGAACCATCCTCCAGGTGGCCGACAACAGCGGCGCCCGGAAGATCTCCTGCATCCTGCCGATCGGCGGCTCGACCGGGCGCTACGCCCGGCTCGGCGACGTCATCACCGCCAACGTCAAGGAGTCGTCGCCCGAGGCGCCCGAGCCGGTGCGCAAGGGCAAGGTGGTGAAGGCCGTGATCGTGCGCTGCCGCAAGGAGCAGCGCCGCCGGGACGGCAGCTACATCCGCTTCGACGAGAACGCGGCCGTGCTGATCAAGGAGGACGGCGAGCCGGTGGGCACGCGCGTCTTCGGCCCGGTGGCGCGCGAGCTGCGCGACAAGAAGTTCATGAAGATCGTGTCGCTGGCTCCGGAGGTGCTGTAAGGCCATGGCGAGACACCGTATGGAGCGGCCGCGGATCCGCATCCGACTCCGCAAGAACGACCTGGTCGAGGTCATCACCGGCCGCGACCGCGGCAAGCGCGGCAAGGTGCTGCAGGTGCTGACGGAGAAGGGGCGCGTCGTGGTGCAGGGCGTGAACTTCATCAAGCGCCACACGCGGCCCAACCCGCAGCGCAACATCAAGGGCGGCATCGCCGAGCGCGAGGCCTCGATCCACGTGTCGAACGTGATGATCGTCTCGCCCGACGACGACAAGCGCACGCGCATCGGGTCGAAGCTGCTGGAGGGCGGCGAGCGCGTGCGGACCTCTCGCCGCACCGGCGAGGTACTGGACAAGTGAGTGCTTCGAAGACCCTGCCTCGGGTGAAAGAGGCGTACCAGACGCAGGTGGGTCCGCGCCTGATGAAGGAGCGCAGCTACTCGAGCGTGATGGCGGTGCCGCGGCTGCTCAAGGTGGTCGTGAACATG
>JBIOYV010000121.1:0-34327 GCA_044870335.1 Burkholderiales bacterium | reverse complement strand
GGCGTCGGCGAAGCCCTGCACGATCGCCGCCGCGAGGGCGCCCACCGCGTTCGGGTCGAAGTGCAGCGCGCGGTCGCCGATCACGCTCGAGCCGCCGTAGTCGAGGTCGAGCACCGGCGCGAAGCTGAAATCGATCCCGTGCGCGGCGAGCTCGGCGCCGACGATGTAGGCGATCGCGCGGGCGGTCTCGCGCGCCGCCGCCGCGTCGCGGTCCCAAAGCCGCCCGAGGGTGCGCATCGGCGGGATCGCCGAGAACCCCTCGCGAAAGCGCTGCACCCGGCCGCCCTCGTGGTCGACGCAGAGGAGCAGCTCAGGCTCGCGCAGTCGCGCTATCTCCGTTGTGAGACTGGAGAGTTGTTCCGGGTTCTCGTAATTGCGGGAGAAGAGAATGACCCCGCCGGCGGCCGGATGGCGCAGGCGGCCTCGATCTTCGTCGGTGAGCACGGGGCCTACGACGTCGATGACCGCCGGCCCGAGCGGCAGCCTCAGCCTGCGCATTCCAGGATCACCGTCGCCATCGCCACGCCGCGTTCGTCGGTGAGCGATACATGGGAGTGAAGGATCTTTCTCGTTTCCAGCAGTTCTTTGAGTTCCTCGGAAAACTCGAGGACCGGCTTGCCTGAAGGAAGGTTCCTCACCCACACGCCGTGCCAGTTGGCTGGCGCATGGATGCCGGTGCCGAGGGCCTTGGTAAAGGCCTCCTTGGCGGCGAAGCGCTTCGCCAGGTAGTTCGCGGGCAGGCGGTGGCTGTGGAACCGCCTGAGCTCGGGCTCGCACAGGATCCTGCGCGCGAAGCGCTCGCCGAAGCGCTCGAGCGCGCTCTGGATCCGCCCGATCTCGACCACGTCGGTGCCCACGCCGTAGATCACCGCGCCGCCTGCACCATCAGGGCCTTCATCTCGCGGACGGCTTCCCGCATGCCGACGAACACCGCGCGCGACACGATGGCGTGGCCGATGTGCAGCTCGCGCACGCCCGGCAGGCGCGCCACCGGCTCCACGTTGAAGTAGTTGAGCGCGTGCCCGGCGTTGAACCGCATGCCGAGGGAGCGAATCAGCTCGCCAGCTTTGCTTATTTCATTTAATTCCGAGACGACGGCGGGGCTCTCGGCGTCGCGCCCCTTGGAGTGGAACGCATGCGCGTAGGGACCGGTATGCACCTCGCACACCGCCGCGCCGATGCGCTTCGCCGCCTCGACCTGGGCCGGGTCGGCGTCGATGAACACCGAGACCACGATGCCGGCATCCGCCAGGCGCTTGACCGCGCTTCTAAGGATTTTTTCCTTGGAAACGATGTCGAGGCCGCCCTCGGTGGTGATCTCGTGGCGGCCCTCGGGCACGAGCATCGCCATCTCCGGCTTGACGCGGCAGGCGATGCCCACCATCTCGTCGGTCGCGGCCATCTCGAGGTTGAGGCGGATGTGGGTCAACTCGCGCAGGCGGCGCACGTCCTCGTCCTGGATGTGGCGGCGGTCTTCGCGCAGGTGGACCGTGATGCCGTCGGCGCCGCCGAGGTGCGCCTCGACCGCCGCCCAGACCGGATCGGGCTCGTAGGTGCGACGTGCTTGCCGTACGGTCGCCACGTGATCCACGTTGACGCCGAGCTCAATCATAAGTCGCTCAATTCCTTCAGGACGGTGCGAGTATGCAGTACCTGCCCGTGCAGGCGCTCGCCGATCAACGCGCGCATGAGGTTCCTCGCCTCCTCGCGCGTCTTCGGGCTGGTGTAGTCGTCGGCGGCCACGTCGAGCAGGGTCCGGCCGCGCACCACCGGCAGGTCGCCGCGAGTGCCGTTCACCACCGTGGGGCCGCGCTCGGGCTCGTAGGCGTAGAGGCGCTCGGGGTCGATCGGCCGGCTTGCCGCGTCGCGGTCGAGGATCGGCGCGTAGCCGAGCTCGGCGAGCAGGCGCTTTTCGAATCCGCGCAGCACGACGGAAGCATCGCCGGCACTGCCCAGGCGGGCCAGGGCTTCCCCATAGGTATCGAAGAGCGCCTCGTGCGGATCGTCGCGCGGCAAGAGCCGCAGCAGCAGCTCGTTCAGGTAGAACCCGCACATGAGCGAGCGTCCGGCGAGAGGCAGCAGCGCGCCGGCCCATTCGGCCGAGATGAGGTTGCCGAGCTCAGCCGAAGCGCTCCAGGAGACGCGCAGGGCCTGGAACGAGAGCAGCACGCCGCGCATCGCCGAGCGCGGCCGGCGCGCCCCGCGCGCGAGCAGCGCCACTCGCCCGAAACGCCGCGCGAAGAGCTCGACGATGAGGCTCGTCTCCTTGTACGGGTAGGTATGGAGCACGTAGCCCGGCTCGTGATCCGTGCGTTTCTTCATTCGTATCCGAGTTGTCTTAGGACACGCGCATCATCCGTCCACGCCTTGCGCACCTTCACCCAGGTCCCGAGGTACACCTTGCCGCCGAAGAGCTTTTCCATGTCCTTGCGCGCCGCGCTCGCCATGCGCTTCAGGCGCTCGCCGCCGGCGCCGACCACGATCGCCTTCTGGCTGGCGCGCTCCACCAGGATCGTGGCCTCGATGCGCCGAAGCCTGCCTTCCTCCTTGAAACTGTCGATCACCACCTCGCAGCGGTAGGGCAGCTCCTCGCCCATCGCCTCGAACAGCTTCTCGCGCAGCAGCTCGGCGGCGAAGAAGCGCTCGTCGCGGTCGGTGAGCTGATCGGCGGGATAGGCGGGCGGTCCTTCCGGCAGCGCCTCGCGCAACGCCTTGAAGAGCTCGGGGATGTTCCTTCCGGTCTGGGCGCTGACGGGGACGATGGCCTCGAATTTACGCGTTTGCGAAAGGCGCTCGAGAAACGGGATCAGGTCGGCGTGTTTTTTGACCGTGTCGATCTTGTTGACCACCGCGATCACCTTCTGCTCCTCCGGAATGGCTTCCAGGACGCGATGGTCGTCGGGGCCAAAACGCCGGGCCTCGACCACGAACAGCGCCACATCCGCGTCGCGCGCGGCCTGGGTCGCGCGGCGGTTCAGCGTGCGGTGCAGCGCGCTCCTCGACTGAGACTGCTGCCCCGGCGCATCGATGAACACGTACTGGCAACCGGGCTGCGTCACGATGCCGGTCACGAGGTGCCGGGTGGTCTGCGGTTTGGAGGACACGATCGAGAGCTTCTGCCCGACCAGGCGGTTGAGCAGACTCGACTTGCCGGTGTTGGGCCGCCCGGCGATGCCGATGGTGCCGCACCTGTGCGTCATGTCTCCAGTTTATCGAGCATTGCCTTGGCCGCCTGCTGCTCGGCGCGCTGGCGCGAGGTTCCCGTCCCCAGCACGCGCAGCTCGAGCTCCGAAACGTAGCACTCGACCTCGAAGGACTGCTTGTGCGCCTCGCCCTGCACCGCGACCACGCGGTACTGCGGCAGCCGCCGGTGCCGCGCCTGGAGGATTTCCTGCAGGCGCGTCTTGGCGTCCTTGGCCGGGCGCTCCGGGTCGAGGCGCTCGATGAGCGGCCGGAAGGCGGTGAGCACCGCCTTGCGCGCGGCCTCGTAGCCGGCGTCGAGGAACACCGCGCCGAGCACCGCCTCGACCGCGTCGGCGAGGATCGAGGGGCGAACCTCGGGCCCCGCGGCGAGCTCGCCCTCGCCCAGGCGCAGGTACTCGCCGATGCCGAGCGCCTTCGCGACTTCGGCGAGCGCCTCCTCGCGCACCAGGCTCGCGCGCAGGCGCGTGAGCTTGCCCTCGGAGAGTTGCGGGAAGCGCGCGTAGAGCTCGTCGGCCACCGCGCAGCCGAGCACGCCGTCGCCGAGAAACTCGAGCCGCTCGTAGTTCTCGGCGCCGCGGCTGCGGTGCGTCAGCGCCTGCTCGAGGAGGCGCGGGTCGTTGAACCGGTGACCCAGCCGTTTCTCGAGCGCCGCGGGCCGCGTCAAAGCGTCTACTGGCCCGCCGAGTTCGCCGCGAAATCGATGTACAGGCCGAGATTCGCGACCAGCGGCACTTCCTTGCGGTAGGCGAACGCGATCACCAGGCCGCTGCCGTCCTTCGTGATGTCGAGGTCGCTGCCCTTGATCACCTGGATGTTGTCGATCAGGGCGCGGCTGTCGAACAGGCGGCGCGCGTCCGCCGGCGAGGACGCGCCGGTGCGGTCGCGCGCGATCGCCTCGATCGCTTTCTTCGCCGTGCCGTACTCGATGTACGCCGGGAGCAGCCTCATCCCGAACAGCGCGAGCACGATCAGGATGAACAGCACCATGATGAGGCCCATGAGGGTGAGGCCCCGACTCTTCTTCCAGGCGGTCTTGTTCCAGGCGGCGCTGTCGCGCATTGTTGTTCTCCTTTCAGCGGAACGACCCGAAGCGCCCCAGCTCGTTCAGGTTCAGCCAGATGAAGAACGCCTTGCCGACGATGTTCTCGTCTGGCACGAATCCCCAGACCCGGCTGTCGCTCGAGTTGTCCCGGTTATCGCCCATCATGAAGTAATGCCCCGGCGGAACCGTGCACGCCAGGCCGTTCGTATTGTAGTTGCAATTGGCCGAGTGCGGGAACGAGCGCGACGGCGTCATCATGGTAGGCGCGTCGTCCTCGATCAGGATCTGGTGCTCGACGCTGTTCAGGGTCTCGACGAAGCGCTTGGAGAACTGCATGCGCTCCTTCGACAGGTAGTCGTCGACCTGGCGGACCGGCACGGGATTGCCGTTGATCGTGAGACGTTTGTTGCGGTATTCGATGCGGTCCCCTGGCAAGCCGACCACGCGCTTGATGTAGTCGAGCGAAGGATCCTCGGGATAGCGGAAAACCATCACGTCGCCGCGCTGCGGGTCGTGCAGCGGCACGACCTTCTTGTTCGCCACCGGCAGGCGGATGCCATACGTGAATTTGTTCACGAGGATGAAGTCGCCGACCAGCAGCGTCGGCACCATGGAGCTCGACGGGATCTTGAACGGCTCGACCAGGAACGAGCGCAGCAGGAACACGATCAGGATCACCGGAAAGAAGCTGACCGAGTACTCCACCCACCACGGCTGCTTCTCGCCTGCGGCGCGGCCGCGGCGCAGCCACAGCGCCTCGAGCGCCCACACCGCGCCGGTGACCACCAGCAGCAGCAGCAGAAAGAGCGCGAAACTCATGGGGCGCGCCTCACGTGTCGCCCCTCTGCAGCACCGCGAGGAACGCCTCCTGCGGGATCTCCACCGAGCCGACCTGCTTCATGCGCTTCTTCCCTTCCTTTTGTTTTTCGAGCAGCTTGCGCTTGCGGGTGACGTCGCCGCCGTAGCATTTCGCCAGCACGTTCTTGCGCAGCGCCTTGACGTTCTCGCGCGCCACGATGTGCCCGCCGATCGCCGCCTGGATCGCGACGTCGAACATCTGCCGCGGGATCAGGCTCCTCAATTTCGTGACCAGCTCCCGGCCCCGGTGCTGGGCGGCCGAGCGGTGCACCATGCTCGAGAGCGCGTCGACCTTGTCGCCGTTCACCAGGATGTCCAGGCGCACCATGTCGGCGGCGCGGTATTCCTTGAACTCGTAGTCGAGCGAGCCGTAGCCGCGCGTCATCGATTTCAGCCGGTCGAAGAAATCGAGCACCACCTCGTTCAGCGGCAGGTCGTAGGAGATGACCACGTGGCGCGCGGAGTAGTGCATGTTGGTCTGCGTGCCGCGCTTCTCCGTGCACAGCGTGATCACCGGGCCGACGTATTCCTGCGGCACGAAGATCCGGCAGGCCATGATCGGCTCGCGGAACTCCTCGATGGTCTCGACCGGCGGCAGGCGCGCCGGGTTGGAGAGCTGCTCCAGCGTGCCGTCGCGCAGCTTCACCTCGTAGACCACCGACGGCGCGGTGGTGATGAGGTGCATGCCGTACTCGCGCTCGAGGCGCTCCTGCACGATGTCCATGTGCAAGAGGCCGAGGAAGCCGCAGCGGAAGCCGAACCCGAGCGCCTGCGAGGTCTCGGGCTCGTAGTGGAACGAGGCGTCGTTGAGGTGCAGCTTCTCGAGCGCCTCGCGCAAGCCCTCGTACTCGTTCGCCTCAACCGGGTAGAGGCCCGCGAACACCTGCGGCTTGACTTCCTTGAAGCCCGGCAGCGGCTTCGCCGCGGGCTTGTCGGCGAGCGTCATCGTGTCGCCGACCTTCGCCGCGCGCAGCTCCTTGACCCCCGCCGTGACGTAGCCCACCTCGCCCGCGGACAGGCTCTCCTTCTCCTTGGCCTTGGGAGTGAACACGCCGACGTGGTCGCAGAGATACGACGCATCGGTGCTCATCAGCAGGAGCTTGTCCTTCGGCCGCAGCGTGCCCTCCATGACCCGTACCAGCATCACCACGCCGACGTAGTTGTCGAACCACGAATCGATGATCAGCGCCTGCAGGCGCGCCTCGGGATCGCCTTGCGGCGGGGGCACGCGGGAAATCACGGCTTCGAGGATCTCCGGCACGTTGTCGCCGGTCTTGGCGCTCACGCGCAAGGCGTCCTGGGCCGCGATGCCGATCACGTCCTCGATCTCCTGGATCGCCTTCAGCGGATCGGCCGAGGGGAGGTCGATCTTGTTCAGCACCGGGATCACTTCCACGCCCTGCTCGATCGCGGTGTAGCAGTTCGCGACCGTCTGGGCTTCGACGCCCTGCGAGGCGTCCACCACCAGCACCGCGCCCTCGCAAGCCGCGAGCGAGCGGCTCACCTCGTACGAGAAGTCGACGTGCCCCGGGGTATCGATGAGGTTCAAAAGATAAACCTCACCGCTTCTGGATCGATATTCCAGCGCCGCGGTCTGCGCCTTGATGGTGATGCCGCGCTCGCGCTCGAGGTCCATCGAGTCGAGCACCTGCTCGCCCATCTCGCGCTCGGCGAGGCCGCCGCACAGCTGGATGAACCGGTCGGCGAGCGTCGACTTGCCGTGGTCGATGTGAGCGATGATCGAGAAGTTGCGGATGCGGCTTTGCGCCATATAAAGAAAGAGGGCGCCCGCCGCGCCTTCGGGGGCACCCTCCTCGGGGCGCTATTCTAGCTTAGGGAGGCTCCGAGGATGTCGTCCCCGCGAAGGCGGGGACCCCATCGAGCCCGTAGCTGTACCAGGTGATTCAGAGGGAGAAAAACGCAAGAGATGCGAGCGCGCATGGAACGACGTCGCTCGCGGGGGGACGACAACTTATTGGCTTTTCGACTGGGTCCCCGCCTTCGCGGGGACGACTCCTTCGGACTTTCCTAAGAGGCGAATCGCCTCCGCAGTGAGCCGGTGGCGGCAGAGCTCGTTTCCGTCCTCGGTCTGCAGCACGGGGACGTCGGCGCCGTAGAGCTCGTCCAGGCGCGGATCGGAGTCGACGTCGATCTCCTCGAAGTCCACGCCGAGCTTGCGCAGGGCGGCCGCCATCTCCTCGCACAGATGGCAGTACGCTCGGCCGTAAAGCCTAACCCTTGTCAGTCAGCCCGCTGACCGTGACGAAAGCCACGCTTTCGCCGCGGCGCACCTGCAGCGTCAGCACCGCGTTCTTGTCCAGGCCGGCGAGCAGCTTGTTGAACTGCTCGGCGCTCTTCAGCTCGACGTGCTGGCCCTTGTACACCAGCGTGACGAGCACGTCGCCCTTGCGCACCTCGGCCTTGGCGTCGGGCCGCACGTCGGTGACGACGAGGCCGCTCTGCAGCTTCATCTGGCTCTTCTGCTCGGCGGTGAGCTCGGCGACCACGATGCCGAGGCGGTTCGCCGGAGCCTCGGCCTGGGGCTTGGGCTTGGGCGTGTCGCGCGCGGCGACGCGCTCCTCCTGCAGCTCGCCCACGGTCACGGCAAGCTTCTTCGTCTGGCCCTTGCGCCACACCTCGAGCGACGCCTGCTGCCCCGGGCGCGTCGCGCCGACCAGCCGCGGCAGGTCGCTCGAGGAGTCGACCGGCTTGCCGTCGTAGCCCACGATGATGTCGGTCGCCTCGACGCCGGCCTTGTCGGCGGGGCTGCCCTTCTCGACCGAGTTGACCAGCGCGCCGCGCGCCCGGTCCAGGCCGAACGAGGTGGCGAGGTCGCGCGTGACTTCCTGGATCACCACGCCGATGCGGCCGCGCGCGACGCGGCCCTTCTCGCGCAGCTGCTTCTGGATGTCGAGCGCGACGTCGGCGGGAATCGCGAAGGAAAGGCCCATGAAGCCGCCGGTGCGGCTGTAGATCTGCGAATTCACGCCGATCACCTCGCCGCGCATGTTGAAGAGCGGCCCGCCCGAGTTGCCCGGGTTGATCGCGACGTCGGTCTGGATGAACGGGACGAAGTTCTCCTGCGGCAGCGAGCGCCCCTTCGCCGAGACGATGCCGGCGGTGACCGTGTTCTCGAAGCCGAACGGCGAGCCGATCGCGACCACCCATTCGCCGACCTTGAGCTTGTTCGGGTCGCCGAACTTCACCAGCGGCAGGCCGGTGCCGTCGATCTTGATGAGCGCGACGTCGGTGCGCTTGTCGGCGCCGATCACGCGCGCCTTGAACTCGCGCTTGTCGGTGAGCTTGACGTTGATCTCGTCGCCGCCCTCGACCACGTGGGCGTTGGTGAGGATGTAGCCGTCGTTGCTGATGATGAAGCCCGAGCCGAGCGAGCGGCTCTCGCGTCCGGGGCCGCCGGGGCCGGGGTTCCCGGGGTTCTGTCCCGGGCCGGGCTGGCGCGGGACGAAACGGCGGAAGAACTCGAGCACCTCGTCGTCCTCCATGCCGGGAACCTGCGGCGGTGCACCGCCCTGCGCGCGGCGCACCGCCTGCGTGGTGCTGATGTTGACCACCGCGGCGCCCTGCTCCTCCACCAGGCGGGTGAAGTCGGGAAGCTCGCGCGCCTGCGCGAGCACGCCCGCGCTGAACGCGGCCAGCCACAGAGCGGCCAGCCCTCTCGCTAGTTGCTGCATGTGGTTCTCCTGAGCTCTATCCGTCGTCTCTTTTACTGCGTCGGGCGGCGGAACTCTACCGCGTCGGCGATCCGCTGCACGCTGACGGCCGGCGCCTCCCCGACCACCGTGATCATGTGGTTCGCCACTTCGCGAGTATAGATATTAATCGCGCCCATGCTGGCGAGGCCGGTCGCGGCCCGGTCCGGCCTGCTCTCGAGGGGCTCGATGAACACCGACACGGCGGCGAGGCCGTCGGAGAACACCATCTGGCCCACCGGCCGCGACTCGCCAAGGCGGCGCTTGAGCTCGGTGATCTTGTGAAACCCCGGCAGCTCGGAGGCGAGGCCCCAGCCCGCGAGTTGCGCGGGGACGGCCCCGGCATCCTCGATGCGCCACTTCTTCCCCTCGTGGCGCGGGCGCACCATGTCGGCGGTGACGTTGCCCGGGGTGAACTGGGTGAACATCAAGGTCTCGACGCTTTTCCCGGCAGTGTCGACGGTGTCGGCGCGCATGAGCATGCCGCTCTTGACGTCGGCGTAGAGCCGGTAGCCGTAGCGCAGGTTGTCCTTGGGCTGCAGCACGACGGTCTGGCAATCCAGGCCTGCGATGCGTTGCGTCTCGCCCAGGCTGATGTCGTAGTGCCGCGCCAGGGCCTGGATCTGCTCCGGAAGCAGCGCGGGGAAATCGCGGTCGACGCGGCGGTCGACCTTGACCACCCGGCTGTCCGGCAGGTAGCAGCGGACCTTGTCGCGCGTCCTCACGATCTCGCGCGGCACGCCGTTCATCACCTCCAGCTTCTCGATGTCCTCCGCCGCGTAGCGTGTAATGCGGGACGTCTCGGTGCGGTCCGCGTTCTGGTAGACGAACGTGCCGACGTAGGAGAGGCGCTGCGTCGCCTGGTGCATCTTGCGCAGCCACGCCAGGGTCTCCGGCGATTGCGCCTGCGCCACCGATGTGGCGAGTACCAGCGCCGCGCCGAGAGCCCGCGTCCTCACCGCCGCGCCTCCCGGGCCGGCTCGGATACCGTGCGGACGTAGGGCGCCATGCCCACCAGCGACATCCGGGGGGAGAACGCCTGGTGGGCGAGCAGGTAATCGTTGGTGCCGCTCGGGAGTGCGACCACCGCCGGCTTGGCTTCCTTGGCAACGACCGGCGCGGGAGCCTTGGCCACCTGTACGGGCGCCTGCTGCGGGGCGAATCCGAGCCAGCCCACGAGCGAGACCGCCGCGACGCCCGCGGCGAGCGCGACCCAGCGCTGCGGCTCCCGGGCGCCGCCGAGGCGCCTGGGGGCGAGCACCGTGGGCTCGGCGGCGAGCGCCGCCGCGACCCGGTCGCTGAAGCCCTCCGAAAGCATGCGGCTCTTGCCGAGCGCATCGCTGATGAGATGGTAGGTGCGCCAGGCATCGCGGGCTTCGCTGCCCGCTTCGCTGCCCTGGGTCAGCGCATCGAGCACCTGGGCCGCGGACCTGTCGTCCAGCTCCCCGTCCATCAACACCGAAATCCTGTCTTTCATACCCCTACCACCTCTTGTCTTTCCGCGTGCCCAGGAGCGGCCGCAGCCGCTCCGCGATCGCCTCGCGCGCCCTGAAGATGCGCGACCGGACCGTGCCGATCGGGCAGTTCATGAGCTGTGCGATGTCCTCGTAGCTCATCCCTTCGATCTCGCGCAGCTGAATCGCGGTACGCAATTCCTCAGGCAGCTGTTCGATCGTGGAGTTCACCGTCTCCGCGATTTCGTTGGACAGCAGCAGGCTCTCCGGAGTGTTGATGTCGCGCAGCTGCTCGCCTTCCTCGAACCCCTCTGCCTCCTCGGCCTCGACCTCGGTGGAGGTGGGCGCCCTGCGCCCCATCGCCATCAGGTAGTTCTTGGCCGTGTTGATCCCGATGCGGTAGAGCCAAGTATAAAAGGCGCTGTCGCCGCGGAACGCGGGGAGCGCACGGTAGGCCTTGATGAACGCTTCCTGCGTCACGTCCTCGACCTCCGCCGGGTCGCGGATGAAACGCGAGAGCAGCCGCGCCAGCTTGCGCTGGTACTTCTCCACCAGCAGCTCGAACGCGCGCTTGTCGCCGCGCTGCGCCCGCTCCACCAGCTGCCGGTCGATCTCGCGGTCAGACACGAATCGCGCCTGGCCGCACCCGGCGGGGCTCCCCACCCCCGGACCCAGCGTCCGATGTTATACGTCTATCTGCCACAGACACACGCCCTTTGAAATAGTTCGACGCCCGGCAGGGTCGTTGGCTACGCGGGCAGTTGCTTTGTTGCCACGACGGGCAATTTTCCCCACAGCGCCCAGATGCGCAGGCGCCGGAACAATTGCGCATCGGCCATGCCGCGGGTGACGAGGATGGTGCGGCGCACCGGCCGGCGAAGGCACAGCACCACCATGTGCCGCCCGACGTAGCGGCGCTCGGCCAGCTCGGCCGGGAAGCGCTCCCCGCTCCCGAGGCGCACCTCCAGCACTTGCGCCCCGACCTCGAGCGCGCGCACCGCGGTCCGACCGCGCAGCAACGCGCGCTTGCGCGCGCTCGCCGCGCCGGCAAGGACGACAAGCGCCGCCGCACCGAGGCCGGCCGCGCCCGGCAGGAGCGCCACCAGGCACAGCGCCGCCCCGGCATGGGAAGCCAGGATCGCTGCCGCCAGGGGCGCCGAAGGCGCAAGCTCCAGCCGCAGTCTGCGGTGATTCAAAGCTGTTTGAAGATCAGGGTGCCGTTCGTGCCGCCGAAGCCGAACGAGTTCGACAGCGCCACGCGGATCGGCATGCGGCGCTTTTCGTTCGGCACGTAGTCGAGGTCGCACTGCGGGTCGGGGGTGCGCAGGTTGATCGTCGGCGGCGACACCTGGTCGCGCAGCGCAAGGATGCTGAACAGCGCCTCCACCGCCCCGGCCGCGCCGAGCAGGTGCCCGGTCATCGACTTGGTGGAGTTCACCGCCACGCTTGCGGCGCGCGCGCCGAGCAGCTTCTTGATCGCCACCGTCTCGGCGAGGTCGCCGAGCGGGGTCGATGTGCCGTGCGCGTTGATGTAATCAATGGAAGAACTTTCCAGGTTTGCATCCTTCAGCGCATTGCGCATCGCCCGGTAACCGCCGTCGCCATCCTCGGGCGGCGCAGTCATGTGGTGCGCGTCGGCCGACACGCCGTAGCCCACCAGCTCGCAGTAGATCTTCGCGCCGCGCGCCTTCGCATGCTCGTAGTCCTCGAGCACCAGCGCGCCGGCGCCCTCGCCGAGCACGAAGCCGTCGCGGTCCTTGTCCCACGGCCGGCTCGCGCCGGCGGGATCGTCGTTGCGCGTGGACAGCGCGCGCGCCGAGGCAAAGCCGCCGATCGCGAGCTCGGTCACCGTGGCTTCCGATCCGCCCGCGATCATGACGTCGGCGTCGCCGTAGCGGATCGACTTCGCCGCCTCGCCGATGCAGTGGGTGGACGTGGTGCACGCGGTCACCATGGCGAGGTTCGGGCCCTTCGCCCCGACCGCGATCGACAACAGGCCCGCGGTCATGTTGATGATGCTGCCCGGGATGAAGAAGGGCGAGATGCGCCGCGGGCCGTTCGCCTTGAGCTCGTCGTGCATCGATTCGATCAGCGGCAGCCCGCCCATGCCCGAGCCGAAATTGACGCCGACGCGCTCGGCGTTCTGCGGCGTGACCTCGAGCGCCGCCTCGCGCCAGGCCTGCAGCCCGGCCGCCATTCCGTACTGGATGAAGAGGTCCATGCGCCGCGCTTCCTTGGGCGACATGTAGGGCGCGACGTCGAAGCCCTTCACCTCGCCGGCGATCTGGCTCGCGAGGCGCGAGGGGTCGAAGCGCGTGATGCGGGTGATGCCCGGGGCTCCGGCGAGCGCCCGGTCCCAGGCTTCGGAAACGGTGTTGCCGAGCGGGCTGATGATGCCCAGCCCGGTTACCACGACTCTGCGGCGCGTCACTGAAGAGCGGGCGCTCAGGCCTTCGAGTGCGCCTTGATGTAATCGACCGCCTGCTGCACGGTGGTGATCTTCTCGGCTTCCTCGTCGGGGATCTCGGTCTCGAACTCCTCCTCGAGCGCCATTACGAGCTCCACGGTGTCGAGCGAGTCCGCGCCCAGGTCGTCGACGAACGAGGAGTCGTTCTTGATCTCGGCCTCGTTCACGCCGAGCTGCTCGGCGATGATCTTCTTGACGCGTTGTTCGATGTTTTCCATCCGCTGCTCCTTCCCCAAGAGGGGGCGTATTTTACGACATATACATACCGCCGTTGACGTGCAGGACCGCGCCTGTCACGTAGCCGGCGGCGGGCGATGCGAGATAGGCGACCGCGGCCGCCACGTCCTGCGGCGCGCCGAGGCGGCCGAGCGGAATCTGGCCGAGCAGCGCCTTTTTACTCTCGTCCGACAGCGCGCGCGTCATGTCGGTGTCGATGAAGCCCGGCGCCACGCAGTTCACGGTGATGTTGCGCGAGCCGAGCTCGCGCGCGAGCGACTTCGTCATCCCTACCACCGCGGCCTTGGCCGCGGCGTAGTTCGCCTGGCCGGCGTTGCCCGAGGCGCCCACCACCGAGGTGACGTTGATGATGCGGCCCCAGCGCGCCTTCATCATGCCGCGCATCACCGCCCGCGACAGGCGGAACACCGCGCGCAGGTTGGTGTCGATCACCTCGTCGAACTCCGCGTCCTTCATGCGCAGCGCGAGGTTGTCGCGCGTGATGCCGGCGTTATTGACCAGGATTGCGATATCACCGTGCTGCTTCTGGATTTCATTTATTACAGACTCGATTTGCGCCGGATCGCGGACATCCAGCACCATCCCGATGCCGGGCACCTTCTTCGCGCCCTCCCCCGAGGTCGACGTGCCGATGACCTTCGCCCCGTCCTTCACGAGCTGCCCGGCGATGGCGTAGCCGATCCCGCGCGACGCTCCCGTGACGAGCGCGACCCTGTTTTCTAGCATTTGAGGGCCTGCTCCAGCGACGCGCGGTCGGCGAGCGAGAACGACTTCGCCTCGGGCCAGATGCGCTTGGTCATGCCGGCGAGCACCTTGCCCGGCCCGCACTCGACCACGTGGGTCACGCCCATCGCGCGCATCTTCTGGATCGTCTCGACCCAGCGCACGGGCGAGGCCGCCTGCCGCACGAGCGAGTCCTTGATTTTCCCGGGCTCGCCAACGATGGCGACATCGACGTTGTTGATCACCGAAATTTGCGGAGAGGAAAGATCGACCTTGGCGAGGAAACCTTTCAGCTTCTCCGCCGCCGGCCGCATCAGCGACGAATGGAACGGCGCGCTCACGGGAAGCGGCATCGCGCGCTTCGCGCCCTTCGTCTTGCAGGCTTCGATGGCGCGCTCGACCGCCGCCTTCTCGCCCGCGATCACGACCTGGCCGGGAGCGTTGAAGTTCACCGCCTGGACTTCGCCGCCCGCCTCGGCGCACGCGGCGCGCACCTCGGCGTCGTCCAGCATCAGGATCGCGGCCATCGCGCCCCGTCCCTCCGGTACCGCCTCCTGCATCGATTGCGCGCGGAAGCGCACCAGCGGCAGGCAGTCCCTGAACGCGATCGCGCCGGCCGCGACGAGGGCCGTGTATTCGCCCAGGCTGTGCCCCGCGACCACTTCGGGCTGCGCGCCGCCGAGCGCGCGCCACGCCCGGTACGCGGCGTAGCCTGCCGTCACCATGGCGGGCTGCGTGTTGACCGTCTGGTTGAGCTGCTCCGCCGGCCCTTCGTCGAGCAGGCGGACGAAATCGGCTCCGAGCACCGCAGCCGCTTCATCCCGAACAAGGCTGATTTCAGGCAAACCCTCGTACCCTTTGAGCATGCCGACGGCCTGCGAGCCCTGGCCCGGAAAAACCAGCGCGAGCTTCACAGCGTCACCACCGAGGAGCCCCAGGTGAAGCCGCCGCCCACGCCCTGCAGCAGCAGCCGCTCGCCCGCGCGAATGGTTCCCTTCCTGATGAATTCATCGAGCGCGAGCGGCACGGAAGCCGCGGAAGTGTTGCCGTGGTGGTCGACCGTCACCACCAGCTTCTCGCGCGGAATTTCGAGCTTGCGCGCGGTCGCCTCGAGGATGCGCACGTTCGCCTGGTGCGGGATCAGCCAGTCGATGTCCGCGAGCCGCATGCCGGCCGCGGCCACCGTCTCGCGCGCCGACTCGTCGAGCACGCGCACGGCGAACTTGAACACGCCCTGGCCGTTCATCTGCAGGAACGGCGAACCGACGATCCTGCCGCGCGCGACGTTGCCCGGCACCGAGAGCATGCCGACCTGGCTGCCGTCGGCGTGCAGCCGGCTCGCATGAATTCCAGGTTTTTCGGAAGAAACCAAAACCACGGCACCGGCGCCATCGCCGAAGAGCACGCAGGTGCCGCGGTCGTTCCAGTCCAGGATGCGCGAGAAGACCTCGGACCCGACCACCAAAGCTCTGTTCGCGGTTTGGTTCTTGATGAAGCCATCCGCGGTGGCGAGCGCATAAATGAAACCGGTGCACACCGCCTGCACGTCGAACGCCGCGCAGCCCTTCACGCCGAGCTTCGCCTGCAGCAGGCACGCGGTGCTCGGAAAGATGTAATCGGGCGTCGAAGTGGCGACGACGATCAGATCGATCTCTTCAGCCTTCACTCCCGCTGCGCTCAAGGCGGCCCGGCTTGCTTCGAGCGCGAGGTCGCTCGAGGTCTGGGTTTCGTCCGCGATGTGGCGGCGCGCGATGCCGGTGCGCTCGCGGATCCACGCGTCGCTCGTCTCGAGGCGGCGCGCGAACTCGTCGTTGTCCATCACCCGCGGCGGCAGGTAGCTGCCGGTGCCGACGATCCTGGAATAGATCATTGCACCCCCACCGACGTCGCGACCTGCGTCTGAGCCATCTTCGCGGCGATGCGCGCCGGCACGTCGTTCTCCACCTCCTCCAGCGCGCGCTCGAGCGCCTGCTCGAACGCATGAACATCGGCCGAGCCGTGGCTCTTGATCACGATGCCCTTCAGGCCCAGGAGGCTCGCGCCGTTGTACTTTCCCGGGTCGATGCGTGCGCGCAGCGCGTTGCGCACCGGCTTCGCCATCCACGCCGCGAGCATGTTCCACGGCGTGCGCGTGAACTCTTGACGCAGGAATCCGACGATCATCGTCACCACGCCCTCCGAGGCCTTGAGGAGCACGTTGCCGACGAAGCCGTCGCACACCACGACGTCGGTCGTGCCCTTGTAGATGTCGTCACCCTCGACGTTGCCGTAGAAGTTGAGGCCGCTGTCGCGCAGCAGCTCCCCCGCACGCTTGACCGTCTCGTTGCCCTTGATGTCTTCGACGCCGATGTTGAGCAACCCCACCGAGGGACGCTCCTTGTGGTCCACCGCCGCGACCAGCATCGCGCCCATGACGCCGAACTGCATCAGCTGCTCGGGCGTGCAGTCGACGTTCGCGCCGAGGTCGAGCACGTAGGTATAACCGCCCTTCATGTTGGGCAGCACGGTGGCGATGGCCGGCCGGTCGATGCCGGCGATGGTCTTGAGCACGAAGCGCGAGATTGCCATGAGCGCGCCGGTGTTGCCCGCGCTGACGCAGGCGTGCGCCGCGCCGGCCTTCACCAGGTTCACCGCCACGCGCATCGACGAATCCTTCTTGTAGCGCATCGCCTGCGCCGGGGGCTCGTCCATGCCCACCACCTCGCTTGCCGGGTGCACGCGCAGGCGCGCGCCGGGCCGCGCCCCGTGCGCCTGGAGCGCGCTCTCGAGCGGCTCCCGCTGCCCCACGAGCACGATGTCGACGTCGGGATGCCGCGCCAGGTATGCGAGCGCGGCCGGGACCGTCACATGGGGGCCGTGGTCACCCCCCATGCAATCGACCGCAACGGTGACCAGGGATTACTCGTCGCGGTTCTTGACGACCTTCTTGCCGCGGTAGAACCCGGTCGGGCTGACGTGGTGGCGCAGGTGCCGCTCACCGGTGGTCGGCTCGACCGCGAGCGCGGGCCCGGACAGCTTGTCGTGCGAGCGGCGCATGTTGCGCCGCGACGGCGACACCTTGTTCTGATGGACGGCCATGTTCTAACTCCTCTTTTCGTTCAATGCTTGCCGCGCATCAGCCCGCGCAGGCCGGCGAACGGCAAAACCTTCTGCGCGGCGTCGGTTGACGCGCGCGCGCTACAGCCTGCATGCCTCGGCGCATACGGCAGCGCGAGGATCAGCTCATCCTCCACCAGCTCGCGCACCGGCATCTCCTTCGCCGCCACCACGCGGTCCGCCGCGTACACGTCGGCCGCCTCGGCGTCGATCTCGGCCTGCGTGCCGAGGACCAGCACCTCGTCGGCCTGCACCTCGAAGGGTAAAGCCTCGAGGCACCGCTGACAGCGCAGTTCCAGCCTGGTGCGCACCTTCAGCCGCAGCGCCGGGCGGCCGCGCCCGTCGCGCACGCCCTCGACCTCATAGGCGACCTCGCCCTCGTGCCGCGCCAGCATGTCGTGCAGGCGGGGAAAATCGCGGATCGGCAATGCGCCCCTGAGACTTGCGCCGGCCGACGCAAACTCGAAACCGTCGATGACCGGCTGCGGCTGCGGCATAAAGGGGGCGGATAATATCATTTTTTGGGAAACACGCGCTGAAACAAATGGATGGCGCAATAAAGGCGCAACCGCGGCGGCTCGTGCTCGCGTCGAGCTCGAAGTACCGCAAGGCGCTCCTCGAGCGCCTCGGGCTCGCCTTCGAGACGGCGGCGCCGCGGGTCGACGAGCGCGCCCTGCACGGCGAGCGCCCGGCCGACACGGCGCTGCGGCTCTCCGCGCTCAAGGCGCAGGCGCTCGACCGCATGTTCCCCGACGCGCTGATCATCGGCTCGGACCAGGTCGCGGCGATGGGTCGCGAGCGCTTCGGCAAGCCCGGCGATCACACGAGCGCGGTGCGCCAGCTTCGCAGCCTGAGCGGAAACGCGGTGGACTTCCATACCGCGGTCACCGTGCTCGACGCTCGCGCGAGGAAAGCCGAGTCGCGCGTCGTTCCCTGCCGCGTCGTGTTCCGCAGCCTGGACGAGCGGCGCATCGAAGCGTACCTGCGGCGCGAGCAGCCCTACGACTGCGCGGCGAGCGCCAAGGCCGAGGGGCTCGGCATCGCGCTCATCGAGCGCATCGAGACCGACGATCCCAGCTCGCTCATCGGGCTGCCGCTCATCGCGCTTTGCGAGCTGCTCGAGCGCGCCGGGCTGCCTGCCGTCTGATCCACGCGGCTTGATCCTCTACGCGATCCCCACGCCGCTCGGCGGCGCGCCGGCAGAGTCTCTTCCCCTCCCGGCCCTGGAACGGGTTCGCTCGGTGAAGGACTTCGCTGTCGAAAACGCGAAGAGCGCGCGCGCCTTCCTCGGCGCCATCGGAATGTCGGTGCGCGAGCTTCGCATCGAAGAAATCAAGGGCGACGCCGTGGCCCTGCTGAAACCGCTGCGCGAAGGCCGCTCGCTGGGCGTTCTCTCCGAAGCCGGCTGCCCGGCGATCGCCGACCCGGGCGCGGCGCTCGTCGAGGCGGCGCACCGCGAAGGTTTCCGTGTGGTGCCGCTCGTCGGCCCCTCCTCGATCACGCTCGCGCTAATGGCCTCCGGGCTCGAGGGCCAGCGCTTCGCCTTCTGCGGCTATTTGCCCCGTGACCCCGCCGAACGGGCCCGACGAATCAAGGAGCTCGAAGCACGGTCGAAAAAGGAAGCTGAAACCCAGATCTTCATCGAGACGCCCTACCGCAGCGACGCGCTGCTCGGCGCGCTGCTCGAATCGTGCCACGCGCAGACGCGACTTTGCGTGGCCGCCGACCTCACGCTCGCGACGGAAAGCATCTCCACCCGGGACGTGTCCGAGTGGCGCAGAAGCAGGATCGCGGTCGGCCGACGTCCCGCCGTGTTTCTGCTTTTAGCGCATCCCCAGGGGTGAGGCGCGCACCACGAACTCCATCACCGCGCTCGCCGCGCCCATGCCGAAGCGCTTCGCCAGCTTCTCGGCGACGTTTTCCTTCTGCGTGTAGTCGACGATGTCCTCGGCCTTCACCACGTCGCGCGCCACCGACTCGAGGCTGCCGATCGCGTCGGCGAGGCCGAGGTCGACGCTCTTGTCGCCGGTCCAGATGAGCCCGCTGAACATGTCCGGCGATTCCTTGAGCCGCTTGCCGCGCCCCTCCTTAACCGCGCTGATGAACTGCTGGTGCACATCGGCGATGAGCACCTTCGCGTGCTGCACGTCCTTCTGGTCGGCCGGCGAGAACGGGTCGAGCATGCCCTTGTTCTCGCCCGCAGTGATGAGGCGGCGCTCGACGCCGAGCTTGTCCATGAGCCCGGTGAAGCCGAAGCCGTTCATCAGCACGCCGATCGAGCCGACGATGCTCGCCTTGGCCACGTAGATGCGGTCGGCGGCCGAGGCGACGAAGTAGCCGCCCGAGGCGCAGATGTCCTCCACCACGACGTAAAGCGGGATGTCCGGGTACTTCTTGCGCAGCCTGCGCATCTCGTCGTAGATAAGCTGCGACTGCACTGGGCTGCCGCCCGGGCTGTTGATGCGCAGGATCACGCCCTGCGTGCCCTTGTCCTTGAACGCCGCCTGCAGCCCGCTCATGATCTTCTCGGCGCTCGCCTCGGCGCCGGGGGCGATGATTCCGTTCAGCTCGACCAGCGCGGTGTGCTTCTTGCCGCCCCCGAGGTCGGTGCGCGCCTGCCAGTCGACCGTCATGATGAGGATCAGCGTCACGTACGCGAACGTCAGCAGCTTGAAGAAGATGCCCCAGAGCCGCGCGCGCCGCTGCTCTTTCAGCGCCGCCGTCGCGAGCCTCGCTACGAGCTCGCGCTCCCACTGCCCATTGCCGTCAGTCATCCGTGAACCCCATGAAGTAGACCTGGCCGTCGCGCTCCTCGACCCGCAGCTTCAGCAGCGGCTTGCCGCCGCACGGTCCGCCCGCGCAGCGGCCGCTGCGCGCGTCGTAAGTCGCGCCGTGAGTCGAGCATAGCAAATCGCGTCCGTCGGAATCGAAAAATACCCCCTCCTGCCAGTCGAGCTCCATCGCGACGTGCGCGCAGCGGTTGAGATAGGCGTGCACCTCGCCCGCGTAGCGCACGGCGAAGGCCGGCGCGCGCTCGCCGAAGTAGTCGACCTCGAAGCGCACCCCGCGGCCCGAATCGGCGAGCGCCTGCGAGGCGCAGATCAGCCGCTGCGTCTCATCCATTCCTGCTCAGCCATCGGTCGAGATCCGCGACGCTGCCGACGCATCCGCGCGCTCCGCAGGAGCGCAGCGTGTGCTCGGGGTGGGCGCCGTAGGTTACGGCCAGACCGTCGACGCCGGCGGCGCGCGCCATATCCATGTCGTGCGAGGTGTCCCCGATCATCAGCACGCCGCCGGACTCGGCGTTCAGCTCGCGCATCAGCTCGAAGAGCATCGCGGGGTGCGGCTTCGGCGTGGTCTCGTCGGCGCAGCGCGACGCCGCGAAGAGCCGCCGCACCCCGGTCGCCTCGAGCGAGCGCTCGAGGCCCTTGCGGCTCTTGCCGGTCGCGATGGCCAGGGATCTTTCCCGGGAGAGCCGCTCGAGCAGCCCCTCCATCCCGGCGAAGAGCCGCATCGTGTCCTCCCGCGCCAGGAAGTGGCGCCGGTAGGCGGCGATGAACTCCGGGTAGCGCTCGCCGGGCAAGTCCGGCGCCACGATCTTCATCGCGTCGTGCAGGCCCAGCCCGATGACGTGGCTCGCCCGCTGCGGCTCGGGCACCGGCAGGTCGAGGTCGCGGCTCGCCTCCTGCATGCACTCCACGATCGCGCCCGGCGAGTCGATCACCGTCCCGTCCCAGTCGAACACTATTAACCGGTACTTCATACCCGACCCAAATCAGGGACAGACCACGTTTTCTTTTGCCCCCCTGTGAAGGGGGGATGCGACCCCCGATCCAGTCGGGGGGAGCGGGGGGTTTGCGGTTCGTTGAAAACCAAACCCCCCGCTCGCCTCCGGCTCACGGCCCCCTTCACAGGGGGCTCGGCGAAACGTGGTGCGTCCCTGATTTCGTCCTGGATCATGCGAAGCGTGCGTCGATGAACTTCTGCATCTCTGCCGTGAGAGGCGAGTGGAGCTCCAGCCTTTCCCTGGTCACTGGATGAAGCAAGCCGAGGCGGCTCGCGTGAAGGAAAAGGCGCCGCACGCCCTCTTTCTCGAGCCGCCGGTTGAGCTCGAAATCGCCGTACTTGCCGTCGCCGAGCACCGGGTGGCCGGCGTGAGCGAGGTGTACGCGGATCTGGTGGGTGCGACCTGTCAGCAACCTGACTTCGAGCAGGCTGAAGTCCGCGGACTTCTTCAGCGCCCGGACCCGGGTTACCGCCCTCATCCCGTCTTCGCGCACCGCAACCCGGCGCTCGCCCTTGGCGTCGACATACTTGTGGAGCGACTCTCGCAGCTCGCGCATGCCGCCCTCCCAGGCACCCTTGACTACGGCGAGGTAGACCTTTTCCACCTCGCCCTCGCGCAGCATCCGGTGGAGCTCGACGAGCGCGCCGCGCTTTTGGGCCACCACCAGCAGCCCCGAGGTGTCGCGATCCAGCCGGTGCGCGAGCTCCAGGTACTTCGCCTGCGGCCGCGATGCGCGCAGGGATTCGATCACGCCGTAGCTCACGCCGCTGCCGCCGTGCACCGCCACCCCCGCCGGCTTGTCGACCACGAGGAGTGCCCCGTCTTCGTGCACAACGGGGAATTCGGCCGGCTTTGCCCTTGCCTTCTCTTCCTGAGAAACGCGAATCGGGGGCACCCGCACGCGGTCTCCGGGCTGGAGGCGGTATTCGGGCTTCACGCGGCCGCTGTTCACCCTGACCTCCCCGCTTCGCAGCACGCGGTAGACGTGGCTTTTCGGCACGCCCTTCAGGTGGCGCAGCAGGAAATTATCGATCCGTTGCGCCGCGGCCTCGTCCCCCACTTCCAGCGTCGTTGCCCGAGCCTTGCTCAAGTCATTCATTTTCCGTACTATCTCGGGGCGCTTCGAGTTGCGGGGCACAGGTGAACCAGGCGCGCAGCGGGCCAATCCGCCCGGCGCGCGATCAACGAGGTTTCGCCTGCCACACGCCCCCTGTTCGGCCATAGCCGGGCCTGAAGCGCTGGTTAATTTCGCTCACCGGAAGTAGCGATACTACTAGAAGCGCGCGCGGCAGCTTAATGGGCCGCCCTCCTTTCCTTCTTTTGACGCATCACCTTTCAGGAGAGCACGGACCGACCAGGCTAGGGGGCTCCTGCGCGCGCAGGAGAACAACAAGTGAAGCGCATGCTGTTCAACGCGACCCAGCAGGAAGAGCTGCGGGTCGCGATCGTCGACGGGCAGAAGCTCATCGATCTCGATATTGAGTCCGCCTCGAGGGAACAACGCAAGAGCAACATCTATAAAGGAATCATCACCCGGATCGAGCCCAGCCTCGAGGCCGCCTTCATCGACTACGGCGAGGAGCGGCACGGGTTCCTGCCTTTCAAGGAAGTCACCCGCAGCTATTTCAAGGAAGGCATCGACGTAGGCCGCGCCCGCATCCAGGACGCGCTGCGCGAGGGCCAGGAGATCATCGTCCAGGTCGAGAAGGATGAGCGCGGCACCAAAGGCGCGGCGCTCACGACATTCATTTCCCTGGCGGGAAGGTATCTCGTTCTGATGCCGAACAACCCGCGGGGCGGCGGGGTCTCCCGCCGGGTCGAGGGCGAGGACCGCAACGAGCTTCGCGACACCCTGGACCAGCTCCAGCTGCCCGACGGCATGAGCGTCATCGCCCGTACCGCGGCGATCGGCCGCTCGCTGGAGGAGCTCGACTGGGACCTCAAGTACCTGATGCAGCTCTGGGGTGCGGTCGAAGGCGCGTCCGCCGACCAGTCGAAGAAGCCCTTCCTGATCTACCTCGAGTCGAGCCTGGTGATCCGGGCGATCCGCGACTATTTCCAGCCCGACATCGGCGAGATCCTGATCGACACCGAGGAGATCTTCGAGCAGGCCAAGGCATTCATGCAGACGGTGATGCCGGGCAACGTCGGCAAGGTGAAGTTCTACCGCGACGACGTGCCGCTTTTCTCGCGCTTCCAGATCGAGCACCAGATCGAAAGCGCCTATTCGCGCCAGGTGGCCCTGCCCGCCGGCGGCGCGATCGTCATCGATCACACCGAGGCCCTCGTGGCGATCGACGTCAATTCCGCCCGCGCGACACGCGGCGGGGACATCGAGGAAACGGCTTACCGCACCAACCTCGAGGCCGCCGACGAGGTCGCGCGGCAGCTCCGCCTGCGCGACCTGGGGGGCCTCATCGTCATCGATTTCATCGACATGGAGTCGCAGAGGAACCAGCGCGAGGTCGAGAACCGGCTGCGCGAGGCACTGCGCTACGACCGGGCGCGGGTGCAGATCGGCAAGATCTCGCGCTTCGGCCTGATGGAGCTCTCGCGCCAGCGGCTGCAGCCCTCGCTCGAGGAGACCGCGCACATCAACTGCCCGCGCTGCAGCGGCACCGGCTTCATCCGCGGCACCGAGTCCACCGCCCTGCACGTGCTGCGCATCATGCAGGAGGAGGCGATGAAGGAGAACACCGGCGCGGTGCACGCGCAGGTGCCGGTCGACGTGGCCTCGTTCCTGCTGAACGAGAAGAGGAGCGAGATCCAGAAGCTCGAAGGCCGCCTCAAGGTGAACATCGTGATGGTGCCCAACCCGCACCTCGAGACGCCGCACTACAAGGTGCAGCGCCTGCGGCACGACGAGCTGAACGAGATGGAGCACGTTCCCTCGAGCTACGAGATGGTCGAGCGCCCCGAGGAGCCGAAGGCGGCCGGCGCCGAGGAAGAGCCCAAGCGTGAGCGGCAGGAGGCCGTGGTCAAAGCCATCACGCCTGCTCAGCCCGCGCCGATGGTGGACGAGTCTCAGCCGCGGCCGCCCCGCAGCCCGGAGACGCCCCGCGCTCCGGTCCAGGCGGCGCCGCAGCCGGCGCCGCAGCCCGTCGCCGAGGCCACGGAAGGATTCTTCTCGCGTTTCTTCAGCATCTTCAAGGCGCCGGCAACCCCCGCGCAGCCGCAGCCGGTCGCGCAGCCCGCCGCACAGCCCAACCCGCAGCCCCGGCGTGACCAGCAGCAGAGGCGCGATCAGCAGCCGCGGCGCGATCAGCGACCCGATCAGCAAAGAAGGGATGGGCGCGACGGCCGGCGCGACGGTCGCCCGCCGCGCGACGAGCACCGGGATCGCCAGCAGCAGGGGCGTCTGGAGCAGCGGCGCAATGGCCAACCCCGCGGGGAGCGGGGTGAGCGAGGTGACCGACCTGAGCGGGGAGACCGCAGGCCCGACCAGCAGCGGCACCAGCAACCGCGGCCGCAGCAGCAACCCAGACCGGAGCAGCAACCCAGACCGGAGCAGCAACCTAGACCGGAGCAGCAACCGAGGCCGGAGCAGCAGGCGCGTCCCGAGCAGCAGCCCAGGCCGGAGCAACAGCAGCAGCCGCGGCCGCCAGAGCGCGAGCGCGAAGGCGGTCCTCGCGAAGGTGGTCCTCGCGAAGGCGAGGAGCACCGCCGCGGCGGCCGGCGCCATCGCCGCGATCGGCCGCGCCGGGACGAGCAGCCTGGCGGAAACGGTGCCGCCGCCGGAGCGCCTTCCGGCCAGCAGCCGCGCCATGAGCAGCCGCGTCACGAAGCGATCCGCGAGGATCAGCGGCGCGAGGCGCAGCGCCTGGAAGAGGCGCTGCGCGCCGAGGAAACCCGCGGCGCGGAAACGGTCCGGCATGAGCCGCCGCCGGTGCGCCACGAAGAACCGGTCGCGCGCCATGAAGAACCGCTCGCGCGCCATGAAGAACCGGTCGCGCGCCGTGAGGAGCCCGTGCGACGTGAAGAGCCGAAAGTGGATTCCAGGGCGCTGCTGGAAAGCTCGGGCCTGGTGATGATCGAAACCGATCGCAGCAAGGCGCAGGTCGCCGCGCCCGCCGAGGAGCCGCAGCATCTCGGCCGCCCGCGGCGCGAACGGCCGAAGCAGGCTACGCAGGAAGAGGAGCTGAAGCAGGTCGAGACTAGGAAGTAGCGCCGGTAATTTCGCGCAGCAGCTCGGCGCAGGCGGCTTCGACCATGTCGAGCACGCGCTCGAAGCCCTCCGCCCCGCCGTAATACGGGTCGGGCACGTCGCGCCCGGGAACGAGCAGCCGCAGCTTCGCGCGATGCTCGCGCGGGCATTTGGCGCGCAGCGCCGTGAGATGGCCGCGGTCCATCGCCACAATGAGGTCGAACGCCTCGAAGTCGCGTGGCGCCACCTGTCGCGCGCGCTGCCCGCTCAGGTCGTACCCGCGCCCGCGGGCGTGGTGCTGCGCGCGCTCGTCGGGCGGATGGCCCACGTGCCACTCGCCGGTCCCCGCGGACTCGACATGGACCTCGACGCCGGCCGCGCTCGCCAGGTGCCGCAGCACCCCTCGGCGGTCGGCGAGCGGCAGATGTTGCCGGTGCAGACGAACAGCACTCTCACTGGACCAGTGCGCGCGCGAATCAATCTCGGCCCTTTTGTCGGCGAACCAATACCGTGAAGAGATAACCTTTCACTCTGAGCACTTCGCAGCCGACCGCTCTGACCGCTGCAACGACTTCCTCGGGCGACGTACACAGTGCCTCAGCCCAGCGTGCAACCTCGGCGTCATCTTCACTGTTGATTCTTTCGTCGTCGCCTTGCCGCGACGCGCCCGGGTCGTCGGTCATGAGCGATGGACGCAACCGCCGTACCTTAAGATCACCTCGTTTTAAGTCCAAAGCGACAGAAGGTTATTTCGCAAGCTGCTAAGCGACCGGCGTGGCTATCGACGGAGCAACAACGAGTTAGGTATCCGAGGCAAGACAAAGGCCCTTCTTGAGCCACCTGACCTCGACCGGTCTTGGCACTTTCCCGCCCGGGGTAGCCAACACCCATTCTTCCGCCGCCGTGTCGGACACTGAGGTTTCCGACTCGAACAAGATTTCCGTTCGAAACTCGTCGGCAATGATCTGAGCCAACCGAGCGTGCGTTGTTGACGTCACTCATGCGGCCTAACGCTCTTAGGCGTCATTTGCCCTCAGTCTTGCTAGCGAAGAACCTGAGCCATTGAGGATGATCCATATGCAGGTCGAAGAAATCGTCGACGTAGCGCAACCCGAGTGCGTTGAGACGGTGTATGAATTCATCCGTAGCCTCGGCACCGAAGTGGGGTCCAAACGCCAACAGATCAGGACTTTCCGCCGAAGGCGCAGTGACCTCAAGGGTAGCTAGAAGCTGGTCGAGCGAAACCGATCGTTCGGCCAACGCCCTTCGCCTGACGACAATACCGTGCTCGAACGTAACCGGGATTGCGCTCAACGACACATTGGGCGCCGCTTTTTTCATATCATCGCCATTATGACTTCCTGCGCCGAGGTGCTTTCCGGGCGCGCGCCGAAAGACGCGCCGGTCACGATCCGCGGCTGGGTACGCACGCGCCGCGACTCCAAGGCCGGGATCTCGTTCGTCAATGTGTCCGACGGCTCGTCGTTCCATCCGGTCCAGGTCGTGGCGCCGAACACGCTTCCCAATTACGCGGACGAAGTCCTGAAGCTCACCGCGGGCTGCGCGGTGGAGGCGACCGGGAGCATCGTGCCCTCGCCCGCCAAAGGCCAGCCCTTCGAGATGCAGGCCGCGGCGATCCGCGTGGTCGGATGGGTCGAGGATCCGGACTCCTACCCGATCCAGCCCAAGGCGCACAGCTTCGAGTTCCTGCGCGAAGTGGCGCATCTGCGCCCGCGCACCAACGTCATCGGCGCGGTGACGCGCGTGCGGCACACGCTCGCGCAGGCGATCCACCGCTTCTTCCACGAGCACGGTTTTTTCTGGGTCAATACGCCGATCATCACCGCCTCCGACGCCGAGGGCGCGGGCGCGCTTTTCCGCGTCTCGACGCTCGATCTCGCCAACCTGCCGCGCACCGAGGCGGGCCGCGTCGACTTCAGCAAGGACTTCTTCGGCCGCGAGACGTTCCTCACCGTCTCGGGGCAGCTCAACGTCGAGGCCTACTGCCTCGCGCTCTCCAGGGTCTACACCTTCGGGCCGACCTTCCGCGCCGAGAACTCCAACACCAGCCGCCATCTCGCCGAGTTCTGGATGATCGAGCCCGAGATCGCCTTTGCCGACCTCGCTGCGAATGCAGACCTGGCCGAGTCCCTTCTCAAGGATGTCTTTCGAAAGCTGCTCGAAGAGCGCCCCGACGACATGGCTTTCTTCGAGGAGCGCATCGAGAAGGGCGTGATCGCGAAGCTCCAGGGCATCGTCGACTCGCAGTTCGTCCGCATGCACTACGACGAGGCGATCCAGGTCCTGCAGCGGGCCAAGGCGAAGTTCGAGTTCCCGGTGAAATGGGGCATCGACCTGCAGTCGGAGCACGAGCGCTACCTCACCGAGCAGCACGCGAAGAAGCCCGTGATCGTGATGAACTACCCGAGGGGCATCAAGGCGTTCTACATGCGTGTGAACGACGACGGGCGCACCGTCGCGGCCATGGACGTGCTCGCGCCCGGCATCGGCGAGATCATCGGCGGCAGCCAGCGCGAGGAGCGGCTCCCGGTGCTCGACGCGCGCATGGACGAGCTGAAGATCCACCGGGAAGCCTATGGCTGGTACCGCGACCTGCGCCGCTATGGCACGGTGCCGCACGCCGGCTTCGGCCTGGGCTTCGAGCGCACCGTCGCGTACGTGACCGGGCTCTCGAACGTGCGGGACGCCATTCCCTTCCCGCGCACGCCGGGCAGCGCGGCCTACTGATCGCTGCCTGGCTGTCGCCGGCGCGGGACATGGGCCGGTTGGAACCGGCGCCCGTATCTTGCTCCGTCAAGGCGAATGGGTCGCATCGAACGGTTGATGAACAAGGTGCGCCGGAAGGTCCTCTACCATGGCTTGTGCAACGCCGCGTGGCTCACCCTCCTGAAGGGACTGGGCTGCGATCGATGGGTGAGCGTGCTGCGCGGGCACTTCATCGAGGAAATCGATCCGGCTTTCCTTCAGGATCCCGAAAGCTATGCCGGCGGCTTCATCGCCGAGCGCGCGCTGACGGCATTTGCGCGCGATCCGGATACCGCGCTTCCACCGCAATTCGTCCAGTACGCGTTGGCCAAGGGCGACAAATGCTTCGGGTTCCTGCACGACTGCTCGCTCGTAGCGTACGGCTGGTACGCGACGACCCCGACCCGCGTTTCCCCCGAGTTCAAGATCGACTTTGCGCACGGCTACGTCTACATGTACCGCGGCTTCACGCACGCCTCCCACCGCGGCCGGCGCCTCTTCCCGACCGGGATGACGCGCGCGCTGCGCCACTTCCGCTCGGTCGGCCACAAGGGAATGCTGCTCTACGTCGACGCGACCAACCTGGACTCGCTCAAGTCCTGCGCGCGCATGGGCTGGCGCGTATTCGGCACGGTGTACGTGCTGAAGCTTTTCGGCCGTACGCGGATCTACTGCAGCCCTGGCTGCTCGCGCTACGGGTTCCGGCTCGAGGACGCGTCGGAACCGGCGCCGCCCGCAGCGCGCGCCGCGACCACGAGGCCCTCGACGTAGGCGTTTCCTTGCCGGCGCGGGTCCTCAGAACGGGACTTTCGGCCCGCGCCAGTCGCCGCCGCGCGGCCGGGCGCGGGCGAGCGCCGCGTCGAGCTCCAGCCATCCCTCGCAGGCATTGCGCCCGGGGCGGCGGCGAGCGAAGTTGAGCACCCCCTTGCACACGGCGTAGAAGCTGAAGAAGCGCAGCAGCTTCCTGCGCTCGCCCGGCTGCAGCGCTTCATGGCTGCAAACGAGCTTGTCGTCGACCATGCCGCGGTCTCTCAGCGTAATCGCGCCCCAGGCCTTCACGCGGAGGCGGCTGCCCCCGGGCAGGCGCGGCCCGAGCACCACGGCATCGAGCAGATCGCCGTCGAGGCCGAGGTACTGCGGCACCGAGCCGTAGTTGTACGGACAGGGCAGCGGTGAGACGAAATCCACCTCCCCGGTCGAGCCGCGCTTGAGGAAGCTGCCGCGCGGGATCTCGATGACGACGTCGAGCTCGCGCGGCGCAGCCAAAGCCAGCACTGTGCCCTACTCCGAGGCGAGTTCCACGCCGAACACCCGCTTCTTCAGCTCCACCAGCCGGTCGCGCGCCGCGGCCGCCTCCTCGAACTCGAGGTTCCTAGCGTGCTCCAGCATCTTCTTCTCGAGGGCCTTGATCTCGCGCGCGATCTGCTTTTCGCTCATCGCCTCGTAGCGCGCCTCTTCCTGCGCGACGCGCGCCTCGTCCGCGTCGTACACGCCGTCGATCAGGTCCTTGATGCGCTTGATCACGCCGATCGGGGTGATGCCATGGCGCTCGTTGTAGGTGACCTGCTTGGCGCGGCGGCGATCGGTTTCTCCAATGGCCTTCTTGATCGAATCCGTGACGCGGTCCGCGTACAGGATCGCGGTGCCGTTGATGTGGCGCGCGGCACGGCCCATCGTCTGGATGAGCGAGCGCTCGGAGCGCAGGAAGCCTTCCTTGTCGGCGTCGAGGATCGCGACCAGCGACACCTCGGGAAGGTCGAGCCCCTCGCGCAGCAGGTTGATGCCCACCAGCACGTCGAACTCGCCCAGGCGCAGGTCGCGGATGATCTCGACCCGCTCGATGTTGTCGACCTCGGAATGGAGATACCGCACCTTCACGCCGTGCTCGGCGAGGTAATCGGTCAGCTCCTCGGCCATTCTTTTCGTCAACGTCGTGACCAGGACCCGCTCCTGCTCTTTCACCCTCAGGGCGATCTCGGAGAGAAGGTCATCCACTTGCGTCGACGCGGGCCGCACGATCACCTGCGGATCCACCAGGCCGGTGGGACGCACGACCTGCTCGACCACTTGCGCCGATTTCTCGCGCTCGTAGTCGGCGGGCGTGGCCGAGACGAAAACCGTCTGGCGCACCACGGCCTCGAACTCGTCGAACCTGAGCGGCCGGTTGTCGAGCGCCGAGGGCAGGCGGAAGCCGTACTCGACCAAGTTCTCCTTGCGCGAGCGGTCGCCCTTGTACATGCCGCCGAGCTGCGGGATGGTGACGTGGCTCTCGTCGACGATCATGAGCGCGTCCGACGGCAGGTAGTCGATCAGCGTCGGCGGCGGCTCGCCGGCCTGGCGTCCCGAGAGGTGGCGCGAGTAGTTCTCGATGCCCTTGCAGAAGCCGAGCTCCGCCAGCATCTCCAGGTCGAAACGCGTGCGCTGCTCGATCCGCTGCGCCTCCACCAGGCGCCCGGCCTTCTGGAAGAACTCGATGCGCTCCCGAAGCTCGGCTTTGATCGCCTCGACCGCCCGCAGCGTGGTCTCGCGCGGGGTCACGTAGTGGCTCGATGGATAGACCGTGAACCGCGCCATCGGGTGCTGCACCCGGCCGGTGAGCGGGTCGAACACTTCGAGCTTCTCCACCGCATCATCGTCGAGTGAGATTCGAATGGCATGCTCCGCATGCTCGGCCGGGAAGACGTCGATCACGTCGCCGCGCACGCGGAAGGTGCCGCGGCGGAAGTCGAGCTCGTTGCGCGTGTACTGCATCGCCACCAGGCGGGCGAGCACGTCGCGCTGCGCCATCTTTTCGCCCTGGCGCAGGTGCAGGATCATGCCGTGGTATTCGGAGGGGTCGCCGATACCGTAGATGCACGACACCGTCGCCACGATGACCACGTCGCGGCGCTCGAGCAGCGACTTGGTCGCCGAAAGCCGCATCTGCTCGATGTGGTCGTTGATCGAGGAATCCTTCTCGATGTAGAGGTCGCGCGCCGGGACGTAGGCCTCGGGCTGGTAATAGTCGTAGTACGAGACGAAATACTCGACCGCGTTCTCCGGGAAGAACTCGCGGAACTCCGAGTAGAGCTGCGCCGCGAGCGTCTTGTTGGGCGCGAGCACCAGCGCCGGCCGGCCGAGGCGCGCGATCACGTTCGCCATCGTGTAGGTCTTGCCCGAGCCGGTGACGCCGAGGAGCGTCTGGAAGGCAAGGCCGTCGTCGAGGCCTTCCGCGAGCCGCGCGATCGCCTCGGGCTGGTCGCCCGACGGCGCGAAAAGCTGGTTAAGCCGGAAAGGGCTGTCGGGAAAGGTGACGCTCACGATACAATGCAGTGCACTATCTCGAACGGCGAACCGATCATTTTATCAGCATGAACGCCCCTCATTCCCCGTCCCCGCTCGCCTCGCTGGAAATGGCGCCGAGCGATCCGATCCTCGGCGTCACGGAAGCCTACGTTGCCGACAAGAATCCGAAGAAGGTGAACCTCGGGGTGGGCGTATATACGGATGACGCAGGAAAGATCCCGCTCCTCGAGTGCGTCCGCCACGCGGAAAGCGAGCGCCTGAAGAGCGTACCGCACCGGGGCTACCTGCCGATCGACGGTCTGGGCGCGTACGACAAGGCGGTGCAGGCGCTGGTCTTCGGAAAAGAGGACAAGCGCATCGTCACCGTGCAGGCGCTCGGCGGCACTGGCGGCCTGCGCATCGGCGCGGACTTCCTCAAGGTCCTCAACCCGGACGCCGGCGTCTGGATCAGCGACCCGAGCTGGGAGAACCACCGCCAACTCTTCGAGGCGGCGGGATTCAAGGTCAGGAACTATCCGTATTACGACGCCAAGACCCACGGCCTCGATTTCGCCGGCATGCGCTCCGCCCTCGAGGGCCTCGCCGCCGGCTCGATCGTCGTGCTGCACGCGTGCTGCCACAACCCGACCGGCGTCGACCTTTCCCAGGAGCAATGGCAGACCGTGCTCGAGATCGTCCGCTCGCGCGGTCTGCTGCCTTTCCTCGACCTCGCCTACCAGGGTTTCGCCGAGAGCCTCGAAGCCGACGGCTATGCCGCGCGCCTTTTCGCCGAGGCCATGAGCCCGGTGTTCCTCTCGAGCTCGTTTTCCAAGTCCTTCTCGCTCTATGGCGAGCGGGTGGGCGCGCTCAGCGCGGTCACCGCAAGCCCCGACGAGGCGGCGCGCGTCCTTTCCCAGCTGAAGCGCGTCGTGCGCGCCAACTACTCCAATCCACCGACGCACGGGAGCCAGGTCGTGGCGACCGTTCTAAGCACGCCGAATCTCAGGAGCCTGTGGGACCGCGAGCTCGGCGCGATGCGCGAGCGCATGAAGGCGATGCGCCGCCTGCTGGTCGACAAGATCAAGCAACGCGTGCCGTCGGCCGACTTCGACTTCGTGCTCAAGCAGCGCGGCATGTTCTCCTACTCCGGCCTCACCAAGGAGCAGGTGCGCCGCCTGCGGGACGAATTCTCGATCTACACCATCGACACCGGGCGGGTCTGCATCGCCGCCCTCACCACCGGCAACGTCGACTACGTCGCCGACGCGATCGCGAAGGTCATCCAATAAGCATTGATGAGGTCGCCCCCGCGAAGGCGGGGGCCCAGTTTAGGAATTTTTGAATGGGGGTCCCGCCGTCGCGGGAACGACGGATTCCACGTCCTTAGAGTTCCCTGCCGACTACTTGCAGCTCGAAGTCCGCTCGAGCTGCCCGCCCAGAGTCAGCCCGATCGAGGTGCCGATGCCCGGCAGCAGCGCGGTGCCGATGGCCGCGCTGAGGAGATAGCCCTTCGAGGGTTGCATGCTCGGCTCGTCGGTGGTGCCGCCCAGCGCCACGGGGACGCCCACGAAGCCGCCAGTCCGCGCCACCGCGATGTGGAGCTTGCCGGAGAGCGCCTTGTCGGGCGCGATGTCGACGTTGCCGCCGGCCACGATCTTGGGCGAGCGGATGCAGAGCTGGTTCAGCCGCACGCGCTCGCCGCGCAGCTCGAGCGTGCCCTTCAGCTCCTCGAAGTGGGTGGCGTCGTCCGACTTGCGCGCGCCCGCGAGCTCGCCGGCGCGCGACAGGTCGACCCCCTGGTAGACGCCGCCCAGGACCTCGAACGGCCCGTCGAGCGTGAGCGCATCGCGCAGCTCCGCCGGCGTCTTGGCGTTGGTCGAGAACTCGGCGTCGGCCTTGAGGCGCCCCGAAAGCTTGGCCGGCCTGCCGAGCGCCTTCTGCAAGGGCGCGAGGTCGACGCCGGCGAGGTGCGCCTTGCCGTGGAGCTGCAGCTGCTTTCCCCAGTCGGCGTGCGCGGCGCCGACCAGCCGGCCGCCGTAGAGGTCCGCCTCGAGCTTCTCGACCTCGAGCTGCCGGCCCTTAAGCGTCCCTTGCGCCGCCAGCGCGTCGAAGGTGAGCGACGCGCCGAACGGCAGCGTCCAGTTGGTGGCGTTGAGCTGCAGCGTGGCCGTATCGTCGCCGTGAGGCCGCACGACGAGCGTCAGCGCGCCGTCGCTCGTCTCGAAGCGCGCCTCGCGCACGCGCAGCCGCTCCCCGAGCTTCACGTCGACGTTGAAGATCGGCACGTCGACCTTGGCGTGATTGAACTTCACCGTGCTCAGGATCAGCCGCCGCAGCGGCACCGGGTCGTCGCGGCGCTTGGGCATGCCGCGCCGGATGGCGAACGCGCTCTCGTCGAAGGCGATGCGGCTCGCGCGCACGAGCCGCAGGCTGCGCGGACCGACGATGAGCGAATGCAGGTCGGGAACGATCTCGAGCTCGCCGATCAGGATCTCGCCCTTCCTGCCCACGCTGATGCGGTGGCCGATGACCCTCGGCGTCGGCAGGAGGTGCAGCGTGAGGTCCTCCATCTCCACCGGCTGCGCCAGGCGCTCCGATGCGAGCCGCGTCACCTCCGGGATGAAGTACGAGCCCGGGACCAGGAGCGGCACCGCGAGCGCGAACGCCAGCGCGAGCGCAATGCCTCCCAGCGTGCCGCGCACGGCCTTCCCCATAGCCCCCATGCGGGGACGTTAGCGGGGAAACCGGCGCCGCAATAAGGCAATTTCCCGCCTCCTCGCCCGAAGAACTCAGGTGGTGACGCGACAGACTGTTAATGATGTTCTGGGACTCAAACTACCCACCTTCAACGCCAGGAACCGAGGAAAAGGTGTCTTGACTTCGTCGCGAAGCAGAGGACGCTCTTCCTCGATCGCATGGACGTCGCTCTGCAGTTCTTCAACTTCCGCCGGATTGCGCGCGACTCGCTCCGGCACAGAGGCACCGACTATCCGGGCACACTCCTACGCTATAATTTTGTTTCCGCAGCCCAAATCCCCGATAGCTCAGTTGGTAGAGCGACGGACTGTTAATCCGCAGGTCCCAGGTTCGAGCCCTGGTCGGGGAGCCAACATCTCGATCTAGTATCGTTCTCTCGCGTCGACTCACGCCGCGCAGTCCGTAGGTCTCATGACCTGCGGAATGCCAATCCGCGATGGTGGCTTTAGGTGACTACTTTTTCGCAGCCTGCCCGATCATGGCCACGGCGGGCGGGCATGGTTTCGCCTTGCGAGGCGTGTTGAGGAACGTGGTGATCTGCCCGGCTATCTTCTTGTTTTCCTCGACCTTGCCGTAGTTGTCGACGAACTCCGTGAGTAGAGCGCGGCCGTCGAGCCGTTCCTGCTCGAGACGCCGACATTCACGCTCGGCTGCCTCACGCGCTTCCTGCTCGGCGCGCTGGCGGGCACGGGCTTCTGCCTCCGCCCTCTCCTGGCGCTCGCGCTCTTCCTGGGCCTTGCGCGCGGCCTCGGCCTCCAGCCGGCGGCGCTCGGCGGCGAGCCGCTCCTCCTCGGCAGCCCGCTGCTTCCGGGCGGCCT
>JBIOYV010000120.1:0-27774 GCA_044870335.1 Burkholderiales bacterium | reverse complement strand
CGAGCCGGCCCTTGTTATCGAACTCGAAACGCAAGCCGTTTAGCTGCACCGTGCACTTCGTTTCGACGATGAACCCCTTTGGATCTAGCTTGCGCAAGACCGCGAGGATGTCCTTCTTGTTGTATCTATCGCGAGGAAATGCGTCACCGAGTGTCTTCAAGTTCTTCTCGGTCCGGGAATACCCGTCGGACATATGCGTGATCGTGACACCTTGGTCCAAGACGCTGTATGCAAGCAACGCAATGATCCCGACGCCGATGGTGAACGCCGCAAAGAACGCCACTCGCCAAAGTTTCGTGGAGCCGGCCATTTTGGGAGGCACCTAACGTGAATTAGGTGACGAAATAGGAGACGAAATAGGTGACATGATCGATTTGGTTGAGAGCCGGGCATTTTTACGGCGCATGTCATCCCCCTTCGAGCCGGTACGTTACCGCGGAATACCACGGTCGCAAACAAAATTGGACACAGGGATGGCGGAAAAGACGCCCCTAGGGCGCGATGCGAGCGAGAGGCCGCGACTACTCGACAGCGTGCGCGACGCGATCAGGCGGAGGCACTACAGCCCGCGCACGGAGGAGCGCTACGTTCATTGGATCAAACGTTTTATCTATTTTTCCGACAGGCGGCATCCGCGCGAGCTCGGGGCCGCGGAGGTCACCGCCTTCCTCAACCACCTCGCACGCGAGCGCAACGTGGCTGCCTCTACTCAGAACCAGGCGCTTTCCGCTTTGCTTTTCCTATACCGAGAGGCGCTCGGGACGCCGTTGCCGTGGCTCGACGAGCTCGAGCGCGCGCAGCGGCCGGCGCGGCTGCCGACGGTGCTCACCGCCACGGAGGTGCGGCAGCTGCTCGACCGGATGAGCGGAACCAAGTGGCTCATGGCGAGCCTGCTCTACGGCGCGGGGCTGCGGCTGCGCGAGTGCCTGAAGCTGCGGGTGAAGGACGTCGACTTCGGCTACCGGCAGCTCATGGTGCGAGACGGCAAAGGCGCGAAGGACCGGGTCACGATGCTGCCGGCGCCGCTGGTCGAGCCGATGAAGCGCCAGATCGACCGCGTGCGCGCGCTCCACGAGCGGGACCTCGCCGCGGGGTACGGGACCGTCGAGCTGCCCGACGCCCTAGGGCGGAAGTACCCGCGCGCTCCGTATGAGCTCGGCTGGAAGTTCGTGTTTCCCTCGCACAAGCTGTCGCGCGACCCGGCGAGCGGCGAGCTCCGCCGCCATCACGTCTATGAGAACTACGTGACCCGCGCGGTGAAGCGGGCCGCGAGCGCGGCCGGCATCGTCAAGCCGGTGAGCTGCCACACCTTGCGCCATTCGTTCGCGACGCACCTGCTCGAGTCCGGCTACGACATCCGGACAGTGCAGGAGCTCCTCGGACACGCCGACGTATCGACCACGATGATCTACACCCACGTCCTCAGCAAGGGCGGACGCGGCGTCGTGAGCCCCTTGGAAAGAAATGCCTGAAGAAGCAGGCGCCCCGACGCCTATTTCATCCCTGAGGCCCTAATTCTTCTTGCTTCTTCTTGCCAACCGTTCCTGTGAGAAAGTGGCGGAGAGAGAGGGATTCGAACCCCCGGTACCCTCGCGGGTACAACAGATTTCGAGTCTGCCGCAATCGACCACTCTGCCATCTCTCCGCGGCCCGACAGCATCGGATTTTATCAGGCGCCCGGTGCGCAAGGTCGGATGATGGCGGCGAAGCGGATACAGTGGCATGCTGGCCACTGGTTCCATCGGCGCAAGGAATAGCCATGACACCCATGCGAATGCTCTACCCCGTGGTCGCGCTTCTCGTCTCCGCGTGCGCAAGCTCCTACCGTGTCGTGCAGGTGCCGCAGTACGGCGCCGACCTCTACCCGCAATCGCAGACCCGCTCCGGAATCACGGTGGCGGTCGACGAGATGAAGAACGCCGAGCGGGTGGAGCGCCTGTTCGGGGCGGACCTCATCAAGGAAGGAATCCTGCCGGTCAATGTCGTGGTCTCGAACTTCGGCAAGCAGCGGCTGCTGCTCAAGCCCTCCGACATCCTGCTCTACCAGGGCAAAGAAGTCATCGACCCGCTGCCCGTCGAGATGGTGATGGCCACGGCGAAGCGCCAGAAGTACGTGCGAAGCAGCACCGAGAAGCAGGTCGACAAGTACTTCGGGGATGCGATGCTGAAGGAGACCGCGGTTTACCCCAACCAAACCTACCGCGGGATCATGTTCTTCGCCGTGCCGGCGCCGAAGCAGCCGCTGGACCGTTTCTTCGCCAGGTTGAGCCTCTACCGCGACGACGGGCCGAAGATGCGCATCGGCATCACCAACCTCGACACAGGCGAGCGCGTGCTGTTCTCGCCGTTTTCGGTCGGGCTGCCGGAGACGCCCGGCGCGTTCTCATACTGAGAGCTTCTCCGCGCCGTTCATGTAGGGACGCAGCACCGCCGGGACGCTCACCGAGCCGTCGGCGTTCTGGTAGTTCTCGAGGACCGCGACCAGCGTGCGGCCGACGGCCAGGCCCGAGCCGTTCAGAGTATGGACGAACTCGGGCTTGCCCTTGTCGTTGCGGAAGCGAGCCTGCATGCGCCGCGCCTGGAACGCCTCGAAGTTGGAGCACGAAGAGATCTCGCGGTAGGCGTTCTGGGCGGGCAGCCAGACCTCGAGGTCGTAGGTCTTCGCGCTGGAGAAGCCGAGATCTCCGGTCGAAAGCGACATGACGCGGTAGGGGAGCTCCAGCTTCTTCAGGATCGCCTCGGCGTGCCCGGTGAGCTCCTCGAGCGCCTGGTAGGACACCGCGGGCTGCACGACCTGCAGGATCTCCACCTTGTCGAACTGGTGGTTGCGGATCATGCCGCGCGTGTCCTTGCCCGCCGAGCCCGCCTCGGAGCGGAAGCAGGGCGAGTGGCAGACGAATTTCAGGGGCAGATTTTTCGGCTCGAGAATTTCCTCGCGCACGAAATTCGTGACCGGGTATTCGGCCGTCGGGATGAGATAGAGCTCGCGGCCCTCGACCTTGAAGAGGTCGTCCTTGAACTTGGAGAGGCTCGAGACGCCGTCGGCGCATTCGGCGCTCACCAGATACGGCGCGTAGACCTCGGTGTAGCCGTGGTCGCGGGTGTGGCTATCGAGCATGAATTGCGCGAGCGCGCGGTGGAGCCTCGCCACCTGGCCGCGCATCACGACGAAGCGGCTGCCCGCGACCTTCGCGCCGGTGGCGAAGTCGATCCCGCCGAGGCGCTCGCCGATGTCGACATGGTCCTTCACGGCGAAATCGAACTTGCGCGGTCCGCCGTTTCCAGGCGACCAGCGCCGCTCCTCGCGGTTGTCGTCCGAGGAGGCGCCCACCGGGACCGATTCGTGCGGGAGGTTCGGCACGCGCTTGAGGAACTCCTGCACCTCCTGCTGCAGCACGGCGAGCTGCTGCTCGGAGCGCTCCAGGAGCCCCTTGAGCTTCTCGGCCTCTTCGAGCAGCGGCGCCACCTCGTGGCCCTTCGCTTTCGCCGTGCCGATGTCCCTGGCGATCCGGTTGCGCGAGGCCTGCGCCTGCTCCACGGCGCTCTGGAGCTGTTTTCGCGTGCTTTCCAGTTGCTGGAACCTGCCGAGATCGAATGCGGCGGGGCCGCGCGTCGCGAGGCGCTGCGCCACGCCTTCGGGATCCTTCCGGAGCGTCTGGATGTCGATCATTTGCGGCTTTTCAGCTGTTCGAGCCTCTCGCGGATCTTCGCCTCCAGCCCGCGGTCGGTGGGCCGGTACCACTGCGTCGCCTGCATGCCCTCGGGAAAGTAGTTCTCGCCGGCGGCGTAGGCGCCCTCCTCGTCGTGCGCGTAGCGGTAGCCCTTGCCGTAGCCGAGATCCTTCATGAGGCGGGTCGGCGCGTTGCGCAGGTGCATGGGAACCGGCCGGGTCTGATCCTTCGAGACGAACGCGCGGGCCGCATTATAGGCCTCGTACACGGCGTTCGATTTGGGCGCGGCGCAAAGGTAGAGCACCGCCTCGGCGATGGCGAGCTCGCCCTCCGGCGTGCCCAGGCGCTCGTAGGTCTCGCACGCGTCGAGCGCGATCCTCAGGCCGCGCGGATCGGCGAGGCCGATGTCCTCGAGCGCCATGCGCACGACCCGGCGGCCGATGTAGAGCGGATCGGCGCCCCCGTCGAGCATGCGCACCATCCAGTAAAGGGCCGCGTCCGGATCCGAGCCGCGCACGCTCTTGTGGAGCGCCGAGATCTGGTCGTAGAACTGCTCGCCGCCCTTGTCGAAGCGGCGCAGGTTCTGCGCCAGCACGCGCTCGACGAGCTCGCCTTTTATGATTTCATCCTTGATCGAATTCTTCAGGATTTCGACTGCGTTGAGCAGCCTGCGCGCGTCGCCGTCGGCGAAGCCGATCAGGCGTGCTTTCGCTTCTTCGTCCGCTTTCAGATCCGCGCGCTCGAGCAGCAGGGCCAGCTCGTCATTTCCGAGGGGATGAAGAACGTAGACCGTCGCCCGCGAGAGCAGCGCGCTGTTCACCTCGAACGAAGGGTTCTCGGTGGTCGCGCCGACGAAGGTGATGAGGCCGCGCTCGACAAACGGCAGGAAGGCGTCCTGCTGCGCCTTGTTGAAGCGATGCACCTCGTCGACGAAGAGGATGGTGTGGCGCCCCGAGCGCCCGAGCTCGGCCTCGGCGGCCTGCACCGCCTCGCGGATGTCCTTCACGCCGGAGAACACCGCCGACAGGGCGACGAACTCGGCGTCGAAGGCCTTCGCCATCAGCCGGGCGATGGTGGTCTTGCCCGAGCCGGGCGGTCCCCAGAGAATCATCGAGTGGGGCTTGCCGGACTCGAACGCGAGCGCGAGCGGCTTCCCTGGCCCGAACAGGTGCTGCTGCCCCACGACTTCGCCGATCGACTTCGGGCGCAGCGCTTCGGCGAGCGGCGCCACGGGCTGCGCCCCGCCGAAAAGATCGTTCATTTTTCGCCTAGGACGTCGGCCCCCTTCGGGGGTTCGAAGCGGAAGTCGGCGGGATCGGTCTTCGGGTTGCGCTGCAGGCTGAGGAAGCGAAGCCGCGTGGTCTGGCCGAAATTGTCGACCAGCTCCATCGCCTCGATCCCGGTGGCCGAAAATCCCATGCGGATGCGGTCGAATCCGGCTTCGGGGTCGCGCGGCTTCGCCTCCAGCCACTCCAGCTTGTCGCGCGTCCCGGCCTCGGAGAGCTCGAACGCCTTCTCCACGTCGCTCGATCCGGCAAGGAGCGCCGCGGGCGTGGAGCCGAGCGCCTTCGACATCCTGCGCACGGTCACCTGGTTGAGGTCGCGGTCGTGGATCCACACGCGCTCGCCGTCGCCTACGATCACCTGGTCGATGGGCTTCGCGTAGGTCCAGCGGAAGCGTCCCGGCCGCTGGAACACGAAGCTACCCTTGGACTCCTGGAGGAGCTTGTTCTCGCGGCCGTAAACCTTCTGCTCGAAATCGGCGCGTGCCGACTGCGTGGCCTTGAGGAAGCTCCTGAAGCGCTCGACGGCGTCGGCGTGCGCCAAGCCCGCGAACGCGCAGAGGAGCAGAGTGAGGACCGGGTACCGCATGCGGCGAGGTTACTCCGCTTTCGCGGGGACCAACACCTCGCGATTGCCGTTGGACTGCATCGCCGAGACCATGCCGGCGCGCTCCATGTCCTCGATCAGGCGCGCGGCGCGGTTGTAGCCGATCCTGAGGTGGCGCTGCACCAGCGAAATCGACGGCCGGCGGGTGCGCACCACGATCTCGACCGCCTGGTCGTACAAGGGATCCTTCTCGCCCGTTGGTTCTCCAGAAGAATTTCCTGCAGATTCCTCCGTGGACACCGGCTCGAGCACTTCTCCGAGGTATTCGGGCTTCGCCAGGGTCCTTAGATGCTCGACCACCTTGTGCACCTCGTGGTCGGCGACGAAGGCTCCGTGCACGCGCTGCGGCAGGCCCGCGCCCGGCGGCAGATACAGCATGTCGCCCGAGCCGAGCAGCGCTTCGGCGCCGGACTGGTCCAGGATGGTTCGAGAATCGACCTTCGACGAGACCTGGAACGCGATGCGCGTGGGAATGTTCGCCTTGATCAGGCCGGTGATCACGTCCACCGAAGGCCGCTGCGTGGCGAGGATCAGGTGGATGCCGGCGGCGCGCGCCTTCTGCGCGAGGCGGGCGATCAGCTCCTCGACCTTCTTCCCGACCACCATCATGAGGTCCGCGAGCTCGTCGATCACGAGCACCAGGTGGGGCATTGGCGCGAGCGGCTGCGGCTCGGCGGATTCCAGCGTGAACGGATTTTCGAGCTTGCGGCCCTGCTTTTCCGCCTCGGCGATCTTGTGGTTGAAGCCCGAGAGGTTGCGCACGCCGAGCCAGTTCATCAGCTTGTAGCGGCGGTCCATCTCGGCCACGCACCACGACAGCGCGTTGGTCGCCTGCTTCATGTCGGTTACGACCGGGGCGAGAAGATGCGGGATGTCCTGGTAGACCGAAAGCTCGAGCATCTTCGGGTCGATGAGGATCAGGCGCACCTGCGGCAGCTCGGACTTGTAGAGCAGCGACAGGATCATCGCGTTCAGCGCGACCGACTTGCCCGAGCCGGTGGTCCCGGCGACCAGGAGGTGCGGCATGCGCCCGAGGTCGGCCACCACCGGGTTGCCCGCAATGTCCTTGCCGAGCGCAAGCGCGAGCGGCGAATGCAGCACATGGTAGGCCTCCGAGCCGAGAATCTCGGACAGGCGGACCGTCTGCCGGTGGGGATTGGGAATCTCGAGGCCCATGCACGACTTGCCGGGGATGGTCTCGACCACCCGGATCGAGACCACCGACAGCGCGCGCGCCAGGTCCTTCACCAGGTTGACGATCTGGCTTCCCTTGACGCCGACGGCCGGCTCGACCTCGTAGCGCGTGATGACCGGACCTGGATAGGCCGCGAGCACCTTGACCGCGACGCCGAAGTCCGAGAGCTTCTTTTCGATCAGCCGGGAGGTGAATTCGAGGGTCTCGGGGCCCACCTCGGCGCCCTCGCGCCGCGCCTCGTCCAGGAGCTTCAGCGGCGGCAGCGGCGTGTCGGGCAGCTCCTCGAAAAGCGGCGCCTGCTTTTCCTTCTGCATCCGCTCGGATTTCCTGATCTCCACGATCGCGGGCTCGATGCGCAGGGGCGGATGGTCCTCTTCGCGGCGCTTCTCGGTCTGGACCACCAGGCTGCGCTCCTCGCGCGCCAGCGCGCCCAGCTTGCGGTCGCGATAGCGGTCCCAGGCCTCCACGGCAAGCGCATAGCTCCTCTCCAGGGCATGCCCGACGCGCTCCGACAGCGCGAGCCACGACAGCCCGGTGAACAGGCTGAATCCCACCGCGGCGAGGGTGAGGAGAAGGAGCGTCGCGCCGGTGAACCCCAGGCCCGCCGCGAGCACCCTGCCGCCGGCCGCGCCCGCGAGCCCGCCGGGGGCGAAGGGAAGCTCCGCGCCCAGGCTGTGGAATCGCAACGCCTCGAGCGCGGCGCTCGACACGAGCAGCAGCATGAACCCGGCGAAAGCGATCGCGAGCGGGCGCCGGTCGACGAGGCGGCGTCCGTCGAGGCCGCGATAGCCCCATACCACCAGGTACAGGCAGAGCACGACCCACCAGTAGGCCGATACGCCGAAGAGGTAGAGCAGGAAGTCCGCGACCAGGGCGCCGACCAGCCCGCCGGCATTGCGCACGGCGGCGTCGGTCGCGCTATGCGACCAGCCGGGATCGGCGCGGTGGAAAGTCGAAAAAACCAGCAGCAGGTACACCGCGAGAGCGACCAAGACCAGCCACTTCGCTTCGCGCACCAGGCCGGCGAGCTTTGCGGGGAGGGGGGGTGCTGTTTTTTCTGCTACGCCCATCGCGCGGGACGATTCTACCGCACGCCGGGGTCCCCGCGCCCCGGCGGCGTCGCTCTAGGACGACAGTTTATTCTGCGGTCAAGCCAGGCTACTCCGGCAACACAATCGAGTCGCGCAGCACGATGTTGGAGCCGCGCATCTCGATATAGCCGCCCATCTGCAGGTCCTTCATGACGCGGCTCACCATCTCCCTCGAGGCGCCGATCATCTTGGCGATGTCCTGCTTGGGCAGGCGCTTGGTGACGATCTTTTCGCCGTCGACGTTCTCCGACATGTCGAGGAGCAGCCTGGCCACGCGGCCATAGACATCGAGCAGCGCGAGGCTGCCGATCTTGCGGTCGGCCTCGCGCAGGCGCCGCACCAGCCCGCGCATCACCGCCATCGCCATGTCGAAGTTCTCCGCCAGGCATTTCTTGAAGTCGCGCTTGGCGATGTAGAGGAGCTCGCAGGGCTCGATCGCCACCACGGTGGCCGAGCGCGGCTCGTCGTCGATGAGGCCCATTTCGCCGAAGAACTCGCCCGGGCCGAGGATCGTCAGGATCACTTCCTTGCCCTCGGCGTCGCTCATCATCACCTTCAGCCGGCCCGAAAGCACGATGTAGAGCGAGTCGGTCGGATCGCCGCCGGTCATCACGGTGGTCGAGCGCGAGACGCTCTTGCGGGCCACCATGCTGGTCAAGGTGCGCAGTGCGTCTTCGGGGAAGCTGGAGAACAGCGGAACTGCCTTCAGGACCGCTGTGGAGACCGTTGTTGTCATAGCCACGTTTTTTTCCCTCCCTTTGCGCGATTATGGTAGCAGAACTGCCTCGGCGCTTCCGGGCTGTTGCGCAGCCGCGTCACCTATAATCCGCCACTCATCCAGAAATTCCTGCCACTCATCCGGAATTGACGTTTCGCGAATGCCTGCGCGCCACGCCCGCCTGCTGATCCTCGGCTCAGGCCCGGCCGGCTACACCGCCGCCGTTTACGCCGCGCGCGCCAACCTGCGCCCGGTCCTGCTCACCGGCATCGCGCAGGGCGGCCAGCTCATGACGACCACCGACGTGGACAACTGGCCGGCGGACGCGGACGGCGTGCAGGGCCCGGACCTGATGCAGCGCTTCCAGAAGCACGCCGAGCGCTTCGAAACCGAAGTCGTCAACGACCACATTCACAAGGTTCACCTCGAGCGCCGGCCGTTCCTCCTCGAGGGCGACGCCGGCCAATACACCTGCGACGCGCTCGTGATCGCCACCGGCGCCACGGCGAAATACCTCGGGCTGCCGTCCGAGCAGAAGTTCATGGGACGCGGCGTGTCGGCCTGCGCCACCTGCGACGGCTTCTTCTACAAGGGAGACGACGTGGTGGTGGCCGGCGGCGGCAACACCGCGGTGGAGGAGGCGCTCTACCTCGCGAACATCTGCCGCAGCGTCGCCCTGGTCCACCGGCGCGACAAGTTCCGCGCCGAGAAGATCATGGTCGACAAGCTGATGCAACGGGTGCGCGACCGCAAGGTCCGGCTCGTGCTCGACGCCGTGGTGGACGACGTGCTGGGCGACGCCACCGGAGTCACCGGCGTGCGCGTGCGCAAGCTCAAGTCCGGCGAGCTCGAGGATATCGCCGCCAAGGGGTTCTTCGTCGCCATCGGGCACACGCCGAACACCGGGCTCTTCGCCGGCCAGCTCGAAATGGAAAACGGCTACATCGTCACCCGCGGCGGGCGCGAGGGCCTTGCCACGGCAACCAGCGTGAAAGGCGTGTTCGCCGCCGGCGACGTCCAGGACCACGTCTACCGCCAGGCAGTGACGAGCGCCGGCACCGGTTGCATGGCGGCGCTCGACGCCGAGAAGTACCTCGATGCGCTCGCCGCCTGAGCCGAAGGCGAATGTGGAAGGGGATGAGGAATTCCGGCGCGCCACGCGCGACGTGGAGCGGCTGCCCGCGCCGCGCCGGGTCAAGCTCTCGCGCGCACCGGCGGCTCCCGTCCCGGCGCAGACGCGGGCCGACGAGCGCGCGGCGCTCGCGGAGTCGCTCGCCGGCCCGCGCTCGATCGACGACGCGATCGATTCCGGCGAGGAGCTTGCGTTCCTGCGCGAAGGCCTCTCCCGCCAGGTCCTGCGGAAGCTCCGCCGCGGGCACTGGGTGGTGCAGGACGAGCTCGATCTCCACGGCATGAACCGGGTGCAGGCGGCGCACGCGGTCGCGGAATTCCTGCGCCACTGCCGCGCGCGGCGGTTTCGCTGCGTGCGCATCGTTCACGGCAAGGGCCTGGGCTCGCGCAACCGCGAGCCGGTGCTCAAGGGCAAGCTGCGGAAGTGGCTGGCGGTGCGCGACGAAGTGCTGGCGTTCTGCCAGGCGCCCGCGACCGACGGTGGCGCCGGCGCGGTTCTGGTTCTGCTGAAGGAAAAACCTTAGACGGCCGCCTCGTTCGTTTCGCCGGTGCGGATGCGCACCACGTGCTCGACCGAGGTGACGAAGATCTTGCCGTCGCCGATCTTGCCGGTGCGCGCCGACTTCACGATGGCGTCGATCGCGCTTTCGACCTGGTTGTTCGCGACCACCACCTCGATCTTGACCTTGGGCAGGAAATCGACCACGTACTCGGCGCCCCGATAGAGTTCGGTGTGCCCTTTCTGCCGGCCGAAACCCTTCACTTCCGTGACCGTGAGCCCCGTTACGCCGACCTCGGATAGCGCCTCGCGCACCTCGTCGAGCTTGAACGGCTTGACGATGGCTTCGATCTTCTTCATGACCGGTTCTCCCTGGGTTGCGGGATCATTGTAGCGTGGAAAGCTTTGAAGTCGTCGAATCGCTCGCCGGCATCGATGCCGCGGAGTGGAACCAGCTTGCCGGCCCCCAGCCCTTCGTGCGCCACGAGTTCCTGTCGGCGCTCATCGAGTGCGGCTGTGCCGCCGCGCGCAGCGGCTGGCTGCCGCAGTTCCTGCTCCTGCGGCGCTCGGGCGCGCTCGCCGGGGCGATGCCCCTGTTCGCCAAGTCCCACTCCTACGGCGAATATGTGTTCGACTGGGCCTGGGCCGATGCCCACGAGCGCAGCGGCGTCCAGTACTACCCCAAGCTCGTTTCGGCCGTTCCCTTCACCCCCGTCCGCGGCCGCAGGATCCTCGCCGCGGGCGCGGCCGAGCGGCGCAGCCTGGTCGGCGCGGCGCTCGAGCTTGCCCGCCGGAGCTCCTCGCTCCACGTGCTCTTCCCGCTGGAGGAGGAGGCCCGGCTCATGCACGAGCACGGCATGCTCCTGCGGCGCACGGTGCAGTTTCACTGGAGGAACGAGGGCTACCGGGACTTCGACGACTTCCTCGCGCGGCTCAGCCACGCGCGGCGCAAGAATATCCGCCAGGAGCGGCGCCGCGTAGGCGAGGCCGGCGCACGGCTCCGCTGGCTCGAGGGCGCGGCGATCGAGCGGCGTCATTGGGAATTCTTCCACCGCTGCTACCGCTCGACCTATGCGGCGCACCGCTCGAGCCCGTATCTCAACCTCCAGTTCTTCATGCGCATCGGCTCGAAGCTGCCCGAGAATCTGGCGATGGTGCTGGCCGAGCGCGAGGGCCGCCCGATCGCCTGCGCCCTGTTCCTCACCGATTCGGGGACTCTGTACGGGCGCTACTGGGGCGCGATCGAGCACGTGCCGCTCTTGCACTTCGAATGCTGCTATTACCAGCCGATCGAGTTCGCGATCGGGCGCGGCATCGAGGTGTTCGAAGGCGGGGCGCAGGGCGAGCACAAGCTGTTCCGCGGCCTGATGCCGGTGGAGACCCTGTCGGCGCACTGGCTCGCCCATCCGCGCTTTTCGCGCGCGGTGGAAGCGTTCCTCGAGCGCGAGGGCGCGGGCGTGCGGCGCTACGTCGACGAGCTGTGCGACCATAGCCCTTTCAAGGCCTAGGAGAACGCGATGCGGCTCACGAACAAGCTGGCGATCATCACCGGCGCGGGCTCGGGGTTCGGCGCCGGCATCGCGCGCCGCTTTGCCGAGGAGGGCTGCCGCGTGGTGGTGAACGACATCGACGCGAAGAGCGGCGAGCGCGTGGCGAAGGAAATCCACGGCAGCTTCATCCAGGCCGACGTCACCAAGGGCGCCGATTGGGCGAGGCTGGTGCGCGCGGCGGGTCCGGCGCTCGACATCGTGGTCAACAACGCCGGCTGGACGCACCGGAACAAGCCCTACCTGGAGGTCACCGAGGCCGAGTTCGACAAGGTCTACGCGGTGAACGTGAAAAGCGTCTACCTCTCCGCACTGCACGCGGTCCCCGTGTTCAAGAGCCGCGGCGGCGGCTGTTTCGTCAACATCGCCTCCACTGCCGGCATCCGCCCGCGTCCGGGCCTGACCGTGTACAACAGCTCGAAGGCGGCGGTGATCCTGATGTCCAAGTCGATGGCCGCGGAGTTCGGCCCGGACAAGATCCGGGTGAACTGCGTGAACCCGGTGTTCAGCCCGGATACGAGCCTGTCGGCCGAGTTCGCCGGCGGCGCGGTGACCGACGAAGCGAAGAAGCGCTTTCTCGCCACCATCCCGCTCGGCAGGTTCTCAACGCCGCTCGACGTCGCCAACGCCTGCCTCTACCTCGCCTCCGAGGAGGCGAGCCTCGTGAGCGGCGTGTGCATCGAGGTCGACGGCGCGCGCTGCGTCTAGGCTTTTCTTAATCCACCGAGCAGCGCGGCGACCTGCGGCTGCTTGCCCTTACCCTTGGGCTGCGGCTCGGCGGCTTTGGGCTCCTGGGGCGGCGGCGAGGCGGGCTCGTAGGGCTTGGAGAAGATCGGGTCGGCGCCGGCCTTCTTCGGCTCAGCATGCCTGCGCTTCTCGGGCTCTGGCCTGCGCTTCTCGGGCTCGTCTTTCCGGCGTCTTCTCGGCTCGTCGCCCATCAGCGCGGCGACCGTGGCGCCGCTCGGCTGGAACCCCGGGACGAGCACGCGCTCGATGCGCTTCTTGATCAACCGCTCGACGGCCGCCATGGCTTCCATGTCCTGCGGCGCGACCAGCGAGATCGCCTCGCCAGGCAGTCCGGCACGCCCGGTGCGTCCGCAGCGGTGCACGTAATCCTCGGGTGAGTGCGGCACGTCGAAGTTGATCACCTGCGGCAGACCCTCGATGTCGAGGCCGCGCGAAGCGACGTCGGTGGCGACGAGCACCGAGGTTTTGCCGGCCTTGAAGTCCTCGAGCGCCGCCTCGCGCTCGGCCTGCGACTTGTCGCCGTGGATCGCATCGGCGTGGATATGGTCGCGGCGCAGCTGGTGGGCGAGGCGGTTGGCCCCGATGCGCGTACCGGTGAATACCAGTACCTGCCGCAGGCCGCGCGTCTGGATGAGGTACGCGAGAAGCTCGCGCTTTTTCTCGCGCGCAACCAGGTGCAGCACGTGCGACACGAGCTCGGCGGCGGCATTGCGGGCCGCCACCTGCACCTCGGCGGGGTCGCGCAGCAGCGTCTTCACCAGGTTGCGGATCTCGTCGGGAAACGTGGCCGAGAACAGCAGGTTCTGCCGCTGCACTGGAAGGAGCGCGATGATCCGCTTGATGTCGGGCAGGAACCCCATGTCGAGCATGCGGTCGGCCTCATCGAGGACCAGGATCGAGACCTGGTTGAACATGACCGTCTTGTTCTGCACATGGTCGAGGAGACGCCCCGGCGTCGCGACGAGGATCTCGACCCCCTTGCGCAGCTGCTCGATCTGCGCATTCATGTCGACGCCACCGTAGACGACCGTGCTGCGCAGCGGCACGTGCTTGCCGTAGTCGCGAAAGCTCTCGGCCACCTGCACGGCGAGCTCGCGCGTTGGCGTGAGGACCAGGGCGCGCACCGGATGGCGCGCGGGCGACGCCGAGGCGCTGGCATGGACCGAGAGGCGCTGCAGGATCGGCAGCGCGAACGCCGCCGTCTTCCCGGTGCCGGTTTGCGCGCCGGCCATGAGATCGCGCCCTGCAAGCACCAGGGGAATGGCCTGCTCCTGCACCGGCGTCGGCTTCTCGTAGCCGAGCTCCGCGACCGCGCGCGTAAGCGGTGCGATCAGGCCGAACTGTTCAAATGCTGAAGCGATAGGCTTGAATTATAAGTCAATTCAAGGTACGGGCCGGGCGCTCGTTGGCCTCCTCGGGCTCGATGCCCGGGAGCTTGAGCTCCATGTCCCAGTCGCTTTTCTTGACCGCCGCCTGGAGCAGGCGGCAAAGCGAATGCAGCAGCACCGAATCGAAGCTCAGCGTGACGCCCTGGCCGTCGGACGGATGCAGGGCGACCACCGGCTGGCCGCTGCGATCGTGCCCGGTCTGGATGCGGGCGAGGAGCAGCGGGTTCTCGCCCAGCGGCCGCGCGCTGCCGCCCGCGTCGTACGGCTTGGAAAAATCCGCCTTCGACACCGCGTACTCGTGCTCGAGCCCGAGCAGGGCCTTGCGCGCCTCGGGGCTTGCCTGGGTGCGGATGCGCGGGCTCGCCTCTTCCGCAAGCTTCACGAGGAGCGGCCACAGCAGCTTCACGAAACGGCGCGTGAGCGCCAGGCGCACTTCCACGCTTTCGCTCGTCGCCACCAGCATCAGCAGGCGGTCCTGCTCGGCGTCGTAGTCGACTTTGAGCTGATGCAGCCGCATGGAAGAATGATATATGGCCAGGCTCCGCGAAGCGAGCGCGCCCGGGGATCTCGACGCGGTGCGCTCGCTGTTCGCCGAATATGCACGCAGCGTGGACGCGCCCTGCTGCTTCGCCGGCTTCGAGCGCGAGCTGGCCGAGCTTCCGCAAGGCTATCGGGCGTTGTTCCTGGCCGAAGAGGATGGCGTCGCCGCCGGATGCGTCGGCCTGCGCGAAGTCGATCGCGGCACTGCGGAGATGAAACGCCTGTACGTAAGATCCGCCTGGCGCGGCCGTGGACTGGGGCGTGCGCTCGCGCAAGCCGCCATCGACGCGGCGCGCACCGCCGGCTATGCGCGGATCGTCCTGGACTCGCTGCCGAAGATGCACGAAGCCCGGGCGCTTTATCGCAGCCTCGACTTTCGCGAAACCGCGCCCTATCTCGCGCAGCCCACACCGGGTGCGGACTGCTTCGAGCGCAGGCTCTAGCCCGATTTAATGCGCTCCACGAGGCGCGTGGTCGAGCGCTGGTGCTCGAACGGAATCGAGAGCACCCGCCCGCCTCGGGCGAGCACCTGCGCCGCGCCCGCGATGCGCTCCACCGGCCAGTCGCCGCCCTTCACCAGGACCTCGGGTCCGACCGCGGCGACCAGCGCCTCCGGCGTGTCCTCGTCGAACCAGGTGACGGCATCCACCGCTGCGAGCGCGGCGACGACGGCGAGCCGGTCTTGGAGCGGGTTGATGGGCCGCTCGGCGCCCTTGCCCAGTCGCCTGGCGGATGCATCGCCGTTCAGCGCGACGAGCAGCGCCGCGCCCAGGTCGCGCGCGCGGGCAAGGTAAGTCACGTGGCCGCGGTGCAGGATATCGAACACGCCGTTGGTGAACACCAGCGGCCGGCCGAGCTCACCGGTCCAGCGCGCGAGCTGCTCGGGCGAACGGATCTTGCCTTCGAAGGCAGGCGGCTTCACTTCGCAGGACAGACCCCATCGCCGGCCTTGCACAGGTCGAAGATCCGCACCACCTTGACCACGCCGCCGGTATTGCGGGCGACGTCGACCGCGTCGGCGCCCTCCTGCTCGGTAACGATGCCCATCAGGTACACCACGCCTGCCTCGGTCACAACCTTGACGTGGATCGGGTTGACCTTGTGGCTGTCGAGAATTCGCCCCTTCACCTTGGTGGTGATGTAGGAATCGTTGGCGCGCGCGCCGAGCGACGAGGGCGTGCCCACTTGCAGCTCGTTGGTGATGTTGCGGACGTTGCCCGCGCCCTGCGCCAGCTTCTCGATCTCCGCGCGCCGCGCTTCCTCCGGGACTTCGCCCGTCAGCAGCACCGAGCGGTTGAACGAGGTGACGTTCACGTGCGTGTTGTCGCCGTAGCGCTCGCGCACGGACCGGGCGATGCGCGTTTCGATGCTGTCGTCGTCGATCATGGTGCCGGAAGTACGCCGGTCCTCGATGGTGCCGTACGCCACGGCGCCGCCGCCGATGATGGCGGCCGGGCAGCCCGCGAGCAGCAGCACGGCGGCAAGGGAAAGCAGCACTGCGAGAGATTTCATGCGGGGCTCTGGGAAAGCTGGTAGTCGATGCCGTCGCACAGGCAGTGCAGCGCAAGCAGGTGCACCTCCTGGATGCGCGCGGTGCGCTTGTGCGGCACGCAGATATGCACGTCGTCCTGCGCGATCAGCGCGGCCATCTTGCCGCCGCCCGCGCCCGTGAGCGCCACCACGCGCACACCGAGCTCGTGCGCCGCCTGGATCGCCGCCACCACGTTGCGCGAGTTGCCGCTGGTCGAGATGGCGAGCAGCGCGTCGCCGCGGCGGCCGATGCCGCGCACCTGCTTGGAGAAAACCTCCTCGTAGGCGTAGTCGTTCGCGATCGAGGTGAGCGTCGAGCTGTCGGTGGTGAGCGCCACCGCGGCAAGCGGCGGGCGCTCGATCTCGAAGCGGTTGAGGAGCTCGGCGGCAAAATGCTGCGCGTCCGCGGCGGAGCCGCCGTTGCCGCAGGCGAGCACCTTGCCGCCCCTCTTGAGGGTTTCGGCGAGGAGCGCGCTTGCCCGCGCGATCGGCTCGGTCAGCGGGCGCGCCGCGTCGAGCTTGAGCTGGGCGCTTTCGGCAAACTGCGCGCTCACGCGCGCGGCAAGTGCTTCGTTCACGGCGCCGGATTCTACACCGTCACTCGACGAACACCTCGATCTCGATGCGCCGGGCGGGATTCGGGTGCGGCGCGAGGCGGCTGATGCGCGCCTGCAGCGCCGCGCCGCGGTCGAGGCCCCACGCGAGCGTGGCATTGTCGCGCCTGGGCACATAGCCGAGCTTGCGGCCGCGCCACGTCACGGCGATCGCGTTGGGATCGTGCGGGTTATCGGGTTCGCGCTCGAGGCCGAGCGCGTCGCCCACGCGCAGCTCCGGCCATACCTCCGCGGCCGCATGGTAGCGAAAGCCCGCGAGCGGCGCACTCTGGACGAGCAGTCGTACGCCGCCGGCAGCATCCTGCGCCAGAGCGCTGCCCGCGACGCTGATCGAGAGCAGAAACGGCGCGCACCTACTCGCCAAAGGCATTGCGGATCCACTTGATGTCCCCGGCCGGGCCGTCGACCAGGAAGACGTCGAAGCGGCAATGCGCCTGCGGCCTGCGCGACAGGTAAAGCCGCGCCGCCGCGAGGAGCCGGCCGCGCTTCGCCGCGGTTACGCTCTCCCCGGCGCCGCCGTAGCCAAACGCACGCCTCATGCGCACCTCCGCAAACACGAGCACGCCACGCTCCTCTGCGATGAGATCGATTTCACCGAGCCGGCAGCGCCAGTTGCGCTCGATGAGCAGCAGTCCCGAGCCCCGCATCAGCTCGGCACACCGGTCTTCCGCTCGCGCGCCCGCACGGTTCATGGCAGGCTTAACGGCACGCTCCGCCCAAGGTTTACTCCCAATGTCCGGAATCCTCTTCGTCGTAGCCACGCCGATCGGCAACCTCGCCGACGCGAGCGCTCGCTCGCTCGACGTGCTGCGCAGCGCCGACCTCGTGGCGTGCGAGGACACGCGCACCACGCGCACGCTGCTCGCGCGCTACGGCATCGAGACGCCGAGCGTCGCGCTGCACCAGCACAACGAGCGCGCCGCCTCGGGCAAGCTGCTGAATCTGCTCAAGGAAGGAAAGAACCTGGCCCTGGTGAGCGACGCCGGCACGCCGGCGCTGTCCGACCCGGGCGCGCTGCTGGTCGAGGCAGCGCATCGCGCCGGCATCAAGGTGAGCCCGGTGCCCGGCCCGAGCGCGGCGGCCGCGGCTTTTTCCGCGGCGGGCTTCGCCGCCGACCGTTTTCTGTTTGCCGGCTTCCTGCCCGCTTCCGCCGCCGCCCGCAGGAAGGCCCTCGAGGGGCTCGAGGTCGACTGTCCGCTGATCGTGTACGAAGCGCCACACCGGATTCTCGAGACGCTGCGGGACCTCGCCGCGCGCTTCGGTCCCGAGCGCGAGATTGCGATCGGCCGCGAGCTCACAAAGAAATTCGAGGAGATGGAGCGAATGAGGCTAGGCGACGCCGCCGGCTGGCTGCTCGCCAAGCCTGACCGTATTCAGGGTGAATTCGTCCTCGTCCTTGCCCCAGGCGAGCCCAGGCCATCCAGGGAAATCGATGCCGAGCGCACGCTGGAGGTGCTGCTCGAGGTCATGGCGCCGAGCGAGTCGGCGAGGATTGCGGCGCGAATCACGGGGCTTCCCAGGCGTCTGCTCTACCAGAAGGCGCTCCAGCGAGCGAAGTAAAATCGAATCGATGGACCGGCTCACACTGAGGCGCCCGGACGACTGGCATCTGCACCTGCGCGACGGCCCGGCGATGGCGTCGGTTCTCGCCGATACCGCGCGCCAGTTCGCACGCGCCATCGTCATGCCGAACCTGAAGCCGCCGGTGCGTACCACGTACGAGGCGCTCGACTACCGCGAGCGGATCCTCGCGGCACTGCCCGAGGGCGCGGCGTTCGAACCCCTGATGACGCTCTATCTCACCGACGACACCCCGCCGGAAGAGATCGCGCGCGCCAAGCTCTCCGGCAGGGTGCACGGGGTGAAGCTCTACCCCGCGGGCGCCACCACGCACTCGGACGCCGGAGTCACGCGCCTGTCGCGCTGTTTTCGCGCGCTCGAGAAGATGGAGGAGCTGGGCCTGCCGCTGCTCGTCCACGGCGAATCGACCGATCCGGCCATCGACGTGTTCGACCGCGAGAAGGCCTTCATCGAGGAAGTGCTCGGCCCCACGGTCGAGCGCTTCGCGAGCCTCAAGGTCGTGCTCGAGCACATCACCACGCGCGAGGCAGTGCAGTACGTGGAAGTCACCGGGCGCAACGTGGCGGCCACGATCACGGCGCATCATCTGCTCATGAACCGCAATGCGCTCTTCATGGGCGGCATCCGGCCGCACCACTATTGCCTGCCGGTGCTCAAGCGCGAGGAGCACCGCGAGGCGCTGGTCGAGGCCGCGATTTCCGGCAACCCGAAGTTCTTCCTCGGCACCGACAGCGCGCCGCACCCGCGCGGCGACAAGGAGGCGGCCTGCGGCTGCGCCGGGGTCTACACCGGCCACGCGGCGCTCGAGCTCTACGCGATCGCCTTCGAGGAAGCCGGCGCGCTCGAGCGCCTGGAAGGCTTCGCGAGCGAGTTCGGCCCAAGCTTCTACGGGTTGCCGCCGAACGAAGGCACCGTCACCCTCGCTCGCAAGGACTGGACCGTGCCGCAGCGGCTGAAGTTCGGCGGCGCCGATCTGGTTCCGCTGCGCGCCGGCGAGACCCTTCCCTGGAAGCTCGCCTAGCCCACCCGATCTTCGATGCGGTTCGGCCCTGGCTCCAGCGCCTCGGCGAGGACCGCTCGCTCGCGCGCCTCAACGCCCTGTCGGAGGAGCGCGATCTCCGCACCGCAACCGGGCGCCCGGTGCGGTTCGTGCCGCCCGCACCCGCCGATCCGTACTACGAGGTCCACCTGTTCGAGACCGGCCAAGTGCGCTCGCGCGCGGGCAACCTGCACGACCTGTTCAACGCGCTCGCCTGGCTCGCGTTCCCGAGGACGAAAGCGCTGCTCAACGCGCTGCACGCCGAGGAAATTCCCCGCGAGCGCGGCCGCCGCGGCCGCCGCCGCGACCTCCTCACGCTGCTCGACGAAGGCGGCGCGATCGTCCAGTGCGACGACGCGGAGCTGGTCGCGCTCGTGCGCGGCTTTCGCTGGAAGGAGCTCTTCTGGGAGGAGCGCGCCCGCGTGCTATGCCGCATGCGGTTCCGCGTGCTCGGCCATGCGACGCTCGAACAGGCGCTGAAGCCCTGGCCGGGCATCGCATGCAAGGCCATCTTCGTTCCATTCGGCGCCGATGCGGACGCTGCGGCGCACGCCTGGCTCGCGGCGCTGCCCGCGGACGCGACGCCGGAGCTTGCCGTCCCGCTGCCGGTGTTCGGCTATCCGGACTGGCTGGCGGACAGCCGCCGCGCGGAGTTCTACGACGACGAACGCTACTTCCGCCCGTTCAGGGAAAAAAGGGCGTTCTCCTAGGGGAACACCGGATAGGGACGCACCTGTCCCGCGGGCACCGCCTCGGGATGCCGTGCATTGACCACTTCGCGGATGTCATCGACGGTGTCGTAAGGCACGTCCACCATCAGCAGCACCTTGCCCGCCTCGATCTCGCGCTGGAACTGGCGCAGCTTCGAATTCGGCACCGAAGCCCCGACCATGCTCGCCACCCACGCGCCGAGGAGCGCGCCCGCGAGCACCGCGACGAAGAACCACAGCGGGTGCGGCTGCGTTCCCTCGATCGGATTGAGCACGATCAGCGCGCCGAGCGCGGCGCCGCCGAGCGCGCCCAGGCCGAGGCCGACGCCTGCACCGTGCATGAAATCGGTCTTGATGAAATAGCCGGCCTCGTGCAACTCGGCAAGATCGGTGCCGCGCCGGGCGAGAAAGTGCATGTGGCGGTCTTCCACGCGTGCGAGCAGCAGGTCGTCTGCCGTGCGGCGCGCGCTTTCGACGTCGGGAAGCAGAAAGTAGAGGCGCCTGCGCATGACTCACCTCCGAGATTTGCGGCTTTATAGAGTGTTCCTGCGGCGGTAAAATTGCAACGGGAGTCGGCCAGGCAGCCGCTGTGCCGTTCGTACGGCTACAGAGGAAAGTCCGGGCTCCGCAGAGCGGGATGCAGGGTAACGCCCTGGCACGGCGACGTGACGAAGAGGGCCACAGAGACGAGTCCCCGGTCAGATAGCACCGCCGGTGCAAGCCTGCGGCGGCCGGGGGGTGAAACGCGGCAACCTCCATCCGGAGCAACACCAAATAGGCAAGCGAAGTGTGTAGAAAATCACGCACTACAGGCCGGCTCGGCCGAGGCTTGCGGGTAGGTGGCTAGAGCCGTGACGTAAGTCACGGCCCAGAGGAATGGCTGCCGGCGCGGCGGGGGCAACCCTGTCCGCGGGCACAGAACCCGGCTTAACGGCCGGCTCCCATTGGTACTCGACTCCCATTGCCACTCTCTTCGCCGGCAGATAATCTCGCGGACCATGCACGACAGGCTCAACCGGAACGACGTCACGAATCGCGTGAACGTGGAGGATGCGCAGAGCGTGCGCGATGCGGTGGTCGCGCTCTTCGCCGCGCGCTATCCGGGGAGCGATTTCACCGCCCTGGCGCGGGCATTCGACGATCTCCAGGCGTTGTTCGACGGCCGCTTCCCCGGTTACCTCGCCTGCGACACGCTTTACCACGACGTGCGCCACACGCTCGACATGACGCTCGCCATGGCCAGGCTGATCGACGGCCACGAGCGCGTGTGCGCGCCGAGCGAGCGCCTCGGCCCGCGCCGCGCCGCGCTCGGCGTCCTGGTCGCGATGCTTCATGACACGGGCTACCTGAGGCGCGCGAGCGAGAGCCACGTCGCCAACGGGGCCGTGTTCACCAAGGTGCACGTCAGCCGCAGCGCCGAGTTCGCCGCCGCGTACCTGCCGCAGATCGGCTTCGGCGCCGAGGCCGGGCTCGCGGCGCGGCTGGTGCATTTCACCGGCTACGAGATGGACCTCGACGAGATCCAGGTCGCCAGGCCGCACGAGCGCATGCTCGGATGGATGGTCGGCACCGCGGACCTCATCGGACAGATGTCCGATCGGATGTACCTGGAGAAATGCCGCGATTTCCTCTACGCCGAGTTCGTCTGGGCCAATATCGCGCGCGAGAGGTTCGCCGACGGCCGCGAGCTGGTGCGCTACGCCTCGGCGGCGGATCTCATGCTGAAGACGCCCGGCTTCTACGAGCACGTGGCGCGCGCCCGCATCGACAAGAAGCTCGGCGGCGCAGACCGCTTCGCCGAAGCCCATTTCGACGGCCCGAACCCGTACCAGTCGGAGATCGAGCGCAACATCGCCTTCCTGCGGCAGCTCGTCGAGGCCGCCGAGCTCGGGCGCCTGCGCCGGCTCTGCTATTCGCTTTCGACTAGGCCAGCTTCGCGACCAGCCAGCGCGCTGTCCGCATAAGGCGCGCGTCGAACCCCCTGCGCCCGACGAGCTGAGCGCCGAGCGGCAGGCCGTTCGCACCCTGCATCAGAGGCAGCGACACCGCGGGCATTCCGAGCAGCGTCCACGGCACGCAGAACGCCGGATCGCCGGTGGCTCCAAGGCCGCGGGGCGCCGTGCCGAGCGCGGGCGGCGTCAGGATGGCGTCGTAGCGCTCCATGAAGAGCTCATCGAGGCTCGCGCGCACCGGTTCCACCGCGCGCAGCGCGCGCTGATGGTCGATTGCGCGCACTTCCCGGCCGCGCTCCAACAGCTCGCGAAGCTGCGGCGAGAGTTTGTCCCTGCCCGCTCTCCATAGGGGCTCGAGGTTCGCCGCCATCTCGGCCGCCATGATGGTGCGCTGCCACTCCCAGACATGTTGGGCGCTCGGGAAGAGCTCGACCTCCTCGACCCGCTCCCCGAGCGCCTCGATCAGCTCGCCGTAGGCCTCCTTCGTGTCGGGGTCGGCCCGGTCCCAGTGCGCCGTCTTGATGAAAGCGAGCACCGGCGGGATCGGCGGCTCCTCGGCCGCCAGCTCGCGGAACGGGATGCGCGCGCGCGGCCGCGTATCGGGGTCGCCCTCGTCGTATCCCTGCAGCACCTCGGCGAGCAGGGCGAGATCCTCCACATTTCTTGAAAAAAAACCCACGTGATCCAGCGTGCGTGAAAGCTGCAGGACACCCGTGCGCGGGATCAACCCGTGCGTCGGCTTGAAGCCAAACACGCCGCAGAAGGCGGCCGGACGGATGACCGAACCGGCAGTCTGGCTGCCGAGGGCCACCGGGACCATGCCGCAGGCGACCGCCGCGGCCGAGCCGCTCGAGGAGCCGCCGGGCGTGTGCTCGGGATTGTGCGGATTGCGCGTCTTGCCGGGAGAGAAATAAGCGCACTCCGTGGTGACCGTCTTGCCGAGGATCACGGCGCCCGCGGCGCGCAGGCTTTTCACCGCGGCCGCATCGTGACGCGGCGTGCGCCCGCGATGCAGCACGGTGCCGTTCTCGGTCGGCATGTCGGCGGTGTCGAAGATGTCCTTCACGCCCACCGGCACCCCGTGCAGGGGCCCGATCGGCTCGCCCGAGCGCTTGCGCTCGTCGGCCGCGCGCGCCTGCGCCAGCGCGTGCTCCTCGTCCAGGAACGTCCACGCCTGGACCTTCGGCTCGAGCCCGCGGATGCGCTCGAGGCAGGCCTGCACCAGCTCTTCCGAGGTCAGCCTGCCGTCAGCGATTTCGCGCGCGGCCTGCGCCGCGGAGAGCATCATCGAGCGTCGTTCATCGAGCGTCTCATCTCGCGTAAAACACGCTCGGCAGCCACAGCCCGATCTGCGGGAACATGTAGAGCAGCACGATCGCGAGGACCTGGATCCCCATGAAGGGCATCATCCCGGCGAAGATCTGGTTCAGCGTCACGTGCGGCGGTGATACGCCCTTCAGGTAGAAGGCCGCCATCGCCACCGGCGGCGACAGGAATGCGGTCTGCAGGTTGAGCGCCACCAGCAGGCCGAAGAACAGCGCGAACTGGTCCGGCGTGAAGCCCGCCGGGGTGAAGTGCGGCAAGAGCGGGATGAAGATCGGCATGAAGATGATGATGATCTCGGTCCACTCGAGCGGCCAGCCCAGGATGAAGATGATGAACTGCGCCAGGATCATGAACTGCAGCGGCGTCATGTCGAGCGACAGCACCCACTTCTCGATCAGTTCCTGCCCGCCGAGCAGCGCGAAGGCGGCGGAGAAGATTCCAGAGCCGACGAACAGCCAGCACACCATCGCGCTGGTCTTGGCGGTGAGGAAGCACGATTCCTTGATCAGCCTGCCGAACTCCCGGGTCGTGCGCCCGAGGACCTTGCCCGCCGACGCTCCCGCCGGCCGCTCCCGCCAATGGGTGATGAAGCGATAGATCCAGGCCAGCACGAACCCGCCGAACGCGCCCACCGCCGCCGCCTCTGCCGGCGTCGCCAGGCCGACCACGATCGAGCCCAGCACGGCGAGGATCAGCAGCGCCAGCGGAAAGAACGACGTGAGCAGCAGCTTGAAGACCTGGAGCCGCTCCCAGCTCCACAGCCAGTAGACGAGAAAGATGGAGGCGATGCCGATGCCCAGCAGGACATAGAACCACGTCGGCGCGGGAACCCGTGTTGCCGCCGCGGCCGCGGGTGCCGCGGTCGCCGACGGTGCCGGCGCGGCCTCGGCCGCGGGCTTCTTCTCGGCTTCGGCGCCCGGAGGCGGCGCCAGTTCTCCGGCTTTCTGTTGATCCTGCGTTTCCTCCTCGGCCGGCGCGCCGATCAGCCCGCTCGATTGCTCCGAGGCGCTCGCGTCGGCGGCGATCGCGCCGCCCGCTTCGACCAGGCCCGCGGTGCTCGCCTGCACTTCAGGCGCGGTGCCGATGCGGTAGCACACCACGATGACCGCTGCGATCGCCAGCGCCGGCAACAGCGAGACGAGGAACTGCGCGAAGACGGTGCGCCTCGCCACCCCGGCGCGGTCCTGGCCGACGAGCGCGCGCCACGAAGCCGCGAGGGCGTTTCCGCCCCGCGCCGCCAGCGGCTGCACCCGGGGCGGCAGCGGCACGCGCCGCTCGCTCTCGGGGAGCGGCGGCATGAGGCTCGGCTTCCACTTCGCGAGCACGATGATGTAGCCGATGTACAGGGACGCCAGCATGAAGCCCGGGAAGAATGCGCCCGCATAGAGCTGCACCACCGACACGCCCGCGGTCGCGCCGTAGACGATGAGCAGCACCGAAGGCGGGATCAGGATGCCGAGGCAGCCGCCGGCGGTCAGCGCTCCGGCGGAAACCTTGATGTTGTAGCCGGCCTTGAGCATGGCCGGAAACGCAAGCAGGCCCATCAGCGTCACCACCGCGCCGACGATGCCGGTTGCGGTCGCAAACAGCGCGCAGGTGATCAGCGTCGCCACAGCGAGCGAGCCCGGGACTCTGCGCATCGCCATCTGGATCGAATAGAAGAGCCGGTCCAAGATGTTCGAGCGCTCGACCACGTATCCCATGAACAAAAACAGGGGCACCGCAGTCAGCACGTCGTTCGACATCACGTCATAGGTATTGGTGACGAGCAGGTTGAAGATACGCGGACCCATCGCGTAGTAGCCGAAGAACACGCCCATCGCGACGAGCGTGAAGGCGATCGGAAAGCCCAGCAGGATTATGACAATGAACGAGGCTAGCTGGATGATCCCGATCTCGGGATTGGTGAACATCATCGCGCAGCCCCCACATGCATCTCTTCTTCGATACGCCGGCGGTCCGCCGCTTCGGCCAGAATTGCAGATTCCATTTCTTCGACGTCATGGAGGCGTTGCGGCCATACACCGTCGCGAATGCAGATGACGCAGCGAACGATTTCGGCAAAACATTGCAACAGCAGGAAAAATGCCGCGATCGGAATCAGCGTCTTGTGCGGATAGACCGGCGCGCCGGTCGGGCTGTAGATGCTCACCTCGTGGATCTGCCAGGAAATTTCTGCGTAGGGAATACCGTAAAAAAACAGTGCGCCAATGCCTGGCCCCATGAAGATGATGAAGAGCACGAGGTCGATTGAGGCCTGCACCCTATAAGGCATCATCCGATAGACGAAGTCGCCGCGTACATGGCCATTGCGTGACAACGTGTAGGCGCCGGCCATCATGAACAGTGCGCCATACATGAAATAGCTGAGATCGAACGCCCAGTTGGTCGGCGCGCGCAACACATAGCGCACGAACACCTCGTAGCAGGTGCCCAGCGTCATGATAATGATGCACCAGCCGAACGCCTTACCCACGCCCGCGCTCAGTCGGTCGATAAAAAGAAGAATTTTTTCCACAGGGAGGGTCTCGTCGTTTTGTGCGAAATACAATTCGCCGGGGCAGCGTTGCCACCCCGGCGATTGTTGTGACTTGATCAGACCTTCATCGCGCCGAAGTAGTGCTCGTAGGCAGACTTGAAGTCGGCTTCGTTGTTGATCGCGTAGAAGCCAACCCGCTTGCCCCAAGCCTTCTGGCTGTCGAGGACCTTCTTGATGAACGGACCCTGAGCCGAATCCGCCGTGACTTCGGTAATGACTTTGTCCCACGCAGCGAGCTGCGCTTTAAAGACCGACACCGGCGTGCGCTTGACCTGCACGGCATGCTTGGTCTGCAGGGTTTCGAGGTCCTTCGAGTAGATGTCCCAGGCTTTCCAGCCCCCATCAGCCGAGGTCGCCTGCACGGCGATCTTGAGGATCTGCTGCTGTTCCTTGGCCAGCGCGTCGAACTTGCCCTTGTTGTAGACAACTTCGATGGCTTCGGACGCCTGATGGTAGGAGCCCAGGTAGTAGAATTTGGCAACGTCCTGGGCGCCGAAGCGGCTGTCCGAAGTCGGGTTGTTGAATTCGAACGCGTCGATGACACCCTTTTCCATCGCCGGCAGAATTTCCGGCCCAGGCAACTGAGCGACACTCGCGCCCATCGCCTGCATGACGTTGGAGGCGAGACCCACGGTGCGATACTTCATGCCCTTGAAGTCTTCCGGCCCGTTGATCGCCTTCTTGAACCAGCCGAGCGGCTGTGTCGGCATGGCAAACGAGAAGTAGCCGACGACATTGAGCTTGAGGATGTTCTGCGTCAGCTCGCGATAGAGCGCATCGCCGCCGCCGTAATAGAACCAGCTCATGTACTGATCGGCATTGGTGCCGTAAACGGGACCGGTGCCGAACAGCGAGGCGGCGCGGTGCTTGCCATACCAGTAGGCCGGCACACTCCAGTTTGCATCGAGCACGCCGTCCGACGTCGCGTCCATCACCGAGAACGGCTTCACGACGGCGCCCGAATTAAGGAAGTCGATCTTCAGCCGACCGCCACCCATCTCGTTGACCTTGGCAACATAGTCACGGCCGTAATCGCTGAGGATGTCAGTCGGGCCGAAGCCGCTCTGCATCTTCAGGGTGACGGTCTGCGCGCGCGAGACCTGCGGCATAGCGATAGTCGCCACGCCGGCGACAGCGGCTCCACCGAGGAACTTGCGGCGAGTCGCAGCCGTAGACTGTTTGTTTTTGACCATTTCGTACCCTCCCTTAGATTGATTTATTCTTTGAACAATTGTCGTCGGGTCTTATTCCATGGCCCGACTTCCGTTCGGATCAGGCAAACCCTTACCACAATCGTACGGTGTGCGGGGCCCGGAAGCAATAATGAGCAGCTATCGCCCACCACGGCCAGCCTTTCAGACACCCCATATAAAGCCCATTTTATCGGCAAATCCGGAAGAAGTAGATCATCCGCACTGGCCATTAGTCGAAAAAGCCGGCCACATGGCTACCGGATTTCCAGTCCCGACAGGAGACGACAGTGAGAGGCATGTTCTCGACGCTCGCCATCATCTGGCGACTTGCCAGTCCCTATTTCAGTTCCGAGGACAAGTGGCCCGGCCGCATTCTGCTGGCGGCGGTGATCGCCATCGAGTTGTCGATCGTCGGAATAAACGTGCTGCTCAATTCGTGGAACAATAATTTCTACAACGCTCTGCAGGACAAGAACTGGGACGCGTTCGTCTACCAGCTCGGATACTTTTGCGTCCTCGCAACGGCATACATTTTTCTCGCGGTCTATCAGCTCTATCTCAATCAGTGGCTTCAGATCCGCTGGCGCCGCTGGCTAACGCGGGCTTATCTCGAGAAATGGCTCGCCGGATCCAATCATTACCGGATGCAGCTGCTTGGCGACGCCGCCGATAACCCCGACCAACGCATCGCCGAAGACGTCAAGCAATTCATCGACGCGGGAGCGACAGGGATCGGCATACTTCCGATCGGATTGAGTTTATTGAATGCAACCGTCACGCTCGCATCGTTCGCGGTCATCCTTTGGAATTTATCGGCCTCCGCGCCACTGCATGTGTTCGGGATATCGATCGATATCCCCGGATACCTGCTGT
>JBIOYV010000119.1:0-23041 GCA_044870335.1 Burkholderiales bacterium | reverse complement strand
TCAGAAGCGGCGGCGGTGGACTTCGTCGGGATCGCGGGGCCGAAGGAAGGCATGCTCATGGCGCCGGCCTACGCGGTGCCGCGCATGCTCGACCGCGCCCAGCTCACGCTGCAGGACTTCGACATCTACGAGATCCACGAAGCCTTCGCCGCGCAGGTGCTCTGCACGCTGAAAGCCTGGGAATCCGACGAGTATTGTCGAACGCGCCTCAACCGGGCGGGTGCGCTCGGTGCCATCGACCGCTCGAAGCTCAATCCCAAGGGCTCGAGCGTCGCCATCGGCCATCCCTTCGCCGCCACCGGCGCGCGCATCGTGGCGACGCTCGCGAAACAGCTCGCCGAGCGCGGCTCGGGCCGCGGCCTCATCTCCATCTGCGCCGCGGGCGGCATGGGGGTCACCGCGATTCTCGAACGCTAGAACCCGGCCGCATGGCGCAGGCCATTTCGAAGTCCGATCTGTTCGCGCGCCTCGCCGAAGGCCACGCCGCGCGCATCACGGTGGTGACGCCGAACCGCCGCCTCGCGCAGAGCCTCGTGGCCGATTTCGACGTCCACCAGGCGGCGCGCGGCCTCCCGTCGTGGGAAGCGCCCGACATCCTGCCGCTCGACGCGTTCGTCTCGCGGCTGTGGGAGGACGCGTTCTATCTCGAGCGCGACCTGCCGCTGCTTCTCAGCCCGGCGCAGGAGCAGGCGATCTGGGAGGGGATCCTCGCCGGCTCGGATCTCCTTTCCATCGCGCAGACCGCCGCGCAGTGCCGCGAAGCGTGGCGGCTCGCGCACGCCTGGCGCATCCCGGCCGGCCCGGGCGGCGACGACGCACAGGCGTTCCGCGAGTGGACGAGGCAATACGAGGTGCGCACGCACGGCGAGATCGACGCCGCACGTCTTCCGGATTTCATCCTGGGGTGGATGAAGGATCTGATAAGACCCAACCTCTTGGTCGCCTACGCGTTCGACATCGTTCCGCCGCAGACGAAGGATTTCCTTTCCCGCTTTCCCTTCGCGCACTGCGTTCCAGAGGGCGGCGCCGGCCGCGCGGTGAAGCTCGCTTTCCGCTCGGCTCGCCAGGAGCTCGAATGCGCCGCAGCCTGGGCGCGCGCGCGGTTGGAGGAGGGCGCGAGCCGCATCGGCGTCGTCGTGCCCGACCTCGCCAAGCGGCGCAAGGAGGCGGTGCGGGTGTTCTCGCGGGTCATGCAGCCCGGCTACAACCTGCCTGGTGCGCCGAAAAGCGCGATGCCGTTCAACGTCTCGCTCGGCGAGCCGCTCGCGCAGGCGCCTGCGGTGCACTTCGCGCTGAGCCTCATCCGGCTTTCGTTCCAGGAGATCGAATTCGCCGGCATCAGCCGCTTGGTGCGCTCGCCCTTCCTCGGCGGCGCCGAGACCGAGATGACGCGCCGCGCGCGGCTCGATCGCGACCTGCGCGAGACGCTGGGCGCGGGCGTCTCGCTTCCCAAGCTGGTGGCCTCGGCAGGGCACTGCTCTCTCCTGCGGCAATGCCTGGAAAGGGTTTTTCAGCTCAGAACCGAATCCAAAAACACGTTTTCAGGCTGGGCGCGGCACTTCTCGGCGCTGCTCGAGGCGGCGGGCTTCCCCGGCGAACGCGCGGCCGATTCCGACGAGTTCCAGGCGATCGCCAAGTGGCACGAGACGCTCGGCGAGCTGGCGAAGCTGGAGCGCGTTTCGAAGCCGGTCCCGATCCAGCAGGCGTTCGCCTCGCTCGCGCATCTTTGCGGCGAGACGCTGTTCCAGCCTGCCGCCGACGCCCCGGCGGCGCCGATCCAGGTCCTCGGCGTGCTCGAGTCGGCGGGGCTGCGCTTCGATTGCCTGTGGGTGAGCGGGCTGACCGACGCGGCCTGGCCGCTCGATGCGCGTCCGAATCCGTTCATCCCGGTGGCCCTGCAGAAGAAGGCCGGGGTGCCGCAGGCCTCGCCGGAAACCTCCGCCGCGCTCGATCGCCGCCTCACCGAAGAATGGCTCGCCGCGGCGGCCGAAGTCGTGGTCTCCTGGCCCGCGAAGGAGGAGGACCGCGACCTCGCGCCGAGCCCGCTCATCGCGCACGTTCCCGAAGGCACGCTCGAGCTGCCCGAGTTCCCGCGCCTGCGCGATCTCTTGTTCAAGAAAAAGAGTTTTCAAACCCTTGAGGATGCGAAAGGCCCCCCGGTCCCGCCCGGGCCGGTGCGGGGTGGCACGCGGGTGCTCGCCGACCAGGCGGCGTGCCCGTTCCGCGCGTTCGCGCGCTGGCGCCTCGCCGCCGAGCCGCTCGAAGCACCGCTCGCCGGCCCCGATGCCTCGGACCGGGGAAAGCTGCTGCATGCCCTGATGCGCGAGATCTGGGCCGAGCTGAAGACGAGCTCGGCGCTGCAAGGCCGGGAGCTCGCTCCCGTGATCGAACGCGCCGCCGCCGCGGCGGTGACGGAAGCCGGCATCGAAGGCCGCTTCGCCGAGCTCGAGCGCGTGCGCCTCGCGAGGCTCGCCGAGGAGTGGCTCGCGGTGGAGAAGGCGCGCAGGCCATTCGAAGTTCTCTTTGTGGAACATCAAAGAAGCGTCGCGGTCGCCGGCCTCGAGCTTTCCTCGAGAATTGATCGCATGGACCGCCTCCTCGAAGGCGAGGGCGGCCACGTCCTCATCGATTACAAGAGCGGCTACCGCGTCACGCCGAAGGACTGGGAGCCGCCGCGCCCCGACGACCCGCAGCTCCCGCTCTACGCGGTGGCGGCGCCGGAGGAGCTCGCCGCGGTCGCGTTCGCCAGGCTGCGCCGCGGCGCGATGCGCTTCATGGGCTTTGGCAGAACGCGGGACCTGGTTCCCAACGTAAGAGCGGCGAAGAATTGGCCCGCGCTCCTCGCCGAGTGGAAAAGGGAAACCGAGGCGCTCGGCGCCGGCTTCGCCGCCGGCGATGCCGCAGTCGACCCCAAGCGCGACCTCAAGACCTGCCTGCGCTGCGACCTGCAGACGCTATGCCGCGTCTACGAGAAGTTCAACGTGCTGGAGGAAGTCGAGGACGAGGAGGCGCCTGAGTGAAAGAAATGGCGACCTCAGGCCCAAACCGGATAGCCCTTTGCCTCGCGGGCGTAACCCCCGAAGAGGTCGAGCATGCGCTCGCGCCACTTGAACATCGGGTCGTCGGGCTCGAGCAGGCGAAGCGGCGATACCGCGCGCGCCCACTGGAAGATGCCGAACACGATGTAGTCGGCGAAGCCGGGCCCTTTGCCGGCGACGAACGCGTTCTGCACCAGCGCCGGCCGCAGCGGCTCGAGCGCGCCGCGGAACTCGGCGAGCCATTTCTTGGGCTCGGCGCCGACTTCCTCGAGCCGCCCGCCGAGCCGCTTCTCGCGCGATTCGCGGAAGTAGGCCTTGTCCTTCTCGTGGAGGTGGCGGTAGAGGTCGAGCAGGATCGCGCGCAGCAGCGGCGGGTGGAGCGAGCGCAGCGCCCAGTGGTGCAGGAAAAGCGACAGCGCGCGCGACTCCGTGCCCTCGAACAGGCCCGGCCGGCTCGGATAGGCCTCGTCGAGGTACACCGCGATCTCGAACGAGTCGTAGACCGCACGCTTGCCGTCGACGATCACCGGCACGGTGGCGGACCCGGTGAACTCGATGCGGTCTTTCTCGGTGTAGCGCCACGGCAGGGTCTCGAATTCGAGGCCCTTGTGCTTGAGCGCCATCTTCGTGCGCCAGCAGTAGGGCGAGAAGCGCCGGTCGTCTTCGGCTGCGGCGAGGTCGTAGAGCTGGATGGCCACGTGGGTTTACCCCCAAACAAGGATATGAGCAAAGTTCTTGCCCGTAAACCGTGAAGAAGAGCGATCTTCCAGACGCCGCCGCCCGCGAAGCCGCCCTCGACCCGGGGGGCTCGTTCATCGTGCAGGCGCCGGCGGGTTCGGGTAAGACCGAGCTCCTCGTCCGGCGTTTCCTCAAGCTGCTCGCCACGGTCGAGCGCCCCGAGGAGATCCTCGCCATCACCTTCACGCGCAAGGCCGCCGCGGAGATGCGCCAGCGCGTGCTGGAGGCGACGCCCGAGGCGAAAGAGCTCGGCCATCGCCTGCGCATCCAGACGATCGACGCGCTCTGCGCCTCGCTTACCCGGCAGATGCCGGTGCTCGCGCGCTTCGGCGCCCAGCCCGAGCTGGTCGAGGACGCGCGGCCGCACTATCGCGACGCGGCCTTGCGCGCCTTGAAGGATCTCTCGCCCGACGCCGAGCGGCTCCTCGCGCACCTCGACAACAACCTCGGCACCGCCGTGTGGCTGCTCTCTTCGATGCTCGCCAAGCGCGACCAGTGGCTGCGCACCACCGGCGCGGCGCGTTCCCGCGCCGGGCTCGAGGCGAGCTTCGCGCTCGAGCGCGCGCGCATCCTCGCCGCCGCGCGCCGGATCCATCCGGACGCGTCGGTGGAAATGGCCCAGCAATACTTAACTAAAACTGAACGTACCTGGACGAAGCGTCCACCCGCTCCGCCGAAGCTCGTCGCCACGCCGGGCCTGCGCGAAGCGCTGATCGCGCTGCAGGAGATGCCGCCCGAGCGTTACACCGATTACCAGTGGGAAGTGCTCGAGACGATCCTCAGGCTCCTGCCCCACGCCGCCGCGCACCTCAAGGTGGTGTTCGGCGAGCTCGGCGAAGCCGACTTCACCGAGGTGGCGCAAGGCGCGGTGCGCGCCCTCGGCCGCCCCGACGCGCCCACCGACCTCCTGCTCGCGCTCGACTACCGCGTGAAGCACATCCTGGTCGACGAGTTCCAGGACACCTCGATCTCGCAGTGGGAGCTCCTGAGCCTGCTGACGAGCGGATGGACCGACGGGGACGGCAGGACGCTGTTCCTCGTCGGCGACCCGATGCAGTCGATCTACCGCTTCCGCGAGGCCCAGGTCGCGCTCTTCCTCCAGGCGCGCGAGACGGGGCTCGGAGCCGTGAAGCTCGAGCCGATCACGCTTTCCACCAACTTCCGCTCGCAGAAGAATCTGATCGCATTCTTCAATGCTTCCTTTTCACGGATCCTGCCGAAGGAAGCCGACGCGGCCTCGGGGGCGGTGCCGTATTCGCCGGCCGCCCCCCATCCCGACCAGAAAACCCTCGGCGGCGAAGCCGCCACCTGGCATGCGCTTCCCGACCGCGAAGCCGAGGCGAGCCGCGTGGTGGAGCTGGTGCGAGAGGCGAAGGACCGCACTGCGATCCTGGTGCGCAAGCGCGATGCGCTGGTCGACATCGTGCCGGCGCTGAAGGCCGCCGGCATCCGCTTCCGCGCCATCGAGATCGAGCACCTGGGCGAGAAGCAGGTAGTGCAGGACCTCTATGCGCTCACGCGCGCGCTCTCGCATCTCGGCGACCGCATCGCCTGGCTTTCCATCCTTCGAGCTCCTTGGACTGGATTATCCCTCCAGGATCTCCATGAGATTGCGGCCGGGGATCGCTACGCCACGGTGTGGGAATTGATTCAAGAGAACGAACGGCTTGAAAAATTCAGGGCGATCCTCGGGCCGGCCATCGCGAGCCGCGGCCGCGGGACTCTTCGAGAGCGGGTCGAGGGCGTCTGGCTCGCGCTCGGCGGCCCCGCCTGCGTGGCAAGCGCGACCGACCTCGAGGACGCCGAGATCTACCTCGACGAGCTCGAGAGCCTCGAGCGCGCGGGCGAGCTCGAGGACCTCGCCGCGCTGGACGAGAGCCTGCGCCAGCTCTACGCGCTGCCCGACCTCGAGGCGACCGGCGACGACCTGCAGATCATGACGATCCACAAGGCGAAGGGCCTCGAGTTCGGCAGCGTCATCGTGCCGGGCCTCGACAAGGGCCCCGGGCGCAGCGATACGCCGCTTTTCCTGTTCAGGGAGCGTTCCAGCGGCGTGCTTCTCGCTCCGATGAGGGAGAGCGGCGCAGAAGAGGATCTCGCGTACCGCTACCTGCGCAACCTCGAGGTCGAAGCCGAGGACCTCGAGGCCGCGCGCCTGCTCTACGTCGCGGCGACGCGCGCCGAGAACCGCCTGCACCTCCTCGCCTGCACCAAGTGCGAGGACGACGGCACGCCGCGCTCGCCGGCGCCGCGCTCGCTCCTCGCGCGCGCGTGGCCGGTTGCCGAGGCGCACTACGCGCGCATGGTTCCGGAGCAGCTCGCCATGGACTTCATGCACGCGCCGCGCGCGCCTTTCACCAGCCTCACGCGGCTCGCGCTCGACGTGGAGCGGGTGCCTCTCCCGCAGTCGGCGCATTGGACGGCACCACACGAGGAATCCAGGGAAGAAAGAATCGAGTTCTCGTGGGCCGGCGAGATCGCGCGCCATGTCGGCACGGTGGTGCACCGCTGGCTGCAGCGCATCGCCGAGGACGAGCTGCGTGGCTGGGACGCCTCCCGCATTTCATCCCTGAGGAAATCGTTTGCGCGCGATCTTCAGCGCCGCGGGGTCGCTCCGGCGGAGCTCGAGCGCTCAGTCGAGTCGGTCGCCCTGGCGCTGAGGAACACGCTCGCCGACGAGCGCGGGCGCTGGATCCTCGGCCCGCATGCGCTCGCGCGCAGCGAGTACCGGATGCGGGTCCACGCGCCCGGTAGCCGGCTTACCTACGTGATGGATCGCGTATTCCGCGATCGCGACGGCCGGCTCTGGGTGGTCGACTTCAAGACCAGCCGGCACGAAGGCGCCGCGGTCGAGGCGTTCCTCGACCGGGAACGCAGCCGCTACGCCGCCCAGCTCGACGCGTACGCCGCAGCGCTCGGCGGCGCGAGCCGGGGGCTTTACTTCCCGCTCCACGCCGGCTGGCGCGGCGACTAAATGCGGAATATCCGAAAAGCCTTGTTTGTTGACCTCATTGCGGCAACACTTCGGCTCCCCCAATTTCATCCCCTAGGAGGTTTCATGAAGCTTTCGGCAATCGCTGCGGCGGTGTTCCTGGTCTCGGCCGGCATGAGCGCGTCCTCATACGCGCAGGACAAAAAGAGCAGCGCGAAGGGCGGCGGCGGCAAGATGACCTTCTTCGTGACGAGCGAAGGCAAGGGCAATGGTGCCGACCTCGGCGGCTTGAAGGGCGCAGATGAGCACTGCAATGCGCTTGCCAAGGCCGCGGGCTCGAAGCTCACCAACTGGCATGCCTATCTCAGCACCACCGAGCCCGGCGGCGAGGCCGGCACCAACGCGCGCGACCGCATCGGCAAGGGCCCGTGGCGCAACGCCAAGGGGGTAGTCGTCGCGAGCAACGTGAACGACCTGCATTCGGCCAAGAGCAAGGTCACCAAGGACACCGCCCTCACCGAGAAAGGCGAGCAGGTGAAGGGCCGTGGCGACCAGCCGAACCAGCACGACATCCTCACCGGCTCCGATCCCATGGGCATGTACTCCACGGCGGGCGGCGACACCACCTGCGGCAACTGGACGAAGAGCGCCGAGGGTTCGGCGATCGTCGGCCACCACGACCGCCAGGGGCTCAAGGACACGCGCCATATGAAGTCGTGGAACTCCTCGCACGGCAGCGCCGGCTGCAGCCAGGAGTCGCTGGTGAAGACCGGCGGCGCCGGCAAGTTCTACTGCTTCGCCGGCGATAAGTAGGCCATCAAGCAAAGAAGAACGCCCCCCGACCACGGAGGTGAGCGGGGGGCGCGTCTCAGTCCGGCTGGACGGATCTATACAGGTTGTGGCGGCGCCATGAGCTCCCGGATCGCGTTCCGCGCAGGCGCACGAATGCCCTCATGATCTCGACGTTGACTTGCACTGCCCGAGTGCTTTTCAGAACAGACGACGGCATCGCCACTGCCTGCTCCGTGAATGCGTGAGCAATGGATCGCGTCGCCATCGTCGTGGTCCACGGAATCGCGGATCAAAAGCCCGGGCAGGCGGTGAGGGAGGTGGCGAGGCTCTTGTGCGTGGAGGAGCACGGCACGGCTCACTACGAGCAGGGCGAGATCCAAAGCGTGCTGGTGCCGGTGGAGAAGCTCGAGCCCGGAGGCGGGCCGCTCGCGGAGACGGCGGCGCCGGCGCCGATGGTGCAGGAGGCGCGCAAGCAGGAGCGCGCGAGGCGCGCGCCGGGAACGCCGAGCGGGTTCTACCAGGCGCACCAGGCGGAAGTCGCGGAAACGGCAGCGCCGGCGCACATTCCCTCGCCTCAAGAGGCAAAGGGTGCGAAAGAGGGCGCGAAAGATCTCGGCATGGCGCTGAACGATTATCTGCTCGGGCGCCTTGTGCTGCCCGAAGACGACGCGCTCTACGAGGCGACGCGCGTGTCGCTGCGCCGCCGGACGGATCAGCGCGCGCTCGACGTCTACGAGATGTACTGGGCCGACCTGTCGCGCCTCGGAAAAGGCGGGTTGCGCGCGCTGTCGGCGCTCTACCAGCTTTTCTTTCACCTCAGCACGCTCGCGGCCGATGTGGTCGATCAGGTCTCGCTCGCGAGGCAAGGCGGAGCGGCCTGGCACCTCCTGCAGCGCTTCCACGCCTGGGCGGCGTGGCTGATGAAGGGGCCGATCGCCCTGCTGCAGCTCCCGATGCTGCTGATGCTCGCGTTCGGCTCGGCGGCGCTCGTGGCGCCGCAGCTCCAGGGACAGCTCCTCGCCGCCGCGTTCGGGATGGCGGCGGTGGTGCTCACCGCGCTCGCCGGCCTGGCGTGGTTGCGCGAGCGGTCCGGCTTCCGGCGCTGGGTCAAGCTGCTCGTGCTACTCGGGGCCGCGCTCGCGAGCGTCGGCGCGGCGTTCTTCGCGCTCACGGCCGAGGAATGGGTGCCGCGGCTGTACTTCGCGGCCGGCGCGGCCGCGGTCACGTTGCTGGGCGCCTACTTGGTCGAGCGCTACTCCGGCGTCACGCAAGGCGTGCGCGTGCCCGGCCACCTGGTGGTCGTCGCCGCCGTGGCCGCTCTTTGCATCGACGGCGTGCTGCTGCTCGGGAACGTGACGACGCAGTTCGAATGGATGGTCACGGCGGCGCTCCACGTGACCGAAGGGCTGCTCGCCGGCGAATTGCTCGCGTGGGCGGCGTTCGTCCTGGTGCAGATCGCCGCCGTGCTGCTCGGAGGGTGGCTCGGCCGCGGCGGCGACGGCGCCGCGAAGGCGTCGCTCCACACCGCGCGGCTCGGGCTCATCGGGTCGAGCTCGCTCTTCGTGGTGCTCTCCCTCGTGCTGTGGTCGGTGGTGAGCTACGTCGCGGGCCGCGCGCTGGACAAGCTGCCCTACCATCCGATCCTCTTCGGCACCGGCTACCGCTCGGCCGAGATCTTCCTCGAGGAGCGCGTGCAGACGCTCGGCGCGTTCTTCACGCCGCTGGTGCTCGCCCTGCTGCTCGGGTTCGCCGCGGCGCTGCTCGTGCTCCTGCCCTCGCTCCTGGAGGAGATCTCGCCGACGGCGAACCTTGAGCCGCGCGGCGGCGTGAGGCAAGACGCGCCGGCATGGGCGCGGCGGCTCGGCGACTGGCTCTCGGCCGGCGTGCGCGGGCTCGGCACCGCGGCGAAGTACCTGGTGCCGGCCGGCGCGGTCGCCGGCAGCGTGCTTTACCTCGCGTTCATCCTGCGCACCTTCACGCTGACGATGGGCGTCGGCGGCGAGCTCACCGTGTGGATCGTCGACGTGCTGGAGGTGTTCGAGGGTGAGACGCTGGTCGCGGTCGGCAAGTGGCTCGCGGGCGGCGCGCTGACGCTCGCCGCGCTCGGCGCGCGCTTCACTCAGACCTTCGGGCGCCTTCGCGTCGCCATCGACGCGGTGCTCGACATCGACAATTATTTCGCCGATCCGCCGAACCGGCGCCCGCCGCGCGCGCGGATCTTTTCGCGCTACGCGTCGCTCCTCGCCTACCTGCGCGCCGCGGGCTATGCGCGCGTCGTGATCGTGGCGCACAGTCAGGGCACGGTGATCAGCGCGGATCTCCTGCGCCACCTGCACGCGCAAGGCCGCCTGCGCGAGCTGGTCGGCGCGATGCGCCTTTCGCTCGTCACCGTCGGCTCGCCGCTGCGCGACCTCTACGCGGAGCGCTTTCCGCTGCTCTACCGCTGGATGGGCGCGCGCGAGCCGGTATTCGCCAACGCCGCTCCGGCCGCCGCGGCGCTCGGCGCGACCGAATGGGTGAACGCGTGTCGCTCCGGCGACTACGTCGGGCGCTTCATCTGGACGCCGAGCACCGACCGGGCGCTCGCCGGGCCGAAGTTCGGCGTCGCCGGGGTCGGCGCCGATGGCCGGGTGGCGGCCGAGCGCGCGGGCGACCGCAGCGAGTTCTGCCTGGGCGCCGGCGCCCACACGCATTACTTCGCGAACGACGCGGCCGCGCTCGCGGCCGAGATCGAGCGGCTGGTCGCCGGCGCGGCCGCGAACTAGAATTCGGTAATCCCCCACCACGACAGGAGCACCGCGATGCTGACGCTTTTCTACGCCCCCAACGCCTGCTCGATGGCCGCCCATATCGTGCTCGAGGAAAGCGGACAGAAGTACGAGGCGAAGAAGATGGACCTCGCGAAAGGCGAGCAGAAAGCGCCCGAGTACCTGAAGATCCATCCACTCGGGCGCGTGCCCGCGCTCAGGCTCGACGACGGCACGCCGCTTTCCGAGAACACGGCGATCCTGCCGTTCCTCGGCAAGCGCTTCGGCCTGTGGCCGCTCGACCCGGTGTCGGAGGCGAAAGCGCTCTCGACCATCGGCTTCTTCGCCTCGAGCGTGCATCCCGCGCACGCGCACATCGGCCGCCCCGAGCGCTACACCGAGGACAAGTCGGCGTTCCCCGGGCTGCAGGCGATGGGCAAGAAGAGCTTCCACGAGTACCTGAAGCAGATCGACGGCCTGTACGCGGGACGCGAGTGGCTCTCCGACGCCTACTCGGTGCTCGACCCCTATGCCTTCGTGTTCTACGCCTGGGGCGTGCGGCGCGAGCTGCCGGTGGCCGAGCTCAGGAACTACACCGCGCTCAAGGACCGCATGCTCAGGCGCCCGGCGGTGCAGCGCGTGGTCGCCGACGAGGGCGTGAAGGTCTGATGAGCCGTCCCTTCGAGCTCGCGATCCCGGTGGCCGCTGCCGACCACCTCCTCGGCGGCGAGCACGCGCCGGTGACGATCGTCGAGTACGGAGACTTCGAATGCCCGAACTGCAGGCAGGCGGCGCCGGCGGTGAAGCTCATTCTCGAGCACTGGCGGGGGCGCGTGCGCCTCGTCTGGCGCCACTTCCCGCTCGAGGGCGTACATCCGCACGCGCTCAGCGCCGCGCTCGCTTCCGAGGCCGCCGCGGCGCAGGACAAGTTCTGGCCAATGCACGACGTGCTGCTCGAGAACCAGGCGCATCTCAAGACGAACCATCTGCGCGGCTACGCGCGGCGCCTCGAGCTCGACACGGCGCGCTACGAAGCCGAGATGGAAGAGCAGCTCTACCTGCAGCGCGTGCGCGAGCAGATCGACGGCGGCGAGAAGAGCGGCGTGCGCGGCACGCCGACCTTCTTCGTGAACGGCGCGATCCAGGACGTCTCGTTCGGGCTGCAGGCGCTGCGCGAGCGGGTGGCGAAGCTCATCGATCGGCCTGCGTAGCCGGGCTTTTTTCGGGGCTGGCGGGGTTGTGCACCGTTTATTGCTCTGGTGGGGCGTCGACGCCTGATACGTTGGGGATGCGCTTGCATTCGGCAAGCTGAGGCAGCGCTACCGCCTCGGACACCTGCTCGACATAAGTAGCGCCCATGGCCATAAAAATCGTGCCGCCGCGCACGTAGTAGGTTTCACCGGCTCTTGCGTCCAGCACGATGTGGCTGCGTCCGGTCGCAATGACGGCGATCGTCACCGCGCCGGGATCCGCGAAGTGAGGGTAGTAGCCCCAGGACGTGAGGCCAACGGAATTCAGCTTGTTGAAGACCAGCCCGGGAACGACCGCCGCGCCGTGGGAAGCCGGCCGATAGACGTAGATGAGCGCTTTGCCCGGCGGGATCTCGTCGACTTTCTTGAATGCGGGGCCGGTCGCACAGCCCGAAACGACCAGGGCGGCGACCAGCAGCGTGCCGGCGTTGACGAGGATGCGCTTACCCTGAAGCAGCCCTTCCTTGAACATGCGCGCTCTCAGATTGAGGGTGAGGGCGCATTCTAGCGAGGCGAATAGCGACACGCCGGCGGCGAGGCACAGCAAGGCGTTACCATGCGGAATGAAGAACTCCGAAGTGCCGATGATGGCGCTGCGTCGCGCGGTGCAGCTCTGTAGCGGGCTCGACGCGCTGGGCGACGCTCTCAACGTCTCCAGCGACAGCCTCGAGCGCATGCTCTCGGGCGAGGACGAGGTGCCGCAGGCGGTGTTCCTGCAGGCCGTGGGACTGCTCCTCGAGGCCACCGCCACGCGCGCGCCGCGGCGCTCCACGCCGGACTCGAACGAGGGCGGCCGCAAAGGCCCGCGCCACTAGCGGGCAAAACCGTGTTAGTTTGCGCGCCCAACATCAAGGAATCGCAGGTGTCCAGCATGCTCCAGCAAAGCCTCCAGCAAAGCGGCTTCAAGTCCTCCAAGGAGCGCAGCTGCCTCAGCAAGCGTCGCTACTGGTCTCAGGTCGACGCCCTCGTGATGGCGGCGCGCTGCATCGAGCGGCGCAACCTGCCCGCGCTGGGCGCCTATCGCTGCCGCAACTGCGCCGGCTGGCACCTGACGCGCCAGGTGTAGCGCGGATTTGGCACGCGCAGCGCGGAGATGTGTTACAGTGCGCGTCGCAGGATAGTCAAGCAGTGAATTCGGCAGTGAATTCGCAGTCCCTCTCCACCGCTCCAACGAGCGGTGCCTGGTGGCAGTCCGATTCCTCCCTTGAACATCTCGCCCGGAAGCGCGTCTCGGCTTTGTCCGCGCACATGCAATTCAGGAATGGAATGACACCTATGTCTACAGGCACCGTGAAGTGGTTCAACGACTCGAAGGGCTTCGGATTCATCACGCCCGACGACGGCGGCAAGGATCTCTTCGCCCACCACAGCAACATCCAGATGGACGGCTACAAGTCGCTGAAAGAGGGCCAGAAGGTCTCTTTCGACGTCACCCAGGGGCAGAAGGGCCCGGCGGCCGCGAACATCAAGGCCGTCTAGCTTCTTGTTGGGGCGCGCTACGAGGCGATGTACGCGCGTAGCGCCTGAGCTTCCTCGGCGGTTTCGGCGAGCTTGATCTTCACCAGGTCGCCGATCGACACCACGCCGAGGAGCTTGCCGTCCTCGAGCACCGGAAGATGGCGGAAGCGGCCCTGGGTCATGAGCCCCAGCGCCTCGTCGACCGGCATCGACAGCCGGCCGAACATGACGCTGCAGGTCATGCGCGACTCGACCGGCAGCGCGTCGAAGTCCCGGTCTCCCTCGGCATACATGCGCAGCACGTCGCGCTCGGTGAAGATGCCGACCGGGCAGGCGCCCGAGTCGGGCACCACCACCGAGCCCACCTGCTCGGCGTGCATGGTGCGGATCGCGTCCGCGACACTCGACTTGGCGGACACCGTGATCACGCGGCGGCCCTTGGCCGCCAGCACTTCTTTCAGCGTCATACGCGCCTCCTTGCGCTGCTCATGCTTCCCGATTCTACGCCCGCGGCGCCCGGCGGCTCGACCTGGCCGCGTCTTTGCAGCCGTCTCATGACGAGCGAGCAGAGGAGCGCCCACGCCGCGCCCACCGCCCACCCGGCCGCGACGTCGGTCGGCCAGTGCACACCGAGGTACACGCGGCTCACTCCGATGAGCACCGTGAGGAGGACGGCAACCGACAGGAGATAGATCTTCATGGCGGCGCTCGCCTGGACGCGCGCGAGCAGCGCGCCCAGCGTGAGGTAGGTGACGGCGGCCATCATCGAATGTCCGCTCGGGAAGCTCGCGCTGTAGACGAAGCTCCCATGCGGCACGAGGTCGGGACGAGGCCGGTCGAATCCGAGCTTCAGGAGGCTGCTCAGGAGGAGGCCGCCCGCGACGGCGACGAATACGGCAACGGCAGCGTGGCGCTTTCTGGCGAGCAGGAGATAGCCGGCGACCGCGAGCGTCATCAGCGTCAGCACTGCGACTCCGCCCAGCGCCGTGAAGTCGCGCGCCATTTCCTGCACCCACGCCGGTCCCCACGGCACCGCCGGGTCCGCGGCGCTGCGCAGCGCGAGAAGTAATCTGCGATCCCAGGCGCTCGTCTCGCCTTCCAGGACTTCCCCTGCAATCGAAATGAACAGCCAGAGCGAGGCGCCGAGCAACCCGATGGTCGCGAGCGCCGAGGCTTCGATCGCCGGCAGGCGCTTGCGAATCTTGAAATAGAGGCTGGACACGCTGCGGCTCCGGGCAGAGATCCGCGATTATGATGTTCTCTTTGAGTTCGAGAACGCGTTTATCCGCGCGTCCGGGAGAGGACAAGCATGAGCGAACCCGATGGTGGCTGGCCGATCATCTATGTCCGCGGATATGCCATGTCCCGCGGCGAAATCGACGAGACGACGGCGGACCCGTTCTGCGGCTTCAACATCGGCTCGACCGTGATCCGCGCCACGCCGGATCCGAAGACGCCGCCGCGCAAGCTCATCTTCGAATCGCCGCTGGTACGGCTGCAGTCGGACTTCCAGTACGGCGACGTCTACGAGAACGGCGTCGACATCGACGATCCGGACTTCACCGGCACGATCAGGACCCGCTCCGTCATCATCTACCGCTACTACGACTCGGCTTCGACGCTCCTGGGCACGGGCGAAACGCCGAAGATCGAACAGTTCGCGCGAGGTTTGAGCGAGCTCATCCTGCGCGTGCAAAAGCTCGTCTGCGCCAATCCGGACAACGCGGTGAAGCCGGCCGATTTCCGCTGCTATCTCGTCGCTCATTCGATGGGCGGGCTGGTGTGCCGGGCGTTCCTCCAGAACGAGAGCCTGGGCTCCGACAAGGCGCGCAAGTGCGTCGACAAGTTCTTTACCTACGCCACCCCTCACAACGGCATCGAGATGGGCGGCATCAACGTTCCGGAATGGCTCACCAAGAGCGACATCGACAACTTCAGCCGCGACCGGATGGCCGAGTACCTCGATCTGAAGCCGATCTACAGGAAGACCAAGCGCGTCGACTGGATGCCGGAGGAGCTGTTTCCCTCCGAGCGCATCTTCTGCATGGTGGGAACCAATCGCAGCGACTACGAGGTCGCGGCGGGCCTGTCGCGCACGTTCGCCGGCAACGGCAGCGACGGGCTGGTCCGCGTCGCGAATGCCTCGGTGTGGGGGGTCAACTCGAAAGGCGTGTTCTCCGAGCCCTCCGCCACGGCATACGCCTATCGCTCGCATTCGGGCCATTACGGAATCGTCAACAGCGAAGAGGCGTATCAGAACCTGGTGCGCTTTCTGTTCGGCGACGTGCGCGTCGATCTGTGGCTGGACATCGAAGGCGTGCGGGTTCCGCAGGAGCTGGAAGGCGACGACGCCGCAGGAAAGCTGAACGCCCTGTATCAAATCGAAGTGCTCGCTTCGCCGCGCGGCAAGCGGTGGTATCTGACCCGACGCGTGGCGGAGGAAGACTCGGTCGCATGCCGGGATCACTCGGTATTGAAGAAGGCCACGGCCAGGTCGCCCGAGAAGGTCTATCTTTCGACGGTCTTTCTCGCGAAGCGCTACAAGGTCAATCCGCGATCCGACACGCTGGCGTACAGCGTCACGCTCGCGATCCGCGTGCCCGACTACGAGGTCGCCAAGCAGTTCTGGCCGGATCGGCATTACGAGGGCGAGTACCTGTTCCGCGATTCGGTCGTCATCGAGCTGAAGCCGCCCGAGCAGGAAGGCGGCGACTGGCAGGCGGCCTATGACTGGCAGAGCGACAACGTCGGCCAGGGCACGACCCCGATTTCGCCGAAAGAGCTCAAGAACGGCAAGGTGGCCGTCTCGATTCCGTTCGCTACGGCGGACGCGACGCCCCCCCGTTCCCCCGGGGTCACGGGAAAGCTGCGTTTCGTCGTCTCGCTGTGGAACCCGGAAGGGCGATGAGCCCCGTCACGTCTCCCGCGCCGGGAGCCGCGCGAGGTGGCAGCCGTTGATGCGCCAGCTGCCGTCGGGCTGCTTCGCCATCGGGTAGATCGCCATCCAGGCGTGGCCGTAGCCGTCGGTCATGCGCACCGGCTGGACCAGGTCCTCGCCCACGATCAGGGGCTCTTCGAAGCTCACGCTGCGCGGGCGGTAGACCACGGCGTACTGCTCGCGCACCATCGCCATGAACTTCTCCGGCGTCCCGAAGCTGTCGCGGATCCCGGGGGCGGCGTAGGAGAACGCGCGCGGCGCGTCGCCGCGCCGGAACGCTTCGAGCTGGGCCTCGATGACCGCGCGCACCGCGCGGGCGTCGGCCGCCGAGACCGATTGCCCGGAGGCGAGGCCCGGCGCCAGCAGGGAGAAAAGCGGGAAAAACAGCGCCGCGGCCCTAAGGATCGACTGCGGAATCGAGTGTGCGGTCATAGTTCACGTTTGCGGGCCGAATGCCGTGGTACATTCCGTGCTGCAGGATCTCAAGAGTGAATACGCGTCCTTTCCAACCCGCCTAGTGCGGCGTCCCGAGTGGCAGTCGATTCCCTTCCTTGACCATCGTGCCCGCAGCGGGGCTCGGACAGCCTCGTCAACATCGTAGCCTCGAGAAGGGGAAATGAAATGGCAACCGGTACCGTGAAGTGGTTCAACGATTCCAAGGGCTTTGGGTTCATCACGCCGGACGGCGGCGGCAAGGATCTGTTTGCCCATCACAGCTCGATCCAGGGCTCGGGCTACAAGTCGCTGAAAGAAGGCCAAAAGGTCTCTTTCGACGTCACCCAGGGCCAAAAGGGCCCGGCGGCGTCGAACATCAAGCCTCTATAGTAGGTCAGCCGCAGCGCGACCCACGCCAGGCGTCTTGCCCGGGTGGGTTCGCGCGCGCAGTTTGGTTCGTGCGAAAGCCGCGGGCAAGCGGCATGCAGTGACCGCGCGCGGCACGGCGCTTGCGGCGGGCGCCGGACCATGGGAACCACCGTTGCCGAGAAAGTCGCGCCGCCGACGTTCAGCGGCGAGCTCGAGGTGAGCTTCCGCGTGAACGGACGGGCCGAGCGCGTGAAGCTCGACGCGCGCGTCACCCTGCTCGACCTGCTGCGCGAGCGCCTTCAGCTTACCGGGACCAAGAAAGGCTGTAATTTCGGCGAGTGCGGCGCCTGCACCGTGCACCTGGATGGCAGAAGGGTGAACGCGTGCCTGGTGCTGGCCGCTTCGCTCGAGGGGCGCGAAGTCACCACCATCGAGGGTCTGGCCGCGGGCGACGCCCTGCACCCGGTGCAGCGCGCCTTTATCGCGAACGATGCCTTCCAGTGCGGCTTCTGCACGCCGGGGCAGATCATGTCGGCGGCAGCGCTGATCGGCGAGGGCCACGCCGGCTCCGAGGAAGAGATCCGCGAGTGGATGAGCGGCAACCTGTGCCGCTGCGCCGCCTATCCGCAGATCGTGGCGGCGGTGCGCGCGGCGGCCGGCACGAAGGTCCGCTGATGCAGGCCTTCGCCTATTCCCGCGCCGCGAGCCTCGAGCAGGCTCTCATCACCGGCGCCGCGCCGGACACCGAGTTCCTCGCCGGCGGCACCGAGCTCCTCAACTGGCTGCGCCTGGGGATCGCCGCGCCGGCGCGCATCCTCGACATCACGCGCATCGATGCATTGCGGCGGATCGAGCCGCTGCCGCAGGGCGGGCTGCGCATCGGCGCGCTGGTCGCGCTGAACGACGCCGCGCAGCACGAGGCGCTCGCGCGCGACTATCCGGTGCTCAGCCAGGCGATCCTCAAGGCCGCCTCGGCGCAGCTGCGCAACCTCGCGACCGTCGGCGGCAACCCGCTGCAGCGCACGCGCTGCGCCTACTTCCGCTCCGAGACGCCGGTGCCGTGCAACAAGCGCGAGCCGGGCTCGGGCTGCTCGGCGCGGCACGGGATCAACGACCAGCATGCGATCTTCGGCTGGAGCGACGAGTGCGTGGCGACGCAGCCTTCCGATCCGGCCGTGGCGCTCGCCGCGCTCGACGCGGTGTTCGTCAGCGCGCACCGCGAGGGCGGCAGGCGCATTCCGGCGGCGCAGTTCCACATCCTGCCGGAGGACGCGCCGCAGCGCGATAACGTGCTGCGCCACGGCGAGATGATCACCGCCATCGAGCTCGCCGCGCCGGCGCCGCGCTCGGCCTACGTCAAGGTGCGCGAGCGCGAGTCGTACGAATACGCGACGGTGTCCGCCGCCGCAACGGTCGAGACCGACGGCGCCGCGATCCGCCGCGCCCGCCTCGCGCTAGGCTCGGTCGCGCACCGGCCCTGGCGGCTTCCCGCCGCCGAAGCGCGGCTCGCAGGCTGCGCGAGCGGCGATCGCGCGGCCTTGCGAGCTGCGATCGAGTCCGCCTTCGGCGAGGCGCGGCCGCTGTCGGGCAACGCCCACAAGATTCCGCTGGCGAAGAACGCCGCGCTGCGTGCGCTCGAAGCCGCGCTGGAGGCCGGACGATGATCGGCCAACCGCTGACCCGACCGGACGGTCCCGCCAAAGTGACCGGTCGCGCTCGCTACGCGGCGGATCGCGTCGCGCCCGAGCTCCTGTACGCCGCATTGGTGACGGCCACTATTCCGGCCGGACGCGTTGCCGCCATAGACGCATCCTCGGCGCTCGCGGAACGGGGGATCGTGCGCGTGCTGACGCACGAGGATATGCCCCGGCTGAAAGCAAACGACCAGCCGCCGGCCGCGCAGAGCTTCATGCCGATGCAGGGCGACGAGATCCGCCACGAAGGCCAGCCGGTCGCCATGGTGCTCGCCGAAAGCCTGGAGGCGGCCAGCGGGGCTGCGCGCCGGGTAAAAGTGCGTTACGAGCGCGGCCAATCGCGCCTGCCGCAGCCGCACGACTGGGACGCCTTGGATCGGGTCGCGGTCGCGCCGAAGAAGAGCGGGTATCTCTTCTTCGAGGCCGGGTTCGCGAAAGGCGATGCCGGCGCGGCGATCGAGCGCGAGCAGCGCGGCATCGAAGAGGTCTACCTGCAGCCCACGCGCCACCACAACGCGATGGAGCCCTCGGCCACCTTCGCCGCCTGGGACGGCGACGAGCTTACGCTGCACGACGCCACCCAGCACGTGGTGGGCGTGCAGGCGGCGCTCGCCGCGTGGTTCGGCCTGAAGCCGGACAAGGTGCGGGTCATCGCGCAGCACACGGGCGGCGGCTTCGGCGTCAAGGGCTTCGTCTGGCCGCACCAGGTGCTCGCCGCGGCGGCGGCGCGCGTCGCCGGCCGGCCGGTCAAGCTGGTGCTGACGCGCGCAGATCTCTATTCCTGTCTCGGCTACCAGCCGCGCATCGCGCAGCGGGTCGCCCTCGCGGCGGACAGCCGCGGAGCGCTGGCCGCCGTGCATCACGACGTCGTCAACCTCACCACGGTGAGCGACGATTTCGCCGAGTTCGCGACCGAGGCGTCGAAAGGCCTCTACGCCGTGCCGGCCATCAAACTGCGCCAGCGCGTGGAGCGCGCGAACGTGTCGATGCCGACGCCGATGCGCGCGCCGGTCGAAGGGCCCGGCACGTGGGCGCTGGAGAGCGCGATGGACGAGCTCGCTCTCAGGCTCGGCGTCGATCCGCTCGACCTTCGGCTCGCCAGTTACGCCGAGCGGGATCCGGCGAGCGACGAGCCCTGGTCCTCCAAGAAGCTGCGCGAAGCGTACGAGGAGGGCGCGCGGCTCTTCGGCTGGCGCGAGCGCAAGGCGCGGCGCGATGGCCACTGGCTGGTGGGCCAGGGCATGGCGAGCTGCCTGATGGGCACGTTCCGCAATGCGGCGGCCGCGCAGGTGCGCCTGCGTGCCGACGGCACCGCGGTGGTGGAAGCGAGCCAGCAGGACATCGGCACCGGCACGCTCACGGTGCTGCCGCAGATCGCCGCCGACGTGCTCGGCCTGCCGACCGACAAGGTCACGCTGGCGATGGGCGACACGCGGCTGCCCGACGGCGGGCCCACCTACGGATCGTCTGCAACCATGGGCTCAGGCGCCGCCGTGCTGCAGGCGGCGCGCGACGCAAAGGCGCAGCTCGAGCTGCCGCCGCGCAGTTTTCCAAACGGCGCGCCGCGCGGCGAGATCGTCGGCAAGGGCCATTTCGATCCGGAAGAGCACGGCAAGGGCTTCGCCATGCGCTCGTTCGGCGCGGTGTTCGTCGAGGTCGGCGTCGACCTCGAGCTCGGCCTGCTGCGCCTGCGGCGCGCGGTTGGCAGCTACAGCGCCGGGCGCATCGTCAACCCGCTCACCGCGCGCTCGCAGATGATCGGCGGCATCATCTGGGGCTGGGGCATGGCGGCGATGGAGCAGAGCCGGCACGAGCCCGCGCTCGGCCGGTTTCTCTCGAAGAACCTGGCGGGCGTGGCGATTCCGGTGAACGCCGACATCCCGGGCGACATCACCATCCACTTCGTCGACGAGCTCGACGAGCGGGCCAGCCCGATCGGCGGGCGCGGCATCGGCGAGCTGGGCGCGACCGGCGTCGCGGCGGCGGTGGCGAACGCGGTGTTCGCCGCGAGCGGCCTGCGCATCCGCGAGCTGCCGATCACGCCGGAGAAGCTGGTCACCACGCCGCGCCTATAGTTGCTGCTGTGGTGCGGGAAAGGCAGGATGACCAGATGACAAAACGCCACGTCGCCTGTCTCCTTCTTTTCATTTCCAGCACTTGCGTCGCAGCGCCCCGTCTTGAAGACATCCGATTACCGCCGGGATTCCGCATCAGCGTCTATGCCAGTGGGCTCGAGCAGGCGCGCTCGCTCGCGCTCGGCGAGCGCGGCACGCTCTTCGTCGGGACGAGCGCCGGCACGGTTTACGCGGTACCGCCGGGCGGCGGGCGCGGGGTCGCGGTGGCGCGCAATCTCCAGGCGCCGCATGGGGTCGCGTTCCGCGGCGGCGCGTTGTACGTTGGCGAGATCACGCGCATCCTGCGCTACGACAACATCGAGACGAGCCTCGGAAGCCCCCCGAAGCCGGCTGTCGTGGCCGAGGACCTGCCGCGCGATCGCCATCACGGGCTCAAGACGCTTCGCTTCGGCCCCGATGGGTTGCTCTACGTCGGCATCGGAGCGCCGTGCAACGTGTGCGAGCCGAAGGGCGAGTACGGCACGATCAGCCGCCTGGACGCCGCCGGCGGGAGGCGCGAGATCTTCGCGCGCGGCGTGAGGAACAGCGTCGGCTTCGACTGGGACCCGGCCACGCGCGAGCTCTGGTTCACGGACAACGGCCGCGACATGCTCGGCAACGACGTCCCGCCCGACGAGCTCAACCACGCGCCGAAGGCCGGCATGGATTTCGGCTTCCCCTACTGCCACGGCGGCGAGCTCGCCGATCCGCAGCTCGGCGCCAGGCGCTCGTGCAAGGAGTTCACGCCGCCCGCGCAGAAGCTCGGCGCGCACGTCGCCTCGCTCGGCATGCGCTTCTACACCGGGCGCACGTTTCCCGAGGAATACCGCGGCGCCATCTTTATCGCCGAGCACGGGTCGTGGAACCGCGACCCGAAGTCGGGCTATCGCGTCACGGTCGTGAAGCTGAAAGGCGCCCGCGCGGTCAGCTACGAGCCGTTCGCGCAGGGCTGGCTCCAGGGCGACGACTCCTGGGGGCGCCCGGTGGACGTGATCGTCGCGCCCGACGGCGCGCTGCTCGTCAGCGACGACAAGGCCGCAGCGGTCTACCGCATCGACTACGCGGGAAAATAGACCGGCTATTCCGAGAATTTGGCCGGCGGATAGTCCCGGCTGAATTGCGGCCCGGCGATGAAGGCCTTCGGGTCGTAGGTCCAGAACTGGCTCACGTTCGGGTAGGTCGCGACCGTGACGTTCACCAGCTCGCCGTTGCGCCGCTCCACCTTGCGCACGTAGACGTTGAGGATCGGCTTGCCGTACTCGTCGAGGCGCAGCGGCCCCATCGGGCCGTGATCGAGCTTGACGTTGTGCAGCGCTCTTACGAACGCCGCCTTGTCCTCGAACTTGCCCTTGACGAGCTTCATCGCCTCCTCGATCCACAATCCCGAGGTATAGGTGGCGGCGGTATAGAAGCCGGGCGTCACCCTGTATTCCCTGCGGATCGCCTCGACAAAGCGCTTGTTGTCGGGCGCGTCGCGGTCGACCGTGTACCAGCTCGCGGTGTAGACGCCGATCGCCTCGTCGCCCATGTTCTTGAGGATGCCCTCGTCGGTGAGCGTCGGGTTGCCCATCACCACCGGCTTCATCCCGTACTCGCGGTAGGTGCGCAGGAAGCGCAGCGGGTTGGAGCCGGCGAAGCCGGCGTAGACGCCGTCGACATTGCCCTTGAGCTGGCCGATGAACGAGCCGTAGTCGGGCGCGTTGAGCGGCGGCCAGAGCTTCTGCACGATGCGCCCGCCCGCGTCCTCGAACACCTTGTGGAAGCCGGCGGCGCCCTCGTGGCCGTAGGTGAAGTCGTCGGCGACCATCGCCACGCGCTTCATGCCGAGCTTCTTCGCCGCGTAGTCGCCCATCACGTACATCGCCTGCGCTGCGGTGCCGTAGGTGTGGATGACGTAGTCGCTCTGCTTGCGCTGCGCGAGGTCGTTCTGCGCCGCCGACATGGGCGGCAGGAGCGGCACCTTGGCCTGCAGCACGTAGTCGTCGATCGCCAGCGCCTCGAACGTGGCGAGCGGGCCGACGAGGACGTGCACCTTCTCGCGCTCGACCAGCTCCTGGGCCTTGGACTTCGCCTGTGCCGGCTGGCCGGCGGTGTCGGCAAAGATGATCTCGACCTTCCTTCCGGAGAGCGTGCTGCTGCGTTCCTTCAGGAAGAGGTTGATGCCTTCCTCCATCTGCCGCCCGCCGGCGGCGAGGGGTCCTGTCCGGACGGTCAGGAAACCGATCCTTAGCGGCTCCGCCTGTGCGAACGTCTGATTGGATGATGCAATGCATAGCAGGGCAAGCGCAGCTAAAGCGAAGCGAACCATGGTGTTGTTCCCCTTCTCCTCGTGAGTATCGCAGGTCCGAACGACTTTCGCCCTTGCTTTCACGCACGCAAAAACGAGATCGGGCTCTGACCCCGAATTCCGCTGCGCCGCCGGAGCCGCATGCGAAGTCCAGTGGGCACCATGGTGAACGACAGATGTTCGCGCGGCTCGCCACCATCGGCCGTGCGGACGCTTTCGATCTCGAATCCGCCGAGGAGCATCGCGATC
>JBIOYV010000118.1:0-3576 GCA_044870335.1 Burkholderiales bacterium | reverse complement strand
GAAGCGCTCCGACAGCTTCGCCTTCGCGGTCTCGCGGCCGCGCTTCACGACGACCTGCGCGGGAATGTCCCGCCAGGAAATGATGGTCAGGCTGGCCATGACGGCATCCACGGGCGGCCGGCGAAGGTCGCGAGGCTCTGCCTAAGCCCGCCGTAGCCGGTGTGGCGGATGACGAGCTCGAGGCCGAGGCGCTCTGCGACCGCCCGGGCGCGCGCCTCCGCATCCGGCCTCGGCGCCTGCGAGAGGTAGACGAGCCGGCGATAGTTGCCGAAGTACGTCTGCTGCAATTCCGGGTGGCGGTCGATGCCGAGCGCGCGGATCACGAGGCGGTCGAAGTGCCGCAGCAGGAAGTCGGTGAGGTAGAAAGTCCCCGGCTCGGCGTCGGCGAGCGCGGCGAACGCGGCGGGCGTCGCGAAGAACTCGTAGCAGTGCGCGCCGGCGATGCGCTCGACGCCTTCCTCCGCCAGCACCTTGTCGAGCGCGCCGCCGGTGCCGCAGTCGGCGTAGGCGACGAAGATCTCGGAATAGTCCTTGCGGTGCTCGCGGATCTTTGCCTGCACTGCGCCCGCGATCCGCTCGGGGCGGTTGTGCAGCTCCGGCGGCAGGCAGACGACTTCGAGCGTGCTCCAGCCGTTCGCCTGCCGCAGCGCGGCAATCTCGTGCGCGAGCGCGCCGCAAGCGATGACGAGTTTCCGGGCCTTGGCGTCCATCGGGAGGTGCTTCAGTGCGCGCGCGCCTGGGCGCCGCGGCGCTCGGAGAGCAGGCGCTTCGCGGTCTCGACGGCGATGGCCGCGTCGCGGCAGTAGGCGTCGGCGCCGATGGCCTTGCCGAATTCCTCGTTGAGCGGGGCGCCGCCGACCAGCACGATGTACTTGTCGCGCAGGTTTTTGTCCTTGAGCGTGTCGATGACGACCTTCATGTAGGGCATGGTCGTCGTCAGGAGCGCAGACATGCCGAGGAAGTCCGGCTGGTGCTGCTCGAGCGCCGCCAGGTACTTCTCGACCGGGTTGTTGATGCCGAGGTCGATCACCTCGAAGCCGGCGCCTTCCATCATCATCCCGACGAGGTTCTTGCCGATGTCGTGGATGTCGCCCTTCACCGTGCCGATCACGATCTTGCCGATCGGCTCGGCGCCGGTTTCGGCGAGGAGGGGACGCAGGATCGCCATGCCGCCCTTCATCGCGTTGGCGGCTAGGAGCACCTCGGGCACGAACAGGATGCCGTCGCGGAAGTCGATGCCGACGATGCGCATGCCTTCGACCAGCGCGTCGTTCAGCACCTTGTCGGGCTTCCAGCCGCGCTCGAGGAAGATGCGGGTCGCTTCCTCGACCTCGGTCTTCATGCCGTTGTACATGTCGTCGTGGACCTGCTCGATGAGCTCGCCGTCCGCGAGCGCGCGCAGGTCGAATTCCCCTTCGCTCGGTGCTGCTTCAGCCATCCAGGCTCTCCGGGTCCCCGCTTATTGAACGAATGTTAAACAAAGGACCGGGCTGGGACCAGCCCTTTCACGACAAGGACTTGCCCGTTTACGCCACCGTGCGGCGAACTGGGACCGGGGTCCGGGGTCAGGCCCGGCTGGCGGGGGGCGAGGCGCCCGCGGCGGGGCCGATCGGGGCCTTTCGGATCTGCCGTTCGACGCTTGGCGGGTGGCCGTACTTGGCCCGGTAGCAGCGGGAGAAATGGGGCGGCGACTTGAAGCCGCAGGAAGTCGTGACGTCCACGATCGGCATGGCTGTCTGGAGCAGGAGCTCCCGCGCCCGGCGCAGCCGCATCTCGAGGTAGTAGCGCTTCGGCACGCAGTCGAGATGGCGCCGGAACAGCCGCTCGATCTGGCGCCGCGACAGGCCGGTCGTGCGCGCGATGCGCTCGAGGGAGAGCGGCTTCTCGATGTTCTCCTCCATGAGCTGCGCCACCTTGATCATGTTTCGGTGGGAGCTGCCCACCTGGGCGCGGAGCGGCACGTACTGGCGATCCTCGGAGCTGCGCACCCTTTCCAGCACGAACTGCTCGGATACGAGCTGCGAGACGCGCAGCCCATGCTTCAGCTGGATCAGGTTGAGCATGAGGTCGAGCGGGGCCGTGCCGCCCGAGGCCGTGTAGCGGTCGCGATCGATGCTGAAGACCTGGTCGTTCAGCTGCACGCGCGGGAATTCCTCGCGCAACGCCGTCAGGTTCTCCCAGTGGATCGTGGCCCGGTAATGGTCGAGAAGGCCGGCGCGCGCGAGCGCGTAGCCGCCGGTGCAGAGTGCGCCGAGGCCGACGCGCCGCTCGGCGAGGCGCCGGAGCGCGGAGAGCAGCGGCGGCGAGACCGCCTCGCGCACGTTGATGCCGCCGCAGACGAAGAGGATCTCGACCTTGCCGAGCTTCTCGAGCGCCGCCGTCGGCGCGAGGTCGAGGCCGCTGCTCGCGAGGACCGGCCGGCCGTCGAGGCTGACGATCGACCACTCGTAGACGTCCTGCCCGAGGACGCGGTTGGCCATGCGCAGCGGCTCGAGCGCGTTCGAGACCGCGATCAGCGAGTAGTTCGGAAGCGTGAGGAACGCGTAGCGGCTCTTCGGGATCGGGGCGCCCGGATTTCCGTTGTCGCCGCGGCTCGTCATGGCGCTTCGAGTATGCCACCGGCGCCGCGCGGGATGTCTGATTCCGACATAAGGCCGTCGCTTTTGGGTGTGACGCGCGCGATGCAGCCGCTAAACTGCAGGGGCATCGAGGGCGGGGGTCGCGAGTCCATGAAGTCGCAAGCGCGGGTGGTCGTGATCGGCGGCGGCGTCGTCGGCGTCAGCACGCTCTACCACCTGGCCCACAAGGGCTGGTCCGACGTCGCCCTCGTCGAGCGCTCCGAGCTGACCGCCGGCTCGACCTGGCATGCAGCCGGGCTCCTGCCGCTCTTCAACATGAGCTACACCGTCGGCCAGCTGCACAAGTACTCGGTCGACCTCTACAAGCGCCTCCAGGCCGAGACCGGGCAGGACGTCAGCTTCCACGCGACCGGAAACTTGAGGCTCGCGACCACGCGCGACCGGCTCGACGAGTATCAGAAATACTGCGGCACGGCGAACACGATCGGCGTGCCGTTCGAGATCATCGGCCCGGCCGAGGTGAAGAAGCTCTGGCCGCTCCTCGAGCTCGGCGGCAGCGACGACACGGCGGCGGTCATCGCAGCGCTCTATCACCCGCAGGACGGCCACATCGCGCCCGCGGACCTCACGATGGCGCTCCGCAAAGGTGCCCGTGCGAAAGGCGCGGAGGTCTACGAGCAGACCGAGGTGACGGCCGTCGCGCGCACGCCATCGGGCGAGTGGAAGCTCACGACCACGAAGGGTGAGATCAGCTGCGAGCACGTCGTCTGTGCGACCGGCAACTACGCGCGCCAGACCGGGAAGATGTTCGGCCTCTCGGTGCCGGCGATCCCGGTCGAGCACCAGTACATCGTCTACGAGGAATCGCGCGAGCTGAAGGCCTACCGCCAGGGCGGCGGGCGCGAGCTCGCCGTGATGCGCGAGCCGGAGGAGTCGTATTACCTCCGCGAAGAGCGCATGGGCTGGATCCTCGGGCCCTACGAGGCCGGCGCGCCCG
>JBIOYV010000117.1:0-2107 GCA_044870335.1 Burkholderiales bacterium | reverse complement strand
AGTGGCTGCGCACGTATTTCTCGATGCGCTCCTTGTGCTCGTCCTTCATCAGCCCGGCGGTGGATTTTTTCAGCAGCTGGTCCAGGCTGATGCCGTCGATCAGGTCGAGCGGATCGATGGTGTTGCCCTTCGACTTCGACATCTTCTCGCCCTCGGCGTCGCGCACGATGGCGTTGATGTACACGTCGCGAAACGGCACCTTGCCGGTGAAGTAGCGCGTCGCCATGATCATGCGCGCCACCCAGAAGAAGATGATGTCGTTGCCGGTGACCAGCACGTCGGAGGGCAGGAAGGTGTCGAGGTCCGGCGTCTTGTCGGGCCAGCCGAGCGAGCTGAACGGCACGAGCTGCGAGGAGAACCACGTGTCGAACACGTCGGCATCGCGCCGCAGCTTCTTCCCGGGGTATTTCTGCTCGAGCTCGGCCTCGGTGCGCGCGACATAGATCTTGCCATCTTCGTCGTACCATGCCGGAATCTGGTGGCCCCACCAGAGCTGGCGCGAGATGTTCCAGTCCTTGATGTTCTGGAGGAAATGGTTGTAGGTCGCGGTCCAGTGCTCGGGGATGAACTTCACCTCGCCGCGCGCCACGACCTCCAGGCCGTCCTTCGCGAGCGTCTTCATGTTGACGAACCACTGGTCGCTCAGCATCGGCTCGACGATCACGCCGGTGCGGCCCGAGCGCGGCACGCGCAGCTTGTACGGCTTTTCTGAAACCAGGAAACCCTGCGCCTTCAGGTCGGCGAGCACCTGCTTGCGCGCCTCGAAGCGCTCCAAGCCGCGGTATTTCGCCGGCACCTGCTCGTTGAGGTGCGCATCGAGCCTCAGGATGCTGATCGGCTCGAGGCCATGGCGCTTGCCGACCTCGTAGTCGTTGAAGTCGTGGCCCGGGGTGATCTTCAAAGCGCCGGTGCCGAACTCGCGGTCGACGTACTCGTCCGCGATCACCGGGATGCTTCTGTCGGTGAGCGGCAGCTTTACGCGCTTCCCGACCATGGACCGGTACCGGGAATCTTCAGGATGAACGGCCACGGCGACATCGCCCAGCATGGTCTCGGGCCGTACGGTAGCGACGCGGATCTCGAAGCCGTCGCCGGGATAGCGGATTTCCCAGAGACGGCCGTCCTCTTCCTCGATGTCGACTTCGAGGTCCGATACCCCGGTGCCGAGCACCGGGTCCCAGTTCACCAGCCGCTTGCCGCGGTAGATGAGCCCGTCCTCGTACCAGCGCACGAACACCTCGGTGACCGCGCGCGACATCTTGGGGTCGGCGGTGAAGTAGCCGCCTTTCTGGCCTTCGGTATCGGCGTATTCCCAGTTGGCAGAGGCACCAAGGCGCCGCATCTGGCGCGTGATCGTCGAGCCGGACTGCTGCTTCCATTGCCAGACTCGCCGGTTGAATTCCTCGCGCCCGAGCGCCTGCTTGCTCTTGCCTTCGGCCTCGAGCTGCCGCGTGACGACGATCTCGGTCGCGATGCCGGCATGGTCGGTGCCGACCACCCAGTTGGTGTTGTCGCCGCGCATGCGGTGGTAGCGGATGAGCGCGTCCATCAGCGTCTGCTGGAACGCGTGGCCCATGTGCAGCGTGCCGGTGACGTTCGGCGGCGGGAGCTGGATGCAGTAGGCGGGCTTCTGGTCGCCTCGGTGCTTGAAGTAGCCGGCCGCTTCCCAGCGCTGATACCAGCGCTGCTCGATCCCTGCCGGGTTGAAGCTCTTCTCCAAGAACTACTCCGGCTTCGGGGTGGTGGCGAGCGCCCTCGCGACGGAGGCTGCGACCGCTTCGCGGACCATCTGGATCACGCTGACGGTGAGCTGCTGGCGCACGCCTTCGAGCTCCCTGCCGAGGACCGAGCTCAGCGTGCGCGCGAGGCGCTCCTCCACCAGCCGGTCGATCTCGGGGCCGAGGCGCTCGAGCACCGCGCGCTCGAGCTCGCGCGCGAGCGCCTCGAGCGCGGCGTGGTCCACCGCGCGGCGCGGCGCCTTTTCCTCGCTGACCACCTCGGTCAGCACCGGCACCTCGCCCGGGCGCGCCGCCTCGCGGCGGACCACGCCGCGCTCGAGGCGCTCGCGCGCGAGCTCGAGCGCGCGGTGCTCGAGCGCCTCGGCCCC
>JBIOYV010000116.1:0-2669 GCA_044870335.1 Burkholderiales bacterium | reverse complement strand
CGGAGTGGGACCCCTTCGTCCCGCCTGCAGCGCGCAGCGCTGCAGCAACGGGCGAACGGGTGACGGAGCTACATGCGCACCCCCACCACCCCTCCGCCCCGGTCCGCCGCCCGCTAGAACGATCCGTGACGTCCAGCCCCAGAAGCGAAGCGCTGTGCACCGGAAAGGCTTTCGCCGGTGTTGAAAGTAGCAGCGCCGAGCTGGTATTCGCGGCGGAGGGCGGTGGAGAGGCGAGCGCCGATGGATTCGTGGGCCGAGCGGCGGTCGCTGCGGACGCTGTTCGGTGGGAACGACGCGATCGTGGCGGCGAGGGCTTCGGCTTCGCGGCGGGCTTCGCCGCGGGGCACCACGCGATTGGCCAGGCCCATGGCTTCCGCTTCGCGCGCGTTCACGGGGCGGCCCGTCATGATGAGGTCGAGCGCGCGCCCGAGGCCGATCAGCGCGGGCAGGCGCACGGTGCCGCCGTCGATCAGCGGGATGCCCCAGCGCCGGTTGAAGACGCCCATCACCGCGTCCTCCTCGACGATGCGCAGATCGCACCACAGCGCGAGCTCGAAGCCGCCCGCCACGGCGTAGCCCGCGATCGCGCCCAGCACGGGCTTCGTGAGCAGCATGCGCGTCGGGCCCAGCGGCCCGTCGCCGTACGCGATCCTGCGCTTCTTCGGCCCGGCCGCGACGGCCTTGAGATCGGCGCCGGCGCAGAAGGTGCCGTTGGCGCCCCACAGCACGGCGACGCGCGCGTCCTTGTCGCGCTCGACGGCGCGGAAGGCCTCGATCAGCGCCTTGGCGGTCGGCCGATCGACCGCGTTGCGCCGGTCCGGCCGGTCGAGAATGATAGTGGTCACCGCACCCTGTGTCTCAGACCTGACGGCCGATCGGTTCATGATCGTGGTCTCCCCGAAGTGAGCGTGCACTCGACGAAATGTCGCTGCGACTATACGCGTGCACGCTGTGTGGCGGCACAATGAACTTGACGCGCCGTCGCGGCGTGAGGTACCAAGAAACTTGTCCCTGCGCTGTTCGTGATGCCGGAGGGAAGTTTCAACCTCGTTAACAAAAGGGGAGCTGTGGACGAGGGTGGTGTGCAAGCCCCTCTTGAAGGGGAAGCCTAAAGCCCTCTAATTAACGGCGCCCACCTGGTGATACCAGGTTCGAAACACCACGGCACACGGCAGAGGCGGGGATTTGACTCCCTCGCTCAACGCCCCCTATACTGCGGCAATGCAAGGCATTTGGCTCATTCTCGACTCGATCATCGCGGTCCTTGCGCTCGTCCTCGGCTTCATCCTTCACAAGTGGATCAGCGAGCGAAAAATCGGCGACGCGTCGAGACAGGCCCAGCGCCTGATTCAGGAGGCGGAGCGTGACGCCGCCAACCGCCTGAAGGCCGCCGAGCTCGAGGTGCGGGAAGCCACGCTCAAGTCGCGCGCCGCGTTCGAGGAAGAGACGCGGCAGCGCGAGGGAAAGATTCAGCAGATCGAGCAGCGCGTGCTCTCGAAGGAAGAGGAGCTCGCGCGCAAGCTCGATCAGCTCGAGCGCCGGCTCAACGAGTCCGTGTCGAAGGAGCGCGACCTCACCAGCCGCGAAAGGTCCGTCACGGACAAAGAGGGCCGCCTGGCCTCGGCCCTCGACGAGCAGCGGCGCAAGCTCGAGTCGATCGCCAGCCTCACCGCCGAAGAAGCCAAGCGCCAGCTCCTGGCACAGATGGAGATCGAAGCCAAGCGCGAGGCGCAGCTGATGGGGATGCGCCTCGAAGAGGAAGCGCGCGAGACCGCGCAGGTGAAGGCGCGCGAGGTGCTCGCGACCACGATCCAGCGGCTGGCGCCGGACTACACGGTGGAGACCGCGGTCTCCGTCGTCGATCTGCCGTCCGACGACATGAAGGGGCGCATCATCGGCCGCGAGGGGCGCAACATCCGCGCGCTCGAGCTCCACACCGGCGTCGACCTCATCGTGGACGACACGCCCGAGGCGGTGCTGATCTCCGCGTACGATCCATACCGGCGCGAGATCGCGCGCCGCGCGCTCCAGGTGCTGATCGCCGACGGCCGCATCCATCCGGCCCGTATCGAGGAAGTCGTCGAGAAGATCAAGAAGGAGATGGAGCAGCACCTGAAGGAAGAGGGCGACAAGGCGTGCTTCGAGATCGGCGTGCACAACCTGCACCCCGAGCTGATCAAGCTGGTCGGCCGCATGAAGTTCCGTACCTCGTACGGCCAGAACTGCCTGCAGCACTCCAAGGAAGTCGCGTGGCTCGCCGGGATGATGGCGGCCGAGGTGAAGGCCGACGTCAAGCTCGCCAAGCGGATGGGCCTCCTGCACGACATCGGCAAGGCGCTCACGCACGAGCAGGAGGGCAGCCACCCCGAGCTCTCGCTGCAGGTGCTCACGAAGTACAACGAGTCGGCGAAGGTCATCAACGCCGCGCTCTGCGGCCACGAGAACGTCGAGCCCGAGACGATCGAGGCGGTGCTGGTCGAGGCCGCCGACGGCATCTCGGCCGCGCGCCCGGGCGCCCGCCGCGACGTGCTCGAGTCCTACATCAAGCGGCTGGCGAAGCTCGAGGAGATCGCGCTCTCGTACAAGGGCGTCGAGATGTGCTACGCGATCCAGGCCGGGCGCGAGCTGCGCGTGATGACGAAGGCCGACATCGTGTCCGATCTCGACGC
>JBIOYV010000115.1:0-38443 GCA_044870335.1 Burkholderiales bacterium | reverse complement strand
CGATCGCTCTACGCGGCGCTGCTCGAGAGCGCACGCACGACCAGCATGCTGTTCCTGATCCTGATCGGCGCGCTGATGTTCGCCGAGTTCGTAAACATCACCACCATGCCCGACGACCTGAAGAACTTCGTCAATCGCCTCCACGTGAGCCCGATCATGGTGGTAGCGGTGATCATGGCCATCTACGTCGTCCTCGGCACAGCGATGGAGGAGCTCTCCATGATCCTGCTCACCGTGCCGCTTTTCTTCCCGCTGATCGTGCACCTGGGGCTCGACCCGGTGTGGTTCGGGATCCTGATCGTGGTGGTCGTCGAGATCGGCCTCATCAGCCCGCCGGTGGGCATGAACCTCTTCGTCCTCAATACGCTGCTGCCGCAGGTGCAGACCCGGACCATCTTCCGCGGCGTGATGCCGTTCGTCGCGGTCGATTGCGTGCGCCTGGCGATCCTCGTGGCCTTCCCGATCATCTCGACCTTCCTGCCGAGTTTCATGAAATGAACGAGCGCGACAAGGCCCATTTCATGAACCGCGTAAGCCGTGAAATGGAGCAGGACTTGCGGGAGAGCTCCCTTTCCACCGAAGAGTCCCTCGCCGCCTGCTGCCGCATTCTCGCGCGCGAAGGCCACGAGTCGGGCCTTGCCGGGCAGGTCAGCGCGCGCGCCGAAGGGAAGAATGCCACGCCCGGCGCTTTCTGGACGCTGCAGTTCGGCTACGGCTTCGAGGAAGCCACGGCGGAACGCATGGTCCTGGTCGACGAAGACCTCAAGCCCTTGCATGGGGGACGTCCCAACCCCGGTACACGCTTTCACATCTGGATCTACCGCGAGCGGGCCGACGTGCAGGCGATCGTGCACACCCATGCACCTTCCGCCTCCGCCCTGGCCGCGACCGGCAAGGAGTTGAAAACCATCCACATGGACAGCGCCATGCTCCACGGCACGGCGCATCTCGCCCAGTGGCCGGGCATCCCGGTCGCCGACGACGAGGGGCGGATCATCTCGGCTGCGCTCGGGGAGGCCAAGACCATCCTGCTCGCGAACCACGGCCTGCTCGCCGCCGGCGCGAGCGTCGAGGAAGCGACCTATCTCGCCGTGTTCTTCGAGCGCGCCGCGCGCATGCAGCTCGCCGCCATGGCGGCGGGCGGCTACCGGGAAGTGCAGCCCGAGCTCGCGGCCGAAGCGCGCGAGTTCCTGCTGCAGCCGTCGATCGTGCGCGGCACCTTCGCGTACTGGGCGCGCCGCTGCGGGTGACCCGAAGCGCGCTCGTCGTGCGCCCGACCCAGGCCCGCGCCAGCGCGTTCGTCCTGCTGGCGGCTGCCAACCTGTTCTGGGCCGGCAACTGGGTCCTCGGCAGGGCGCTGCGCGACGCGTTCGATCCGGTCTCGCTCAACTTCTGGCGCTGGGTCATCGCGGTCGTGGTGCTCGCGCCGTTCGCGCTGCCCGGGCTGGCGGCAAAGCGGGAAGTGATCCGGCGACACGCGGGCCTGCTCGCCCTCCTCGCGCTTCTCAGCGTCTCCGTTTTCCAGAGCCTGGTCTACCTGGGACTGGAATCGACCACCGCCGTAAACGCGGTACTGATCAACTGCTCGGGACCGCTATTCATCCTGCTGTGCGCCTGGCTGCTGGAAGACGAGCGCGCCTCGCTGCGCCAGCTCGCGGGGTTCCTCGTCTCGGTCGCCGGGATCCTGGTCATCCTCTCGCGAGGCGACCCTGCCGTGCTGCTGCAGCTCGAGTTCCACGCCGGCGACGCCTGGATCCTGCTCGCCATCGCGATCTGGGGGGTGTACTCGGTTCTTCTCAAGCGGCGCCCGCCCGAGCTGGGCGGCGTGCACTTCCTGTTCGTCCTGTCGGTTGCCGGCGTGCTGTTCCTCGCGCCCGCGTTCGTCCTGCAGATCCTGCACTCGCCACCGCGAGCGCCGGCGGCCACTGAGGTGGCGGCCGTCGTCTACATGGGCCTCGCCGCTTCAGTGGGCGCTTTCCTGTTGTGGAATCGCGGCGTCGCCGTCGTGGGCGCCAACGCGGCAGGATTCACCCTCTACCTCCTGCCCACCTTCGGCACGCTCCTCGCCATCGCATTCCTCGGCGAGTCCTTCCATGCCTTCCACGCCTTGGGCATCGCGACCATCGTCGCCGGAGTGGTCCTGGCGACACGCAAATAAATGGGGTCTAACCCCATCTATTCTTCCTGCTAGCGGAACTTGGGCCGGCCGCCTGAAATGAGCTTGAGCGTGGCGATGTAGATCTCGGCCGACGGCGTCTCGTGGCCGCTCAGCCAGGGGGTCAGGCTGTCGACTGAAACCTTGAGCGCCTTGGCCAAGCCGTCCGCGCCGCCGCAATTCTTGAGGGCCCGGTTCAATGTGCGATTCTGCGAAGATTCAACGGACATTTCCGCAGTGTACCGCCGTGCCGGAGCCTGCTCTGTGTGCTACCGAACGGAACGAAAGGTCTTGCCACGCAGGTTCATCCTTTCGGTTTTCCGCCGCTGTGGGTGACGGCGCCGAGGTGCGCCGAGCCGACCTGGGCGGCGTACTTCTCCAAGGCCCCCGAAAGCCGCGGACGTTTCGGCAACCTGGCCTTTCTCCTGCGCAGTTCGGCTTTGCCGACCAGCAGATCCAAAGTCCCCGCCGCCGCGTCTATCCTGATGCGGTCGCCGTTCTTCACGATCGACAAGGCCCCGCCGACGGCAGCCTCCGGCGAAACGTAGCCGATCATCATCCCGCGCGTAGCGCCGGAGAAGCGGCCGTCGGTGAGCAGTGCCACCTTCTCGCCCATTCCCTGGCCGTAGATAAGCGCGGTCACGCCCAGCATCTCGCGCATTCCCGGGCCGCCCTTCGGGCCCTCGTAGCGGATCACCAGCACTTCGCCTTCCCTGTAGGCGCGCTGCTTCACCACCTCGGCACAAGCCTCCTCGGATTCGAACACGCGCGCGCGGCCTTCGAACACGAGCGCCTTCAGCCCCGCGACCTTGATCAGCGCGCCGTCGGGCGCGAGGTTTCCTTTGAGCACCACGACGCCGCCCGTAGAGGAAATAGGTTTTTTGCGTACAACCTCTCCGTCGGGACCGGGATGGCTCTCGAGGGATTCCTTTAGGGTCTTTCCGGAAAGCGTAAGGCACTCGCCATGGAGGCCACCGTGCGTCAGCAGGGCCTTGAGCACGGTATAGACGCCCCCGACGGCGTGCAGATCCTTCGCCAGGAACCGCCCGCCGGGCTTCATGTCGGCGAGGAGCGGCGTGCGCTTGGCGACGCGTGCGAAATCGTCGAGCGTGAAGCGGATGCCGGCCTCGTGCGCGATTGCGGGAATATGCAATGCGGCGTTGGTCGAGCCGCCGGTGGCGGCCACGGCGGCGCAGGCGTTCTCCAGGCTTTTCCTCGTCACGAGCTCGCGCGGCCGGGGTCCACCATCCGCCAGGAGTTTCATTACGGTGGAACCGGCGTCGCGCGCGAGTTTCGTCCGGTCAGGTGAGACCGCCGGCAGGGTGGCGGTGCCGGGAAGGGCGAGGCCGAGCGTCTCGGCGACCATCGCCATCGTGTTCGCGGTGAACTGGCCCGGGCACGAGCCGAGCGTGGGAATGCACGCCTGCTCGAGCTCGTGGAGTTCGGTCTTATTCATGGTGCCGGCAAGCACCGCGCCCACTGCCTCGTAGGCATCGAGCACCGTGACGTCGCGGCCTTGCCAGCGGCCCGGCAGCGCGGCGCCGCCGTAGGCGAACACCGAGGGCAGGTCGAGGCGCGTCATCGCCATCATCATGCCGGGCAGCGTCTTGTCGCAGCCGGCGAAGGTGACGAGCGCATCGTAGGCGTGGCCGCGCACCACCGCCTCGACGCCGTCGGCGATGAGCTCGCGCGACACCAGCGAGTAGCGCATGCCGCCGTGGTTCATCGACATCGAGTCGGCCACCGACACGGACGCGAAATCGAACGCCACCCCGCCGGCCGCGCGCACCGCGGCGCAGGCCTCGCGCGCGAATTCCCCGAGCAGGGCGTTGCACGGCGTGACGCGCCCGTCGGTGGAGGCGACGCCGACGAACGGCTTGGCCAGGTCATCCGCGGACAGCCCGAGCGCGCGCAGGAACGCGCGGTGCGGCGCGCGATCGAGGCCTTCCACGGTAATTCTTGACGGCAGCTTTCGAGTATTCTTCACGGGCAGAACATATCCCAACAGGAGGAGTGATGCTTCGCGCAGTTCTCGCAGTTGTCTTGCTGTGTTGCGGCGCCGCCGCGTGGTCCCAATCCTATCCCTCGAAGACGGTGCGCCTGGTCGTGCCGTACGCGGTCGGCGGATCGGCCGACGTCTACGGGCGCGTCCTGGCGGCGAAACTCTCGGAGAGTCTCGGCCATCCGGTCGTGGTCGAGAACCGTCCCGGCGGCGGCGCGGTCGTGGGCACCGACGCGGTCGCGAAGTCCGCGCCCGACGGCTACACGGTGCTCATGATGTCGAACACTCACGCGGTGAACGAGACGCTCATCCCGAAGAAGCCCTACGACCTGATGCGCGACCTCGCGCCGGTGACCGGCGTGAACTACCAGGACCTGCTGCTCGTGGTCCATCCCTCGGTCCCTGCGAGCAACGTGAAGGAGCTGATCGCGCTGGCGAAAAAAAGCCCGGGCAAGCTGAACTACGCCTCCTCGGGGCCGGGCACGCCCTACCACATGGCCGGAGAGCTTTTCAAATACACGGCCGGGGTCGACATCGTGCACATCCCGCACAAGGGCAGCGACCAGGCCCGCACCGCCGTGCTCGGCCACCAGGTCGACATGATGTTCGATGCGATCAGCACCATCGTCGGTCAGGTACACGCCGGAAAGCTGAAGGCGATCGCCACCACGGGCAAGAAGCGCTCGACGGTGACGCCCGACGTGCCCATCGTGGCCGAGTCCGGCGTGTCGGGCTACGAGGCGCCGATCTGGCTGGGGCTGATGGCGCCCGCCGCGACGCCGAAGCCGATCATTGAAAAGTTGAATGCCGAGGTGGTGAAGGTGCTGCAGTCCCCGGACATCAAGGAGAACTGGGCCAAGCAGGGCGCCGCTCCGATGCCGATGAAGCCCGAGGAGTTCGACCGCTTCCTGCGCGCGGACATCGAGAAGTGGGGCAAGCTCGTCAAAGCCACCGGGATGAAGGTCGAATGATGCGGCTCCTGTCGCTCCTCTTCCTCGTTCCGGGGATCGCCCTCGCGCAGGCCTGCCCGGAGAAGAACCTGAACTACTGGCAGGCGTTTCCCGCCGGCGGCGAGTCCGACATCTCGGCGCGCCACCAGCAGCTCGTGCTCAAGCGCCGCTGCCCTGCCATCGAGACCATCATCCAGTACAAGCCCGGCGCCGGCGGCGGATTGCTGTGGACGCAGATGAACCAGCTGCCCGCCGACGGCCTGAACATCGTCGGCATCAACCTGCCGCACATCGTGCTGCAGCCGCTCGAGGGCCAGGTCACGTACAAGACCGAGGATGTCACGCCGGTCTACTGGTTCCACTACACGCCGGATGCGCTGGTCGTCACCGAGGCGAGCCCGATCAAGAGCTTCAAGGACTTCATCGCGGCGGCGAAGGCCGAGCCGGAGAAGATCACGCTCGGCGGCTCGGGCCTCAATTCGGCGAACCACGCGGCGCACGAGCGTCTCAACGCGAGCTTCGGCGTGAAGACGACCTATGTGCCCTTCAAGGGCACCGGGGACATGACCACCGCCGTGATCGGCGGCCACGTCTCGGGCGCCATGTCCTACACGGCGTTCGCCGTCAACAACAAGGGCAAGGTGCGCGCGCTCGCGGTGGCGATGGACAAGCGCCATCCGCTGCTGCCCGACGCGCCCACGTTCAAAGAGCTCGGCGTGGACTGGGTCGACGGCGCGTTCCGCGGCATCGGCATGCCCAAGTCCTCGACCGCGGCGCAGAGAAAGCGCATTTCGGAGCTCTGGGCCGCGCTCAACGCCGATCCTGAGATGAAGGAGCTCGCCGCGAAAAGCGGCTTCGAGCTCATCGACGTCGGCGTCGAGCGCATGGAGGCCTTCATGAAGGAGCGCGCCCGGATCTACACCGAGGTCGGCCGGCGTATGGGCCTGGGCAAGTGAGCGGCGGTTGGCTGATCATCTTCGTCGGCGTGTTCGTGGCGGGGCTGATCGGCCTGTTTCTCTACGGCTGGCTGCGGCGCAAGGAGAAGCCGCCGCCCGGAGTGAAACCGCTCAAGGACGACGACGACTGGTAACGTACTGGCGCTCCTTGATCGTCGTCCTGCTCGCCGCCGCTTGGCTGGCGGGGCTGGCGGCACGCCCGCTCTACAAGACCGACGAGGCCCGCTACGGCGAAATCTCGCGCGAGATGGCGCAAAGCGGCGACTGGGTGACGCCGCGGCTGAACGGCATCAAGTACTTCGAGAAGCCGCCGCTGCAATACTGGGCGGGAGCGGCCGCGATCAAGCTCTTCGGCGTGCACGACTGGGCGGCGCGCCTCTGGACCGGCCTGATGGCGCTCGCCGGAGTCGCGCTCGCCTTCTGCGCCGGCAGGCGGCTCTTCGGCGCGCCGGCGGCCTCGGCCTCGGCGGCGATCCTCGCTGGCGCTCCGCTCTACCTCGGCTACGGTCAGTTCAACACGCTCGACATGGGTGTGAGCGTGCTGCTTTCGGCGGCGATTTTCGCCTTCGCCGTCGCCCAGGGCCCGGACGCCGAGCGCACCCGAGGCGCGCACGCCGAGCGCGCGCGGCGGCGCTGGATGCTCGCCGGGTGGGCCGCCTGCGCCCTCGCCGTGCTGAGCAAGGGGCTGATCGGCATCGTGCTGCCGGCCGCCGCCGTGGCGCTCTATGTGATGGTCCGGCGCGACTGGGCGTTGCTGCGCCGGCTCGAGCTCGCGCGCGGAACGGCGCTCTTTCTCGCCATCACGGCGCCCTGGTTCGTCGCGGTGTCGCTGCGCAATCCCGAGTTCGCGCATTTCTTTTTCGTGCAGGAGCATTTTCAGCGCTTCACCACCACGATGCACCACCGGGTGCACCCCGCGTGGTATTTCATCCCGGTGCTCGCGGGGGGCGTCGCGCCGTTTCTCTTCGTCATCGCCGCCGGGTGGTGGGCCGCGCTGCGACACCCGGGTCCGGGCTTTTCGCCTTCCCTCTTCCTCGCGCTCTGGGCGCTGGTGGTGTTCGTGTTCTTCTCCGCGTCCGGCTCGAAGCTGCCCGGTTACATCCTTCCGCTCGCGCCGGCGCTGGCTTTGCTCGGCGGCGCCTACGTGGCGCGCGCCGCGCCGAGGCGCATGCTCGTGGCGCAGTCGGCCGTCATCGCCTTCATCGGGCTCGCGCTCGCGGCGGCGGCGCCGCGCCTCGCGCGAGTCGGAGCGGATCGGCTCGAGCCGTTCGCCGGCGCCTATTCGGCCGCGCTCATCGCCGCGGGCCTTGCCCTGGCCGCGGCCGGCGTGTACGCCGCCGTGCTCGCCCTGCGCGGGAGAGCGGCTGCGTCCGTGGCCGCTCTCGCGGTCGGCGCGTTCTGCGCCGTGCTGGCCGCGATCGCCGGGCATCGCGTCTATGCGCCCGCCTTTAGCGCCTCGAGTACCATCGCCGCGATGAAGCCCGCGCCCTCGCAGGAAACGCCCTTCTTCGCGGTGCACAGCTACGATCACAGCGTGCCCTGGTCCCTGCGCCGCACCGTCACGATGGTCGCCTATCGCGACGAGTTCGGCGACGCGGCGCAATGGGAGCCGGGCAGGTACATCCCCGACGACGCGGGCTTCGTCCGCGCCTGGACCGAGGCGCGCGATGCCTATGCGCTGTTCGCGGTGCGCGACTTCGACCGTCTGCGGGCCGCGCTCGGCGTGCCGATGGAGGTCGTCGCGCGCGGGCCGCGCTACATCATCTTGAGGAAGCCATGAGCGCGGCAAGCTTCGCCCTGGTGCTCGCCGGCGTGCTGCTCAACGCGGCGGCGCAGCTTCTCCTGAAGGCCGGCACCAACGCCATGCCGCTCGGCCTGCGGCTCGCGCTCGAGCCGCATATCCTCGGCGGTCTCGCCTGCTACGCGGTCAGCGTGGTGGTATGGGTGATCGCGCTTTCCCGCGTCCCCGTGAGCATCGCCTATCCCATGCTCTCCATCGGCTACGTGGTCAACGCCATCGCGGCGTGGCAGCTCCTCGGCGAGTCGCTCTCGCCGCTGCGGCTCTCCGGCATCGGCGTCATCATCGTCGGCGTCTTCATGGTGGCCCGCTCGTGACCCCCTCCATCCCCTATATCCCGTTCGCGCGCCCCGAGATCGACGAGGACACGATCGCCGCGGTGTCCGAGGTCCTGCGCTCGGGCTGGATTACCTCCGGGCCGCAGGTGCTGCGCTTCGAGAGCGAGCTCTCCGCCTATTTCGGCGGCCGGCCGGTGCGCGTCTTTACCCACGCCACCGCCGCGCTCGAGATCGCGGTCCGGCTCGCCGGCGTGGGGCCCGGCGACGAGGTCATCGTACCGGCGATGACCTTCGCCGCGAGCGCGAACGTGGTGGCCCTCGCCGGCGGGCGTCCGGTGCTCGTCGACGTGGACCTCGAGCGCCGCAACACCGACGCCGCGCGCATCGAGGCCGCCATCACGCCGCGCACCCGGGCGATCATGCCGGTGCACTTCGCCGGCCTGCCGGTCGACCTGGAGCCCGTCTATGCGCTCGCCGCGCGGCGCGGGCTGCGCGTCATCGAGGATGCCGCCCACGCCATGGGCGCGGCCTATCGCGGCCGGCGGATCGGGGCGCAGGGCGACCTGGTCGCGTTCAGCTTCCACCCGAACAAGAACATGACGACCATCGAGGGCGGCGCGCTGTCGTTTCGCGATCCCGGCGAGCTCGAGCGGGCCGAGCGGCTGCGCTTCCACGGCATCCGCAAGCTTCCCGGCGGCGGGATGGACGTGCTGGAGCACGCCGGAAAATCCAACCTGAGCGACGTTTCGGCGGCCATCGGCATCGCCCAGCTCGCGAAGCTCGAGCGCTTCAACGCGCGCCGCGGCGCGCTCGCCGGGCGCTATCTGGAAAAGCTCGGCGGCCTCTCCGGGCTGCGCCTTCCGGCCGCCGGTCAGGCCGGCCACGCCTGGCATCTCTTCGCCCCGCTGGTCGACTTCGACGCGCTCAACACCACGCGCGAGCGCTTCATCCAGGCGATGCACGCGCGCGGCATCGGCGTGGGCGTGCACTACCAGGCGCTGCATCTGTTCGAGGCCTTCCGGCGCCTCGGCTATCGCGCGGGAGACTTTCCGAACGCCGAGACGATCGGCGCACGCACGGTGACGCTTCCGCTTCATACGCAGCTGCAGGACGAAGAGGTCGACCGGGTATGCCGGGCGGTCGAAGATTGCATGAGACAACCCCAATGACCGGCGCAGCCGCGCCGGAGATCTCGGTCGTCATCCCGATCTACAACGAGGAGGCCAGCCTGCCGGCGCTGTTCACCCGGCTCTACCCGGCGCTCGACGCACTCGGCCGCAGCTACGAGCTCGTGATGGTGGACGACGGCAGCCGCGACCGCTCCCCGGCGCTCTTGCACGAGCAGTTCGACCGGCGCCCGGACGTGACGCGGGTCGTGTACCTGGTGACCAATTTCGGCCAGCACATGGCGATCCTCGCCGGCTTCGAGCGCGCGCGCGGCGAGATCCTGGTGACGCTCGATGCCGACCTGCAGAACCCGCCCGAGGAGATTGCCAATCTCCTCGCCAAGATGGACGAGGGCTACGACTACGTGGGCAGCTACCGCAGCGAGCGCCGCGACAGCGCCTTTCGGCGCCTCGCGTCGCGGGCGATCAACCGCCTGCGCGAGCGCCTGACCGACATCCGCATGGCCGATCACGGCTGCATGCTGCGCGCGTACCGCCGCAACGTGGTCGACACCATCAACCAGTCGCGCGAGCTGAACACCTTTGTCCCGGCGCTGGCGTATCTCTACGCGCACCACCCCACCGAGATCGAGGTGCGCCACGAGGAGCGCGCCGCAGGCGCCTCGCAATACTCGCTCTCGCGGCTGATCCGCCTCAACTTCGACCTGATCACGGGCTTCTCGGTAGGGCCGCTGCGGTTCTTCTCGCTGCTCGGTATGCTGGTCGCGCTCGGCTCGGTCTTCCTGTACGTCGGCGTGCTGCTCTACCGCTTCTTCGCCTTCGGCCTCGCCAATGCCCTGCAGAACGCCTGGGACCGCGACGTGCTCGAGTTCTTCCTCATCGGAATGACTCTCTTCGGCCTGGGGATCATCGGCGAGTACATCGTGCGCATCAACGAGCAGGTGAAGGGCCGGCCGCGCTACCTCGTCGCCGCGGTGCTGGAGAAGCGCGCTTGACGAGCGCCGCGGTATTCGCCTACCACGATGTGGGCGTGCGCTGCCTGCAGCTGCTGCTCGAGCAAGGCGTCGACGTGCCGCTCGTCGTCACCCACCGCGACGACCCGGCCGAGACGCATTGGTTCGCGAGCGTCGCCGCGCTCGCGCGGGAACGGGGCATCGAGACGCTGGAAGATCCCGGGCCGGCGCAAATCCGTGAGAAGCTCGGGATCATGCGGCCGGATTTCATCTTCTCCTTCTACTACCGCCGCATGCTGCCGCCCGAGTGGCTGGCCGCGGCCCGCCGCGGCGCCTTCAACATGCACGGCTCGCTGCTGCCAAAGTACCGCGGGCGCGCGCCGGTGAACTGGGCGGTGCTCATGGGCGAAGCCGAGACCGGCGCGACGCTGCACGAGATGGTGGCGAAGCCCGACGCCGGGCGCATCGTCGACCGCGAGCCCGTCGCGATCGGCGAGGACGAAACCGCGGTCGAGGTGTTCCGCAAGGTCACCGCGGCGGCGGAGACGGTCCTGCGCCGTTCTTTGCCTCGCCTGGTGGCGGGCGATCCAGTGTTGAAGGAGCAGGATCTGGCGCGCGGCAGCTATTTCGGCGCGCGCCGCCCCGAGGACGGGCGCATCGACTGGTCGAAGAGCGCGCGCGAGATCCACAACCTGGTGCGGGCCGTGGCGCCGCCCTACCCCGGCGCCTTCACCGATGAATTGAAGGTCTACAAGACGAAGATCGAACCTCGCCTGCGTGCACCCGGGCAGGTGCTCGGTCCCTACCGCAAGGACGGCGAATGGTACGCCGCCTGCGGCGACGGCGGCGTGCTGCGGCTGCTGGAAGTCGAGCCGGCAAAATGAAGCGCATCCTCATCCTCGGGGTCAACGGCTTCATCGGCCATCACCTCTCGAAGCGCATCCTCGCGACCACCGACTGGGAGGTCTACGGGATGGACATGCAGAGCGACCGCATCGAGGAGCTCCTCGGCGAACGGCGCTTCCGCTTCTTCGAGGGCGACATCACCATCAACAAGGAGTGGATCGAGTACCACGTGCGCAAGTGCGACACGGTGCTGCCGCTGGTGGCGATCGCGACCCCCGCAACCTACGTGAAGGACCCGCTGCGGGTGTTCGAGCTCGACTTCGAGGCCAACCTGCCGATCGTGCGCGCCTGCGTGCACCACCGCAAGCGCCTCGTGTTTCCCTCGACCTCCGAGGTCTACGGCATGTCGGGCGACCGCGAGTTCGACCCCGATAGCTCGCCGCTCGTGTACGGGCCGATCCACAAGCAGCGCTGGATCTACGCCTGCTCGAAGCAGCTCATGGACCGGGTGATCTGGGCCTACGGCGACAAGGTGGGGCTCGACTTCACCCTGTTCCGGCCCTTCAACTGGATCGGCGCCGGGCTCGACTCGCTCGGCACGGCGAAGGAGGGCAGCTCGCGCGTCGTGACTCAGTTTCTCGGCCACATCGCGCGCGGCGAGCCGATCCAGCTCGTCGACGGCGGGCGGCAGAAACGCGCCTTCACCTATATCGACGACGGCATCGACGCCCTCATGAAGATCATCGCCAACCCGGGCGGCGTCGCCTCGCGCAAGATCTACAACATCGGCAACCCGCGCAACAACTTCTCGGTGCGCTCGCTCGCCGAGATGATGGTCAAGCTGGCGCTGGAGTTCCCGGAATACCGCAGCACCGCGCGCAAGGTGCGCATCAAGCGCACCACTGCGGAGCGCTACTACGGGCGCGGCTACCAGGACGTGCAGAACCGCGTCCCGGGCATCGCCAACACCCGGCGCGAGCTGCGCTGGAAGCCGCGCGTCGGCATGCGCCAGGCGCTGCGGCTCATCTTCGAGGCCTATCGCGGCCAGATCTCGGACGCGCGCCGGTTAGTAGGATAAATGCGGGGATGAAGCTTGCGCTGAAGGTCGACGTCGACACCTTCCGCGGCACGCGCGAAGGCGTTCCGCGCCTTGTCCGGCTGCTCGAGCGCCGCGGCGCCGGAGCGAGCTTCTTCTTCAGCCTGGGACCCGACCACACCGGGCGGGCCGTCAAACGGGTTTTCAGAAAAAATTTCTTTGGGAAAGTCAGGCGCACGTCGGTCGTGCGTCACTACGGGCTGCGCACGCTCCTCTACGGCACGCTCCTTCCCGGGCCCGACATCGGCTCGCGCTGCGCCGGCGAAATGCGCGCGGTGCGGGCGGCGGGCTTCGAGGTCGGCGCGCACTGCTGGGACCACGTACGCTGGCAGGACTTCGTCGCCGAGCGCGATGCGGCCTGGACCGAGCGCGAGATGGCGCTCGCCGAGGAGCGCTTCCAGTCGATCTTCGGCGAGCGGCTGAAGAGCTGGGCGGCGGCCGGCTGGCAGACCAATCGCCACGCGGCCGCCTGGCAGGAGCGCGCACAGCTCGCCTACGCCTCCGATACCCGGGGCTTCTCGCCTTTCGTCCCGACATGGAATGGCGAGGCGCTCGGCAGCCTGCAGATTCCCACCACGCTGCCCACGCTCGACGAGCTGATCGGCCGGGAGCTGGACCCGGTCGCGAGCCTGCTCGCCGCTACGGCGTCCGGAGCGCCTCACGTCTTCACCGCGCACGCGGAGCTCGAGGGCGGGGAGCTCGCGAGCCTGCTCGAGGCATTGCTCGCGGGGTGGACCGCGCAGGGCTACGAGGTCGTGAGCCTCGCCGCGCTTCGCCGCGCGCTCGACGACAGGTCGCTGCCGCGGCACGAGGTGGTGTTCGCCGAGGTGCCGGGCCGCTCCGGCACCCTCGCGGTGCAGGGGCCGGTCAGTCGCTCATGAGGTTCGGGAAAATCATCCCGAACGAAATGATCGAGACCGCCAGCTTGAGAATGAATAGGGTCTTCTGACCGCGCGACATCTGCTTGAAGGTCAGCTTTTCCTTCGCGCCCCCGCTCCCCTGCCCAGACTGCTGTGGATCGCTCATATGTGGTTTCCTCTTTTTGCGGCGCACGCAGTGTAGCCGGGTGCCCGGGTGGATGCCTGTCGCCAGGCTGACGCGTCGGCGCGAGCCGACGCGTCGCTTCGACTACACGAAATTCGGCGAAGGGACGACTTAGCAGTCCTCGCGCCGCCCCTCAACATGCTCCGCATGGAAAACATGGAGCTTCCGGCCGACAACTGCCCCGTCGCGCCGCCCTCGCAGGTGACGGTGTACACCCGCGTCCTGCACCGCGCCTGCCAGATCGCCGGCGGAGTGGAAGCGCTCGCCGCGCGCCTGCGCGTCCCGGTCGCGACGCTCCATCGCTGGCTCGACGGCGAGGTGGACCCGCCGACCCCCGTGTTCCTGAAGGCGGTGGACATCGTGATGCCGGCGTGGAGCGCCGACGACGAGCGGCTCGCCCGAGCGCTTCGCGCCGCCAGGCCCACGAAGAAGCCGCTGACCTGAATTACCTGTAAAGAAGACAGGCCTCGCGCTCCGCGAGCCAGGCCTGTTCCTGCGGCTGCGCCAGCGCATCGAGGTCGGCGGGCGTGGCGGCCGGATCGTCGACCCATTGCCGCAGCCGTTCGCCGCCGTTGATCACATCGATGGCAAGCCGTTTGTCGTACTCGTAGGGGAAGTCCCGCCAAAGCGCATAGTCCGGGCTGAGCGCGCGGAGCGCCTTGAACGCGAGCGCGGCCAGACGCCAGGGACGAAACGCGTCGTGGCCGTACACCGGGCCTTCGACGTGAATCTGCAGGCCCGCGCAGAGCTTTGCCGCGTGCTTGTGGAAGGTCGGCTCGAACCAGCACGGCCGCAGCCGGCAGCCCTCGAGCCAGCGCGGCGCGAACGCGTTCATGCGCCCGACCAGCGCCGCCGGATCGAGGTCGGGGGCGCCGAAGAGCTCGAGCGGGCGCGTGGTGCCCCGCCCCTCGGAGAGCGTGGTGCCCTCGAGCATCACCGTACCGGGGTAGCAGCGCGCCATCCAGAGATTGGGGGCGTTGGGGCTCGGGTTCACCCAGGCGCGCTCGCCGAGCGGCCAGCCGAAGCCCGGCGCGGCGCGGGGCGTCCAGCCCTGCATGGCGACGACCCGGCATTCCAGGTCGAGCCTGCCGCGGGCGATGAACCAGCGGGCGAGCTCGCCGAGCGTCATGCCGTGGCGCATCGGCAGAGGGCCGGCTCCCACGAAGCTCTCCCAGCCCGGCTCCAGCACGCTGCCCTCGACCGGCCGTCCGGCCGGGTTGGGACGATCGAGGATCCAGACTTCCTTCCGGTGCTTCGCCGCTGCCTCGAGCACATAGGCAAGCGTGGTGACGAACGTATAGACCCGGCAGCCCAGGTCCTGCAGGTCGACGAGCAGGACGTCGAAGCTCTGCATCATCGCGTCGGTCGGCCGGCGCACCTCGCCGTACAGGCTGAATACGGGAATCGCGTGCACCGGATCGGTGAAATGGGGCGACTCGACCATGTTGTCCTGCTTGTCGCCGCGCAGGCCGTGCTGCGGCCCGAACGCCGCCGCGAGCGCGAGCCCGCTCGCAAAAAGCGCGTCCATCGAGTGCGCCAGGCTCTTCGTGACGGAGGCCGGATGCGCGAGCAGCGCCAGGCGCCGGCCCTTCAGGCGCTTTTGCAGGGCACGATCCTCGAGCAGGCGGTCGATCCCGAAGTTCAAGCGATCTCCAGCGCGAACCCGTCGGGATGGTGGAAGTCGGGACGCGGCGCCGGATGCCGCAGCGCCCAGTAGGACAGCGCCCCGTCGAGCTCTTCGATGACCACGCACAGTGCCACGCGCAGCTTCGCCGCCGCGACTTCAATCGAGGCGGAGAGCTCGAGTGCCTGCGCGTCGGTGCGCACGGCGATCCCCGGGTCGGGGACGTCGAGCGGCGTGCCTTCACGGTAGCGCTCGAACGCATAGGCGGCCCATTCGCCTGACGGTGAGAAGTTGAACTCGCGATAGGCACCCGCCCCGGCGCGCGCCGAGTCTGGCGCGACAAATGCCTCGCAGCAAAGATGCTGCCAGAGGCGCTCGCCGGGCGCGGGCGCGCACGGCGGGGGAATGCGCAGCCGCTCGAGGTCGGCCTCGATCCGGTAGCGCAGCGCGAGCAGGCCCTGAGGCGTTCTCGCCGCCGCCGCGTGCACGCCGCGCACGGCGGCGCCGGGCGTGCGCGGATGGGCCATGAGCGCGATCACGCCCTGGGCAGGTGCGACATCACGGCGGCGCGCAGCGCCGCCCGCGCCGCCTCGGGGCCCTCGCGGGTCTCGAGCTCGTGCATGTCGAGGAACGCGATCACCCCGAGCGCCTCGAGCGCGAGCTCGATGCCGCGGCGCGCCCCGGCGGACACGGGGCTGCGCGCGACCCGGCAGCACACCACCGGCAGGCGCCGGGAGCGCGGCATCGCGTTGAGCGCGCCGAGAAAGTCGAACATCCGCGAATCGTCGAAGCGCACGTTGCACAGCACCAGATCTACGCCGCCCTCGACGTGCTTCAGCGCCTCGGCGACCGAGTACGCCGCGGCGAGCTCGAGGTCTCCGCCGAGTGCCGCACGCGCCGCGTCGACCACATCCTGGGTGCCGGCGACGAGCACGCGGCGCACAGGGACGCTTTCAGCTGCCGGCGCGGTACGCCTTGCCGCGCTTCTTGCCGCGGGAAATGGCGCCCTTGCGGGACACCGAGCCGTAGTTGTGGCTGTTGTCGCGCATCTCCTTCGCCCGCAGGCGCTGCGCCTTTTCAGCCTCGCTCTCGCGCGCGAGCGCCGACCCGTACTTGCGTTTCATCTTCGAATGCTCCGCGACCCTGGTTCGTCGAGGGCCAATGGTACTCGAAAGCCGCCGCGACCTCGCCGGGGTCGAACGACGGCTCAACGACTGCGCGGTCGATCTGCATCACGCGTGCGAGCGCGGGCGGCGAGAATTTGTTCACGCTTTTCTTGCAATTCAGCGTTGCGCACGGCATCATCGACGGGCAAGCCAAGCTCGACACAAGAACAAGGGGACGCAGAACCTCGCGCAGAAATGAAGACCACCCTGGTGCTCAACCCGAAGGGCGGCGCGGGCAAGACGACCATCGCCACCAACCTCGCCAGCTGCTTCGCGGCGGCCGACATACCGACCACGCTGATGGACTACGACCCGCAGGGGTCGAGCATGAACTGGCTGCGGCTGCGTCCGCCGCACGCCGCGTCCATCCATCGCGCGAACGGCGCGCCCGAGCGGCGTGACCGGCTGCGCAGCTTTGAGAGCTTCGTGCCCGGCCACACCGAGCGGCTGGTGATCGATGCCCCCGCGGGCGCGTCGGGCATGGTGCTCCAGGAGATGCTCGAGCGCGCCCACTGCATCCTCGTGCCGGTGGTGCCGTCTGCGATCGACCTGCATGCGACGGCGAACTTCCTGCGCGAGCTCGCCTCCTGGGGCCGCGTGCGCTCGGGCAGCGTGCCGGTCGCAGTCGTGGCCAACAAGGTGCGCCGCTCCATGCCCGCCTACCGGCCGCTCGAGCAGTTCCTGCAGTCGGCCAACCTGCGGCTGCTCGCCCGGCTCATCGATTCCGACGTCTTCCTGCGCGCCGCGGAGTCCGGCCTGGGCGTCTTCGAGCTCGACGAAAACCTCTCGGTTTCGGAGCGAAAGCAGTTCATGCCGATCGTCGAGTGGGTGGAGGACCGGCACTCGCCGGTGCACACGGGCGCGCCCGCGGGCGCACCCGTGGTGTACTCTCTAGCGAGGAGTCGCTCCGCATAAGGAGGAGTCGTGAGAGCGCTGGCGGCGCTTGCCCTGGCGTTAAGCCTTTCGACAGGCAACGGCCAAGCGCAGGCGCCCTATCCGGTCAGACCGGTCAAGATCGTCGCCCCGGCGCTGCCCGGCGGCGGCGTCGACCTCATCGCGCGTACCGTCGCCGACCAGCTCGGCCGGGCGATGGACCAGTCGTTCGTGGTCGAGAACCTCGGCGGCGGCGGCGGCGCGATCGCCTCGCTCGCGGTAGCGCGCGCGGCACCCGACGGCTACACCCTCATGATCGGGTACGTAGCCACCCACGCCACCAATCCGGCGGTGCGCAAGGTGCCCTACGACCCGATCCGCGACTTCACGCCGATCGCCATGGTCGGCGGCACGCCCAACATCCTGGTCCTTGCCCCCGCGCTGCCGCCCGCGGACATGCAGGGGCTGCTCGAGTACTCCAGGGCGAATCCGGGAAAGCTCAGCTTCGGCACCGGCGGACCGGGCACGCTCACGCATCTCGCCATCGAGCAGTTCCGCGTGGCGGCCGGAATCGATGCTGTGCCGGTCCACTACCGCAGCATCGCGCCCGCGCTCACCGACCTGCTCGGCGGCCAGATCCAGATGCTGATGCCCGGCCTCGCGGCGGCGCTGCCGCACATCCGCGCGGGCAAGGCGAGGCCGATCGCCGTCACCGGCCTGCGGCGCCACCGCCTGCTGCCGCAGGTGCCGACGTTCGAGGAAACGGGCTTCAAGGGCTTCGACGGCGTCCAGTGGTACGGCATCGTCGGCCCGGCGAAGCTGCCGGCCGCGCTCACGCAGCGGCTCAACGCGGAGATGAACAAGGCGCTCGCCTCGCCGCTGCTGCGCGAACGGCTCTCGGCCGAGGCGATCGAGCCGATGCCGATGACGCCCGCGGAGTTCGGCGAGTTCATGCGCGGCGACATCGCGCGCTGGAGCGCGCTCGCCCGCAGCCGCAACATCTCGCTGGAGGAATAGGCCTAGCGCGCCCGCGGCGCGGCGAGCTCGCGCCGGAGCTCGCGCAGCTTCCCCTTCACCCGGGCCGCGTTTTCCGGCCCCATGCGCAGCATGACCTTCTGGCCGGCCGAGAGCCCCTCGAGCTCCGGATCGGCGAACTGATAGAGCACCTTGGGACGGACCAGCTTGACCGGGCCGGCCGGCGACGGTGCCTCGAGCATGTCGTCGATCGCCTCGAGGAGGCGATCGTGGAAGCGCGCATCCGGGAAGCCGAGCTCGGCGTAGGCGCGCTGGAACAGGGGATACGCCTCGGCATAGCGCTGCGCCAGCGCGCGCGCGTCGAGCGCCTCGAACACGCGGACGTAGGCGGCGTAGCGCTGCGAATTCGCCGGCGCGAGGACGATCTCGTCGCCCGCGCTCGAGGCGCCGAAGGCGCCGGGCACCGCCTCGAGCGGCATCACGCGCCTGGGCGCGGTCTCGCGCGGCAGGTTGTCGACCGTAGCGACGATGCGGCGCACGAGCTGCGACGGATAGACCATGGTCTCGAATGCCTTGCGGCCCACCAGGGCGCTCACGGTGTCGCGCATCATGGCGTCGCTCTGCTCGAGGCTCGGCAGCGGCTTCGTCGGCTCGGCCGAGGGCGCCTGTGCCTGGGGCGCCTGTGCCTGGGGCGCCTCGGGCTTCGCTTCTTCGGCTGGCGCCGCCGGCTCCGCCGCGGGAGGCTTGGAAGCGAGCGGCGGCAGCCCGAGGAAATCGCGCTTCGACCAGAAGTAATACAGGGCCGCGCCGACCGCGAGCGCCAGGATCAGGAAAAAGACCCACCAGACATACCCGGTACGGGCTTCCCGGAAATAGGGCCGCTCCTCGCGGCTCGACCATTGCTCCATTGCGCGCCTCCAGCCTCAATCTCGAACCCTGCCCTCAAGATACGCCGGAGGCGCGTTGCCTTCCACCTCAGGCGAGCGGCGGCAGCGACGGGCGGGTGCGCGCATCGACCGGACCCGCGCTCGCCGAGCAGAACGCGGCGCCGGCCGCCGAGCAGAACGCCTCGGCCGCGACCGAGCAGAAGGCGCTGTCCGCGGGCCCCGGCTTGGCGCCGAACTCCGCTTCGTAGAGCTCGCGCATGCGCTTCCCGGCACTGGCGAGCGCCGCCGCATCGTCCACCCCGCGCATGCCGAAGTAGGGGAAATGGTGCAGGTAGAAGCCGAACACGCGCTCGCAGTCGTCGATGTACTTGCGCGTGTCGAGGATATGCGCGTGCCAGAACCTGTCCACGTCCTTCGCCGGCGCGATGGCCTCCCGCGGATACTTGGCGACCAACGTCAGGTAACGCTTGTACTGCAGCTCCATGTGCTCGACGAACTCCCGGGTCCAGCCCTCGCCTTCCTGAGGGTCCATCAGCTTGAACTTGATCGGCCCGAGGTCGAGCGCTTCGATCGCCTCGATCATCTGCCGCGTGCTGCGGCGCCTTCCACTGGATCGCATACATCCTCCTGTCTGGGTTTGAGAGAACGCGCGGACCTAGCTCGTCCTGCGCGGAACTGACACCGGCGCGCGCCACCGGCTGCGGTTCTCCTGCAGGAGCGGCGTCAGCGCTTCGCTCGCCATCGCCTTCGCCAGCAGGTCCCCCTGCAGCTCCTCGCAGCCGAACCTGGACAGCCACTGCGCCTGCTCCTCGGTTTCCACCCCTTCGGCGATGGCGCGCATGTTGAGCGCGTGGGCGAGATAGATCACCGCCTCGGCGATCGCCACGTCCTCGCGGTCCGCGGGAATCCCGGCGACGAAGGCGCGGTCGATCTTCAGCCCGTCGAACGGGAACATCTTGAGGTACGAGAGCGAGGAGTAGCCGATGCCGAAATCGTCCAGCGAAAGCCCGACCCGCAGGCCTTTCAGCTCCTCCAGCGTCTGCGCAGCCTGCGCCGGGTTCTGCATCACCACGGTCTCGGTGATCTCGAGCTCGAGCGCTTCCGGCGCGAGCCCCGAGGCGTGCAGCGCCCGCGCCACGTCCTCCACCAGGGTCTTCTCGGCGAACTGGCGCGCCGACAGGTTGACGCTCACGCGCAGGTCAAAGCCTTCCTCCTTCCATTGCCGGGCGCGGGCGCACGCCGCCTTCAGCACCCATTCGCCGATCGGCACGATGAGGCCGGTTTCCTCGGCGAGCGGGATGAACTCCCCCGGCATCACGATTCCGCGCTGCGGGTGCCGCCAGCGCAGCAGGGCTTCGGCGCCGGTGATGCGGCCGCTCCGCGCGCCGACCCGCGGCTGGTAGTACACGACGAGCTCGTCCCGCGCCAGGGCGCGCCGCAGGTCCGCCTCCAGGGTGAAGCGCCGCTCCATTTCCTCGTTCATCGAGGCGGCGAAGAAGCGATAGCTGCCGCGCACCTGCTGCTTCACCTGGTACATGGCCATGTCGGCGTGCTTGATCAGGCTGGCGGCATCGATGCCGTCGAGCGGATACAGGCTGATGCCGATGCTCGCCGACGCGGCGAACTCGCGGCCCTCGGCGAGGAACGGCTCCTTGAGCCTCTCCAGGAGCTTTTGCACCACCGCGGTGATGTCCTGGGGCTTGTCCATCCCCTCGAGCATCACGACGAACTCGTCGCCGCCGATGCGCGCCACGGTGTCGCTCTGGCGCAGGGCATCCTGGATGCGCCGGGCGCACTCCTGCAGGAAGCGGTCGCCGGCGCCGTGGCCGATGCTGTCGTTCAGCAGCTTGAAGCGGTCGAGATCGATGAATACGACGGCGAGCGGGCCGCGCTCGCGGCGCGCACGCCTCAGCGCGGCATCGAGCTGGTTCTGGAATTCGAGCCGGTTGGGCAGGCCGGTGAGCGCATCGTGCGCCGCGACGAACTTGAGGGCGTCCTCCGCCAGCGTCCTTTGATGGTGCTGTCCCAGCTGCGCGCCAATCGAGGCGAGGAGATCGGCCACCGAGGCATCGACGCGCGTCGGCGCCTCGCTGAAGAGCTCGATCACGCCCAGCACGCTGTTCGCCGCGACGATCGGAAAGGCGACCGTGCTGTACAGCGCCACGCGTTCGCCGCCGACGCCGCCCGCGTACAGCGGCTGCCGATTCGCCTGCAGCGCCGCCGGCACGAGCTCGCGCTTCTGCAGGGCGGCGCGCGCAAGCTGGCTGCCGGAGGCCTGCAGCAGCATGTGGACGCGCTCGCTGCGCTCGACCTTGTCGGTGCACCAGACGCGCTCGCAGCGCAGCGCGTGCTGGCCCTCCGCCAGCCATTGCACCGCGCACACCATGTTGAGCCGGGTGCACAGCACCTTCAGGAGCGCCGGCAGCACGCTGTCGTCTTCCCCGCCCGCCGCAAGGATGCGCGTCACCTGGTGCTCGGTCTGCAGGGTGGACTCGGCGCGCTTGCGGTCGGTGATGTCCATCGTGGTGCCGCGCCAGACGCCGCCCTCGCCGAGCGGCTCCTCGAGCTTCGCCTTGGTGAGCGCCCAGCGCTCGGTGCCCTCCGGCAGGCGCAGGCGATGCTCGAGCTCCAGCACCGAGCCCGGGTCCGAGCTCAGGCGCAGCATGTCGCGCACCTTCTGCCGGTCGCCCGGATGCACCGCGGCGAGGAAGTCGTCCAGCGCCACCAGGCTGCCGCGCTCCACGCCGAGCATCCGGTAGAGCTCCTCGGACCAGAGCATGTGGCGTTTCTGTCCCGAGATCTCCCAGCTCCCCAGATGCGCTATGCGCTGCGCATCGGCGAGCCGCCCTTCCTGCACGTGGAGGTCCTGGTTGATCCGCCGGGCGAGCGTGAGCGCGCGGTGACGCGACGACGTGATCAGGAAGAGGACCGAGGCGAGCAGCAGGCTGGTCAGCACGCCACCGACGAACACGACCCAGGGCAGCTGCAGGTCGTAGTCCGACACGAGCCCGCTCTCCGGAGCGCGGAAATCGAGCTCCCAATGGCGCCCGCCCATCTCGATCTCGCGGCGGGTGGCGTACACGCGCCGCGGGGCGTCTGCCGCCACGACGCGGTTGTCGAAAATCAGCGCGTTCTGTTCAAGACGCTTGGCGTCGGAGCGCTCGACGTCCAGCACCGTGAGATGGATATGTTGCAGGTTATGGGCCTCGAGCACACCGCTCATCAGCTGCGCGATGCGGAATCCGGCGCCGACCGATCCGATGTAGGCCGCGCGGCGCTGGTCGAGCGTTTCAGTCGGATACCCGGACCGATAGACGGCGATGCGCATCGCCAGGTTGTCCACGCCGTCCTCGAACCGGATGATCCGCCCGGAGGACACGAGCTTGCCGCTGTCGCGGCCGTATTCGAGGGCATCGGGCTTGAACGGCGGCGCGCCGATGTCCAGGCCGAAGGAGCGCTCGTTGCCGTCGAACGGCGCGAGGTGGGTGATGACGTAGTAGGCCGGCCGCGCCTGCGGCGGCTGGATCGTGAAGCCTTGCGCCCGCGGCTCGCCGCTCGTGTCGGCGCGGATCTGCGCCACCAAAGCCGGGCGCTCGCTGTCCCTCACGTACGCCGCGTAGTTCAGGATACGCAACGCGGGATAGCGCGTCTCGAGCTCCAGCGTCGCGACGAACTGGCGGAAGTCCTGCTGCGTGACGTGCGCCGAGGTCTGGAACAGCGCCCGCACGGCGTAGAGGGCGTCGGTGTACGACTGGATTCGCGCCGCAAGCGCGTTCTTCGCCTGCTCGGCCTGCAGCTCCAGGCGGTCGGCGGCGTCCTCCCGGACGCTCCCCAGCAGAAACTGGCACAGGATCACGGAAAGCGCGACGCCCAAGGCAAGGACGAACAGCGGAAACCACACGCGGCCGAAAAGCGACGGCTTGAGCGCCTGGTCCGGGTCCAGCGCGGTGCGCGAGAAGTCCAGCCTCTGTTCCCCCTGGCTTTCATTCTAATGTCTGTGGCGGGTGGATGTGACACGCAGTTTTTGCCGCATGAATCCAAAGAGGCATTGCCGCGCGGGCACGTCGCGTGGAGCATCTCGGGATCCATGAACTTCTGGTTTCAGGTGAAGAGGTGCGTCGCCGCTTTGCTCGGCCTGGCGGTGGCCCTGGTTGGGCTCGCGCTCGTGCTGCAGCTCGCCGCGCTTCTCCTCTGGCAGTACGGCATCGCGCTGCAGAAGCCGTCGTGGCCGCGGCTGCCCATCGCCCTGCTGTTCGCGGATCATGCCAAGCTCGCCAGCACGGCGCTCGCACCCTATCTCCAGTACATCCCGCGTCTCGAATGGAGCTGGCTCGCCAACCGCGAGGACACTTCCGCGACGCACGCGCTCGCGGTCTGGCTCGTCAACAAGGTGCACATCGGCGTAGTCCCGGCGCTCCTCGGCGTGCCGCTCGCGCTGGGTGGCGGGAAGCTCCTTCTGCGGCAGATGGGCGCACTCGCCGGCGCGCGGCGCTACCGCGCCGACCGCCTGCGGCGGCTGGACCAATACCGCAGGCAGTCCTCGCCCGAGCGGCTGGAGCCGGAGTTCGACCAACGTCCGGAGCCGCGCATCGAAAGCCTCGGTGGTCGGTCCGAAGCGCGCAATGACCGCTTCGCGTTCCGCAAGGAGCCTTTCATCGGCGCGGATGTGGAGCCGCCCTTCGTCGACGCCGACGTCGAGGTGCCTCCCCGAGGCGCCCTGAAGGCCCAGAAGTATTACTAAGTAAAGTTCGTCCTGCCGCCGCCTGCAGGCTAAGCGGGCGGCTGCGAACCGGTGTCGCCTAACGGAGACGCCGGACTACGCCGGAAGGTAGACAAGTCGCGGCGTGGATTGGAAATTCACAGCATGACACCTTTCCGGCTGCTCGCGGCTTCGCTGGTCCTTTGCGCGCACGGCGCGCTGGCGGGCACGCTCGAGATTCCGCTGCGCGTGCCGCTCGAGCCGCTGCGCCAGGCCCTTGCCGCGCAGCTCGCCGCCTCCAAGGCAACCCCCAACGTGATCTACCGCGAAGGGCGCTGCCGCTACCTCAACCTGGACAACCCCAGCCTCGAGGCCGTCGACGGCCGCCTGCGGCTGGTCGGCCCCGGCTCGGCCGCGCTGGGGGTGGAGCTCTTCGGCAATTGCCAGAACGCGGCGAGCTGGAAGGGCTCGATGGAGTTCACCTTCGTGCCGCAGCTCGACAGCGCCGGGCGCCTGCGCCTGCGCATCGTCGATTCCAAGCTCACCGATGCCGGCGGCGGCGCGGCGCTCGGCTTCATGTGGGAGCTCTCCAAGCGCTACGTGCATCCGCGCCTGGAGCGCTTCAGCTACGACCTCGGCGCCTCGCGCGCGGCGCTCGATTCGATCGTGCGCGGCGCGGCGCCGCCGCAGCACGCCGCCGAGCTCGAGGCGGCCGTACGGCAACTGCAGGTGCAGCGGCCGCGCGTCGAGCCGAACGCGGTGGTCGTGCCGGTCGCGCTCGAATTACCCGATGCCTGGCTCGCCGCGCCTGCCCCGGTCGCCGCTGCCGCGCAGGCGGTGCCGCTCACCGAGGCGGAGCTCGAGGCGCTCGAGAAGGCGCTCGAGCCCTGGGATGCGTTTCTCCTCTACAGCATCAAGCAGGTCGCGCTCGACAGCGAGAACACGGCGCTCCGCAAGCGCTTGTTCACCCTGCTCCTCGAGAGCCGCTACCGGCTGACCGAGATTCTCTCGGGCGACGCGCCCGCGGCCGGCGATCCGCTGCGCGAGCTCTTCGTCGACGCGTGGGAAGAGCTGCGCACGATCCTGGCGGACGGCCAGCGCGACGGTGCGCTCGATGCGTCGCTTCTTCGCTATGCCGCCTTCATCGATGCGGGCGACGCGCTGCTCGCGCTGGATCGCGCCGCGCCGGGTCTCGCCATGACGCTCTCGGCCGACGGCCTGCGCCAGCTCGCGCGGAGCCTGCGCCCGGGCACGGCCGGCGATCCGCTCGCCTACGACTGGGCCGCCGATCCGCAATTGAGGCAGCTCTTCGGCGTGGAGGAGATTCCCGATTCCGAGCCGCTGCCTTCGCCGCCTCCGACGAGGAGCTGGCTCGAGCTCTTCATCGCGCGCGCCTACGCCGCGGAGCCGGGGGCCGAAAAGGCGCTCGATCGATGGCTTCCCAGGCGCGACGAGCTCGACGCCTACGAAGCGCGCATCGGCCAGCTCCTGAAGAAGACCGCAGCGGCCGAGCTGCAGCGCGCGAGCCTCGCCGCGCCTTACGACAACATCTATCGCAACATGGTGCCGACGACGGCGTTGATCGAGAGCTGCTGGCGGCAGTACGTCATGCGCGGCGGCAAGCTGAGCTACCTGCGCTCGGGCAGCGGCAGCATCGGCATCATGCAGATCAACCAGATCGTGTGGCGCGGCTTCTACCAGCTCGAGCGGCTGCGCTGGGACACCGCGTACAACGCCCGGGCGGGCGCGCAGATCCTGATGCGCTACGTGAAGGACTACGCTATCCCGTACGCCGAGAAAAGCGGCGATCCCAACAATGTCCCGCGCGCCGCGTACGCGGTGTATAACGCGGGCCCGCGGGCGGTCGGCCGCTTCGACAAGGAAAAGAAGCATCCGCGCGAGCAGCGCGTCGACGCGCACCTGTGGACGCTCTACCAGGGCATCGCGTCCGGCGGACAGGCGGACCTGCGGACCTGCGATGTGAGTACCGCCGCGGCTTCGCGCTGAAGGCGCGCGCGGTCAGCTCAAGCGACGCTGCGGAGCCTGTCGGGTCGTCTCAGGTTGACGATGCGACGCAGCACGTCCGCCGGAGGATAGGACTGCCCCTGCGCCCACCGGCGCAGATCGTCGACATTGACGTTGAGGATGACCGCTAGCGTTCCGTACCCTTCGAAGAACTCGACTGCGCTCCAGATGGTGCTGGCGTAGGTCTCTTTCTCCATGCCGTGCCTCTTCGGTTCCCGCGCTTCAAGAGTACTTCGCGCGACCCGGCGCGTGGCATTCGCGGCCGGGTTTTTACGGCGCCGAGGCGACCGATGTGGCGTAGAGAACACACTCCATCCACTTTTGCAGCGGCGTTGTAGCGGCGTGCGCGACAGCGTGTCGGGTGAGGCCTCAAAAGCCCGCTACTTCGCCGCGGCCGGGAACGCCGGCAATTTGCCGATGTCGCGCGGGTCGTGCTGGATGATCACCGTCGCCTTCAGGTTCTTCTCGATCTGCTTGATGCGCTCGATCGAGGCGATCGTTTCGGCGCGGTCGTAGTTGAAGCCCGGCACGCCGTTCGACTCGTAGTTCTCGTGGAAGTGCACCGCGTCGCCGACCAGGACCACCGGCCCTTTTTCCTTCAGGCGCACGAGCAGCGACTGGTGTCCCGGCGTGTGGCCCGGCGTTCTGAGGACCATCACGGTGCCGTCGCCGAAGACATCCTTGTCCGCCGCCTGGGGCTCGACCTTGCCGCCGCCGCTGATCCAGTGCTTGAAGCCGGCGACGTTCGCGCCCGCCATGGGCTTCGGCGCGGTGATCGCCTCCCACTCCTTCTGGCCGATGAGCAGCGTTGCGTTCGGCACCGTGTCGAGCTGGCCGGTGTGGTCGGCGTGGAAGTGGCTGATGCCGACGTACTTCACCTGCTCGGGCTTGATCTTGAGCTGGGCGAGTTGCTCGCCTAGCGTCACCTTCGCCGCGTTCGGATTCGAGCCCGGCGTGTAGCCCGTGTCCCAGACCATGTAGTCGTCGCCGTGCTTGATGACGTAGCAGCTGAACGTAAAAGGCTTCTTCGCGTCGGTGTAGGCGAAGGTGTCGCTGAACCGTCGCGCGTCGTTGAAACCGGTGCCGCAATCGAGGCGCGTGAGCGTAACCTCGGCTGGCGCTTGCGCCAGGACCGGCGCGGCGACGAAAGCGGCGACGAGGAAAAGGCGTGTCGGCATGTCTGCTCCAAAGAATGAAGCCCGGCATGTTGCACGCCGCCCCCTCCGCGGTCAATTGATTAAAGTCGAACCACCACGCCCTCGTCGCCGCGAAGCTCGATCCCGCCGTTCACCGGCTCGCCGGCACGGTCGAGATGAGTGGACAGCGCAATCGCCCCGCCGCGGTCCGTCGCCCGCAGGTTCACCCGGCCAGGCCGCGCATCGAGATTCAGGGCGATCAGGAAGTCACTCTCGCCTCTGCGCGCACGCCGGATGTAGGCGAGGACTTGGCCCTGCGTCTCGACGAGCTCGAAGCGACCGACCTCCAGGGCGGGCTCTGCGCGCCGTAATGCGATGAGGCGCCTGTACAGCGTCAGCATGGACTTCGTATCATCGCGCTGCGCAGCCGCGTTCACATCGCGGTAGTCGCAAGCGACGGGAAGCCAGGGCTCGCCGCGGGTAAAGCCGGCCTGCGTGTCCGAGTTCCACTGCATCGGGGTGCGCTCGGGATCGCGTCCCAGTCCGCGGCCGGGCACGTTGCGCTCGAACGGGTCGCGTACGAGCTCCGGCGCAATCTCAACGTCGCGCATCCCGATCTCGTCGCCGTAATAAAGGGTCGGCGTCCCGCGCAGAGTGAGGAGAAGCATCGCCGCGACGCGCGCCTGCGCCCGGCCCACCCGCGAGGCGATGCGATGCTGGTCATGGTTGCCGAGGACCCAGTTCGGCCACGCGCCCTCGGGCAGTGCCCGCTCGTACTCCTCGATCAGGTGCGCGATGTGCGCGGCGTCCCATGGCGCCTGGACGAGCTGGAAGTTGAACGGCAGGTGCGCGCCCTGGAGGTCGGCGCCGTAATACTTCATCAGCCGCTCGATCGGCAGGTAGATCTCGCCGATCAGCACCCGCTCGCGATACTCGTCGAGGAGCCGGCGCATGCGCGTCACGATGTCGTGCACCTCCGGAAGATCGGTCGTGTGCACCGGCACGAGCGCCTGATAGGGGTCCATGCCGGCGCGCCAGGCGGGATTCACGGGGTTGTCGGGAAAATCGGCGTGCTTCACGAGGTGCCACAGCACATCGACGCGGAAGCCGTCGACGCCGCGCTCGAGCCAGAAGCGCAGCACGCCCAGCATTGCCTCGACGACGCGTGGATTGCGCCAGTTGAGATCGGGCTGCTCGGGAAGGAACGCGTGATAGTAGTACTGGCCGGTGCGCTCGTCGTACTGCCAGGCGCTGCCGCCGAAGCAGGACAGCCAGTTGTTCGGCGGCCCGCCGCCCGGCGCCGGATCGCGCCAGAGGTAGCAGTCGCGCTTCGGATCGTCGCGCGAGCGGCGCGACTCCGTGAACCACGGGTGCTGGTCCGAGGTGTGGTTCGGGACAAAATCCAGGATCACCTTGAGACCGCGCGCATGCGCCGCCTGCACCAGTCGGTCGAAGTCGTCGAGCGTGCCGAAGAGCGGATCGACGCCCGAGTAGTCCGCCACGTCGTAGCCGAAATCCTTCATCGGCGAGGGATAGATCGGCGAGAGCCAGAGCGCATCCACGCCGAGCCAGCTCAGGTAGTCGAGCCGCGACAGCACGCCGGCGAGATCGCCCACGCCGTCGCCGTTCGCGTCCATGAACGAGCGCGGGTACACCTGGTAGACGATGCCGCGCTGCCACCACAGGTACATGCCCCCCGGTAGCAAGCGTTACGCCCGAAGCAGTAGAGTCTTCGCATGATCAACGACCTCTGGTACAAGAACGCCGTCGTCTACTGCCTGAACGTCGGCACCTACATGGATTCGAACGCCGACGGGATCGGCGACTTCCAGGGGTTGATGCGCCGGCTGGATTACCTGCACGGGCTCGGCGTCACCGCCGTGTGGCTCATGCCGTTCCAGAAGTCGCCCTGCCGCGACGACGGCTACGACATCTCGGACTACTACGCCGTCGACCCGCGCTACGGCACCCTCGGCGACTTCGTGGAGTTCACCCACGGCGCGAAGCAGCGCGGCATGCGGGTGCTGATTGACCTCGTGGTCAACCATACCTCGAACGAGCACGCGTGGTTCCAGGAGGCGCGCCGCGACCCGCAGTCCAAGTACCGCGACTGGTATATCTGGTCGAAGAAAAAGCCGCCGCACGCCGACCAGGGGATGGTGTTTCCCGGCGTGCAGAAAACCACCTGGAGCTACGACAAGGAGGCGCGGCTCTATTACTTCCACCGCTTCTACGAGTTTCAGCCCGACCTCAACACTTCGAATCCGCACGTCCTCGCCGAGATCCTGAAGATCATGGGGTTCTGGATCCAGCTCGGCGTGTCGGGCTTCCGCATGGACGCGGTGCCCTTCGTCATCGGCACGAAGGGCCCGGACGTGAGGAAGCCGGTCGAGCAGTTCGACATGCTGCGCGACCTGCGCGAGTTCCTGCAGTGGCGCCAGGGCGACTCGATCATCCTCGCCGAGGCCAACGTGCTGCCGAAGACCGACCTGGACTACTTCGGCGACGAGGGCGAGCGCATGCAGATGATGTTCAACTTCCAGGTCAACCAGAATCTCTTCTACGCGCTCGCCGCGGCCGACTGGCGCCCGCTGGCCAAGGCGATGGCGAAGACCAAGCCCCGGCCGTCGACCGCGCAGTGGGGCACGTTCCTGCGCAACCACGACGAGCTCGACCTCGGCCGGCTCACCGAAGAGCAGCGCCAGGCGGTGTTCAAAGCTTTCGGGCCGGAGAAGAACATGCAGCTCTACGACCGCGGCATCCGCCGCCGCCTGGCGCCGATGCTGGCAGGCGACCGGCGCCGGATCGAGCTCGCCTACAGCCTGATGTTCACGCTGCCGGGCACCCCGGTGCTGCGCTACGGCGACGAGCTCGGCATGGGCGACGACCTCGAATTGCCCGAGCGCAACTGCGCGCGCACGCCGATGCAGTGGTCCACCGAGCCGCACGCCGGCTTCACCAAGAGCGGCAAGCCCGTCCTCCCGGTCATCGACAAGGGGCCCTACGGCTACGAGCACGTGAACGCCGCCGAGCAGCGGCGCGACGCCAACTCGATGCTGAACTGGACCGAGCGCATCGTTCGCATGCGCAAGGAAGTGCCCGAGGTGGGCTGGGGCGATTTCGAGGTGCTGAACACCGGCACCCACACGGTCCTCGGCATGCGCTACGACTGGCGCAACAACTCGGTGCTGTTCCTGCACAACCTCGACGCCCGGCCGCGCGAGATCTCGTTTTCCGCCGGGCTGCCGACGGATCAGGGGAAGCTGCTGGTGAACCTCCTGACCGATGACCACAGCCGCGCCAACGAGCGCGGGCGCCACGACGTGCTGCTCGAGCCGTACGGTTATCGCTGGTACCGCGTCGGCGGCCTGGATTACCTGCTCAAAAGGAGCGAGATCGAGGTCGACCCGCCCGACAAGCGCAAGCGAGCGGGACGCCGGGCCGACAAGTGATTCGATCAGGCAGGGACTCGGTTAGCCGGTGCCGTCGCTGCATGGAGCGTGAACCTGAATGTCGCGCCGCCGCCCGGATTGTTCTCCGCGCGCAGTTCCCCGCCGTGCGACTGAACGATTGCCCGTGACACGGCCAGTCCGATCCCGAGCCCGGTTGCCTTGCTCGTCACGAAGGCCTCGAAAACCCGGGGAAGGATGTGGGCGGGGATACCGGTCCCGGAATCCACCACCGCGACCTCGACAAGATCGTCCCTGCCATGCCTTGCCTCGATGCTCACCCTGCGCTCCCGCGCCGATTGAGCCAAAACGGAGTCCATCGCATTGACGACGAGGTTGAGCAGCACCTGAGAAACCTGCACCCGGTCCGCGCGAACCAGGGGCAGGGCCTCGGATACGAATGACTCGAGCGTGACGCCGCGCTTGATCGCGTCGGTGCGCAGGAGGGCGAGAACGTCTCGCGCGACTGCGGTCACTGACACGTCGTGGAGCTCGATGCTGCTGCGTTTCATGAGGGCTCGCGTGCGCTCGATCACGGCGTCTGCCCGTGCCCCGGCGGCGCAGACGTCGTCGAGGATCGCGCGCAGCTCCGGTGCGTCGAGCTTGCCGGCCTCCAGCATCCTTTGAGCGGCCCGGGCATTGGCCACGATCACCGTGAGCGGCTGCCGCAGCTCGTGCGCCAGCGAGCCGGACAACTGGCTCACCGTATTGATGCGCGAGACGCGCGCCAGCTCGTCGCGCAGGTGCTGCGCCTCGCGCTCCATGCGCGCGGACGCAACGATGCCGCGGCTGAGCTCGTAGGTAATCGCCACCATCAGGATCAGAAATGGCGGCGCGACCACTATGGGCATCCGCACCCCGTTCCATATCACGAGCTGCGATTCGACGATGGCGAGCACAATGAAGGCGAGGATGCCACCGCACATGATCACGGCTTTGCGCCGCGTTTCGCGATCTCCTTCGCGCCAGGCCTTCGCCAAGGCATCCGCGACGTAGAGGATGAACAGGAGGCTCGCCACGGTGCCCGCCAACTGGAAGGGCCATCGCACCAGCGCGCTTCCCACGACCGAGACCTGCTCGCCGAGGAACGAGATGGTGCGCAGCGCGGAGATCTCGCTCCAGGTGACGTTCGGATGCACGAAAAAATTGACCCCCAGCACAAGCGCCCGCAACGCGACGATCGCGCCGGCGAGCCATGCACGGCCGGTGCCGAACTGCAGATGCACGAAGGCCACCAGGCCCACGACCGCGATAAAGTTCGGAAGGTGAAACCACCACACCCAGTCGCCGTACTCGCCCGGCGACGCGGAATACATCATGCCGAGCTCGGTGATGGAGAGCCCGGCCACGCCGATCGCGACGGCGCAGACGGCCAGGCTCGCGAGGCCGCGGCGATCCAGAAGCCACAGCACCCCGTGAAGCGCCGCGATTGCCAGTGCCGCGCCCGCCACGGCGGCCCAGAGGATGATGACCGCGTTCATATGCAAACGCAGTCTAATGGACGCCCCGGTTCGTCCTCAAACCGGCGGGATCGACCGCGGGATGCTCAGGCCTTCTGCACCACCTTGCGGTAGACCATCTCGATGTTGGTGCCGACGCGCTCGCGGTACTGGCCGACCGGATGCTTCGACATCCCCTGCTCGTGCTTGGGCGCGAGCCGGTCGGCGAGCGTCTCTTCAGTCCTCGGGATAGCCGTCGTTCAGGAACGGCATCCAGTCGATGAGGAGCAGGATCTGGATTTCGCGACCGCCTCCGTCAGCGTCACCGATTTCGTCAGCGTGCGCTTTCGCAGCGGCGGCTTGATGTTCTTCAGCTCCTCGTAATACGCCTGCGCCTGCTGCCTCTGCCGCGCAAATCTACTCCGATGGCGCGGCAAATCCGGCCCCGGACGAGGCGATAAACGCCTCGACCCTGCGCGAGCGCTCCTCGTTCGCCGGATGGGTCGATAGGAACGCCGGCATCGACGACGCTCCCCCGGCCGACAGCGCCTTGAACAGGCGCAGCATTCCTTGCGGATCGTAGCCGGCCGCGACCATCCACTTCAGGCCGGCCTCGTCGGCTTCGGCTTCCTGCGGCCTCGTGTAGGCACCGAACATCGCGTTCTGGGCTGCGGTTCCCGCGAGCGTCCCGCCGATCAGCCCGCCCACTCCCGGGATCGCGTACGAGATGACGTTGGCGACGACATTGCCGGTCACACTCGCCGAGGTCGCGGCGCTCTTGCGGGCTTCGTTGTGCTTTCTTACGTGATGGGCGACCTCGTGGCCTAGCAGCCCTGCCCAGGCGGCTTCATCCGGCCCGATCGTCGTCAGCATCCCGAGGGTCACCGCCGCCACCGGATTGCCCGACTTGTCGCGCGTCGCGAACGCGTTCGGCGCCTTCACATCCGCCACATAAAGGCGGGTCAGCCGAAAGTCCGCCTGCGCCTGGATCTTCTGCGCCGCGGACCGAAGCGCGATGCACGATTCGCGAGGAACGGACGCGGCCAGCGTACCGTCCGGGCGGTTCAGGTCGACCGCGGCGGACGGCGAATCCGCGCACTGGTCGAGATTCCAGCCACGCCCGCCCGTGGTCGACTTCGTCGCACAGCCAATCAGAGCGCTCGCGGCCAATATGGCGCTCGCCGCTACTGCGGTTGCACGCATGGCCTCCCCCGGAAGCAATCGTACCGCAGTTGCAGGCGCAGACACGGGCTGCCAGACTCCGGGTCCGGCAAACCACGGGAGGTGCGATGAAGCGGCGCGTTTTGGACCTGCTGACGATGGTCCTGGCCTTGCTGGTTGGAGTCCCGCAGGCCTGGGCACAACAGGCCAAGGGAGCGCCCGTCGAGATCGGCGTGGGCTATTTTCCGTCCTGGAACGGCGGCTGGTCGGGCACCGTCATCAAGAAGAAAGAGCTCTGGAAGAAATATCTGCCGGCCGGGAGCACGGTGCGCTGGGAGGTGACGCTCGTCGGCTTCCCGGTCTTCAACGCCATGCTGGCGAACCGGCTTCAGGTCGGCTATATCGGCGATGCGCCGGCCATGGTCGCGACCACGAAGCGCGACGTGGCCGATATCCGGATCGTGTCGCTGCACCACCAGTCGCCCGGGAACATCTGCGCGATCGTCCTGGTGCGCCCCGATGCGCCGGACCTCAAGAGTCCCGACGAATGGCTGAAGTGGCTGAACGGGAAGAAATTCGGCGTCGCCGGGCGCGCTTCGTGCGGCGACCGCTTCACCTCGTTCCTCGAGACCCGGCTCGGGGTCAAATTCGGCGACAAGGCCTACCTGGGCCCGGAGGTGATCCGGACCCAGCTCCAGGCCGGCACGATCGACGCGGCCCAGCAATTCGAGCCGAACGTCTCGCAGATCGTGGCGAGCGGGATCGCGAAGATCGCTTTCACAGGCAATACCTGGAACTGGACCGAAGGCTCGGCCCTGATCATGCGCAAGGATTTCATCGACAAGCATTACGAGGCGGCCAAGGGGTGGGTGAAGGCCGACCTCGAGGGCCTGAAGTACATCATCGACCATCCCGACGAAGTGGCGCGAATGGTGGCCGAGGAGCTGCCGGGCTGGACGCCGGCAATGGTGCGCACGGCCCTCGACGGGCGTTTTCCGGCCCACGCCGGCGCGAAAGACGTGAACGAGGTGCTCGGTGCGCCCTTCGACAAGCAGATGATGAGCTACTTCACCGAGGCCTACCGGTTCTGGCATAGCGTGAAAGCGGTTCCGTCGCCGGACATCCCGGAAGGCGCCATTTATACGAAACTGCTGGAAGAAGCGGCCGCGGAGCTCGGGATGAAGCTGCCGGTGGGCGTCATCAAGGGGACCGGCGCGCAAAAGGGGACCGCGAAGTAGCCCAGTCCGAAAAAAAATCCGCAGGATCGCTGCGCTGGGTCCGGAGCCCGCGCCCTTATCAGCTGCTCCTGGGCTTCGCGCTCTTTCTCGCTTTCTGGCATCTCGCCACGGCGGTCCTCCAAGTTCCGATCTTCAGCAAGATCCCGCCTCCGGCGGTGGTGTTGAGGGAATGGTTCAACCCGGAGCCGTTCTTCGGCGTCTCCGTATACACGTCCCTCTACTACTCGCACATCGCGTACAGCGTCTATCGGGCGTACACGGCTTTCGCGCTCGCGGTGCTCCTCGGCGTGCCGCTCGGCATCCTCATCGGGTGGAACCGGACGTTCCATGAGTACACCTTTCCGCTGGTGGAAACCTTCCGGCCCATCCCGCCGCTTTCGTGGGTGCCGCTCGCGATCCTCATGCTCCCGGGGACCGAGCCGCCGGTCATTTTCGTCACCTTCATCGCGGCGTTCTTTGCGACCGTCCTCAACACCCTGCTGGGGGTCCAGTCGATCGACCAGAGCTATTTCCGCGCGGCGCAGTGCCTGGGGTTCACGCGCAGGGACATTCTTTTCCACGTCGTCATCCCCGGCGCCATGCCGCATGTGTTCATCGGCCTTCAGATCGCCATGGGACTGTCGTGGGTCGCGCTCGTGGCGGGAGAGATGATCGCCGGCAAGCGCGGCCTCGGCTACATGATCTACGACGCCTACTCCATGGTGCAGATTCCGACCATCATCATGGGGATGCTGACCCTCGGCTTCCTCGGCTTCTTCAGCAGCGCGCTGGTGCGCTACCTGGGCCGCAAGCTCATGGCCTGGCGCTCGTACTGATGTTTCGCATAATTTTTTCCACCGCGTTGTGGCGAGGCGTTGGCGGGATCGCGATCTTCGTCGCGCTCTGGGAAGCCGCCAGCGTCCTGAAGCTCCCGTTCCTGCGCTTCGTGCCCGCGCCTCATCTCCTGTTCGCGAGCGTGCTCGAGACGATCCAGACCCCCGCCTACTGGACGGCGGTCCTCATCAGCGCGAAGCGGGTCATGATCGGATACTTCATCGGAGTCGCGCTCGGCGTGCCGCTCGGCCTGGCCTTCGGCGTGAGCCGCGCGTTCAGGAACGTCTTTTTCCCCGTGTTCGAGACGCTGCGGCCGATTCCGCCGCTGGCCTGGGTTCCGCTCTCGATTCTGTTGTGGCCCACCATGGAGCAGACCGTGATCTCCGTCATCTTCCTCGGCTCGTTCTTCACGGTGGTGATCAATGTCCTCGGCGGGGTCGAGACCGTCGACATCCGCTACGTGCGGGCCGCGCTCTCGATGGGGGCGACCCGCTGGCAGGTGTTCTGGAGAGTGGTGGTGCCGGCGACCTCGCCCTCGATCTTCACGGGAATGGCCATCGCCATGGGATTGACCTGGGAAATCGTGGTCGCCGCCGAGATGGTGAGCAGCATCGGCTCGGGCCAGACCGGCCTGGGCGCCATGATGTGGCAGGCCTACGTGGGCGGCGTGATTCCGCTCATCATCACGGCCATGGTCAGCATCGGCCTGGCAGGGCTCCTCTTCAGCGCGCTCATCTGGCAGATCGGCGGATTCGCAACGCGGTGGCGGCGATTGGTGTGATGAGTCCGCACGGGGGCCTGCGCATCAAGGAAGTCAGCAAGGTGTACGACCCGGAGGGCATCCACGTCGTCGCCCTGCAGGAAATCTCGTTCGACATCTCCCCGGGGGAGTTCTGCGTCGTCGTCGGCCCATCGGGCTGCGGAAAAACGACGCTGCTCAACATCATCGCGGGCTTCGACACCCTCACCTCGGGCGAGATCGTCATGGACGCAAGCACCCTGACCGCGCCCGGCAAGCGCCTGTCGCCGGGCGCCGACCGCATGGTGGTGTTCCAGCACGGCGCCCTCTTTCCGTGGAAGACGGTGCTCTGGAACGTGACCTGCGGTCCGGTGCTGCAAGGCCGCCTGCCCCGGGCGCAGGCCGAAGCGCAAGCCCGGCACTTGCTCGGCCGCACCGGCCTCTCCGGGATCGAGGGCCAGTATCCGGGCGAGCTCTCCTCGGGAATGCGCCGCCGGGTGGAGCTCGTACGGGCGCTGATGAACGACCCCAAGGTGCTGCTCCTCGACGAGCCGTTCCGCGCGCTCGACGCGCTGACCCGAAGCGTCATGCACGAGCATCTCCTCGAGCTCTACGACCTTGCCAGGAAGACCGTGTTCTTCATCACCCACGACCTGGAGGAGGCGATCTTCCTCGCCGACCGGGTCGTGGTCATGACCACCCGTCCGGGGCGGGTCAAGAAAGTGATCGCGGTCGACCTGCCCCGCCCCCGCGACCACCGCATCCTCACCAGCGCGCGCTACGGCGAGCTCGAGGAGGAGGCGCTCGAGGCGATCCACGAGGAGGCGCTCAAGGCCTTCGAGACCGGTGAGCGCGAGCTTGCCTGACCGCACGGGTTTCAGCGAAATGGCGATGCGCTCGGTGCGCATGGCCTACGGCGCCGATCTCGCCAAGATCGTGCTGGACGACTGCTCTTTCGCGGTCGCGAGAGGCAAGCTCAACGTTCTGATCGGTCCGTCCGGATGCGGCAAGACGACCGTCGTGAACCTCCTGGCCGGGTACGAGCGGCCCACCGCAGGAGAAATCACCCTCGACGGCGAACCCGTCGCAGGACCGGGCTCGAGCCGGCTCGTCGTGTTCCAGGAAACCGCGCTCTTCCCGTGGCTGACCGTGCTCGACAACGTCATGTTCGGCCCTGCCGTGCGCGGCACGGCAAAGCGAGCCGAGGTGGAGCGCGAAGCGCGCGCCCTGCTCGAGATGGTGGGCCTGAAGGAGTTCGCCGACAAGCACCCGATGCAGCTTTCCGGCGGCATGCAGCGGCGTGCCGAGCTGGTGCGCGCCATGATCAACAAGCCCAAGGTCATGCTGATGGACGAGCCCTTCCGCGGGCTCGACGCGATGACCCGCAAGCTCATGCAGGAGCATTACCTGCGCCTCTTCGAAGAAGACGGCCGGACCAACCTCTTCGTCACCTCCGAGCTCGACGAGGCCGTCTTTCTCGCCGACCGGCTGATCGTCCTGACGAACCGTCCCACCCGGGTCAAGAAAATCATCGAGATCGACCTGCCAAGGCCGCGCGAGATCTCCATGCTGGGCTCCAAGCGCTTCCTGGAACTCAAGCACGAGGCCCTCGACCTGCTGCATGAAGAGGCGTTGAAGGCGTTCACCGCCGGCGCGACGAGCGCGTACGACCTCGTGGAGGCCGTCGGCCGCCGCGGCCCGGTCAGGTAATCGGCATGTAGGCGTAGCCGCGGTTCTGCAGCGCCACCGAGTTCACGAACACATTGCGCTCCACCGCCGCGCACGCCACGACGTTGTCCTCTGCGATCGCCGAACGCTCGAGCGCGATGCCGCACACTTCGATGCGTCCGCCGATCTCCGTGAATCTCTTCAGACGCGCGTGAATCGGCGCAAGGTCGGGCGCGTCACGCGCATCGAACTTGGTGCCGGAAAGCGTGCGCGCCGCGAACTGCGTGGCGTGCGCGTGCAGGAGAATCACGAAGTCGACCGCGATGCCGCGCTTCCTGAAGTCCTCGGCGGCGTCGATCACGAGATCGAGCCGGTCGAGGAACCGCCGGGCATCGCCGGTAGTGAAATCCCAGACCGCCCGCGCCGCCATGAGCCCGCTCCAGTCTTCGTTCATGCTCGTTCTCCTTTACGCCCGGCGGGATTTTAAGTCGCCGCGGATTGACCTGCCGAACCCCTTGACTTAGATTGCAGGCATCGGGGTCGTGCAGACACCCCGTTAGACGAGAACACCGCGTCCAAGCTCTGCGCATTTCGCTATTCCAGGAGTGCGCGCCATGGACCTGCAGATTCGACCCCTTCTTCTGAAGCCGCAGTGGATGAATGGCCTCTCGGAGCGTCTGCTCGTGAGCCATTACGTGAACAACTACGGCGGCGCACTGCGGAGGCTGAGCGCCATAAGAGCCCGCCTGGCCTCGATCGACTGGACGCAGGCGCCGACGTTCGAGATCAACGGCCTCAAGCGCGAAGAATTGATCGCTTCGGCTTCGGTGATCCTCCATGAGATCTATTTCGACTCGCTCGGCGGCTACGGGGACAATCCGCCGACCGGGGTCGAGGAGCCGCCTGCGGAGCTCGCGCGCGCACTCGAGCGGGACTTCGGAAGCGTCAGGGAATGGCGCGCGGAATTCGTCGCCATGGCCAAGGCGCTGGCCGGCGGTTCCGGTTGGGTGATCCTCGCCTGGTCGGAGCGCCTGGGTCGGCTGGTCAACCATTGGGCAGCCGATCATGCGCATAACCTCCCGGCCTCGGTCCCGATCCTCGCGATCGACATGTACGAGCATGCCTATCACCTCGATTTCGGAGCAAAGGCCGCGGCCTATGTCGAGCAGGTGATGCTGAACCTCAACTGGCAACGCATAGGCGCGCGGTATCGCCAGGCGATCGGCGCAGCAAGCCCAGAAGAGCCGCTATTTCTGCCCTACGGCGCGCCGGTCGAAGAAGCAGCACGGATTTCCACTGAAGAGCTGAAAGCCGCGCTTGCACAGGGCCCCGATCGTCGGCCGATG
>JBIOYV010000114.1:0-24911 GCA_044870335.1 Burkholderiales bacterium | reverse complement strand
GGCCTTGCGGCGATCACCGAAGCCCGGGGCCTTGACGGCCGCGACCTTGAGGCCGCCGCGCAGCTTGTTGACGACCAGCGTCGCCAGCGCCTCGCCCTCGACCTCCTCGGCGATGATGAGCAGCGGCCGGCCCGACTTCGCGACACCCTCGAGCAGCGGCAGCAGCTCGCGAATGTTCGAGACCTTCTTGTCGTGGATCAGGATCAGCGCATCCTCGAAGACCACCTGCATGGCCTCGGGATCGGTCACGAAGTAGGGCGAGAGGTAGCCGCGGTCGAACTGCATGCCCTCGACGACGTCGAGCTCGTTCGCGAGACCCGATCCTTCCTCGACGGTGATGACGCCTTCCTTGCCGACCTTGCTCATCGCCTCGGCGATGATCTTGCCGATGTCGTGGTCCGAATTGGCCGAGATCGAGCCGACCTGGGCGATTTCCTTGGAGGTCTTGCAGGGCTGCGAGATCTTCTTCAGCTCGTCGGTCACCGCCAGCACGGCCTTGTCGATGCCGCGCTTCAGGTCCATCGGGTTCATGCCCGAGGCGACGTACTTCATGCCCTCGCGCACGATGGCTTGCGCGAGCACGGTGGCGGTGGTGGTGCCGTCGCCGGCGACGTCCGAGGTCTTGGAGGCGACTTCCTTCACCATCTGCGCGCCCATGTTCTCGAACTTGTCCTTCAGCTCGATTTCCTTGGCGACCGACACGCCGTCCTTGGTGACGGTCGGGGCGCCGAACGAGCGCTCGAGCACGACGTTGCGGCCCTTGGGCCCCAGCGTCACTTTCACGGCGTCGGCCAGGATGTTCAGGCCATGAACCATCTTGACGCGCGCGCCTTCGTGGAAACGTACTTCTTTGGCTGGCATTGCTGCTCTCCTGTCTAGAAAACCTGGTTACGCGCCTTCGATGACGCCCATGATGTCTTCCTCGCGCATGACGAGGAGCTCATCACCCTTGACCTTCACCGTCTGGCCAGAGTACTTGCCGAACAGCACGCGGTCCCCGACCTTGACGTCGATGGGAATCAACTTGCCCTGGTCGTCCTTCTTGCCCTTGCCGACGGCGACGATCTCGCCTTGGTCGGGCTTCTCGGCGGCGGTATCGGGAATGACGATGCCCCCGGCGGACTTGCGCTCCTCTTCGATGCGCTTGACGATCACGCGGTCGTGCAGCGGACGGATATTCATGCGATCTCCCAAATCAAAATAGAAAAACGATGTAGTACAATGGCTTAGGGCTGGACTTCAGCGCCCGTGGCCGCAATAACCGGGACTTTGGCCTAGTCGTTGGCCCTACTGCTAGCACTCAGTCCGGACGAGTGCTAATGATAGAGATGATGCCCAGGGTTTTCAAGACATTCGCCTTTATTTTTGGCCTGGCCTCGAGCGGGAGCGCGTGGGCCGAGCTGCCGCGCCCTGTGCTGCAAGCCCTGAAGACGGCGGGGATCCCGGCTTCCAGCGTCGGCGCCGTGGTGCAGGAGGTCGGCGCCGCGCGGCCGGAGCTTATCCACGAGGCGCGGGACAGCATGAACCCGGCCTCGGTCATGAAGCTGGTCACCACGTATGCCGCCCTCGAGCTGCTTGGACCGGCCTACCGATGGAAGACCGAGGTGTACCTGGATGGAAACGATGTGGTGCTCAAAGGCTACGGCGATCCGAAGCTGAACCTGGAAAGCTTCTGGATGCTGTTGCGCGCCCTGCGGGGGCGCGGGCTCCGCGATATCCGCGGCGATCTCGTGCTCGACCGCTCCTGGTTCGGCCCCGCGGCCGACGGGCGCATCGACGATGACGCCTTCAGGCCCTACAACGTCGCCCCCGACGCCCTGCTCGTCAACTTCAAGTCGCTGCGGTTCACCTTTCTGCCGGCCGACGCGGGGGTGCGCGTCTTCGCCGAGCCGGCGCTGCCGGGGCTCGAGCTCGTCAATTCGCTCAAGCTCGCCGAAGGCGGCTGTCCCGAGGGCAAGGCATTTCGCACCCTGATCCAGGCCGATTTCCGCGCCAAGCCGCCGCGCGCTTCCTTCACCGGCTCCTATCCGCTCTCGTGCGGCGAGAAGGACCTCAACGTCGCGCTCTACGAACCGCAGGAATACGTCGCCGCGATGGTGAAGCAGCTCTGGGCCGAGATGGGCGGGAGCTGGGCTGGCGTGGTCCGGCAGGGCGCTGCGTCGCCGGCCGCGCGCCTGGCTTACGTGCACGAGTCCGAGCCGCTCGCCCAGATCGTGCGCGACATCAACAAGTTCTCCAACAACGTGATGGCGCGCCAGCTCTACCTGTCCCTGGCCGCCGAAATGGGAGGCGCGCCTGCGCGGCCGGAGCTCGCCCTGGTTGCGATCAGACAGCTTCTGGTCCAAAGAGGCATCAAGGCGCCGGAGCTGGTGATGGAGAACGGCTCCGGGCTGTCGCGCCTCGAGCGCGCGAGCGCCGCCACCCTCGCGGCCGTCCTGCAGGCGGCCTGGAAAAGCGCAGTGATGCCCGAGTTCGTGTCGTCGCTGCCGGTCGTCGCCGCCGACGGCACGATGAAAAAGCGCCTGCTCGGCGCAGGCGTGGCCGGCCACGCGCATATCAAGACCGGCTTGCTCCAGGACGCGCGCTCCATTGCAGGCTACGTGCTCGACCGCCATGGACAGCGCCACCTCGTGGTGATGCTCATCAATCACCCCCGCGCGAGCTCGGAGGGCGAGCCCGCGCTGAACGCGATGCTCGAGTGGGTCTACGAAGGCGCGGGAGGCAAGGGCGCGGCTACAGGCCGAGCTCCGGCCAGATCGAATCGACCTTCCGGCGGACCTCGGGGTCCATGACGATCGGGCGGCCCCAGCGGCGCGCGGTCTCGCCGGGCCATTTGTTGGTGGCGTCGATGCCGAGCTTCGAGCCGAGCCCCGCCACCGGGCTCGCGAAATCCAGGTAGTCGATCGGCGTATTCTCGACCAGCGTGGTGTCGCGCGCAGGGTCGACCCGCGTGGTCATGGCCCAGACCACCTCTTTCCAGTCGCGCACGTCGATGTCGTCGTCGCAGACGACGATGAACTTCGTATACATGAACTGCCGCAGGAAGCTCCACACGCCGAACATCACGCGTTTTGCGTGTCCAGGGTACTGCTTCCTCATGCGCACGACCGCAAGGCGGTATGAGCAGCCTTCCGGCGGCAGATAGAAATCCAGGATCTCCGGGAACTGCTTGGTGAGCAGCGGCACGAACAGCTCGTTCAGCGCCATCCCGAGGATCGCCGGCTCGTCGGGCGGCTTGCCGGTATAGGTCGAGTGATAGATCGGGTCGCGCCGCATCGTGATGCGCTCGATCGTCATCACCGGAAAGCGCTCGACCTCGTTGTAGTAGCCGGTGTGATCGCCAAAGGGTCCTTCGTCGGCCACGTCCTCTGGTTTGATAATTCCTTCCAAAATCATCTCGGCAGTGGCCGGAACGTGAAGCTCGCTGCCGATGCACTTGGCGAGTTCGGTGCGCGCCCCGCGCAGCAGGCCGGCGAACTGATATTCGCCGAGGGTGTCCGGCACCGGCGTCACCGCGGCAAGCGTGGTGGCGGGGTCGGCCCCGAGCACCACGGCGACCGGAAAGGGCGCGCCCGGGTTCGTCCTCTGGTGGTCCTGAAAGTCCAGGGCGCCGCCGCGGTGGGCGAGCCAGCGCATGATGACGCGGTTCGGGCCGAGCACCTGTTGCCGATAGATGCCCAGGTTCTGGCGCGGCTTGGCCGGACCGCGCGTCACGGTGAGGCCCCAGGTGATCAGCGGGCCGGCGTCCCCGGGCCAGCACGTCTGCACCGGCAGGCGCGCGAGGTCAACCTCCTTTGCCTCGAGCACGATCTCCTGGCAGGGCGCGCCCGAGCGCACCCGCGGCGCCATGTTGAGGACCTGCCGGAAGAGCGGAAACTTGTCCCACAGGTCGCGCAGGCCCTTCGGCGGCTCGGGCTCCTTGAGGTGCGCGAGGAGCTCGCCCATCTCGCGCAGACCGGACGCGTCGGCGACGCCCATGGCGGCGGCGATGCGGCGTACGCTGCCGAAGAGATTCGCGAGCACCGGGATGCGGTGCCCGGCGGGTCGCTCGAACAGCAACGCCGGCCCGCCGGCGCGCAGCACCCGGTCGGAGATCTCGGTGATTTCCAGGCGCGGCGAGACCTCGGCGACGATGCGCTTGAGCTCGCCCGCGCCTTCGAGTTGCGCCAGGAAGCCGCGCAGGTCGGCGTAGCTCACCGCCGCGCCTACCTCTTCAGCGACATCAGTCGCTCGCAGACCGCCTCGGAAAAGTCGAGCAGGCCCGGGTTGCGGCCGCGCACCGGATAGGCGCGCTGCGAGCCCGCGAGGTCGAGCACGAGCGTAGTGCTGCCGATCCAGCCCAGGGCGCCGAGCGCGATCCCGCCGAGAGCGATGAGGACGCCGACGAATGGCAGCGCCCTCGCAACTGCACCAAGGAACCCGAAGGCTCCCTGCAACACGCGCGTGACAGCGTTCGGTTCGGTCTTCGCCATCTCAGCCGCGTGAACGGCGGCGAATCCGGCGATCGGCCCGGACACTGCGAACAGAATGAGCGCGACGACCAGGAGGGCGACGCCCCAGCCGATCCTGCGGGCGTTGCGCTCATAGGCCACGCGGAGTGATGCGATCGCCGCGAGCGGCAAGTTCTCGAGGTGGTTGTCCCCGCGGTGCGTGAGGCAGGTGGCGTAGAGGGTGAAATGCGTTCCGCGCAGCGCGCCGCTCGCGAAGTCGTAGCGCGTGATGGCAGGGCCGGCGTCGCTCGTCACGCCGGCCAGCCCAGGGGAAGACTGCAGACGATACCGGCGAACACGGCGCCGCCGACCCAGTTGTTGTTCATGAAAGCCTTGAAGCAGCCGTCGCGGCCGCGGCCGCGGATCAGGGTCCAATGGTAGACCATCATCACGCCCGCCGCTGCAAGCCCGGCGTAGAACGGCCACCCGAGGCGCGCCCTCGCGCCCACGCCGATGAGGAGAAGAAGCATCGCGGCATAGCTCGCCATCACTGCGGCGACATCCCAGCGTCCGAAGGTGAGCGCCGAAGTCCGGATGCCGATTCTCGCGTCGTCGTCGCGGTCGACCATGGCGTACTCGGTGTCGTAGGCGAACGAATAGAACACGTTCGCCGCGAGCAGCATCCAGCATTCCAGCGGCAGCTGCCGGTGCACCGCCGCGTACGCCATCGGAATGCCGAAGCCGAAGGCGATGCCGAGGTAGGCCTGCGGCAGCGAGATGTAGCGCTTGCTGTAGGGGTAGGTGGCGGCGATCGCGAGCCCCAGGAACGAGAGCAGGATCGCGAAGCGGTTGAGGAACAGAACCAGCCCGAAGGCCGCCAGGGCCAGCACCGCCGAGACCACGAGCGCCTCGCGCGGCGCGATCTCACCGGCGGCGAGCGGCCGCAGCCGGGTGCGCTGCACGTGCGGGTCGAAATGGCGATCGGCATAGTCGTTGATGGCACAGCCCGCCGAGCGCATCAGCACGGTGCCGACGAAGAAGATCAGGAAGTGGTCGAGCCGCGGCGTGCCGCGCGAGGCGAGCCACAGCGCCCACAGCGTCGGCCAGAGCAGCAGCAGCGTGCCGATCGGCTTGTCGAGGCGGATCAGGCGCTCGTAGGCGTCCAGTCTCTTGGCAACGCTGGCCCAGCTCATGCCCTAGGATAGCCTACGCATGGATCAGCTCCCGTTTCGAGCCCAGCCAGCGCTCGACATGGGCCCGCGCCGCCGCCGGGTCGGACTCGATCAGCTCCGCGGCAGCGCGGCTCGCCGACTCGATGAGCGCGCCGTCGCGGGCGAGATCGGCGAAGCGGAACAGCGGGTCCCCGCTTTGCCGCTCGCCGATGTACTCGCCCGGTCCCCGCAGCTCGAGGTCGTGGCGCGCGATCTCGAACCCATCGCTGTTCTCGCGAATCACCTTCAGCCGCGCGCGCGCGGTATCCGACAGGCCTTCCCCGAAAAGAAGGATGCAGACGCTGTCGCGCGTGCCGCGTCCGACGCGCCCGCGCAGCTGGTGCAGCTGGGCCAGGCCGAAGCGCTCCGCGCTTTCGATCACCATGAGCGAAGCGTTGGGCACGTCGACGCCGACCTCGATCACCGTGGTGCACACGAGAAGATCGATTTTCGCGGTCTTGAAGGCATCCATCACCGCGGCTTTCTCCGCCGCCGGAAGCTTTCCATGCAGCAGACCTACCCGCAGGCCCTTCAGCTCCCGGCCGAGGGTCGCATAGGTGTCCAGCGCGGTCTGCAGATCGCCTTCCTTGGACTCTTCTATGACGGGGCACACCCAGTAGCACTGCTGTCCTTCGACGCAGGCATCGCGCACACGCGCAAGCACCTCGTCGCGCCGGGCTGCCGCGAACGTGCGTGTGGCGACAGGCCGCCGTCCTGGCGGCAGCTGGTCGATCACCGAGACGTCCAGGTCGGCGTAGCAGGTCATCCAGAGCGTGCGCGGAATCGGCGTCGCGCTCATCATCAGCTGATGCGGCCAGACCGTGGCCGCCGTGTGCCGCAACTTCAGGCGCTGGCTCACGCCGAAGCGATGCTGCTCGTCGACGACCGCCAGCGCGAGGCTCGCGAAGTCGACGCCTTCCTGCACCAAGGCATGCGTGCCGATCACGATTTGCACCGCGCCGTTGGCGCTCGCCTCGAGAACCGATTTTTTCTCCTTCCGGCTGAGACCGCCGTGAAGCCGGCCCAGACGAACCCCCAGCGGGGCCAGCCAGTCGCCGAACTTGCGCCAGTGCTGCTCCGAAAGGATCTCGGTCGGCGCCATCACCGCGGCCTGATGGCCGGCGTCCACCGCCGCGAGGCAGGCGATCGCCGCGACGATCGTCTTTCCGCTTCCCACGTCCCCCTGCAGGAGGCGCTGCATCGGCCGCGGCGCCGCGACGTCGCTGAGCACCTCGCGCACCGCGCGTTCCTGCGCCCGAGTGAGCTCGAAGGGAAGCCTGGCGGTGAAGTGACGCAGCAGCGCGCCGCTCGACGGCAAGGCGTACGCGCGCCGGGCGTGCCGCTTCTGGTAGGCAAAGCGCATCGAAAGTTGCTGCGCCAGCAGCTCGTCGAATTTCATGCGCCGCCAGGCAGCGTGGGTGCGCTCGGCGAGCGCCTCGAGCTCGATCCCGGGCGGCGGCCGGTGCAGCAGGCGCACGCTCTCGGCAAAGCCCTTCACCTTGTAGGTCGCTTTCAAGGCCGCCGGCAGCGTGTCCTCGAGGCTCGCGGAATCGAGCTCCCGCAGCACCCGCGCACGCAGTTCCGTCTGGGAAACCCCCGCGGTGCTCGGATAGATCGGCGTCAGCGTCTCGGGCAGCGGCTCGCCCTCCGGCACGATCCGGTAGCGGGGATGGGCCATTTCGGCGCCGAAGAAGCCCGGGCGCACCTCGCCGTAGGCGCGCACGAGCAGGCCCTGCTCCGCGGCGCGCTGGAACTGCTTCAGCTGGCTCGGATAGAAATTGAAAAAGCGCAGCACCAGGCCTTCTGCATGCACGACGAGCTGCCGCTTGGGTCGGTACATGACTTGCGCCTTCAGCACCTTTGCCTCCACGCTCACCGGCCTGCCCTGCGGCGCGGACGCCGGTGCGGTGAGCGCAGTTTCGTCCTCGTAGCGCAGCGGCAGGTGCAGGACGAAGTCGAAGCCCGAGCGCAGCCCGAGCTTTTCGAACTTGCCCGCGGACTTCACCCCCTGTGCAGGATGGCGTCGATCTCGACCAGGGCGCCGCGCGGCAGGCCGGCCACGCCGACGGCCGCGCGCGCGGGATAGGGCTCGCGCACGTATTGCGCCATGATCTCGTTGACGCGCGCGAAGTGCGCGAGGTCGGTCAGGTACACGGTCATGCGCACCGCGTCGTCGAGGCGCATGCCCGACGCGTCGGCCACGGCCGAGAGGTTGCGGAACACCCGGTGCGTCTGCGCCTCGATGCCCTCGGCGAGCTGCATGCTGTCCGGGTCGAGGCCGATCTGGCCCGAGAGATACACGGTGTCGCCGGCGCGCACCGCCTGCGAGTACGTGCCGATGGCGGCCGGGGCGCCCTTCGATTGGATCGCGTTCTTCATGGGGGTATCTTAGCCCAATGATTTCCGCGCTAGAGAAGCTCCTCGGTACGCCGCGCGACGGCGCCCTGCTGCGCTACTCGCTCGGGCTCGAGTATCAGAAGGCGGGCAATCCGGGAAAAGCGCTGGAGCACCTGCGCGAGGCGGTAACGCGCGATCCGCTCTACTCCGCGGCCTGGAAGGCGCTCGCAAAGGCGCTCACGGACCTCGACCGGCCCGCCGAAGCGCTCGCGGCGTACCGCGACGGGATCGCGGCGGCGCAGCGCAAGGGCGACCGCCAGGCCGAGAAGGAGATGACCGTGTTCGCGCGCCGCCTGGAGAAGAAGCTAGGCGGCGCACCCTAGGCGGGGCTAGGAGACGCGCTGCAGGCGCGAAGCGAGCTCGGCCGCGCTCATCGGCGCGTCGAACAGGAATCCCTGTCCGAGGTCGCAGCCGTGGCGGCGCAGGAAGGCCACCTGCTCCTCGGTTTCGACGCCTTCGGCGATGACGGTGAAGCCGAGGTTGTGCGCCATGTCGATGACCGCCCGCACGATCGAGGCCGATTCGGTCCTCGTCGCCACCTCGCGCACGAAGCCGCGGTCGATCTTGAGTGCCGTCAGCGGCAGGCGCGTGAGGTACGACAGGCTCGAATAGCCGGTGCCGAAATCGTCCACCGAGATCTTGAGCCCCGCCTCGCGCAGGCCGGCGAGCAGGCGTACCGCTTCTTCGGGCTCGTCCATCAGGCAGCTCTCGGTGATCTCGAGCTCGATCATGCCGGCCGGCACCTGCGTGTCCGAGAGCGCAGCGCGGATCAGCGCGTCGAGATCTCTGCGCCGGAACTGCTTGGCCGAGAGGTTGACCGCCACCGGGACTGCGGCGAAGCGCGCGCGCTGCCACGCGCCGATCTGGCGCGCCGCCTCGCCGAGCACCCATTCGCCGACCGGCAGGATGAGCCCGGAGTCCTCCAGCGCGGGGATGAACTCGGCCGGCAGCACCATGCCGCGCTGCGGGTGGTTCCAGCGCAGCAGCGCCTCGACGCCGTGGATGCGGCCGTCGCGCAGGTCGACCTTGGGCTGGTAGTGCAGCACGAACTCGCCGCGCTCGATGGCGCGGCGCAGGTCCGTGTTGAGCTGAAGCTTCGCCACCGAGCGCTGGTTCATCTCCGCGGTGAAGAAGCAGTACGCGTTGCGCGTGAGCTCCTTCGCGCGGTACATCGCCATGTCCGCGTTCTTCAGCAGCGTCTCGGCGTCGGCGCCGTCGGCCGGGAACACCGAGATGCCGATGCTCGCGGTGACGTAGGCCTCGTTGCCGCCGAGGTCGAACGGCCGCAAAAGCCCGTCGAGGATCTTCTGCGCCACGAGCGCCGCGTCGTCGGCGTGGGCAAGATCGGTGAGCACTACGCCGAACTCGTCGCCGCTGACGCGCCCGACGGTATCGCCGCCGCGCACGCATCGCCGGATGCGCCGGCCGACCTCGGCGATCAGCCGGTCGCCGACGTGGTGGCCCAGCGTATCGTTGATCAGCTTGAAGCGGTCGAGGTCGATGAACAGCACCGCCCCCTGCCACTGGCGCCGGCGCGCCTGCGCCACGCTCTGGTTGAGCCGGTCCTGCAGCAGGTTGCGGTTGGGCAGGCCGGTCAGCGTGTCGAACTCCGCCATGTACGCGAGCCTCGTCTGCGCGTGATGGCGGCGCACCGCGGTCGAAAGGACGTGCGCGATCGCCTCGGCGAAGCTCAGGTCCTCGGCGTCGAAAGCCGCGTCGCGCAGCGACCCCATCATCAGGATGCCGAAGGGTCCGGTGTCCGAGCGGATCGGGACGTACACGCCGCTGCCGAGGCGCCTCAGCCAGAACGACCACGGCCGGTCCGACTCGCGGGCCTCGAAATACTTGCGGTCGTGCTCCACCGCGCCCGTGGCCGAATCGAGCATCGCCGACCACTTCGAGTGCGCCGGCAGCAGCTTGCTCTTGCCGACCGAGGCCTCGGCGTTCTCGCCGGAGGCGGCGCGCACCAGGAACTCGTGGCCGCGGTCGCCGACGCGCTCGATGATCGCAGCGACGTCGCAGCCGCCGGCGCGCAGCACCCGGGCCGCTTCGGCGAGGACCTGTTCGAGGTCGGCGCCGCCCAAGGCGAACTGTCCCAGGCGCGCGATGATCTCCTGGCGCTGGGCGTGCAGCGCAAGCTTGCGCTCGGCGCGCTTCCTCTCGCTGATGTCGACCATCGCGCCGATCATGCGCACCGGCTGGCCGGCGCTGTCGCGAAGCGGCAGCCCGCGGTCGAGCACGTGGGCGTAGGAGCCGTCCTTGCGGCGCAGCCGGTATTCGGCGGTCCATACCCGGTCGCCGCGGTCGATCGCGCTCCTGATCTCGTGCCGCACCCGCGCCGCGTCGTCCGGGTGGATGCGGCCGGTCCAGGTATCGACGTAGGCACCGACCTCGGAGGGCGCGTAGCCGAACACCGAGCAGAAGTTGTCGTTCAGCCGGAGCTGGTCGGTGACCAAGTTCCAGTCCCAGACCACGTCGTTGGTGGCGCGCGCCACGATCTCGAAGCGCTCCAGGCTCTGCTGCAGGCGCTCCTCCGCACCGATGCGCTCGTTGACGCTCTCGCGCAGCTCGTGCTCGGCCTCGAGGCGGCGCGCCTCGTGCGCGAAGTTGGCGAGGGCGAAGGACATGTTGTCCGCGAGGCGCTGCAGAAGCAGCGTCATGTCCTCCGAGAACGCATTTCTTTCGGCATGCAGCAGCGAAAACACGCCAACCGGCTTTGCGTCCACGAACAGGGGCCACACCGCGCCGGCGCCCAGGTGGTGCGGATAGGGACGCGGATGCTCGCGGCGCCGCCGCGTGCGCGGGTCGCTCTGGTAATCGTTGCTGATCATCACCTCGCCGCTCTGCCATGCGGCGACGACGAAGGAGTCGTAGATCGGCGTTTCGGTCAGCGGATAGGCTGCGGCCGGGCCGCTCCTCGCCACGCGCTTGAGCTCCCCGCTGCCGTGGTCGAACAGGAAAACGGTCCCGAGGACGAAGTCGCCTGCGGCGACCGCGATCTCGCAGGCGCGGGTGAGGAGCTCGGCGGGCGAGCTTGCGCGCAGGATCGCCTCGTTGGCCGAGCTCAGGGCGGCGTGCAGCTTGGCGAGGTTCCGAAAACGCGCTTCGCTCTCGCGCATGCGGCGCTCGGCATCGAACCGGTCCAGAGCGTGGCCGACGTTGGCGGCCATGCGCTCGACCAGCGTCACCAGCTCGGGGTCGAAGTAGCCGGTTTCGGCGGCGTAGAGCGCGAGCATGGCGATCGCGCTCCCGGCGCGCCGCAGGGGCACGCAGGCGACCGAGGCAAAGCCGAAGCGGCGCGCGCCCGCGTGCCAGGGCGCAAGGCGGGGCTCGGCGACGAAGTCGTTGCACACGATCGTGCGGTTCTCGCGCATCGCCGGTCCGCCGAGCCCGCGGCCCTCGGGCAGCGCTGGATCGCTCGAGATGCGTGCGTCGACGAGGTAGCTCGCCGCGGCGCCGGCGTAGGCGCAGGTGTCGAGCCAGTGGGTGCCGGGCCGCGGCAGCCGTACGGAAGCGAGCCGCATTCCGCCGAACTGCACCACGATGTCGCAGATGCGCTGGTACAGGTGGCGCTCGTCCTTGAGCTGCGCGGAGGCTTCGTTCGCCGCGCTGAGCGCGGCGTACATCTGGCTCACGCGACGCGCCTGGGCGAGCGCTTCCTTGCGCTCGCCGAGATCCCGGAACGGCAGCTCGGCGGCGCTGCTCATGCGGTGATTCCCGCGGGAAAGAGCCGCGCGAGAAGCTGCGTGAGGTCCGACACGAAACCGTCCTTGCCGACGAGGCCGACCGCCCCGGCCTCGACCGCCGCCGCCGCCGCCTCGGGCGAGCGGAACAGCGTCATCGCCACCACCGCCGGCGCCGCCGGAAGCGCCGTGACGCGGCGCAGCAGCTCCAGGCCGCGCGCGGGTGCCGCGCCGAGGTCGAGGAGCAGGATGTCGGGGGTCGAAGACCTGACGAGGGTCAGAGCGTGCGCGGTCGCATGCGCCGTGCCGGCGAGCGCGTAGCCCGGAAGCGCGGCGACGTAGCGCGCAGCCGCATCGACAAAGGTCGGGCTGTCGTCGGCGATGGCAATGCGGCGTGCACGGCCAGACTGCATGCCGCGAGCCTAAGGTTCGCCGGGGGGGCCGGGTATCGGGATTCCCCTGAGGGAAGCTCTAGGGAATCCCCTTATGTTCCCGGCGGGTTCCCCCGTGACCTGCGTGAACTATTTCATCATCCCTCGGGGGGAATGAGCCCCGTGCGCAGGGCGTAGCGTACAAGCCCGGCCACGTCGCGGATGCCGAGGCGCTCCATGATCTGCGCGCGGTGTGTCTCGACGGTCTTCACCGAGAGGTTGAGGGCGAACGCGATCTCCTTGGTGCTTTTGCCGCCCGCCACCAGCCGCAGCACCTCGCGCTGGCGCGCGGTGAGCACATCGGGTCCCGCGTCGCCGCCGACCCGTTGCACGTAGCCCTCGACGACCTGGCGCGACACGGCCGGGCTCAGCCAGCTCTCTCCGCGGATCACGGTGCGCAGGGCGAGCTCGAGCTCGCCCGTGGCCGCGTCCTTGAGGAGATAGCCCATGGCCCCGGCGCGCAGCGCCTGCAGCACGTACTCCTCGCCGGAGTGCATCGACAGGATGATCACGCGCACGCCGGGATGCTGATCGCGCATTCGAGCGGCGGCCTCGAGCCCGGTGATGCCCTTCATGGCGATGTCCATCAGGACCACGTCGGGCTGCTCGCGGCTCGAAATCTCGAGCGCTTCCTCGCCGCTCGCGGCCTCGCCCACCACCTCGACGTCGTGCATCGCGTTGAGGAGCGAGCGGATGCCCGCGCGCACGAGCGCGTGGTCGTCTGCGAGTACCACGCGGATCAACGTTCGGGTTCCTTTTCGCCGGAGGCCAGCGCGAATGTTGCCAGCAATACCGTGCCCTGTCCGGGCGCCGAGCGCAGCTCGAGAGATCCGCCCGCCAGCGCCGCGCGCTCTTCCATGCCCACCAGGCCCAGGCTCCCCCCGGCCGCGCCGCGGCGCCGCGCCGCTTCCAGATCGAATCCGGCGCCGTCGTCGCGCACCGAGAGCGCAAGCCGGCCGCCCGCAGTAAAAAGGCGCAGCCACAGGTTGCGCGCCCCGGCGTGGCGCAGGACGTTCGTGATGGCCTCCTGCGCGACCCGAAAGCACGCGGTCTCGACCTCGGCGCTGACGTCCACGGGCGCCTCCGCGGCATCGAAGTGCGGGATGAGGGCTCCGATGCTCGCCTGGCGGTCGAGGTGCGAGCGCAGCGCGGCGACCAGCCCCAGATCGTCGAGCTGCAGCGGCCGCAGCATGAGCGAGAGCTGGCGTACGCGCTCGAGGGTATGCCGCGTGGTCTCGACGCATTCATCGACGCGCGTCGTGATCGGCCCGGCCACGCGCGCGAGCGACTCCAGCTGGATCTTCAGCGCCGTGAGCGCCTGTCCGACATCGTCGTGCAGGTCGCGCGCGAGCCGCCCGCGCTCTCCCTCCTGCACCTCGAGCAGGCGGCGCGAAAGCGCGCGCAGGCGCTCTTCCGACACCTCGAGCTCGCGCTGCGTGTGCTTGCGCTCGGTGATGTCGTTCAGCACGACAAGCCGCGCTGCGCGCCCGCGCCAGATGACCAGGTGGCCGATCGCGTCGATGTCCATCGGCTCGCCGCCCTTCTTCAGATGGCGGAACGTGCCGCGGATGACGGCGCCCGACGCGCGCCGCAGAAATGTTCGGAAAGGCTCGCGCTCCTGCGGCACGCGCACGTCGTCGGCCGACATGGCAAGAAACGCGTCGCGTCCGTAACCGTAGAGCCGCACCGCCGCCTCGTTCACGCCGAGGAAGCGCTGGGTCTCGACATCGACCACCCACATCGGCAGCGGGCTGTGCTCGAACAGCATCCGGTAGCGACCCTCCTGGGGGTCCATCCGGTCGACCAGCCGCTGCAGCGCCGCCGCCAGGGACCGAAGCGCGCTCATAGTCCGGATGGTAGCGTGGCACGCCGATTGCAGCCCGCCCGACCATGGCGTTAGCCAAGCCGGTGAACGGCAATTCGTACGACTGCGCGCGCGCCGCGGGTCTGCGGTATGTCTCCGATGCCGCGCCCGGGATCGTGCGCCGGCGCCGCGGCAAGGCCTTCCAGTACCGCCATGCCGACGGCGGTCCCGTGCGCGACCGGCCCACGCTGGGTCGCATCCGCGCCCTCGCTATCCCCCCGGCCTGGCGCGATGTGTGGATTTGCAGCGCCGACGATGGCCACCTGCAGGCCACTGGCCGTGATGCGCGCCACCGCAAGCAGTACCGGTATCACCGCCGCTGGCGCGAGGTGCGCGACGAGACGAAATACGGCCGGCTGATCCCGTTCGCGGCCGCGCTGCCGCGCATCCGGCGCCGCGTCGCGCGCGACCTCGCGCGTCCCGGCTTGCCGCGCGCCAAAGTGCTGGCAACCGTGGTGCGCCTGCTCGAGACGACGCGCGCACGCATCGGCAACGAGGAGTACGCGCGCGAGAACGAATCGTTCGGCCTCACCACGCTGCGCGAGCGGCAGGTGCGGGTGCACGGCTCGAGGCTCAGGTTCCGCTTTCGCGGCAAGAGCGGCGTCGAGCACGCGATCGAGCTCGACGATCGCCGGCTCGCGGGCATCGTGCGCCACATGCAGGACCTGCCTGGCGAAGAGCTCTTCCGCTACATCGACGACGAGGGCGAAACGCGGCGCATCGAGTCGGCCGACGTCAACGCCTATCTGAAGGAGACCTCGGGCGAGGATTTCTCCAGCAAGGATTTCCGCACCTGGGCCGGCACGGTGCTCGCCGCCCGCGCGCTGCACGCGCTCGGGCCTTGCTCCACCCAGGCCGAAGGCAGGCGCAATATCGCCCAGGCGGTCGCGGCCGTGGCAGGCGCGCTCGGCAATACCAGGGCCGTCTGCCGCAAGTGCTACATCCATCCCGGGATCCTCGAGAGCTACCTCGAGGGCGGGCTCGGCGACTTCATGCGGCGCGAAGGCGGGACGAAGGCGGCGGAAAAGGCGGTCGCGGCGCTGCTCAGGGCTCGGTCGCGGCGGGCCGCCGCGGCGACGAGGCGCAACGGTGCCGACGGTCGAAGCCTGCTCCCCGCGCTCGCGCGCTCGCTCTCCCACCGGGCACGCCGATTGCAGCGCTCCGCTCAATCAGTGGCGAGCGGAGCATCATGAAACCTCTCATTCTTGCGATCGCGCTTCTTGCGGCCTCGAGCGCCGCGTGCGCCCAAACGCAGTCCGGTACGGGCATCGGCACGAACAGCGGCGGCGTCGCCGGCAACGTGCAGCCGCGCCCGCTCCCTCCCTCGCTGCCCTCGACCGGGACGAGCGCCGACTCGGCCGGCGCCCAGGGCACGAGCCAGCGCACTCCCGAAACCAGCGTCGGCACGAGCGGCGCGACCGCCCCCCCGCTCCCCGAGCGCTCGAGCGGCCGCTGCGACACGCTGACCGGACAGGAGCGAACGCAGTGCCTGCGTGAACAGGCGAGTACCGGTACCGCCGGCGCCGGCAGCGTCGGCGGGAGCGCCGGCGGCGGCCTGAAATAGCTTTGCAAACGATTTTGTGAGGTTGTGTCCGGATGCCCCAAGGGGCCACGGCAAGGCGAGCGCCCAGGCCTCACGATAGCCGTCTGCGATAGCTCCCGGGGGGAGACGATGGATCTGGAATTCTATTGGTACGAGATCTCGCCGTTCGTCTACACGGTCGCCGGCGGCTTTTTTCTGGGCCGGGCCGATGCGGCGCTGCCGATCATGTCCGCCCTGCTGCTGCTCACCGCGGGCGGAACGATCCTCTTCCTGCGCAGGACCCACGCGCTGCGGATGAGGGAGCTCGCCGACGCGCCTTCCCGCGCGGTTCGGCCGACGCCGGCGAAAAGCTGAAACCTGGTGGAGTGGAGGAGGCGCGAATCAAGCGTTAATTCCACAATGGTCCGGCGCAGTCGACGCGTACATAGCCGGCACCCTTTACGGTTCCGCGCTCAACCCCCGAAAAGACGAGAACGGCCCGAGCATTAACGCAGGCTGAGTCGTCGTTTGCCCGAACACGACGCGTATGCCCATATAGCTCGTGTACTGGGGTAGTCCTCGCACGCGGGCCAGCAGGGAATGGTGCCCCGTGGCGTGCGCTACGTGGGGCAGCGCACCGATAAAGGATACTGCCGCGCGCAACCTGACTGAGCGTGTTCATGCGTCGCTGACGTAAACGGAATTTAGCGTGGCCGGTCGGTGAGTCGGTGATTCGCCTCGGCATTGAAAGGAAAGCCATTGAACAGCGACAGCAGTCAAGGACGGTGGGAGCCAGAGCGCCAACAGACCGACGAAAGCCTGCGCAAAGAACGGCAGAAGACCGATCAAGCATTAGCCGATCGGCAGACGACCGTGGAGGAGGATGCCGACCTCGTGGTCCATCGCGCGCGGCAGAATGCTGATGCGGTCTTGAATGTGGCACGAGACAATGCAGACGCCGTTTTGAATGCCGCCCGCGATAAGGCGGACGAGCGGATGAATCGGGCCGTCATCGAGGCAAGGGCGTTGGAAGACGAAGCCCTGCGAGATGAGCGGGCGTATGCGGACGAGAGCCTGCGCCTGGAACGCGACGCTGGCGCTGCCCTAGCCAGGCTGCTGCCGCTTGAAAGGGAAAAGACTGACAGGTATCTGCTCACAGAGCGTGCCAGGTCCGATGTCGCTCTTACGAACCGGGATGACTTTCTCGGCATCGTCACACACGATCTGCGGGATTTGCTGGGCGGGATTGTCACAAGCTCGGCGCTACTCTCGAAGCGCGCTGCCAAAACCGAGGAGGCAGAGCAGACCCTAGCGGAGACCAGCCGCATTGAACGCTACGCCGCCCGCATGAACCGACTCATCGGAGACTTGCTTGATGTGGCGAGCATTGACGCCGGTAAGCTCGCCGTGAATCCGGTGCAAGGCGATTGGACTGGACTGATCGCCGAGGCGGCGGATACGTTCAAAGCGGCTGCGTCAGCCAAGGGGATTTCTCTGAGAACCGAGATCGCTGGGCAACCCCTTCTCGGAAAATTCGACCACGACCGTATGCTTCAGGTGCTCGGCAACCTCCTCTCGAATTCGATCAAATTCACCGCGCAAGGCGGCGAAATCACCTTTCGCGGCGAGCGCGTCGGAGAGGAGCTTCGCTTCTGCGTCAGCGACACGGGCACGGGCATACCCGAGAACTCCTTGACTTCCATTTTCGAGCGATTCTGGCAGGTCGGTCGGCCCGACCGGAGAGGCTTGGGCCTCGGCCTTTACATCTCGAGGTGCATCGTGGAAGCACATGGCGGCAGCATCTGGGCAGAAAGCAAGCCCGGCGAAGGCAGCAGCATCCGCTTCAAGCTTGCCGCTGATGCCGTCAGCGAGGGTCTCGGGACGAAGCAGGGATAGCCAGCGGCGCTCGCTGGCTTTTGATCTGCTAATTTCCTCTCCATGCGCATCCTGATCTGTGACGACAACGCCGACGCCGCACAAACGCTCGGAGGCACTACTCGGCTCTGAGCGACACGAGACGTTCATCTGTCACGATGGACGCTCATGCATCGACAAAGCGCTCGAATGGAAGCCTGAGGTTGCGCTCCTCGACGTAGGCATGCCCGACATGACAGGCTACGCGGTCGCAAAAGCGATGCGAGCGGAGGACCTCGGCCACAAAGTTCTGATCATCGCGGTAACCGGCTACGGCAGCCCTCAAGACATACAGCTTGCGATGGATGCAGGCTTTGATCTGCACTTAGTGAAGCCGGCCGACCCTGCAAGAATTCTGAGGGCTGTGTCCAACCGCAAAAGCGCGCACCCGTAACCTGCAGGACTTCATCAGGGATGGGCGCCTTGCCGGCGGGGGTCGGATTTCAGGCGCTCCCGCAGTTCGGTGAATCTGCGGAGCAGTTCCCCGTATACCCGCTGACAGGCACGGCGAGCTTCCCTCAGGTCCTTCGTCCCGAGGCTCTGCATAGCTCATCCCTTTTCAGCGCCGCCAAGCAAATCGCGCGGCACGCGGACACTCACGTAATAGACGCTGCCGCGCCTCACTAACCCGGAAAATTTATCAAACGCTTCAGTCCTCGTGTGTATCACAGCGCGTGACCCACGGGCAAATCGAAGCGTTTGATTTCAGAACAAATTCAACCTGCGCCTACACATGCAGGTTGAGTGGTGGAGTGGAGGAGGATCGAACTCCCGACCTTCGCATTGCGAACGCGACGCTCTCCCAGCTGAGCTACCACCCCGTGGAGGGGGCGGATTTTACCGCAACGGGGCTACAATGCCGCCCATGAGCGGGCCCTCGCGTAACCGGCGCGCCGACGACATGTCGGCCGAGGAAGTGAAGGAGTTTTGGCACGGCTTCTGCGAGCGCAAGGGTGTCGACGCGGCCACCCGCGCCCGCGGCGACGAGAAGATCGAGCGCGACCCCGATTACTGGGCCGACCAGACGATGACGCGGCTCCTCGACTCGGTCTCGAGCTAGTTTTTTTGCCCTCCGGCCCGCCGCCGTGTAATCTCGCGGCCGGGGATGGATAAAAAGAATAAGAAGGCTCGCCGGGCCGCCGGGTCCAGGGCGGCACTGCGCCGCGCGGCCGCGCAGGACCGCACGCTCGCCGAGGAGCGCTTCCGCGCGCTCGTGCGGCTTTCCTCCGAGTTCTACTGGGAGACCGACGCCGAGCACCGCCTGACGGAGCTGGTGCACGGCGCGGGCTATCGCGGCACGCTGCCGCGCGAGCGTCTGATCGGCAGGTCGCGCTGGGAGCTGCACTCGGTCTCGCCGGACGCCGCGGGCTGGCAGGCGCACATGGCGACGCTCGAGGCGCGCCTGCCCTTTCGCGGCTTCGAGTTCGTGCGCCAGCATGCCGGCGGCGAGCTGCGCCATTTCAGCCTGAGCGGCGAGCCGGTCTTCGACCGCTCCGGCGCGTTCCGCGGCTATCGCGGCGTCGGCACCGAGATCACCGAGCGCAAGCGGGCGGAGCAGGCGCTGGCGCGCCTCACGCACTACGAATCGCTCACCGGGCTGCCGAACCGGGCCCTGCTCACCGACCGCCTGAACCACGCCATCGCGCGCGCCGACCGCAGCGGGAGCCTGCTCGCGGTGATGATCCTCGACCTCGACAATTTCAAGGAGATCAACGACGCGCTCGGGCAGGCGGTGGGCGACCTCGTCCTGACCGAGGCGGCGCGCCGCCTGCAATCGTGCCTGCGCAGCATCGATACCCTGGCGCGCCTGGGCGACGACGAGTTCGCCATGCTGCTCGAGGGCGTGCCCGACTTCGACGAGATCGCGCAGGTTGCGCAGCGCCTGCTCACCGCGGTCGCCGAGCGCGCCGAGGTCTCGGGCCACGAGCTCTACCTCTCGGCGAGCATCGGCCTGGCGGTCTATCCGGTGGACGACCAGGAAGCCGATGCGCTGCTGCGCAACGCCAACCTCGCCATGCACCACGCCAAGCGCGAGGGGCGCAACAACTTCCAGCGCTTTTCGCACGACATGGCCACGCGCACTGAGCGGCACGCGGAGCTGAAGCTGCAGCTGCGGCGCGCGTTGGAGCGCCATGAATTCGTGCTCCACTTCCAGCCGATCGTCACGCTGGGGACCGGGCGCTTCCTCGGCGCGGAGGCGCTGCTGCGCTGGAACGACAAGGAGCGGGTGGTCCCGCCCGCGGAATTCATCCCGATCGCGGAGGAGAGCGGGCTCATCGTGCCGATCGGCCTGTGGGCGCTGCAGGAAGCCTGCAGCCAGTGCAAGATGTGGCTCGACCTGGGGCACGCGTGGATGCAGGTCTCGGTGAACCTCTCGCCGCGGCAGTTCCGGCAGAAGGACATCGTCAAGGCGATCGAGACGATCCTGCTGCAGGCGAGGCTCCCGGCGCGCTGCCTCGAGCTCGAGATCACCGAGACGACGATCATGCACAGCACCGCCCACACCATCGGCGCGCTGCACGAGCTCACGGCCCTCGGCGTGCGCATCTCGGTGGATGACTTCGGCACCGGCTACTCGTCGCTCGCCTATCTGCACCGCTTCCCGGTGCACAAGCTCAAGATCGACCAGTCGTTCGTGCGCGATATCGGCGCCGACCGCGCCGATACCGCGCTCGTCGGCACCATGGTGGCGCTGTCGAAGCAGCTCAAGCTCACTTCGGTCGCGGAAGGCGTGGAGACCAAGGAGCAGCTCGACTACCTGCTCGAAATCGGCTGCGACGCCGGGCAGGGCCACTACCTCAGCGTCCCGCTCGGCGCTGGCGAGCTTACGTCCCTGCTGGGAAAGGCGGGATCGGGGGCGTCGCGGGAGAGCCCGACGCTCGCACCACTGCGCCCGCACTTGCGCTCGCTGGGACCGAGTCGGAGCTGAAGAAGCAGTAGCCGTTCTTGCCCGCCTGCTTGGCGGCATACATCGCGGTGTCCGCGTGCTTCACGAGCGAGGCCGCGTCGAGCGCGTGGTCGGGGAACAGGCTCACGCCGATGCTGGCGGAGAGGCGCGCCTGGCCGCCTCCCGGCAGCTCGTACGGACGCACCGCCTCGCCCAGAAGCTTGCGGATCACGCTCTCCACCGCGGCCTCGTCCTGCACTTCCTCCAGCAGGACGAAGAATTCGTCGCCGCCGAGGCGCGCGACCACGTCGCTCGCCCGCACGGTGGTGCGCAGGCGGCGCGCGATCTCGATGAGGAAACGGTCGCCGGCATCGTGGCCGTAGAGGTCGTTCACCTGCTTGAAGCCGTCCAGGTCGATGAACACGCCGGCGAGGCGCACCGCGCGGCGGCGCGCGCGCTCCACGGCCTGCTCGAGCGCCGGGCCCAGGCTGGTGCGGTTGGCGAGGCCGGTCAGCGGGTCCCGGTAGGCGAGCGAGGCGATGCGCTCGCGCGTGAGCGCGCTCTCGGTGACGTCGCGCCCGACGCCGCGGTAGCCGAGGAAGCTGCCGTCGGCGGCGAGGCGCGGCTCGCCCGAGAGCGAGAAATAGCGCGTCATGCCGTCGGGCATGGCGCGGGCAAACTCGAAATCGCGGAACGGGATGTGGCTCTCGAGCGTCGCCCGGTGCGCCGCCCAGCCGGTCTCGTCGGGACTGACGGCGGGAAGGTCCCAGAGCGTGCGCCCCACCACGCCGTAGCCGATCTCCGCGGTGGGATACGTCGGCCCGTGCACGATGGCGGAGACGCGGTGCTGCGGATCGGTCTCCCAGAAGAAATCGCTCGACATCTGGGTGAGGCTGCGGAAGCGCGCTTCGCTCTCGCGCAGCGATTCTTCGGCGAGCTTGCGGCGCAGGAACTGGCCCACCTGGCTGCCGATGACGCGCGCGGCCTGCTGCAGGCGTTCGTCGGGTGCGCTCACGCTGCGGCCGGAGAACACCAGCACCCCGATCGTCTTGCCTCCCGAGACCACGCCGAAGGCGAATACGCCGTGCCCGGAATCGATGCCGGCGCCGATGGGGCGCGGCTGCGGCGACGCGCCCGCGGGGAGGCCGCCCGACCAGACCGCCTTGCCCGACTGCCACACCTGGCGCGACTGCTCGATGAAATTGTCGAGCGACGGCTCGCTCACGCACCAGCCGTCCTGGAAATGGAGCTGCCCCGAGGTATTGTCGAGGCGGAAGTAGCGCCCGGCGTTCCAGCCCTCGGCTTCGCACAGCGCGAGGATCACGCCCTTGAGCCCGCTCGCGGTGTCCTCGGCAGCGGCGAGCGATCGGGCCACCTCGTGCTCGAGCCGCAGCATCTTCTCGGCGCGCTTCTGCACCGTGACGTCGCGGCCCACGCCGTGGTAGCCGGCGAAGCTGCCGTCGGGACCGAATACCGGCTCGCCGCTGATGCTCATGTGGCGCACGCCGCCATCCGCCATCGGCCGCCACACCAGCACGTCGTAGAAGGGCTTGCGGGCGTCGAGGATCGCCCGATGCGCGTCCCAGCCGCCCTCGATCTCCAGGCCGCTCTCCCAGCGCCGGATGCCGATCAGGCGGCGGGCGAGCCCCTTGTCGCCGCCCGCGACGTTGCGGCCCTCGATCCGGGTGAAGGAGTACGTCGCGTCGAGTTCCCAGTACCAGTCGGCAGAAAGGTGAGTCAGGCTGCGCAGGCGTGCGTCGCTGTCGCGGCGCGCCTGCTCGACCGAGGCGCGCTGCAGGAGCGGGCCGAGGTGGTGCGCAATCGTCTCGAGCGTCTCCATGAAGCGCGGCTCCGGCGCACGGACCGTGCGGCTCGCGAGGTCGAGCACGCCGACCACGCGTCCGGCGTGGCGCACCGGCACCACGACCGCGGCGTGCAAGCCAGTCTCTTCGGGCTTGAGCGTGCCGGCGCCGCGCGGATCGTGCGTCGCGTCGGCGATCCAGATCGGCTCGCCCGACTGCCAGACCACGCCGGCGAGCCCGGCGCCCGGCTTGAGCGCGGCATCGGCGGCGCGCTCGCGCGGGCGCGCGGCAGCTTCGATTCCGGAAGCCGACCAGCGCTCGAAGGGACGCAGCAGCGACGCGCCCTCGTCGACGCGCCAGAAATCGGCGCAGTCCCAACCTTCGTTTTCGCCGATGCCGCGCAGCACCGAGCGCACGGCCTCGACGACGTTGGCTGCCTCGGCCATCACGCGCGCGATCGCATGCTCGAGCTGCAGCAGCTGCCCGATGCGCTTTTCCTGGGTGACGTCGCGCCCGACCCCCAGGTAGCCGCTGAACCCGCCGTCCTCGTCGAGCAGCGGCTGGGCGCTTAGCGATAGCCACACCTTGCGGCCGCCGTCCGCCAGGCACTGGATCTCGAAGTCCTTGAACGGCTCGTGGCGCTCGACCTGGGCGCGGTGGTGGTCCCAGTCGGTCTGCGTGAGGTTGAGCGTGGGCTGGTCCCAGCGCCGCGCGCCGAGGTACAGGGCGAGGTCGATCCCCGAGTGCTCGCCGAGGCGGCTCGACATGTAGGTGAGACGAAGCTGCGCGTCCTGGACCCAGAACCAGTCGCCCGAAAGCGCGCTGAACCTGCGCAGCGGATCGTCGCCAGCGCCCGACTGCGCTTCCGCGCGGTCAGTTGCTGGCTCCTCTGTGCCGCCGGCCTCGTGCTGCGCCGTTTTTGTATTCCCCGTTTGAGCCATTAAAAGGCCGCCCCAGGCGACCCTCCCTCCCCGTGTTTCGAATGTACCGGTCCCCTATCGCCGCGTCCAGCGTTTCGCCACCACAAGATATAGGCGCGCGAGCAACGAACATTCCCACTCGTAGTGCGTTCGAACTAAACGTCTTGAGACAGCGCGCGAAGGAAGCGCCGCAAGCTGGCTGATGCGCCGGCAATTCACTCCACTCGCCCGTACCAAGCGTTCCGGGCAGTCAATCAGAGAGCGACAACACCTGGCGTGACTCCGCATCCACGGCGGGCCGGCCAGGCGCCGGCCCGGCACGTTCCGTGGGGTATTGACGCCGAGCGCAAAACATACTCTCGGCAAAGCGGCCGACGATTTCCCAAAGCGTGGAAACCATGGTGAGAGCGGCCCAGTCCTGGGGCTTGACCGTCCGGGCTTCGCTCGGCAGCATCCGTCGTTCAGTTCCGGGGAGGGGACATGAAGCAGAGCATCGCCTTCGCGCGCGGCCTATTCGCGCTCTCGTTTGTCTTGCTCGTGGCAGCCTGCAGCGGTGGGGGTGGTGGGGGCGGCGGAGCAGGCTCCCCCACTCCCAGCAGCAAGCTCTTCGTGGCCGACGGCGGCAACCGTGCGGTCGGCTCCCAGATCAACTCGAACCCCGGCGCTGGTACGTTCTCCGTAGACCGGATCATCCAGGGACCGAACACCGGGCTCGGCGCCGGGACCTCGGACTTTCTGAGCTTGCCCAGCCTCGCCGTCGATGCGGCCGCCAACCGCTTATTCGTCGCCGTTCAATCAAACGGCACGATGGTGTTCGACCAGGCCGGGTTTGTCACGGGCAACGCCGCTCCCAGCCGAAGAATAGTCGCCTCGGTAAACAGGAGTGGCGTCCTTGCTTTCGTCAATTTCTGGAAGCTGTCTCTCGATAAGCCGCGCGATGTCCTGTACAACGCGGACAACTTCGGTGAGGTGCAGGCCTTCCATAACGCCAGCACGCTGAATGGAACATCGTTGACGCCCAATCGAATAATTCAGGTGGATCTCGGAGGGCCCGCGCTCAACTCTACGTTCGGGATTGGGGTCGACTCGACCAATGACCGACTCTACGTCGGGTTCAACGCGTCGACCATCGCTGTCTTCAACGGTGCCAGCGGCCTGAATACGGGACTGGATGTGAAGCAAAGGCCTGACCGAACTTTCACGTTCTTCGGCACAGCCAGATCTTTCTACCTCGATGCGGTGAACGACCGCCTGTACATCGCCATCACCAACGGCGATATTCAGGTTCTTGACAACGCCAGTACGCTCACTGCAGGGCCGCTGACAGCGACGAGGACGATCAACCTCGGCGGCTCGGGATGGTTCATCTTCGTCGAGACGACCGGCGACAGACTCTATGCCGTCGCCAATAACCAGATTGTGATCGTACAGAACGCCAGCCTGGCAAACGGCGCGGTAGGCGGGACGATCATTACTGTCGTCTCACCCGGCAGTCAGTTCGGTGCGGTTGCGGTGCAGCCCTAGCGCTAACTGATGGGCCGAGTTGGATTCGAACCAACGACCAAGGGATTATGAGTCCCCTGCTCTAACCGGCTGAGCTACCGGCCCATGCTCTTACAGTATGCCTTCGTATTTTCGTGCACGTCCGGATCGGCGAGCGCTTCGGCATCCGAGACCCAGCGGTAGGCGGCGTGCTGGTCCGTTGGCAGCGACCCTAACGAATGTCCCGCGATTTCGTGCGCAAGCACGACGTAGTGCGTGCCGAAGCCGGGTACGCCGGAGCGGTTGTCGGGATAGTGATGCTCGAAGTAGCCGACGAAGCGAGTCGTCGCAAGCTCGATCTCGACGCC
>JBIOYV010000113.1:0-33251 GCA_044870335.1 Burkholderiales bacterium | reverse complement strand
CCTGCGCCTCGGCAATGCGTTCGCTGTGATCGGCCCCGAGCGACACCTCGCGATCGAGGATCGCCAGCTCGACTTCGAGCTTCTCTAGCTCACGCTTGCAATCCTGCACCGCCGGCGGCATGGCGCTCTGGCTGAGAGCGACACGCGCGCACGCCGTGTCGAGCAGGCTGACCGACTTGTCGGGCAACTGCCGGTCGGTGATGTACCGCGCCGACAGCCGCACCGTGTCCTCGACGGCCTCGTCGAGGATGCGGACCTTGTGGTGCTTCTCGAGCATTCCCGTGAGCCCGCGAAGCATGCGGATCGCCTTCTGCTCGTCCGGCTCATCGACCTTCACCTGCTGGAAGCGGCGTTTGAGGGCGGCGTCGGTCTCGAAGTACTTCTTGTACTCGGCGAAGGTGGTGGCCGCGATGGTGCGGAGCTCGCCGCGGGCGAGGGCGGGCTTCAAGAGGTTGGCGGCGTCGCCGGTGCCGGCCGCGCCGCCGGCGCCGATCAGCGTGTGCGCTTCGTCGATGAAGAGGATGATCGGCTTTGCCGAGGACTGCACCTCCTCGATCACCTGCCGCAGGCGGTTCTCGAACTCGCCCTTCATGCTCGCGCCGGCCTGCAGCAGGCCGATGTCGAGCGAGAGCAGGCTGACCTCCTTCAATTGCGGCGGCACGTCACCCTTCACGATGCGGGCGGCGAAGCCCTCGACCACCGCGGTCTTGCCGACGCCCGCCTCGCCGGTGAGGATCGGGTTGTTCTGCCGCCGGCGCATCAGGATGTCGACGATCTGGCGGATCTCCTCGTCGCGTCCGAGCACCGGGTCGATCTTGCCCTCGCGCGCGCGCGCCGTGAGGTCGACCGCGAACTTCTTCAGCGCCTCCTGCTTGCCCATCTGTGCCGGCGCCATCGCGCCGCTCGCCTCGCCCGGCGCGGCGCCGCCGCCCACCTGCGAGCCGTCCTTGGCTGCGAGGTTTTCTTCCGGAGATTTAGAAGTAATGCGTGCAAAGTCTTCGGCGAGGGCCTCGCTCTTCAGCTTCTTGAACTCGGGCGAGATGGCGTAGAGCATGTTGCGCAGGCTGTTCGTCTTCAGCATGCCGACCAGGAGGTGCCCGGTGCGCACCGCGCCCTCCTTGAAGAGCAGCGTCCCGTAGACCCAGCCGCGCTCGACCGCGTCGTCGATGTGCGGCGAGAAGTCCGAGATCGACGTGGCGCCGCGCGGCAGCGCGTCGAGCGAGCGCGTCAGGTCGGCGGCGAGGCGCGCCGGATCGATTTCATACTGGCGCAGGATGCGGTGAAAGTCGCTGTCCTGGCTCTGCAGGATCTGGAACAGCCAGTGCGCCATCTCGACGTGCGGATTGCCGCGCAGCTTGCAGAACACCGTCGCAGCCTCGATGGCCTTGTAGCCGAGCGCATTCAACTTGCCGAACAGAGCGGCCCTGCTGATCTCCGACATGACTCCCTCCCTCCCCTTTGTCTATTGCACCCTTATTGCACCCTCATTGCACCCTCATTGCGCCATCTGGGCTTGCGGCTGCGGCTCCGGCGCCTCCTCGTCGAGCCGCGCCTGAGGCCGCGCCTGCAGCTCCCAGTGCGGCAGCGGCCGGCCCTGCGTGTTCGAATAGTCCGCGGCGTCCTTGTTCGTCAGCCGCGCCCCGAGCCAGGACGACCATCCCACCCAGACCGAGTTGCCGAGCCATGCGAGCGGGACCTCGTCCTTCCTCAGCACCAGCTTCACTTCCCAGGAATGCTCCATGCCCACGTAGAGCTTGACCAGGTCGTGCAGCGCTCGCGCGCTGCGGCCCCTGGGAAGGAAACGCTCGTAGTCGCTGAACGAGAGCGGGCCGAGCACGACGCGGAAGCGGCTTTGCGTGTGCCAGGTGCGCTCGCCGATCACCGCGTCCTCCCCGAGGCGGGCGAAGCCCTCCCGGCGCCCGAGCCTGGTGTGCTGCTCGGGCGCGATCCCGAGCCAGTGGCCGACGAACTCCTCGATGCGCACCGGCACGCTGAAATAGCTCGCCAGCACCACTTCGAGGCCCTCGGCGCTGCGCACCTGGCGGCCGAATATCCCGGCGTGCGCGAGCTTGGCGAGGTCGGGCGCGCCGTCCCGGCCACGCAGCGAAGGCGTGCCCAGGCCGCAGAGCGCCGCCACGCGCCGGCCGAAATAGTCCTGGCCGGGGCGGTCGAGGCTGACCGCCGGCTGGGCCTGCGCCCATGCGCGGTAGAAGAGCGCGAGCATGCGGTGGTGGAACACGTCGAGAAAGCGCACGAACGCCGAGTCGCCGGCGTTGCGCGCGCGGTCGCGCGCCCAGTCCGTGAGGTGGATCGGCAGCGCGCCGTTGGGACCGAACAGGCCAAGCACGCGCTGCACCAGACGCGGCGGCCGCGTCGCGGTGGCCGGCTCGAACGCGGCGAGCGCCGAGGGGGCGAACGCGAGCGAGGGTTCCTGCGCGAAGCGCACCGGCTCGTCCACCGGGCGGCGCGCCTCGCCGATGCGCGCGCGCCCGGGATTCGCTGCCTCGATCACGCGCATCGCCTGGAAGAGGTCGAACTCCCAGGGCGCGCGCTCGAGGCGCTCTAAAGAACCGGCCGCTGTCCGAACCGGGTTGGCCACCGCATCACCTCTCCGCGCCCGAGCACGTCGAGCACCGTTTCCGTGAACGAGTTGAGCGACACATGCCTGGCGAAGAATTCCTCGAGCACCGAGCCGAGGAGGAACGCCCCACTGCCCTCGAAGGCGCGCTCGTCGCAGCTCACCCGCACCTCCATGCCGCGCCCGAACGTGATCGGGCCGCGCGCCGCCATGCGGCGCGTGATCGGAGCGACCCGCACCGAGCGGATGCCCTCGAGGTGGCGGCGCACCACCGACTCGTTGTCGCGCGCATAGAGGTGCAGCATCTCGCGCAGCGCCAGGGCACCGTCCTGCTCGTTGAGGTCCGTGAGCGAAAGATAGTTGAGCGAGAGGTGGCTGATGCAGCGCCAGGCGAGCGAGCCGTCGAGCACCGGCTCGAGCGGCCGCGACGGCACGCCCAGGCAGCGTACCGCGCGCACCGGCGCCGCGGCGTCGAGCGCGAAGTCGCTCTTGCCGCCGGTCGGCATGACGAGCGGCAGGTCGCGGTTCGTGCAGAGCGTGTTCACCGACACCTGCGTGAGCCCCTCCGCGTAGGGGGCTGACGCGGGATCGACCAGCGACATGAAGACTTCGGTGCCCACGTAGTTGGTCCTGGTGCCCACCCGCTTCTGCTTCGCCGACTGCATGCGGGGCACGCGGCGCAGCGTGTAATAGCGTTCGGCGGCGCTCCCCGCCTGGTCGACCGTCGCATAGAGCGGCCGGAAGCGCTGCTCCTCGTCGACGCTGCCGCCGAAGCCCGCCACGTCGGTCACGCCGTAGACCTCGAAGTCCATTGGCCGGGTGCGGTCGGGAACGACGTGGTGCTCCGGCACGCGGTGCGTCAGGTGGATGCGGTCGGCGCGCTTGGGGAAGAGATTGACCGCGGGCGTGCAGAACAGGCTGAAGTTCGCGGCGTCGACCAGGTTCTCGAGCGTCGTATCCGAGCGGCCCAGCAGGACCAGCACATCGACCTCGGCGTCGCGGCACTTCGCAAGACCCGGGCGCAGGCCGCCGATCTCGGCGAACAGATAGCGCGCGGGGAAGGCGAAATACTCGCGCAACAGCCGATAGCCCCGGAACGAGCGCGCCGGCGGCGGCAGCAGCGCCTCCTCGTCCGAGTAGCCCAGGCGCCGCACCTCGCTCTTGTCGGCGAAGTGGAACCAGCGCGCCTTCGGCGTCGACGGCAGGACGAGGACGCCGAGCGCCGACGAGAGCACGGCCTCGTGCAGCCGCGCCGCCACGCCCGAGTTGCCGGAGAAATGGAGCGCCAGCCGCTCGAGCGCGATGGCGTTGAAAGCGAGGCCGGCGGTGGCGCGCAGCCGCAGTCGGATCGCGGCCTGGATCTTCTGGCCGACTTTCAGCTCGCGCGGCAGCTCCGGCGGATAGGCGAGGTACTTCGCCTCCACCAGCTCGATCGGCCAGAGCTTCACGGCATGCGCGGTGCGGAACTCGCACGCGGTGCCCGCTCCGGGCACGCTGGAAGGCCGCGCCCGCAGCACGCTGCCGCGCGGAACTTCGGGTCCCTGCGCCAGCCCGGCCTCCCCGAGGTCCGGCTCGAAGCGCACCATGGCCATCGAAGGCACCGGCGAGAGGAATCCCGGGTAGACCGTCTCCAGCAGGTGCTGCGTGAACGTCGGGAATTCCGCGTCGATCTTGAGCTGGATGCGGGCCGCGAGGAAGGCGAAGCCCTCGAGCAGGCGCTCGACGTAGGGATCCGCGCACTCCGACGCCCCCTCGAGCGCGAGGCGCCCGGCGATCTTGGGAAACTCCTTGGCGAACTCGACCGCGGTCTCGCGCACATGCAGGAGCTCGCTGTTGTAGTAATCGAGCAGCCGCGGATCCATTACTTGCGCCCCGCCACGGTCTCGTCCACCCGGTTCTGGCCCGATTCCAGGTCGAGCTGCGTGCGCAGCAGGAGCTCGATCGGCACCGGCTGCGCCCAGAGCAACCCCGCGATCTGCAGCGAAACCACGTTGTGGTGGTCGAGCGATTCCTGCTCAAGCAGAGCCTTCACCGACACGCTGTCGGGGACGATGCGCGGTTCGAAGTCGACGATCGCCTGGCGCAGCGCGCGCTCCAGCCGCGGGAAGTCGATTGACGACGCGTGCGACCCGGCGAGCGGCGGCAGGCCATAGTTCAGCACCGAGTTCCTGACCTGCGGCCAAGCCTCGGTCTCCTCGCCGCCGAGGCTCTGCGTGGTATTGAAGAGCCAAGTGAGATCGCGCAACACGCTCTTGCGCAGCTCCGACACCGTGGTCGCCACGCCGCGGCCGGGCACGCCTGGCGCCTCGTCGGTCAGGCGGTCGAGAAGCGAGGGATTGATCCGGTCGCGATTCGATTCCGCCATGGCCCGCGGATTACCTCGTCAACTCGATTACACGGGCCTCCAGGAGCGCGGTCTCGCCCACGTCGGTTGCGAACATGCGCTGGCCCAAGCCGACGTGGGTGTCGGCCCCGAGGTCGCGCCACTCCGTCTTGCGGCTGAGCCGGATCTCGTCGTCCTCCGCCGCCTCGCTGCCGGGGTACCGCGCCGGCAGGAACGCCACCTGCTCGCCCCCGTTCTGGAAGGTCAGCTTCGCCGGAGCCCAGATGAGATCGCGCAGGTCGCTCGGCGCCTCGATGTCGATGCGCGACAGTCGCTCGAACGGGATCCAGTAGTACTTGCCGTTGAGAATGGCCTCGCACACCGGCCCCAGGCGCACGTCGGCATCCGCGATCCATTCGAACGGCTCGCCGTTCAGCGAGCCCGCCACCGCCGGCGCCGCCTCGAAAGCGGCGGCGCGCAGCTCTGCCGCCTCGGGGACCTTGCCCTGCCCGAGCAGCCGGGCGGACTCGGCGAGCTTCGCCATCCACTCCTGCGGCTCGCCGAGCACGAGCGGCGTCTTGCCGCCGGCGAACACCTCCTTGCGGAAGAGCTCGCAGCGGACGACCTCGCGGTAGGTGCGCACGAAATCGTCCGCCTGCGGATCCATCTCCTTGATGACGTAGAGCTGAGTGAGCGCGCGGTCCCACTGCCCGCTGAGGACCATGAGCTGGAACAGCATCACCCGGCGCTTGGCGTTCGCCGGGTCGCTGCGCACCGAGCTCTGCCCCTCGGCGAGCAGGTCGGCGAGCCGGCTCGAGCCTTTCGCCAGCTCGGTCAGTTTCAGGGTGGCGCTCACTGTGGCTGCTCCGAAACTACGCTGCCTTCGCAGAGGGAAGCTTCGAGGTGAGCCGCAGTGACACCGATAGCCCCTCGAGCTGGTAATGAGGCCTGAGGAAGAACTTGGACGTGTAGTAGCCCGGGTTGCCGGCCACCTCCTCGACCACGATCTCGGCGGCCGCCAGCGGTTTCTGCGCCTTGGTGGCCTCGGATGAATTCACCGGGTCGCCGTCCACGTACTGGTAGATCCACTGCTGCAGTTCCTTCTGCATCGAGGCGGCGTCGGCGAACGAGCCGATCTTGTCGCGCACCATGCACTTCAGGAAGTGCGCGAAGCGGCATACCGCGAACATGTACGGCAGGCGCGCGCCCAGGTTCTCGTTCGCGGTGGCGTCAGCGTCCTGGTACTCGCTCGGCTTGTACAGCGACTGCGCGCCGATGAAGGCGGCAAAATCGCTGTTCTTGCGGTGAACCAGCGGCATCAGGCCGTTCTTGGCGAGCTCCGCCTCGCGCCGGTCGCTGATCGCGATCTCGGTCGGGCACTTGCTGTCGATCGAGCCGTCGTCGGTCGGGAAGGCGTGCACCGGGAGGTTGGGCACCGCGCCGCCGGACTCGACCCCGCGGATGGTGGTGCACCAGCCGTAGAGCTTGAACGCGCGGGTGATGTTGACGCTCATCGCGTACGCGGCGTTCGCCCAGTTGTAGCGGTCGTGCGTGCCGCTGTCGGTCTCTTCCTCGAAATTGAATTCCTCGACCGGGTTGGTCTTCGCGCCGTACGGCAGCCGGGCGAGGAAGCGCGGCATCGCGAGGCCGACGTACTTGGCGTCGTCGGATTCGCGCAGCGAGCGCCACGCCGCGTACTCGGGCGTCTGGAAGATCTTGGTAAGGTCGCGCGGGTTGGCGAGCTCCTGCCAGGAATCCATCTGGAACAGGCTCGGCGAGCTGCCGCTGATGAACGGGCAATGCGCCGCGGCCGCGTTCTTCGCCAGTTCGCCGAGCAGCTCGACGTCGGGCGGGCTCTGGTCGAAGTAGTAGTCGCCGACGATGGCGCCGAAGGGCTCGCCGCCGAGCTGGCCGTACTCCGCCTCGTAGATCTTCTTGAACAGCGGGCTCTGGTCCCACGCCGTGCCCTTGTAGCGCTTGAGCGTGCGCCCGAGGTCGGCCTTCGAGACGTTCATCACGCGGATCTTCAGCATCTCGTCCGTCTCGGTGTTGTTCACCAGGTAGTGCAGGCCGCGCCACGCGCTTTCCAGCTTCTGGTAGTCCTCGTGGTGCAGGATCTTGTTGATCTGCTCGGTGAGCTTCTTGTCGATCTCGGCGATGATCTTCTCGATCGTCTTGATCGCGTCGTCGCTGACGACGCTGGTGTCGGAGAGCGCCTGCTGGGCGAGCGTGCGCACGGCACGCTGCACCGCCTCGTTCGCCTCTTCCGATTTCGGCTTGAATTCGCGCTTGAGCAGCGCGGAAAACTCGTCCAGCTCCGCGATGGCAGGGGCCTGCTGGCCCGCTGCCTGGGTTTCGTTCGCCATGGTCATGTCCCCCTTATTGAGCGTCCGGCTTGGGCGCCTGGCCCAGCGATTTCAGCAGCTCCGGATCCTGCAGCACCTTCTGGATCAGGTTCTCGGCCCCGGTCTTGCCGTCCATGTAGGTCAGCAGGTTCGCGAGCTGGGTGCGCGCCTCGAGCAGCTTGGTCAGCGCATCGACCTTGCGCGCGATCGCGGCGGGCGAGAAATCGTCCATGCTCTCGAACGTGATGTCCAGGTTGATGTTGCCCTCGCCGGTCAGCGTGTTGGGCACCTGGAAGGCCATCCGCGGCTTCTGCGACTTCAGGAACGAGTCGAAGTTGTCGACGTCGACGTCGGTGAACTTGCGGTCGGCCACCGCGGCCAGCGGCTCCGCGGGCTTGCCCGAGAGGTCCGACAGCACGCCCATGACGAAGGGCAGCTGCACCTTCTTCTTGGAGCCGTAGAGCTCGACGTCGTATTCGATCTGCACGCGCGGCGCGCGGTTGCGCGCGATGAACTTCTGCGAACTCGGTTTGCTTGCCACTGTGTGTCCCTCCCCTTTGAAAAGTAGATTCGGCGCCCTACGTCGACTCGCGTCGCATGCCGCCGAGGTTCTCGATCGTGCCGGCAGCCTCCGGAGCCAGGTCCCGGATGATGTCGACGAAGCTCAAATCCAACAGCCGTGCCGCCCGGCGGATCAGGATCGGCGCGGGATGGGCCGGCTCGGTGCGCTCGAGAAAATCGCACACCGACTCGAGCAGGCGACGCGCATCGGCGCGGGTCTTCAGCTTCCCGGGCGCGCCATCGCCGCCTGCCTGCGCCTCGCCGGCGTCCGCGGCCGGCGCGCCGTCGGCCGATTCGAAGCCGAGCGCGTCGCCGAGCAGCGCCTGTGCGCGCGCGAGCAGCTTCTCGGCGACCGGAAACTCCGGATACAGGGTCCCCTGCTGCTGGCGGAAAATGTTCTGGATCGCCTTGAGATCAGCGAGCGCCTCGCGGCAGGACTCGAGCCTCAGGTTCTCGGTGGCGAGCTCGGCGTCGCGGATGGCTTCGCGCAGCAGCTCCGCCGTGGGCGCGGTCGCGCCCGCCGCGGGCGGCAGCGCGCCGTCGAGCACTTCGATGTCGCGCACGGTGAAGCGCCCGACTTTTCTCGACTCGGCGATGAACGCGGCGCGCAGGCCCCCGAGCGCGCCGCGCTCGGCGTTCAGCTCGCTGACGAGGTTCTTGCGCCAGTCGTCGTTTGGCCCCTCGAGCGCCGGGTGCAGCGCGTCCCAGTAGCGGTCGAGGAGATCGCGCAGCAGGCGCACGCCCGCGGCGAATCCCGGCAGGCCGTCGGTGTGGGCGAGCGCGGCGACGTAGTGCTTGGCGATGCGCAGGTCCTTGGACACGGCGAGCAGCGCCGCGCCGGTCTCCTTGAGCTTGCGCCAGTCCGGCTGCTGGGCGGAAGAGACTTCCTGGTCGCCGACGTATTTGGCTTCCTTCCATTCGGCGGCCACGCCGAACTCGACATACGCCGGGTCGCCCGCAGCATCGAGGTCCGGTCCGCAGCGGGCCGCGTCGCTCACCGGACGCAGCAGCGCTTCGAGATCGGTCATTCCCATGACGCGTGGGCGCTCATCGCGGAGACTATTTCTCCCTACCGGTGTTCATGTCCCTGCCCCGTTTGTCGCTGCCTGGAGGTGCGATCAGCGGCCCTGCCTCTTCCTGCCCCCTTCCCTGACCGTGAATTAAGTCTACGCCCGGGGTTTTGGGGGCGCAATACATCACACTCTCGGTAGCGGCTGATTGGCTATTTGGTATCAATGAGGTAGCGCTCGCCAGGGTCCACGAATGCTCCGGCCAGCGCCCGTCGAGCAGGGCGCAGAAGCGCTCTCCGGAGATGGGACCAGCGCATGCCGCGAGGCACGGCTGCAGCGTTTCTCCCCCGCGCGTCAGCCAGAGCGCCGAGGCCGCGCGCAGCGCGCGCGAGGGCTCCATCAGTACGCGGGCAACGGTGTCGTCGCTGACGTCCGGCGCGAATTGCCAGGCCTGGAAAGTCGACTGCGCCGCGCCGAGCGGCACCGTATCGTCGCTCGGCGCCGCCGCGGCGGGCAGCTCTGCGGGCAGCGCGAGCGCGGCAAGCCGCTGATCGAAGGCATCGAAGTCGAGCTCCGGCGTCAGCGCCTCGAGGGCGAGCGCTTCGAGCGAGTCGAGCCAGGGCAGCGCGGCTGCGAGCGACGCGGGCAGGTCGATGCTCTCGTGGTGCAGCGGCGCGGCGAGCGTAAGCGGGAAATAGCGTCCGACGCGGTCAACGCTCGGAGCCACCAGCCCGATCCAGCCCGGCTTAGAGTACATCCCCGCCGGCAGCACGAAGCGCCACACCGGCGCCGAGAGAAAGCATTCCAGCCAGCGCTCGCCGAGCGCCTCCCGGCTCTCGCGCATCGCGCGCTGCAGCCAATCGTCCCAGCCGGCGATGAACTCCGCGTCGAGCCGGCGGCTCAGGAAATCGCCGCGCGCCGGCAGCTTCCCGTAGAGGCCCGCGACCCGGGGCGGGGCGCTGTCTATTTCTGTCCCGGGCACTGAAACTGGTAAAGCTCACGGCTCTGGAACGGGTTGTTCACGCTGGTCGGCTGCAGCTCGAGCGTGGCGCTGCGCTTGGCGTCGGGCGCAAACGCGAGCCGCACCAGGCCGGGCTGCGTACCGGGCTGCGCCGCGCCCTTGTCCAGCACGCGGAAGAGCGCCCACGGCCCCTCGGAGGCGATCGCGGGCGCGCCCGCGACGGTGAGCCTCGTGCCGGCGCCCGGCGTCAGCGCCGGCCACTGCACCCTCACCACGCTTCCCGGCGACATCTTGTTCGCCTTGCCGTCGTGCTCGAACGTGACCTCGCTCGCGCCCGACACCGCCACCAGCTTCACGTCGACCGTCACTTGCGCCTGCGCCGCGCCGGGCCTGAAGAAGCTGTCGCGGATCACCGCGGCGCGCTGATACTGTCGGATGGTCGCCGGCGAAGGCGCCGAGCCCTCCATTCCCGGCCGCGGGCGCCACTCGCGCCCCGTCGACGTGTCGACGAACTGCGCGAGGTTGCCGGCGAAGAACGACTCGAGCTGCCCGCCGGGCGAGAACACCTTGTTGAAATCGTCGAGCAGCACATCGCCCGGCGATTTCGCGAACGGATACTTGCCGTCGATCGCCTTGGCGCAGAACGAAGCCGAGCCGCTGACCGCGCGCTTGATGTTCTCCTGGGCCGCGCCGGCGGCCTGTCCGGTGCTGGTCTGGGCGAGGTCCCTCAGCACCGTGCGCACCGGCTCGGGATAGCGGTCGGCGTCGGCCCTCATCTTGGAGCCGGTCGCGGAGAGCGCGGTGCTCACCTGGCCGCGCGAAAGCGCCTCCTCCGCCGCGCGCAACTGCGTGTAGAACTCGCTCATCGACTGCATCACGCCGTCGATCGGCGCGGCACCCGCCTGGCCCTGCTGCGCGACGAGGTTCCTGAGCGGCGCGAAGCGCACGTCCACCGCGTCCTCTGGACGCGGAGCGGCCACCTTTGCGCCTTGCGAGAAAAGGCTTCCGTACCTGTTGGACTTCACCGCCTCTTCCGCCTCCTTTCCCGCTTTCTGCTTCGCCGCGTCCTCGGTGGTGGCGAGCGAGAGCTCCTTCGCCGCGGCGACGACCAGACGCTTCAGCGGCGAGTCGGGCGCGGACAGGATCTTCGCCTGCTCGATCGTCTGCGCGAGCCCGCTCGAGCGCCCAACCCGGATGTCGGAAAGGAGCGCCGACCACTGCTTCTCGTAGTCCTGCGCATAGCGCTCGCGCACCTGGGCGAACACCTTGGCGGAATCGACCTGCTGCGCGCGCGCGCCGGAGTCGCCCAGCACCCAGGACTCCTCCTTCGAGAGCTCGGTCGCGAGCTTCTCGGCCTTGGCGCGGAAGAGCTTCAGATAGCCGTCGCGGGTGAACAGGCCCTCGATCCCGGCGGTGAGCGGCTGGCCGCTCGCGCGCGTCAGAACCTGCGCCGCGTTCGGCCCCGCCGCCTCGCTCACGCGAAACGGCGGCACGCTCGCATCGGCCGAGAGCTCGTTCTTGAGCCGCGCGTACACGCGGTCGGCGACCGGCATGGAGGCGAGGCCGCGACGCGCCTCGTTCACCAGCGCGTCGTTGCGCGGCGCGAGCGTCTGCACCGGGCGCGCCTCCAGCGCCGCCTTGAGATGGCCTTCGAGGTCGACCATCAGCTCGAGCGAATCGCGCGGCAGCGACGGGCTCCAGACGAAGAGCATCAGCCGCGAGAGGTCGGCCGGGTCGAGGTACTTGTCCTGGTGCAGCATGAGGTAGCCGCGCAGCGCGACATAGAGCTGCTCCTGGCTCTGCGGCCGCGCGAGGATCTCCTCCAGGCGCAGCGATACCCGCGTGAGCAGCACGTCGCCGAGCGCGCGCCGGTAGGCGCCGAGCGAGCGCTCGCCGATGCCGTCGCCCTGATAAAGGCCGAAGCGGTACCCGACCGGGATCGACGCGTCGCGGCTCGCGTAGCCCGAAGGCAGGTCGCGCAGCGCGTTCAGCACCGGCAGGACCTTCGCGATGTCGCCCGCCTGGGCCGGCGGCACGCCTTCCACGCTGCCTTTCGCGGCGGCGACCTTCTTCGTCGCGTCCTCGATCAGCCCTCCGTTGTTGAAGTAGCTGAGCGTCCATGCCGCGAGCAGCCCCACGGTGAGCGCCGCGCTGCCGGCGAGCGCGCCCACCGTGATCCAGCGGCGCTGCCGCTCCTTCTTCTCGTTGCCGCCGACCAGGCCGGCCTCCGTGAAGATCACGTCGCGGAGCAGCCGGTTGATGAAGAAGCTCTTGCCGCTCGAGGCCGAGGGCGGCAGGATCTTGCGCTCCAGATTGAAGGTACGGGAGAGGGTGCCGAGCACGCGGTCGATCGGGCTCCCCTCCTGGGTGCCGCTCGTGAAGTACACCCCGCGCACGAGCGGCTGCTCGCCGTAGCGCGAGCCGCCGAACCCCTTCTCCATGAATTCGGCGAGCAGCGGCCGCAGCGCGCTGAACTGCTGCGGGAAGCTGTAGATGGCGCAGCGCCGCTGCAGGTCGCGCTCGCCTTGCAGGCGCTTCAGCACGCGCGCGTGCAGCCTGCGCTCGAGCCCCTCGAACTCGGCGCCGAACTGGCCGGCGTAGTTGACCGCGCTGCCCGCGGCGTTCAGGTCGAAGGTCATGCCCCAGACCTGCGCGCGCTCCTCGCGCGACATGTCGCCGAAGAACTCCATGAAGCCGGCCAGGAGGTCGGTCTTGGTGACCATCACGTACACCGGGAAGCGCAGCCCGAGGCGCTCGTGGAGCTCCTGCACCCGGCTCCTGACGTCGCGCGCGTAGCGCTCGCGCTGCGCGTCAGTCTGGTACAGGAGATCGGAGATGCTCACCGTGACGATGGCGCCGTTCAGCGGCTGGCGCGGCCTGAAGCGCTTGAGCAGATCGAGAAACCCGAGCCAGGCGCTCGCATCCACCTTCTGCTCGCTGTCCTGGGTGACGTAGCGGCCGGCGGTGTCGAGCAGCACCGCCTCGTCGGTGAACCACCAGTCGCAGTTGCGCGTCCCGCCGACGCCCTTGATCGACTGGCTCGCCCCCGCCTCCTCGAGCGGGAACTTGAGCCCCGAGTTGACCAGCGCGGTGGTCTTGCCGGAGCCCGGCGCGCCGACGATCACGTACCAGGGCAGCTGGTAGAGGTACTGCCGCTCGCCCGCGCGGCCCTTGAAGCGCGCCTTGCGCAGCACCGTGACCGCTTCCTTGAAGCGGGCCTGGAGGGTGGCGATCTCCTGCACCGAGCGCGCCGACGACTCGGCCTCGGCGTCGGCGCCGGCGATGCCTTGCAGCATCGACTGGTTCGCGCGCCGGATGCGCCACGCGCGCACCAGCTCGAACGCCACCCAGGCGATAACGATGATGAAAACGAAAATCCAGCGCGAGAGCAGGGTCTCGAGCGGGCGCCAGTCGAAGAACGCGATCGCGTCGCCGACCAGCAGCACGACCAGGGAGAGAAGCAGCACCACCAGGCCGCCGAGGACCCAGCGGTTGAAGAGAAGCTCGCGGATCTTTTTCATGGTCGCCTACCCCGCCACCTTCAGGATCACCATCACGCGGCGGTTCTTCCTGCGGTTGTCCTCGGTATCGTTGGCGGCCACCGGGTCGGAATCGGCCATCCCCTCGGCGCGCAGCCGCGCCGGGTCCGCCATCGACGCCGCCATCACCTTCATCACCGCCTTCGCCCGCTCGGTCGAGAGCTCCCAGTTGGACGGGAAGCGCGCGGTGCGGATCGGCTTGTTGTCGGTGTGCCCGGTGACCACGACCGGCCCCGGCACGCCGTTCAGCGCCTGCGCCACCCGCGCGAACGTCGGCTCCAGGCGCCGGTCGACCGCGGCGCTGCCCGAGGCGAACAGGCCGTCGCCGGGAATGGTGACGACGCTGACGAGCTCGTCCTCGTAGACCGCGACCACGCCCTGCGCGATCTCATCGGCGAGGAACCTGGAGAGCCGCGGCACCACCGCCTTCGCCGGCGTTTTTCGCTCGAGCGCCACCTTGACCTTCAGCTGCGCCAGCTCCGACTTGACCGGGCTGGACTGGCCGGAGAGCGAGAACAGGTATCCGAGGTACACCGCCGCAAGGAGCACGCCGCACGCCGACACCGTCAGCCAGACGACGAGCGCGCCCGACAGGCGCCGGGGCTTGGTCTCGATCCCTTTCCAGCGACCCGAGAGATCGGCTTCCTCGTTCTGGCGCTGGCGCCGGATGAGCTCGTAGAGCCGCTCGCGCGTCTGCTCGAGCTGCGCCTTTCCGCCTTCGATCACCCGGAAGCGACCCTCGAAGCCGAGCGCGAGGCAGGCGTAGAAGAACTCCAGCAGATCGATGTTGGCGCCCGGCTGCTCGCCCATCTTGTTCAGCAGCAGGAAGAACTTCTCGCCCCCGCCGGTCTCGCGGTAGAACGTGACCAGCAGGCTCTGCTTCATCCACTGCGCGCTTCCGCCCCAGGGCGTGGACGACACCGCCTCGTCGATGAGCGTGCACAGCGCGTAGCGCGCGACGAGCACGGTCTCGGGCTTGATGCCGCGCTTCTGCGCGGCCTGCTCGAAGGCGCTCAACTGCTCGAGCAGCGTCTGGCGGAAGCCCGCGGGGTCCGGATGCGACACGGAAGAGCGGATCTGCGGCACCAGCGCGAGCAGCGCGTTCGCCAGCGCCACCAGCGGATTCAAGCCCGAGAGCGCGCCGAGGTCGGCGCTCAGCGCAGCGTCGGCGCGCCTCGGCGCGTCGCCCGCGGCGGCGGCCGGCGCGGGCGCCGCCGCGGCGCGGCGCCGGCCCGGCGTCGGCACCATGATGGTTGCGTCCGGATCGACTGGCTGCGGCGGCACACTGGACATGACGTTCTCCTAGTGCATCTCAATCCCGGATCGCCCAGAGCTCCAGGCTCAGCCCCGGAAAGTCGCCCGCAACGTGCATCGCGATGACGCGCGAAGCTTCGAGCGCCTTCCAGAAGTCGTTCTTGCGGTCGAGCTCGAAGTAGCTGTATCCGGCGTGATAAGGGATCTGCCGCGGCGCGACCGGCAGCGGCGTGGTCTGGATCCCGGGCAGGTGCGAGACGACCAGGTCGCGGATCCTCTCCGGCGGGCCGATCTTCACCTGGGTCGGGAAATGCAGGCGCAGGGACTCGGGCGGGACGTTCGCGCCCACCGCGAGCACGAACACGGCGCTGCGCAGCAGCTCGACGTCCGGCACCGTTCCGGCGAATACCCCGCGGCCGCGGTCCATCACCGGGATGGCGACCGCGTTCTGCTCGATCACCGCGGTGAGCCCGCGCCGGATCTCCTCGATCACCGGCACGAACGTGCCCTGCAGGTCGTCCTGGCGGTAGGTGGAGAAGCTGGCTGGCATGCGCTCGCGGCGCGCGTAGGTGGCGATTTCGCCGGCGAGCTCGAGGCAGGAGCGGTAGAAGAGCTCGGGGTGCAGCGACGAGCGGGTGAGGAAATGCGCGAGCAGCGGCTCGTAGCGGTTGCAGAGCTGCAGCAGCAGAAAATCGGAAACGTCGGCCACCCCCTTGGCGCCCGGGCTCGACACGCGGTCGGCGAGCGCCTGAATCCGGTGCCGCACCAGGCCGTGCAGCTCCTTGACGTAGTCCTGCAGCCGGGCGCTGACCCGGCAGTCGAGGCACGGCGGAACGTAGCCGTCGTCGAGCACCACGCGGCCGTCGGCGCGCTTCTCCACCACGCGCACCATGCCGAGCGCGGTGTGCGCGGACGTGGTCTCGCCGTCGAGCTGCAGCCGCACGTTGAGGCGGCCGATCTTGAGCTGCGCCGAGCTCTCCATCTCGAGCACCGAGTCGCGGATCTCGTGGTCCGCGGCGATGTAGCGCACGAGCGAGGAGTCGCCCGAGCGCTCGAAGGCGAGCTCGGCCATGCCCGCGCGCCGCAGCGGCAGCGTGACCAGGACCAGGCGTTCCTTGACATCGCCGGGGACGTCGAAGGGCTCGGGGATGTCGGCCTCGAACGGGATGCTGAACGGGGTGCCGTCGGGAAACACGCCCTCGGCGGCGACCAGCCCGACCTTGCCGATCTTGAGCAGCTCCTGGTCGATCTGCAGCCTGGTGAACCCGGCGGCGTAGGGAGCGAGCGGCTCGAGCCGCTGGCTCATCAGCCGCTCGAAATAGCGCTCCGCCTGCTGGAAATGCTGCGGCCGAAGGAACAATCCTTCCGCCCAGACGACGCGGTTATGCTGAGACATGTCGCGCTGCTTTTGAGCCCAGCCTCCAGATTGGACGCCAGCGCTGCAACCTCCCCCCCGGGTAGTTGGGAGGATGCTAGCACGGCCTTTTGCCGAGTTGTATCTAGTCCTTCAGCGCATCCGTCAGGCGTTCGGGCGAGACCCGCGCGGCCACGCCGGCGCGCTCCTCCTGCAAGAGCATCGCCGCGCGGCAGTCGCGCTCGCCCCAGCCGCGCCGCATGCCCTCGGCGAGCTCATCGAGCGCGACCCGGCCGATGCGCATCGGCACGCCGATCTCTTGCGCGAGCTCGAGCGCGAGCGTCGCGTCCTTGTGCGCGAGCTTGAGCGAGAACGCCGCCGGGTCGAAGCGGCCCGGTAGGTAGAAGTCGGCGAGGCGATCGAAGGTGCGCTTGCGGCCCGAGGCGCCCTGGCGCAGCGCGCGGAACAGCGCGAGCGGCTCGACGCCGCCCTTCACCCCGAGGGTGAAGATCTCGGCGAGCGCCGCCTGGATCGCGAAGCTCGCGCAGTTGTGCGCGAGCTTCGCCACCGTGCCGGCGCCGATCGGGCCGATGTACAGCGGCTGATCCCCGATGGCTTTCAGAACGTGGAGATACTTTTCGAAAACCGCCTGCTCACCGCCGACCCAGATCGCGAGCTTGCCGCTTTCGGCGCCGGCGGGGCCGCCGCTCACCGGCGCGTCGAGAAAGTGGATCTTCGGAGCCTCGCGTTGGAGCCGCCGCACCACTTCCGGCGAGTTGGTGCTGAGGTCGAACCACGCCGCCTTGTCTTTAAGGTTAGAACGTACGTCTCGGGCAATGGTTTCAACTTCCTTGGGACCAGGCAACGAGGTGAACAGCACTTCGCATCCGCGCGCCGCTTCGGCGGCGCTCGCCTTCCAATTAGGAAAGCCTTCGACGCGCCGCAGGTCGTGCGCCTGGACCTCGTGGCCGGCGCGCTGCAGGTTGGCGGCCATGTGGCGGCCCATGGCGCCCAGGCCGATGAAGCCGATCCTCATGCGCCTCGCTCCTCGAACACCTGCTTCGCGATCAGCGCCGCGGTGCCCGCATTGGGCCAGCCCGCGTAGATCGCGAGGTGCGTGATCAGCTCGACGATCTCCTCGCGCGTCACGCCGTTGTCGAGCGCGCGCCAGATGTGGCCGCGGATCTGGTCGGGCCGGTAGAGCGCGGTCAGCGCGGCGACGGTGACGAGGCTCCGGTCGCGCTTGGAAAGCCCGGGCCGCTCCCAGACGTCGCCGAACACGACCTTGTCGGTGAGCTCGCCGAGCTTCGGAAAGACGTCGCGGACCTGCCCGATGGTGGAAGGCGCAGCCATGTGTTCTCCGGGATTGCGGTTGGAGAAAAACTCTAGCATGGCTGCCAAAGGAAAACGGCCTCCAAGCGGAGGCCGTTTCGGATGCCGCGCGATGCCGGTCTAGCAGCCTTGCTTCGCGTGCCCTTTCGCCCAGCCCTTGCCGTGATTGCGCTTGTGCTTGCAGTGCTCTTCGCCACCATCGTGGTGATGCTCGTGGTGGTGCGCCGGGCCTGCGCTGGCGGCCGTTGCGGCGGCCGCTGTGGTCGTCGATGCCGCCATTCCGCCCTGCTTCGCTTTCCCGCCGCCGTTCACGTCGCGCCCGATCGCGGCGCCTGCCGCGCCGCCGACACCGCCGCCGACCACCGCGCCTTTCGTGCCGCCGACTTCCTGTCCGATCGCGGCGCCCGCGCCTCCGCCCACCGCGCCGCCGACGATGGCGCCGGTTCGGCCCTTGCCGGTCGTGGTCGCGGCCGCGCCGACGGCGCCTCCGGCCGCGCCGCCCACCACCGCCCCGGTCTTGCCGCCGATCTCGTTGCCGATCAGCGCGCCGCCCGCGCCGCCGAGCCCGCCGCCGACCGCGGTCTTCGCGGCGCTGTCGGCCGGCCACGCCGGGCTCAACGCGAGCGAGAGCACGAGCGCCGATATCAGTTTTGCGGTTTCGCTTTTCATTGGAGACCTCCGCAGCCGGCAGGTTAGTACAAGGTACCGGCACGGGCGATGAACGGCGTCACGCGTGTCCGATGCGCCGTGCAGTACTACACGCCGAGCTTCGCCGGTGCGTTCTTCTGCGCGAGCCGCTTGATCAGGCCGTCGACGCCTTCCTGCTTGAGGATGCCGTCGAACTCGGTGCGGTAGGTGAGCACCAGGCTGATTCCCTCGACGCTGATGTCGTAGATTTTCCAGCCCGCGCCGGTCTTGCGCAGCTCGTAGGCGACCAGGACCGGCCTGCCGCCCGAGCGCACGAACTGGTAGCGCACCGTCGCCTCGCTGCCGCGCGCCTCGCCCTCAGGCTTGCCGCGCGTCGGCAGCAGCCGCGCCTGCGTTCCCGTATAGGTGCCGATCGCGTTGGTATAGGTCCGCAGCAGCATCGCGCGGAACTCGGTGACGAGCGTCTTCTGCTGCTCGGCGCTCGCCCGCGACCAGGCGCGCGAGACGGCGAGGCGCGTCGCTTCCTCGAAGTCGACATGCGGCAGCACCTTCTGCTCGGCGAGCTTGAGGGCCTTGCCCCTGTCGCCCGCGGCGAGCTCCTCGTCCGACTGGATCGCCGCCATGACTTCGTCGGTGATGCGCTGGATGAGCTGCTCGGGGCCGGCTTCCTGCGCCCCCGCCGGGGTCGCCAGCGCGGCGAAGCTCAGAGCAGCGATTCCCAGGATTTTCATGGTCGGCGCTACGGTACCGTCAATGCTTGCGCCACGGGAAGGACAAATCTCCTGCGCTTCGCGCTTCACCTGCCCTTATCGTCGACCGGCGGCGGCGAGCGCGTAGATCAGGATCGTGCCGCGGCCGTTCAACAGGGCGGGCTCCCCGGCGCGCATGCGTTCGGCCCGGCGGCAGGCGCACACCCATGCCTCGCCGTCGACCAGGCGCACCGTCGCGCCGGCCGCATGGTCCAGCTTGAGCGTGCTGCCGCGCTTGAGCTCGATGAGACGGACGTCGGCTTGCCGCGCGATGAAGTCATTCGGCGACGAAGAGACCCTGGCCATGGTGTTTCCCCCTTCCCTCGGAAATTCCCGAACGTGCCGCTCACGCTACGCGAACTTCCTTGGCGGGCAAGTGCGCAAACGCACTTCCATTCAGCGTCGAATTTCTTAGTCTTTGCACATGGGAGCCTTCATCATCTTCGCCGCCGTCATGATCTCCGCCGCCATCCTTTCGGACGCGGGTCGGCCGTTCGAGCAGATCGATCTCGACCGCATGCCGCCGCCGCTGCCGGAGAACGTCGCGGTCTACGAAGCCATCGCAAGCGATGAGCGCCCGCGGGGTTCGGACGAGGATCCGGATTGCTGCACGACGGTCCAGCATCGCTTGATTGCCCTGGCGCTTTAGGGGGGCCCGGGGAGGAGGGGCCGGGTGCAATTGGCACCCGGCCCCTTTTTTCGTCGTTTCGCTGCGCGCCGCGCACGGCCTCGCCAGCGCGGTAACCTTGCGCTTCGTTGCAAGCCAGCCTCCAAGATTCTCCTTACGCCTGCCTGCGCCTCGCGGCAGCGCTCGCGCTCATGACCGTCGGCGGCGTGGGCATGTACGCGATGGCCGTCGCGCTGTCATCGATCCAGGCGGAGTTCGGCGTCGACCGCGCCGCTGCGACGCTTCCGTACACCCTCACCATGGTGGGCTTCGGCCTGGGCGGGATCGTGATGGGGCGGCTCTCCGACCGCTTCGGCGTCGTCGTTCCGGTGCTGCTCGGGGGCAGCTCGCTCGGCCTGGGGTTCGTCGCCGCCGGCCTTGCTCCGAATCTCTTCACTTTCGCGCTGGCGCATGGCCTTCTCATCGGACTCGGCTGCTCGGGCACCTTCGCGCCGCTCGTCGCCGACATCTCCATGTGGTTCACGCGCCACCGCGGCATCGCGGTGGCGGTCTGCGCGAGCGGCAACTATCTGGCCGGCGCGGTCTGGCCGCCGGTGCTGAATCATTTCTTCGACGCCGCCGGCTGGCGCAGCACCTATATCGGCGTAGGCATTTTCGCCCTCGCGGTGGCGCTGCCTCTCAGCACGCTCATGCGACGGCGCGCGCCCCTGCCGGCCCTGGCAGCCGGAACGCACGGCGCGAGAACAATTTCGGCGAAGCCGCTCGGCTTCTCGCCGAGCATCCTGACAGTGGTGCTCTCGGTCGCGGGTGTGGCGTGCTGCGTGGCGATGGCGATGCCGCAGGTCCATATCGTCGCGTACTGCAGCGACCTCGGCTACGGCGCCGCCCGCGGCTCGCAGATGCTCGCCGTGATGCTGGGCGCCGGGGTGGTGAGCCGCCTGATCTTCGGGTTCGTCTCCGATCGCATCGGCGGCATCCGCACGCTCCTGACCGGATCGGTATTGCAAGGCGTCGCGCTGGTGCTGTTCCTACCTTTCTCCGACCTTACCTCGCTGTTTGTGGTGTCGGCGCTGTTCGGCCTGTTCCAGGGCGGTTTAGTGCCAGCCTACGCGATCATCATTCGCGAGTACTTCGCGCCCACCGAGGCGGGCCTGCGCGTGGGCATCGTCATCATGGCGACGCTCTTCGGCATGGCGCTCGGCGGCTGGATGTCGGGCGCCATCTTCGACCTCACCGGCTCTTACCGAGCCGCGTTCTTGAACGGTATTGGATGGAACCTGCTCAACCTGACAATCGCGCTATGGTTACTGCAGCGAGCCGGGGCACGCGCTGCCGCGGCCCCGGCCTGATCGGCGTCGGCTATCTTAGACATCCAGTTGGTATGCAGATCAGCCCACCATATGGATCAACCTTGCACCAGCAAGGATTGCTAATCTGAATGAACGTCATGACCTCCGGTAGCTGCAATATGCCGGTGTTTGCCTTGAACTGCGCTGGCTGGGGCTTCGTGATCACGCATTTAAGTTCATTGGACTTCCTCTTGTCTAACGGGCTGCACTGTGCAATCAGGGTCTCGCTCCCGTAACCTCCACTAGCCTCCTTCTTCGAGTAGATGAAGAATCCTTCCTGCGCCCATGGAGCCGAGCAAAAAGCCATGCCTGCCAGCAATGCCATCGATCGAATCGCACTCATCCTGACCTCCTCCTCGTTAGAAAAAGTCACCTAAAGACTGAGCTGAAGCCGGGCGTAGACTGCCCTCCCGGGCGCGTACTGCGGTACGCGCAAAAAACCATTGAACGTCGTATCGCGATAGCGGAATTTCTCGTCAAACAGGTTCAGGACATCGATCGACACCACGCCGCGCCGCTGCGGCAAGCGGGTGCCAAGTGACAGGTCGAAGGTGTCGAACGTTTCACTCGAGCTTCCCTGCCCGCCGAGGCCGTCTTCCGTCTTGATTCTCTGGTCGACGAACGTCCACCTCGCCCGCGCGAACACCCCCGAAGGATGGTGGTAAGTCAGGGTAAGGGGCATCGACCGGGTATCGATCTCGGCTGGCTCGAGCGTAAGACTCTGGAACCCGAGCGTTCGGTCGATTCGTTCCCAGATCGCCTCTGCGCCCACCGCGATGCGATTGCCCAGGAGCCGACTGAAATGCGCGCGATGCAGCAGTTCTCTTCGCTCTTCGTCAGGGGCGCCGGCAAAGAGCGGCACCTCGAGATCACGCCTCGTGAGTTCGATCCCGGCGTGCGTGCGCGCCGACCAGCTATGGTCTAGGCCGGCGCCGTAACGGATAGATCGTGTATGGTTCAGATCGTCGAACACCTGATTGAAACCGGCGACCTGGGTCGGCTCGATACTGGGATGGTCTGCGGGCAGCCGCTTCATCCCCCGGAACACCGCGAAGCGCAGCGTGGTCGCGCCGCCGAGCGGCAAGATCACGCCGAGCTTTGGATTCAGCCGGGTACTGTCTTGCGCAACCAGGGGGTCGGGGTTTTCAGAATGGTCCAGCGACGCCCCCAGGATCAGCCGGGCGCGCCATGGGCGCCCGAGGTATCCGTAGACATAGGCGCTCTGGCTGCGCAATGTGGAATTGATCGGGTCGGCGAAGCTAATAGGTGGGTCCGGCGGAAAAGTGATGGCGGAAATTGTCTCCCCGGTTCTCTTGTTCTCGAAGACGCCGGCTCCGGCGACGATGTCCGTGCCGCTTCCACGACGCTGATACTGCAGCTCGCCGTTGTAGCCGCGGTTTCTCGCATTCTGGTCCAGCTGGGCTTCAAAGAACGGATCGACCACGGCATCCTGGAAGCGCGTATCCTGATGCTGCGCGATGACGGACGCGATAAGCATGGAGCCAGGCTCCCATGAATGCCGCGCGCCAAAGCGCAGCGCAGCCGTCTCGAGGTGAGTTCGCTGGAACGGGGAAAAGCCGCCCGGGTCGAACTGAAGGCGCGTGTCTCCGCTGACGACTTCACCGTAGCTCAGTTCCAGCTGAAAACTCGACTGCGGGTTCAGGTCCTCCTGGTAGAAGGCGCGCAGGTAATCCTGGCGCAAATCCGCGTTGGTCGTGAACCCGTTCGTTTCGTAATGGGACTGGCCGAGCTGCACGCTTCTGCGTCCGCCGTAGTAACCGTAGATGACCTCCTCCGACCAGGTGTCCTGGGTGCCCGCCGAGGCGCCGAGCGAGAGCGAGTGCCGGTCGCGCGCGAAGAGTGGGTTGAACTCCTGGAACGACGGGGTGATGGGTCCCGAGCCCATCAACACCGGGGAGCGAATCTGCTGCAGCCGGGGTGGTAGCGCTGCCGCGTTCACCGGCTGCAGAAGCTGCGACTGCAGCACCTCGCTCACGCGCGCGATCTCGAAGCCCGGAAGCGGTAGATAAGCTTCGGCTAGGAAGCGATGGGCAGCAAACCCGCTGGGGTCGGCAACCAGCGCGTTTCTCGCCTCCGTTACGGCGAGCTCGCCGAACCCCAAGTCGAAAAACATTCGCGCGCGGCTTACCGAGCGTGTGGCCTGGTCTTCGTCGAGCAGCAGGCTCGAGCGGTACACCGCACGGTTGTCGTTGCGCTCCATCGACCCGTGCAGCTCCTCGAGCGCTTCGTTGGGACGGTTGAGCGTCTGCAGGCGAATCGCGTTGTAGTACCAGGCGGTCGGGTCGCGCGCATCGAGCTGCTTGGCGCGCTCGAGCTGGACTTCAGCCAGGGCGTCGCGCAGCTCGTCCGAATACGCCTTGCCCAGATAGCTGCGCAATAGCGCATTCTGCGGATCGAGGGCGACGGCGATTTCGATTTCGCCGCGACCCTCGGCGAGCTTGCCGTCCTTGATCGCGGCGAGGCCCAGGCCCAGGTGCGCGAGCGCGTCGGAAGGGTCGAGCGCCGCCGCCTGGCGGAGTTGCTCGCGCGCTCTTCCGGTATCCATCCGCGCTAGCTGTGCGAATCCGAGGACGATGCGCGCTCGGCTGTCGGCAGGGTTCCCGTTGACGGCAGCGCCTGCCGCCGCTTCGGCATCCTGGATCCGACCCACGGAGAGCAGGAGTTCGGCGCGGCGCGCCTGCGCCACGGAGTTTGCGGGCTCCAGCTCTGCAGCCTTGCTCGCGGCCTGGAGCGCCTCGTCGAGGCGGAAATGGGCCTGCATCGCGTAGGAAAGCGCGATGAACGCGGACACCGATCGGCCATCGCGGGCCACCGCGCGCTGCGCGAGTTCCAGGGCGCCGGCCTTGTCGTTCTTGACGACACGGATCACCGCTGTCAGGGCCGCGGCGTCGGCATCGTCGGGCGCGAGCGCCAGGGCATTTTGGATGTCGCGTTCGGCGCGATCGACCCGCCCGAGGCGCAGGAGCTTCCCTGCACGGCGCGTAAGGCAGCGCGCGCGCTCCGGCGCCGCGGCGGCTTCGCAATCGGGGAGATCGAAGATGGCCTCGCCGGTGGACTGCGGCTCGAGCGGCGGGTAATACAACGCCCATTGCACCGCATCGGCCGGCGCGACCAGGAGCGTGACCGCCGGCGCCACCCCCGGGGCAAATCGCGCCGCTTCTCCGGTCACGAGGCTTCTGCGGGCGCCGCGCTCGCCGATCAGGTCCTCCACCGCTACGCGTCCCTCGTAGACCACCACCTGCGCCTGGTCGCGCTCGAGCGCGACGAGGAATTCGGTGCCTTCCACGCCCGCGTTTAGATGCGGCGCTTTGATCCGGAAGTCGCGCGGGTGGCGCGAGATCGAATACACCGCGCCCGATTGCAGTTCGATCTCGGTGGCTTCGGCGGTCACGCGGACGCTGACGACCGTGTTCTGCTCCACTCGGATCAGGGCGCTCGGCCCGACGAGCAGCGCGGCGCGGCTGAGCGGGCCGACACGAAGCCGGTCGCCCTCGCACACCTGCGCATCGATTCTCACCGGCGCCCAGTCCGACCGGCCGGCGCGCTGGATCTCGACCGCGCCCTGCACCGAGACGACTTGCCCGCAGTGATCGGCCGCCGCAGCGCTCAGGCTGAAAAAAAGCCAGCCGATCGCGAGCGCCGCGATGGCTACGACCTTGACCGTCGATTGCATGATGCGCCTCCTCCCTAAGGGGGCATCGACTGCGGTTCATTCAACTGCTAGGCGCTCTTGGCGGATGTACCCTTTCGCACAAACTCGGCCGGAACAGCCGGATTTGTCTTGCTCTCGATACTGAGAAGCTCGTAAACGTGCGTCGTGTCCGACTTCCCGCGCAGCAAGATATGGCCGAGGTCCCGCACCCGGCAATCCCTTGTTCCCCGTAGTACGGCTCCCGAGACGAGCACCCGCGCTCCGAGGTCTTTGCTGAGCTGCTGGATGCGAGAGGCAGTATTGGGAACATCTCCAACCGCCCGGTATTCCTTCTGAATGGGGCCGTCGGACATGGCGATGTCGATTCGCCCGTAGTGGGCGCCGACCCGGGTACGCAGGCGCCGCTGCCGATGCAGGCGGTGGAAGCGCTCGGCGGTCTCCGCGAGCGCCAGCGCCGCCGCGCACACCCGCGCACGAAGTGCCCTCGACCGCTCCCGATCGGCCTTGGACCGCGGGCCGTCCTGATCAGCCCTGGGCGGTTGCCGGTCGATCCACACCGCCATCATGCTGTCGCCGCCGGTGTCCATGGAATCCACGCCGAATTCCCGCGCCACACGCTTGAGCTCGCCAAAGTACTGGTCCATTACGTTGCGGACCTCTTGCGGGCGGCGCCGAGCCGCCCAACGGGTGTAGCTCTGGATGTCGGTGCTGATGCAGGCGGCGGGCACGACCTCCTCCATGGCACCGAGGTCCGCGTGCCCCTCGAGGACCTGGCGTACAACATGCGGCGGCAGGGTTACGCTGATGACGCGGTCGAGGCGATCGACGTTCTGCTCGCCTTCGATGAGGCGCGCCGCAAGTCCGGCCCCCATGGTCGTGAAAGCGGCGCCGAGCGGCATGAGCAGCGGCAACCAAGCCGCATAGTGCTCGAAGGCGACCAGAGCGCCGCCGAAGTACGCGCCGCCCAGGACCAACGCCAGCCCGATCGCCGGCAGCGCCCGGAATGCGATGGACAGCACGGTGCAGCACATGCCAACCGCCAGCACGATCAGCCCTCGCAGCCACCATGACGCCGGCTCGATGGCCGAGCCATCGCGCAGGTTGGCGTACGCGGTCGCGGCGAGCTCGACCCCGCTCAGCTTGACGCTTTCGGCGCTTGTGAACGGCGTGGTGAAGTGCTCGATCGGCTCAGGGGTTTCCTGCTCGGCGAAGCCGATGAACACCACTTTTCCGCGCAGCCTCGGCGGCTGGGGCCCCGTCGCATCGGCCCCATGGACGAGCGACTCGTATCGCAGCGTCTGGAAGGCGCCGGGCGGGCCGTAGAAGTTGAAGTACCGCGTCGCCGATCCGACGTAGGTGTCCGTGAGACGCACAAGGCGCATCGATGGCTGAGCGTCCGAGACAGAAACCGCCGCCCGCAGGCGCAAAGTGGTGTCCCGATCGGCGGTCGCGAGGTGGCGGAGAAGCCTCGTCGACACTTGCAGCGCCCCTTGCGAGAGCAATCCTGCAGCCGACGCGGGTAACAGGTCGAGATTCTTCGAGCCGGAGGCGCCCAGCAGCTTGTGCAGCTCGGCGTAGGTTTCGAGCGACGTGAGCTGATGCACGACCGCGGGCAGGCAAGGCCCGGACCAGGGGCCGGCCTCCATGAAGGTACAGAACTTGTCGGCCCGCTGCAGGCGGTCGCCGAGGATCAGGAACGGCGCGTTGGCGACTGCGGCGGCCTCGATCTCGCTGGCGATCGGCTGGGCCGGCGGGCCGGCATTCGAGTCGAGCCGGATCTTGCGGATGAGGACCACCTGGCCGAGCTTGCGCATTGCCTCGGCGAGCCTCCTGTCCTGCTCGGCGAACACCTGCCCCGGATCGCTGCGCGGCCGGAACGAGATGTCCATGACGACCGCCTCGGGCTGCGCCAGCGCGAGCGCCTCAAGCGCTCTCGCGTGCAGGCAGCGCGGCCAGCGCGTGAGAACGTCCGGAGGATCGGGGTTCCTGTAGCCGGGCCGCGCCTCGGAGCGGACGTCGGCGCAACGCTCGAACTGGTCCGGCGCCGCCGGCAGGAAAAGCCTCTTCGCGGCGCGCGCATCGATCGGCACGAGAACGACATCGGCCGGCGCCGGCCTTGCTCCGCGCGCCCAGAACAGCAGGTACAGATCGACCGCTTCCTGCCAGTTCCAAACGAATGGGAGCGCACCCGCTATGGCGATCATCAACGAAAGGCACGTGCCGATCGCGAGCGCGCGCGTACGCCACGAGCGCAGTGGACGCACCATGTGACGCAGCGCCGCCTCTCCCATGGGCTCTCCGCGTGCACGGGACCATGCCGATGGTCCCCTCGCGCGCATGGTACGCCCAGCGCTGCGCGATGATTTATCGTTTTGTCCGGGTTGCGCGTATCTCTTCGTCAGGCACGCGGCGCCTGCGGCCTGCCCACCACTTCGCCGGCCGGGTGCGCAAACGCACTTCCAGCAGGCGTGGGCTTCCTTAAGGTGGCAGGTGCACCACGGAGGTGAACCAAACCTAACGAACCTAAGGAGACTTGACCATGAAACGCCTGACCCTCGCAGTGAGCATCGCCATCTCCACCGCGGCCTACGCCGACACCGGCAAACCCTTCGAGCAGACCGAGCTCGACCGCGCCCTGCCGCAGATCGAGTTCGCCGCCGTCGGACCGTATGTCGCAGGCTCGAACGCGCCGTACGAGGAGCTCGTGATCGACCGCATGCTGCCGAACCTGCCGGAGAAAGCCACGCAGTACGCGGAAGTCGACCGCGGCTCGCGCGTGGACGCGTCCTCGGAAACGACCGAGTCGCCGTGGGCGAAGGACCACAACTTCATCGCCCCGCCGCTGTAATGCGCTTCGGAATCGCCGGACCCGCAAGGGTCCGGCCCGGCGCCAAGGAAACCCTTCGGCACCCGGCGGCGCCTTATCTGATGGCGCGGAACACCGACCGGAACTACAACTACCGCGATCCCGTCACGGGAAGGCTGGTCGAAACCGACACTGCCGCGAGTCCGATCATCAAGCCCCCCGTACGTGTTCCGGCCGCACCGGACGGGGCCGGATGCGATGTGCGTCAGCGAAGATTCGCGCTACCGCCTTCAATCGAGTCCATTCACTTCCTGCGAAAAGTCTGTTAAGTTGCCAAAACGGGGGGGCTAAGGGAATCAGATCGGCATTCTGAGCTTGGCGGTCGCGCTCTTGTCGGGCGAGATCGCGCTCGGAAGGCAACCATACGGAAGAGACCGGCGGCGGTGGTGTCGTAGCCTTCCCGGCGACACGCACGCATACTGAATCCGCCATCACACAAGGAGCTCACGCAACATGGCTATTGACAGTCACATCAAGTTCGACGGCGTCGAAGGCGAATCCACCCACAAGGACCACAAGGGCGAGGTCGAAATCCTGTCCTGGACCTGGGGCGTCTCCAATACCACCCTGGCCTCGGGCACCGGCAGCGGGAAGGGCAAGGCCAATGCGGGCGACCTGCACTTCACGCACAACTACGACAAGGCGAGCCCGGTGCTGGCCAAGAAGTGCGCCCAGGGCGTGCACTTCCCCAACGTCGTCATCACCTCGCGCAAGGCCGGCGAGGGCCAGAAGGACTTCCTCAAAATCACGCTGAAGGAAGTCTTCATCACCTCGGTGCAGCCGAGCGGTAGCACCGGGGGCGACATCATGGAATCGGTGTCGATGAGCTATCAGTCGATCGACTTCGCCTACAAGCCGCAGGACGAGAAGGGCGGCCTCGGCGGCGAAGTGAAGTTCGGCTGGAATGTGAAGACCACCCAGATCACCTGAGATCGGCGCTGGAGGCGGCGGTGCGCCTGTCGCACCGCTACATCCGGGCGCGCCAGCTGCCGGACAGGAGCGTGAGCCTCCTGGACACCGCGCGCGCGTCGCCGTGAGCCGCCGCAAGACCACGACGGCCGCGGGCACGCCCGTCGTCGAGGGCTCGCCGCTGGCGCAGGCACTCGCGGGCGCGATCGACCACCTGCGCAACGAGCGCATCGAGGAGGCCGAGCCGGCGCTGCTGGACATCCTCGCGCGCTGGCCCGAGCAGCCCGATGCGCTGCACTTCCTGGGCGTGCTGCGCCACACGCAAGGCAGGATCGACGAGGCGGTTTCCCTCATCCGCGGCGCGCTCGCGCAGGTGCCGGACAACGCCGGAGCATGGAACAACCTCGGCAACGTGCTGCTGCTCGCCGGCCGCGGCGAAGAGGCGACCGTGGCCTACGAGAAGGCGGTCGACCATGGCGGCAACGCGCCCGGCGACGCCGTGCGCGCGCTCAACAACCTGGGTGTGCTGCACCGCAAGCTCGGGCAGCTGGGCGACAGCGAGCTCGCGCTGCGCCGCGCGCTGCAGCGCGACGACGCCTTCGCCGACGGCTGGTACAACCTGTCGGTCACGCTCATCAAGCAGGGCCGCATCAACGAGGGTGTGCTCGCGCACAGCAAGGCGGTTGCGCTGTGGCCCGAGGAAGTGCAGTCGCGCCAGGAGGTGATCCGCGCGCTGCTCGTGCTGGACGAACGAGAGCGCGCCGCCAAGCTGCTGCGCGAATGGCTCGCCAGCGACCCGGGCAACGCGGTCGCCGAGCACATGCTCGCCGCCTGCGAGGCCAAGGAAGGCGATGCCGTACCCGAGCGCGCCAGCGACGGCTACGTGCAGCAGGTGTTCGACGGCTTTGCGGCCTCGTTCGATTCCAAGCTCGAGACGCTGCATTACCGAGCGCCCGAACTGGCGGTGCGGGCATTGCAGCGCGCCGCCGGCACACCCGCAGGCCGGCTCGACATCGTCGATGCGGGATGCGGCACGGGGCTGTGCGGGCCGGGGCTGAAGCCCTTCGCGCGCCGGCTCGCGGGGTGCGACCTCTCCGAAGGCATGCTCCAGCGCGCCAAGGGGCGCGCGCTCTACGATGCCCTGCACCAGGCCGAGCTCACCTACTACCTCGCCACCCAGCCCGCTGCATTCGATGCCGTCGTCTCGGCCGACACGCTGTGCTACTTCGGCCCGCTGGAGACCGTCTTCGCCGCCGCCCGCCAATGCCTGCGGCCTGGCGGCTGGCTCGTCTTCACGGTCGAGGCGCTGCCCGACGACGCCCGGCAGCCGCACCGGCTGCAGTCCAACGGACGCTACGCGCATCACCAGGCCTACCTGCGAGAGGCGCTCGCCGCGGCCGGCTTCGTGGGAGCGGTCTTGGAGCACGAGCGGCTGCGCATGGAGACCGGCCAGCCGGTGATGGGCTGGCTCGTCACCGCCACCGCTGCATCGGCATGAACGCTAGATCCCATGTAGGGCCGCGGGGCGTTGGCACGCGCTGAAACAGAAGGTTCGGGTTCATCCGCGCGTCGACCTCTGCTTCCACAGCTCCCACGGCCGCTCCAGCGTGCCGCGGTTGGCGGCGCTCGAGCGCTTGCCCTCGGTATCGCTCAGGAACTGGATCGGCCCCTCGAGCGTCTCGGCCTGGAGCTGCAGGCGCGCGTTCATCTCGGTGTAGACCGCGCGGAACACCGCTTCCTGGATGCTCTCGCCGATCACGGTCATGCCGTGGCCGCGCATCAGAACGCAGTTGCAGCTTCCGAGGGCCTCGGCGAGCGAGGCGCCGAGCGGCCGGTCGCGCACCAGGATGTCGTTGTCGTCGCGCACCTTGCGGATGTCCCACACCGGCGCGCCCGTCCAGAGGAACGAGCCCATGTGGTAGATCGGGCGCAGGCGCGTCTTGGTGACGCCGAACGGGATCACCGAGGGCGCGTGGCTGTGCACGACCGCCATGACCTCGGGCCGCCTGCGGTAGATCTCGCCGTGGATGTAGCGCTCGATGAAGCCTTTGCGCGCATCGCGGCCCACGGCTTCGCTGTCGGCATCGAGCTCCATCAGGTCGGCCGCCGTGACGAGCGCCGGCGCGCGCGAGCGCGACATGATGAAGCGTCCGGGGCGCTTGTCGCTGCGCGCACTGATGTGGCCGTAGGCATCGAGCACGCCCTGGTCGGCGAGGATGCGGCTGCCGGCGACGAGGTCTTCGATCAGCGCCGTGCCGGCGGCAACGCGCGGCGATCCGGATTTCCGTGTTTTCATCTGAAGCGCATCTCCCTGAGCACGGTGGAAGAAAGGTACAGGATCGCGATGGCGGCGATCGCGGTCGCGGCGAGCGCAATCGACGCGCCGCGCACGCCGAGAAGATCCGAAAGCGGTCCGGCGACGAAGGCGCCGACCGAGATCATCGCCGGATAAAGCATGGTAAGGCTCGAGATGCGCCCGCGCATCTCCTCGGGCGCGTTCAGCTGCAGCATCGCCATGTTGCTCGCGGTGTGCGCCATCTCGGCCGCGCCGCCGATCACGCCGCAGGCGAGCGCCGCGGCGAGCGTCGGGCTCGCCGCGAGACCGAGGATCGCCAGGCCCATCAGCACGATCCAGCCCGCCTGGATCAGCCCCTGGCGCTCGGCCCGGGCGAGCGCGTTGGCGGCGAGGCCGCCGAGCGTGCCGCCGACGCCCACGCCGGTGAGGAGCCACCCCAGCCCCTGCGGCCCGGCGACGAAGACGTCCTTGGCGTAGATCGGCAGCAGCGTGCTCCACACCGGGACCAGCAGGAAATACGGCAGCGCGCCGAGAAAAACGAGCAGGCGCGTGCGCGGGTCGTTCGCCGCGAAGCGCAGCCCCTCGAGCATCTGCGCGAACGCCGAACGGCCCGCGGGCGGCGCGCGGCGCGCGGGAAACGCCACCATCAGCACCATCGCGGCGGCAGCGGCGTACAGCACGCCCTGGATGAAGAAGCTGCCGGCCGCGCCGAGCGAAGCGATGAGGAAGCCGGCGATCGCCGGGCCGAAGATGCGCATCATCGAGAAGCCCATCGTGTTCATCGCCACGGCCTTCACCGCGTCGGCGCGCGCCACGAGCTCGAAGGCGGTGGTGAGCCGCGCCGGCCGGTCGAGCACGTTCGCCGCGCCCATCAGCACGGTGAAGGCGAAGAGCATCCACACGCTCACGATGCCGAGCGCGAGCGCCACGCCGAACGAGAGCGACACGGCGGCGGCGAGGATCTGGCTTCCCTGGAGGAGGCGCCGCCGGTCCCAGCGCTCGGCGGCGACACCGGAGAGCGGCGCGAGCAGGAACATCGGCACCGCGCGCGCGCCCATCACTGCGCCGAGCAGCGCGCCCGAGCCGGTGATCTCATAGACCACCCAGCCGAGCGCCGCCTGCTGGATCCACTGGCCCGACCAGGAGAGGAGCGAGCTCGTCCACAGCCACCTGAAATCGCGGTACGCGAACGCCGATGCCAGGCGGCGCCTTCGGCCTAGCGCCGGGACGCCGTGGCCGGCGTCGGGTGCGCTGCGCTGTCGTAGCCGGGCAGAACGCGCACGTCCACCACGCACACCTCGCCGCCTTGGACTTTCCTGATGCCCTCTTCGAGCGCCGAGCGGAGTTGCGAGAGTTCTCTGATGGGCCCGATGCCTACCGCCCCCTGCGCGCGCGCCATCATCGCGAGGTCGATGTCGGGCTCGTCGATGCGCTGGCCGATCCACTTGTTCTCGACCGGGCGGCCGCGGGTCTTCGCCACGCGCTCCTGGTGCAGCTCGTCGTTGTAGAAGGAGCGGTTGTTGGCGACGAGGAAGAGGCACGGCAATCTGTAGTGCGTCGCGGTCCAGAGCGCGGTGTTGCCCATGAGGAAGTCGCCGTCGCCGACGATGCCGACCACCATGCGGCCGGTACCCTTGAGCGCGAGCGCCGCGCCCACGGTGAGTCCCGGCCCCGCGCCCACCCCGCCGCCGCCGTCGGCGCCGAGGTAATCGAGCGGGTGCCTGAAGTGGCGGTAGGCGCCGTTCCAGCCGAGGGGCAGCTTCGAGAGGCACACCTCCATGCCCTGGGTGAGCTCGTCGAACACCCGCGCCAGCGCGCGGATCGTCACGGCCTTGTCCTCTTCAAGCTTAGCTTCGACCCTGGGTGAAACGGCGGCCGGCCTTGTACGCACGGCATCGATGAGAAGCGGCACGGCGACATCGGGCTCGCACATCAAGTAGACATCCGACGGCGGAAGCCCCTGGTAGTCGGAGCTCCAGCCGCGATGAACGTGGGCATCGACCGAGACGCGGATCACTTTGGCGCCGATCGGCGCGTCGCCCCACGCGGCCTTCAGCGTGCCCGCAGTGTCGACCCAGTCGAGCGAGAGGACCGCGTCGCACTCGCGCAGCAGCGCGCCGTCGGGGAAGGTCGCCGGCGGCGCCGCATGCAGCGGGTGGTCGGTCGGGAAAGCGGCGGGCGTCTTGATGTCGGTAAACACCTTCGCCTGCAGCTTTTCGGCGAGCGCGACGCGCGCCTTCCACGCGTCGAGATCGCGGTTCACGCGCCCGACGAGCATCGCAGGATTTTTCGCATTCGAAAGGACCTGTGCCGCTTCCTTCACGACCGATTCGCTCGGCCTCACGGGCGGTGGAGGAGAAAAGCGCGAAACGTCGGGCAGCGCCGGAAGCGGGCCGATCTTCGCTTCCTGCAGCGCGGCGTCGAGGTTGATGTACGTCGGGCCGCGCGGGGCGGTGTTCGCCATCTGCGCGGCTCGCATCAGCGCTTCGTAGGCCGCCGGCACCGACGCCGGCTGGTTGTCCCACTTGGTGTAGTCGCGCACCAGGGCGCCCTGGTCGGAAGCGGTATGGATCCAGTCGATCCACGGCCGGCGGCGCGCCGCGTCCCACGGCCCGGTCGCGCCGAGGATCAGCATCGGCACGCGGTCGCACCACGCGTTGAAGATCGCCATCGACCCGTGCATCAGGCCGACGTTGGAATGCAGCACCACGCCCATCATGCGGCCCGAGGCGCGCGCATAGCCGTGCGCGATCGCCACCGCGGATTCCTCGTGCAGGCAGAGCAGCATTCGCGGCTTCTGGTTGCCGAGATAATTCACCAGCGAGTCGTGCAAGCCGCGATAGCTGGCGCCAGGATTGAGCGCGATAAAGGGAATG
>JBIOYV010000112.1:0-2486 GCA_044870335.1 Burkholderiales bacterium | reverse complement strand
CACCTGGTGCGTGATCACGGCGTTCTTGTCGAGCCCGGCGAGCAGCCTGTTGAACTGGTCGACCGACTTGAGCTCGGTGTGCTGCCCCTTGTGCACCATGGTGAGCAGCACGTCGCCCTTGCGCACGTCGGCCTTGGAGTCGGGGCGCACGTCGGTGACGACGAGGCCGTAGTTGACGTTGAGGCCCTTCTTCTGCTCCGCCGAGAGCTCGCCCACGACGATGCCGAGCCGGTTCGCGGGCGCCTCGGCCTTGGGCTTCTCGCGTCCCGTCGGGGCGGCGGCAGCGACGCGGTCTTCCTGCAGCTCCGCGACGGTGATGTTGAGCTTCTGCGTCTTGCTCTTGCGCCACACCTCGAGCGAGGACTGCGAGCCCGGGCGGGTCGAGCCGACGATGCGCGGCAGGTCGGCCGAGGCCTCGACCTGCTTGCCGTCGAAGGAAAGGATGATGTCGGTCGCCTCGATGCCCGCCTTGTCCGCGGGGCTGCCCTTCTCCACCGAGTTCACCAGCGCGCCGCGCGGCCGGTCGAGGCCGAAGGAGGTGGCGAGGTCGCGCGTCACTTCCTGGATCACCACGCCGATGCGGCCGCGCGCCACGCGGCCCTTCTCGCGCAGCTGCTTCTGGATGTCGAGCGCGACGTCGATCGGGATCGCGAAGGAGAGGCCCATGAAGCCGCCGGTGCGGCTGTAGATCTGCGAGTTGATGCCCACCACCTCGCCGCGCATGTTGAAGAGCGGTCCGCCCGAGTTGCCGGGATTGATCGCGACGTCGGTCTGGATGAAGGGCACGAAGTTTTCCTGCGGCAGCGAGCGCCCCTTGGCGCTGACGATGCCGGCGGTGACGGTGTTCTCGAAGCCGAACGGCGAGCCGATCGCCACCACCCATTCGCCGACCTTGAGCTTGGTCGGGTCGCCGAACTTGACCGCGGGGAGCGGCGCCGTGGTGTCGATCTTGATCACCGCGATGTCGGTGCGCCGGTCGGCGCCGATCACCTTCGCCTTGAACTCGCGCTTGTCGGTGAAGCGCACGTTGATCTCGTCGGCGCCCTCGACCACGTGGGCGTTGGTGAGGATGTAGCCGTCCGCGCTGACGATGAAGCCGGAGCCGAGCGAGCGCGATTCCGGCTGGCGCGGGCCGGGGCCGGGCTGCTGGCGCGGGATGAAGCGGCGGAAGAACTCCAGCACCTCTTCGTCCTCGATCCCGGGCACCTGCGGCACCGCGCCGCTGCGGCGCACCGCCTGCGTGGTGCTGATGTTCACCACCGCGTTGCCCTGCTCGTCGACCAGGCGCGTGAAGTCGGGCAATTCGCGCACCGCCTGGGCGCTGGCGCCGGCGGAAAAAGCGGCGGAAAAAGCGGCGAGGTAGAGCGCCGCCAGGGTTGTTGCAGCTTTCATTTCTTCTCTCCCGTTGCCGCGGCCGGCCGCCGGTATTCCACGGCGTTGGCGATGCGCTGCACGCTTGCTGCGGGCGCTTCGCCGACCACGGTGACCATGTGATTCGCGACCTCGCGCGTATAGATATGGATCGCCCCGACGCTCGCGAGCCCGGTGCGCACCGGGTCGCTGCGGCCCTCGAGCGACTCGATGAACACCGAGACCGCGGCAAGGCCGTCGGAATACACCACCTGGCCGGCCGAGCGCGACTCGCCCAGGCGGCGCTTCAACTCGACGATCTTGTGGAAGCCGGGCAGCTCGCTCGACAGGCCCCAGCCCGCCAGCTTGGCCGGCGCGGCGCCCGCGTCCTCGACGCGCCAGTTCACCGACGCGTGGCGCGGCCGCACCATCTCGCGCGTCACCCCGCCGATCGTGAGCTGCGTGAATACGAACTCCTCGATCTGCTGGCCCGCCGCATCGACGGTCACCGCGCGCAGAAGCATCCCGGTTTTCACGTCGGCGTAGAGGCGGTAGCCGTAGCGCAGGTTGTCGCGCGGCGTGAGCACCACGGCCTGGCAGTCGTAGCCGGCGAGCCGGCGCGTCTCCCCCAGGCTGATGTCGTAGTTGCGCGCAAGCGCGCTGATCTGCTCGGGAAGGAGCGCCGGAAAGCCCCGCTCGGTGCGCCGGTCCACCTTGACGAGCCGGCTCCCCGGCAGATAGCAGCGCACCGTATCGCGCGTACGCACGATCTCGCGCGGCACGCCATCGAGCACCTCGAGCCGCTCGGTGTCGCCCGCGGGCTCGACGAAGCGCGTGATGCGCGAGGTCTCGTTGCGCCCGCCGTTCTGGTAGACGAAGGTCCCGGTGTAGGAAAGCTTCTGCGTCGCGCCCTGGATCTTGCTCAGCCAGGCGAGGCTCTCCGGGCTCTGGGCGTACGCGATCACCGGGCCCAGTGCCGACAAGCCCGCGACGAGGAGCTTCCAGAGCATTACTTGCGCGGCTGCACGGTCTGCTCGGAGACCGTGCGCACGTACGGCGCCATGCCCTGCAGCGAATTGCGCGGCGAGAAGCCCTGGTGCGCGAGCAGGTAGTCGTTCGCCTGCGTCGGCAGCGGG
>JBIOYV010000111.1:0-125942 GCA_044870335.1 Burkholderiales bacterium | reverse complement strand
CCACCGCAGAGGGCCGCAGTCCGCTTTTCCTGCACTTGATATCGACGAACTTCTCGGCACCCAGGTCGGCGCCGAACCCGGCCTCGGTGACGACGTAATCGGCGAGCTTCAAGGCGGCGCGCGTGGCGATCACCGAATTGCAGCCGTGCGCGATGTTGGCGAACGGCCCGCCGTGGATGAACGCTGGATTGTTCTCCAGCGTCTGCACCAGATTCGGCTTGAGCGCTTCCTTCAACAGCACCGTCATGGCACCGTGCGCATTCAACTCGCGTGCCAGGATCGGTTTCTGCTCGCGCGTGTAGCCAACGACAATCTTGCCGAGTCGATCCTTCAGGTCCTTGAGGCTGGTGGCGAGGCAGAAAATCGCCATGACCTCGGACGCAACCACGATGTCGAAGCCGTCCTGGCGCGGATAGCCGTTCGCGGTGCCGCCCAGCGCGATCGTGATGTCGCGCAGCGCGCGGTCGTTCATGTCGAGCACCCGCTTCCACTGGATGCGCCGCACGTCGATGCCGAGCTCGTTGCCGTGGTTGATGTGGTTGTCGATCAGCGCGGCGAGCAGGTTGTTCGCGAGCTGGATCGCGCCGAAATCGCCGGTGAAATGCAGGTTGATGTCCTCCATCGGCACCACCTGGGCGTAGCCGCCGCCCGCCGCGCCGCCCTTCATGCCGAACACCGGCCCGAGCGAGGGCTCGCGCAGGCAGATCACCGCCTTCTTGCCGATGTGATTGAGCGCGTCGCCCAGGCCGACCGTGGTGGTGGTCTTGCCCTCGCCGGCCGGCGTCGGGCTGATCGCGGTGACCAGGATCAGCTTGCCGTTCTTCTTGCCTTTGAGCGTGTCGAGGTACTTCAGCGAGACCTTCGCCTTGTAGTGGCCGTAGGGCTCCAGGTGCTCTTCGGCGATTCCGAGCTTCTCGCGCGCGACCGCGGAGATGCGCTGCATCTTGGCTGCCTGCGCGATTTCGATGTCCGACGGCATGCGACGCTCCTCGAGCCTCTGGTGGGATGGACGCAATTCTCCAAGACCGGCGCCCGGACCGGCCTTGACGCAAATCAAGCGCTACTTGACCAGCAGGACCGGGACGTCCGAGATGTGCATCACCTTGGTGGCAGTCGAGCCTACCAGCGCTTTGCCGAGCTCGCTGTGCCCGCGCGTGCCGATGCAGATGAGGTCGCAGCGCTTGTCCTTGGCGTGCTTGACCAGGCTCTCGGCCACCGGCCCGACCAGAGTGTGGGCTTCGTAGCGCACCCCGGCCGCGTCCAGCTTTTTCCGCGCGTCGGCGAGGCTGCGCTCGCTCTCCTCCTGGTAGTACCTGTCGAGCTGCGCCTTGCCGACCGCGGCGCCCATGCCCGGCAGCTTGGGCACCGGCAGGTGCACGGTGACGAGGTCGAGCTCGGGCTTCTCCCGCAGCCATACTCCGTAGTGGTCGATCAGAAACTGCACCGCGTTCAGCGAATGCTTGGAGCCGTCCACCGCCAGCAGGATTCTCATTTGCGCGCTTCCCCCCTTCTTCAAGGCATTCTAGGCCTGCAGTTCCCGCAGGCTGCGGCCCTTGCCGTAGCCGGGATCGGCCGGAAGTTCGCCGCCGCGGGTGACCCTCACCGCGCAGTACTTGAACTCCGGGATCTTGCCGAACGGGTCGAGCACCGGGTTGGTGAGGATGTTCGCCGCCGCTTCGTAGAACGCGAAGGGGATGAACACGCTGCCGCGCGGCGTGCCGGGATCTTCCCTCGCATACAGGGCGATCCTGCCGCGCCTGGATTCGACGGTGACCACGTCGCCCGGCTTCGCGTCGAGGCTTCTGAGATCGGAAGGATGAAGCGATGCGGTCGGCTCGGGCTCGATGGCGTCGAGCACGCCGGCGCGGCGCGTCATCGCGCCGGTGTGCCAGTGCTCGAGCTGGCGGCCGGTGATCAGCACCATCGGGTACTCGGCGTCGGGCCGCTCGTCGGCGCTGATCAGGTCGGCCGGCACGAACCTGGCGCGCCCGGTCGGCGTCGGGAAGTGGGTGGTGAACACGACCGGCTGGCCGGGATCGCCCTCGTTCTCGCAGGGATAGGTCACCGTGGAGTCGCGCTCGAGGCGCTCCCAGGTGATGCCGCGGATCGAGTCCATGCAGGTCCGCATTTCATCAAAGACCTGTCTGGGGTGCTGATACGACCAGTCCAGCCCCAGTCGCTTCGCGAGCTCGACGATGATCCACAGGTCGGGCTTCGCCTGCCCCGGCGCGTCGAGCGCCTTGCGGCCGAGCTGCACCATGCGGTCGGTGTTGGTGACGGTGCCGTCCTTCTCCGGCCACGCCGTGGCCGGCAGCACCACGTCGGCCATGTAGCAGGTCTCGGTGAGGAAGATGTCCTGCACCACCAGGTGCTCGAGCTTCGCCATCGCGGCGCGCGCGTGCTCGAGGTCCGGGTCGGACATCGCCGGGTTCTCGCCCATGATGTACATGCCGCGGATGCTTCCGTCGTAGGCCGCGTTCATGACCTCGACCACCGTGAGGCCGGGCTTGGTGTCGAGCTTGACGCCCCAGGTCTTCTCGAAGCGCTGGTTCGCCTCCGGCGTCGCCACGCGCTGGTAGTCGGGGAACATCATCGGAATCAGGCCCGAGTCCGACGCCCCCTGAACGTTGTTCTGGCCGCGCAGCGGGTGCAGCCCGGTGCCGGGCCGGCCGACCTGCCCGGTCATCAGAGTGAGCGCGATCAAGCAGCGCGCGTTGTCGGTACCGTGCACGTGCTGCGATATGCCCATGCCCCAGAGGATCATCGACGCTTTGGACGTGGCGTACTCGCGCGCCACCTCGCGGATGGTCTCGGCGGGGATGCCGCAGATCGGCGCCATCTTCTCGGGCGAGAAGCTCTTCGCGTTTTCTTTCAGGGCTTCGTAGCCCGACGTCCTGTCTTTTATGAAAGATTCATTTGCCAGATTCTCTTCAATGATCGTGTAGATCATGGCGTTCAGCAGCGCGACGTCGGTGTCGGGCTTGAACTGCAGGAAGCGCCACGCGTGCCGCGCGAGGTCGCTCTTGCGCGGGTCGGCGTAGACCAGCTTGGCGCCGTTCTTCGCCGCGTTCTTCATCCAGGTCGCCGCCACCGGGTGGTTCGACGTTGGATTCGCGCCGATGAGGAAGATGAGGCCGGAGTTGGCGATGTCGTTCACCTGGTTCGACACCGCGCCCGAGCCGATGCCCTCGAGGAGCGCGGCCACCGACGAGGCGTGGCACAGGCGCGTGCAGTGGTCGACGTTGTTGGTGCCGAAGCCGGCGCGCACGAGCTTCTGGAAGAGGTAGGCCTCCTCGTTCGAGCCCTTCGCGGAACCGAACCCGGCCAGCGCGTAGCGGTCCTGATCCCTGATTTTTTTCAAGCCGGAAGCGGCAAGTTCCAGTGCTTCTTCCCAGGTCGCTTCCCGGAAAACCTCCGACCAGTTCGCCGGATCCACCATGAAGTTGGCGCCTTTCTTCACGCCGGCCTTCCTGATGAGCGGTTGGGTGAGGCGCTGCGGGTGGTGCGCGTAGTCGAAGCCGTAGCGCCCCTTCACGCACAGGCGGCCGTGGTTCGCCGGGCCGTCCTTGCCGGTGACGAACTTGATGACGTTGTTCTTGACGTGATACGTGAGCAGGCAGCCGACGCCGCAGAAGGGGCAGACCGAGTCGACCGTCTTGTCGATCGTCTCCAGGCCGACTTCGCGCGCCGGCATGAGCGCGCCGGTGGGGCAGGCCTGCACGCACTCGCCGCACGCCACGCACGTCGACTTGCCCATCGGGTCGTCCATGTCGAAGACGATCTTCGAGTGCTCGCCGCGAAAGGCGTAGCCGATCACGTCGTTCACCTGCTCTTCGCGGCAGGCGCGCAGGCAGCGCGTGCACTGGATACAGGCATCGAGGTTGACCGCGATGGCGGGATGCGAAACGTCGGCTTTCGGTTGCTTCCTTCCTTCGAATCTGGGCAGGCCGAGGTTCATCTTCCTTGCCCACAGGTCGAGCTCGTTGTCCTTCGAGTATTGCCGCTCGGGCATGTCCGAAAGAAGCAGCTCCAGGACCATCTTCTGCGAGAGCTGGGCGCGCGGGTTGTCGGTGGTGACCTCCATCCCCTCCTTGGGATAGCGGCAGCACGAGGGCGCCAGCGCGCGCTCGCCCTTGATCTCGACGACGCAGGCGCGGCAGTTGCCGTCGGGACGCAGGCCGGGCTTGTAGCAGAGATGCGGGATCTCGACGCCGTTCCGCTTGGCACATTCGATGATCGTCTCGTCCGGACGCCCGATCACCGTCTTGCCGTTGAGCTTGAACTCGATCGGCATCATCGCGAGCTGCTGCGTCGTTACGCGTTCCATCGCAAACGCCTCTCTAGCCTTCGATCTCTTGCGGGAAATACCGCATTACGGTCAGCGCGGGATTCGGCGCCGCCTGCCCCAGGCCGCAGATCGAAGCGTCCATCATGGCCTGAGAAAGCTCCTTGAGCAAAGGCTGGTCCCATTTGCCCTTTTCCATCAGCTGAAGCGCCTTGGCGGTACCGACCCGGCAGGGCGTGCACTGGCCGCAGGACTCGTCGTGGAAGAACTTCATCAGGTTGACGGCCGCTTTTGCTGCCTTATCTTTATTACTGAACACAACAACGGCCGCAGAACCGATAAAGCTGCCGTGCGGCTGCAGCGTGTCGAAGTCGAGCGGGAGATCGCCCTTCGATGCGGGCAGGATGCCGCCCGAGGCGCCGCCCGGGAGGTACCCGTAGAACGCATGCCCGTCGAGCATCCCACCACAATATTCATTGATCAATTCAAGAACGGTTATACCCGCGGGCGCTACATGGACGCCCGGCTTCCTGACCCGACCCGATACGGAGAAAGACCGCAAACCTTTACGTCCGTTCCGCCCGTGGCCGGCGAACCATTGCGGCCCCTTCTCCACGATCTCCCGCACCCAATACACCGACTCCATGTTGTGCTCGAGCGTGGGACGGCCAAAAAGGCCGACCTGCGCAACGTACGGCGGGCGCAGGCGCGGCATGCCGCGCTTGCCCTCGATCGACTCGATCATCGCCGACTCTTCGCCGCAGATGTAGGCCCCTGCGCCGCGTCTCAGGTGGATCGGCGGCAGCGCGCACGGCGGACTTGCCTTCAGTTTCTTGAGTTCATCCTCCAGGATCTTCCTGCAGCCGGCGTACTCATCCCGCAGATAGACATAGATCTCGCCGATGCCCACTGCCCAGGCCGCGACCAGCATGCCTTCCAGGAAGCGGTGCGGATCGCGCTCGAGGTACCAGCGGTCCTTGAAGGTGCCCGGCTCGCCCTCGTCGATGTTGACCGCCATCAGGCGCGGCTCGGGCTCGCCGGCGACGGTCTTCCACTTGCGGCCGACCGGGAAGCCTGCGCCGCCCAGCCCGCGCAGGCCCGAGTCCTCCATGATCTTGGTCAGTCCCTCGCGGGTGTACTTGCCCGCGAGGCAGTCGGCAATCAGCCTGTAGCCGCCGTCCTTCTTGTATGCGGCGAAGTCGATGTAGTCGGTTTCGGCGCAGCTGATCTGCTTCTTGTCCACCACGCTCTTGACCGCATGAATCGTGGCATTGCCGACCGGGTTCTGACCGACAACCGCCACGGGAGCCACTTCGCACCGGCCCACGCACGGCGCGTGCACCACGCGCACGGCCTTTCCGAGGATCCCAGGAAGCTTCTCGAGCAATTCCTCGGAACCGGCCAGCTCGCAGGCGATCGAGTCGCAAACCCTCACCGTGAGCGCCGGCGGCGCGGTCTCGTCCTCCTTCACGACCTCGAAATGGTGGTAGAAGGTCGCGACCTCGTACACCTCGGTCTGCGAGAGCTGCATCTCCTGCGCGAGGGCCGCAAGGTGCGCCGCAGACAAATGACCGTAGCGGTCATTGATCTTGTGCAGATGCTCGATCAGCAGGTCGCGCCGGCGCGGCTCGTCGCCGAGCAGCGCGCGCACTTCCTCGACCGCACTTGCCTCGACCGGCCGCCCCTTCGGATACGGCCGTACCTTTCCGTTGCCTTTCATCTAGGGACGTATTATCGGCCCTCGGCAAAGGCTTGATTCTTGACTGCGGTCAAGCGTTTACCCAGACTGCCGGGCATGAAATACAAGCTCTTGGGTCGTACCGGCGTCCAGGTCTCCGAGCTCTGCTACGGCTGCATGTCGTTCGGCGGCGATGCAGACGAGGCGGCGTCGGGTCGCATGTACCGCGCGTGTCGCGAAGCCGGCATCAATTTCTTCGATACCGCGGACCAGTACAACAAGGGCCGCTCCGAGCAAATCCTCGGCGAGCTCGCTCGCGGCCACCGCGACGAGCTGGTGATCGCGACCAAGTCGTTCAATCCCACCGGCGAAGACCTCAATGCGCGCGGCAACTCGCGCCGCCACATCACGCGCGCGGTCGAAATGAGCCTCAAGCGGCTGCAGACCGACCGCGTCGAGATCCTGTACCTGCACCAGCAGGACCCGCTCGCGCCGCTCGAGGAATCGATGCGCGCGCTGGAGGACCTGGTGCGCGCCGGCAAGGTGCTCTACCCCGCGCTCAGCAACCACGCCGCCTGGCAGACCCAGCTCGCGCTCGGCCTGCAGGAGCGGCAGGGCTGGGCGCGGCTGCAGGCGCTCCAGCCGATGTACAACCTGGTGAAGCGCCAGGCCGAGGTCGAGATCCTGCCGATGGCGGCTGCGCACGCGGTCGCGGTCGTGCCTTACAGCCCGGCCGCGGCGGGCCTGCTCTCGGGGAAATACCTCGAGAAGCAGAGCGGCCGCCTGGTCACGAACAAGATGTACGAGGCGCGCTACGGCGAGCCCTGGATGCACGAGGTCGCGGCGAAATTCGTCGCCTTTTGCCGCAGCCGCGGGCTGCACCCCGTGAGTACCGCGGTCGCCTGGGTGGCGGCGCATGCGGCCGTCACCGCGCCGATCATCGGCGCGCGAAACCCCGAGCAGCTCCAGGCTTCGCTCGACTCGGTGAAGATCGAGATGAGTCCGGCGTTGCGCGCCGAGATCGCGGCGCTTTCGCGCACCCCGCCGCCGGCGACCGACCGGAGCGAAGAGCAGAAGAAGTAGCTAGAAGGGTTCCTTCCAGGGCCGCAGATCCGCCTCGTGGGTCCACGCGCTGCGCGGCTGGCTGTGGATCTGCCAATAGGTCTCGGCGATCGCGTCCGGCTGCAGCGCGCCGTCGGCGCCCAGCTTCTCCATGCGGTCGCGGTGGTCGCGCCACATGCGCTCGCTGGCGATCGCGCCGTCGATCAGCACCGTGGCGACATGGATCCCTTTCGGACCGAGCTCGCGCGCCATGCTCTGCGCCATGAACCTCAGGCCGCCCTTGGCGGCGGCGAACGCGGCGAACTGCGCGCGCCCGCGCGTGCTGCCCGATGCGCCGGTGAAAATGACACTGCCGCGGGCGCGCGGCAGCATGGCACGGGCGGCTTCGCGCCCGACCATAAACCCGCTGAGACAGCTGTGGCGCCAGACATTCTCGAAGTCGGCCGCGGAGAGCTCGGCGAACGGTCCCTGCACGCGCGTCGCGGCGATGAAGGCGACGGCCTCGATCGGCCCCAGCTTCGTCTCGACGCTGCTGAAGAGGCTCGCCACGTCGCCTTCGTTGGCCAGATCCGCGGGAAAGGGAGACGCGCCGATTTCCCGGGCAAGACTGGAAAGACGCTCCTCGTTGCGCGCCGCGAGCGCCACGGCGTAACCCTCGCGCGCAAAGCGCTTCGCCACCGACTTCCCAAGTCCCGGGCCTGCGCCCGCAACGAGCAGGGTCTTGGTCATGAGTGCGGTAATGTATATGCATGTGCCGCGCGCTGCTCTACCTCGGCGAACCCGTGCTGCTCGACAACCTGCTCTACCAGCCCGACTCGGCGCTGGTGCGGCAAAGCTACATGCCCAAGATGCTGAATATGCTCAACCTCGCCGGGTTCGGGCTGCGCGCCTGGGATCCGGGCTCGCACCAGCCCGAGAAGGCGTTTTTCTACGGCTCGCCGTCGCTCCCGGTGTTCGACCGCAACCTCAAGAACCTCGCCGAAAAGGTGCGCGCCGCCTGCGTGCTCGCGCACGTGCGGGGCGTCGCCTATTCCGCGGCGGTCGAGATCTCGCTGCAGAACGTGCACCCGTTCCAGTTCGACGGCGTGCCCTGGGCGCTCGCGCACAACGGCGATCTCGCGGGAATGGAAGCGCTCAAGCCGCGGCTCACGCCGCACATCCAGCCGCGGTTCCTCGCCGGCATCCGCGGCACCACCGACAGCGAATGGATCTACGCGCTCTTCATGTCGCAGCTCTCCGATCCGGGCGCCGCCGCCGCGGAGGACGAGGCGTTCGAGGCGCTCGGGCGCACCCTGGCGGTGCTGCGGCTGGCGCGCGCCGAAGCCGGGGTGAGCGTGTCCTCCTCCGTGAACCTGTTCATCGCCAACGGCCGGCAGCTCGTCGCGCTGCGCTACTGCTTCGACTTCGGCCGCTACGATACGCAGGCCGTGAAGCGCGACGGCGTGGAGCGCGTGCACGAAGCGAACCTCAGCTTCCTGTCGCTCTGGTACACGCTCGGCCGGAACTACGCGCTGCACGGCAACGAGTGGAAGATGACCGGCGGCGCCGAGCGCGCCCAATCCATCCTCGTCGCCTCCGAGCCGCTCACGCGCGACACTTCGTCCTGGGTGGAGCTGCCGGAGTACGGAGCCCTGTTCGCGGAGATCAGGAACGGCCGTCCCTACCTCTCCGTAAGGCTTCTCGACTAGCTGTCGCTGCAGAAAAATCGGGGTCAGAGCCCTATTTCCTAAGCTACGCGTGCCGGAAATAGGGCTCTGACCCCGATTTTTCCTAGCTGTCCCCGAAGACGATCTGGCCGTGGAGCGCCTTCTCCAGGGCCTCGGCCTGGCCGCGCTCGGCGTTGAGCCGCGCATGGCTGATGAGGCGGATGAGCTGCGTATTGGTGCGCGCGAGCGCCTGCAGCAGGCCGCGGTGGATCGCGCGGCGCAGGCTGACCGAGGTTCCGGCCGTGCCCTCGTAGTGGCGCAGGAGCTGCGCCGCGCCGAGCTCCATGAGGCAGGCGGACTCGCGGATCCTCGCCGAGACCCAGTGCGGCCGGCGCTCGAGCACCGCGAGGTAGCCGACGATTTCACCCGGCCCGGCGATGGTGACGCGCCTTTCCGAAGCGCCCTGGGGCGCGACGATCTCGACCGCGCCGCGGATGACCAGAAAAGCCGCCTGTGCCGATTCTCCGGCGTTGAAGAGCGCACCTCCGCGCGCGAGCTCGAACACCGCGCAGCCCTGCGCGAGCTCCTCGATCTCCCGGCGGTCGAAGCCGTCGAAGAACGCGAGCATCTGGAGAAACGGCCGCCAGTCGAAGGCGGGCGCGGTGCGCTCGTGCGCCTGCGGCCGCACGGCCGGCCGGTCCTCCGCGGCGCGATGCTCGCGCAGCCGGGCGTTGGCCGCGCGCAGCTTTTCCGACAGAACCTGCGTCACCGCCTTCTGGATCTCGAGGGCGGCGCTGTCGCGGCCGGCGGCGACCGCCCGGAAGTCGTCGCGGTCGACAAACCAGCCCGCCACGTCGCTCTTGGCCACGACGCTCGCCATGCACACGGCGCGCTCCATCAGCGCCGTTTCGCCGAACATGGCACCCGGGCCGAGCTCGGCCACGGTCAACATGCCGCCGCCCGGAAGCGCGACCCGCGCGTGCACCTCCCCCGATCGGATCACGAACGCCCCGCGCGCCACCTCGCCCTGCCGCAGGAGCTGCTCGCCCCTGCGAAACTCGACCTCCCGGGCTATGGGAAGCAGTTTGTCGTTCAATAACGTCAAGCGCGACGAGTGTACACTCGGCGCGCTGTGGGCTCCGCACCGCCGCTTCCTGCCGCGATCGATGCCAACCGAGTGCTCGGCGTAGTCGCCGCGGTGGCGCGCGAGGCGCGCCCGAACGTGGAGGCGTACGTCGCGCTCGACTCCTCGCTCGAGCGCGACCTCGGCCTCGACAGCCTCGCGCGCGTCGAGCTGGTACTGCGGCTGGAGCGCGAATTCCGTACCAGCCTGCCAGAGCAGGCGCTCGCCTCGAGCGAGACGCCGCGCGACCTGTTGCGCTTTCTCCTCGCCGCCGCGGGCGCGGCGCCGCACGGTGCCGAGCGCAGCGTCGCGAGCCTGGTGCAGGCCGAGGGCGTGCGCGCACCCGCCGAGGCGCAGACGCTGGTCGAGGCGCTCGAGTACCACGTCGAGCGCCAGCCCGATCGGCTCACCGTGTTCCTCTACGAGGGCGAGAAGGAGCACCGCGTCACCTATCGCGACCTCTGGCACGGCGCGACGCTCTACGCCGCCCGCCTCGCCGCGCAGGGCGTGGGCCCGGGGCAGACGGTGGCGATCATGCTGCCCACGTCCAGGGAATACCTCTTCTGCTTCTACGGGACGCTGCTTGCCGGGGCGATCCCGGTGCCGCTCTACCCGCCGGCGCGCCTCGCCACCATCGAGGACCACATGACGCGCCACGTGAGCGTGCTCAAAAGCGCCGGCGCCGCGGTGATGGTGACGATCCCCGAGGCGAAGCCGCTCGCCTGGCTGCTGCGCGCGCAGGTCGAGTCGCTGCGCGCGGTGATGGTCCCCGAGGATTTCTCCGGCGAGGCGGCCGATTTCGCGCCGGTGCGCGGCCGCGCCGGCCACATCGCGTTCCTTCAGTACACCTCCGGCAGCACCGGGAGCCCGAAGGGCGTGGTGCTGACGCACGCCAACCTGCTCGCCAACGTGCGCGCGATGATCAAGGGGGCGCGCGCCACCACCGAGGACGTGTTCGTGAGCTGGCTGCCGCTGTACCACGACATGGGGCTGATCGGCGGCTGCTTCGCCACCATGTATTGCGGCTTTCCCGTGGTATTGATGTCGCCGCTCGCCTTCCTTTCCCGGCCGAGCCAGTGGCTGCGCGCGATCCATCGCCATCGCGGCACGATTTCCGGCGGGCCGAATTTCTCCTACGAGCTGTGCCTGCGCCGCATCCAAAACGAGGAGCTCGACGGCGTCGACCTCTCGTCGTGGCGCTTCGCGTTCAACGGCGCCGAGCCGGTGAGCCCCGAGACCATGATCGCGTTCCAGGACCGGTTCGCAAGCTGGAAGCTGCGCCGCAACGTGCTTTCCCCGGTCTACGGCCTCGCCGAGTGCTCGGTCGGGCTCGCGTTCACGCCGCCGGGCCAGGCGTGGCGCGTCGATTCGCTGGACCGGAGCGTGTTCTCGCGCGACGCCCGCGCGCTGCCGGCGCGGGCGGACGATCCCGCGCCGCTCAAGGTGGTCGGCTGCGGCTATGTGCTTCCCGGGCACGACCTGCGCGTGGTCGACGCCGCGGGGCTGGAGCTTCCCGATTGCAACGAAGGCCAGCTCCAGTTCCGCGGGCCGTCGGCGACGAGCGGCTACTACCGCAACCCCGAGGCGACCAAGCGCCTGTTCTCCGGAGAATGGGTCAACACCGGCGACCGCGCCTACATGTCGCACGGCATGGTGTTCATCACCGGGCGCGAGAAGGACGTCATCATCAAGGCCGGACGCAACATCACGCCCTACGAGCTCGAGGAGGCGATCGGCGATCTGCCGCGCATCCGGCGCGGCTGCGTGGCGGTATTCGGCAGCGTCGACCGGGCGAGCGGCACCGAGCGCGTGGTCGTGCTCGCCGAGACGCGCAGCCGCGACACCGCGCTCGACGAGGACCTGCGCCACCGCATCAACGAGCTCGCGGTGTCGCTCATCGGCGGGCCGGTCGACGACATCGTGCTCGCGCCGCCGCACACCGTGCCCAAGACTTCCAGCGGCAAGATCCGCCGTGTCGCGGCGCGCGAGTATTACGAGCGCGGGCCGAGCTCCGCGGCGTCGCGCTCGGTGTGGCTGCAGTTCATCCGCCTCGTCCTCGCCGGCGTCGGCCCGCAGCTGCGGCGCGGCGTGCGCGCCGCGCAGGGCGTGCTCTTCGCCCTGGCGGCGTGGCTCATAATTGGCGTCTCCTTGCTGCTCGTCTTCCTCGCCGCGCTGGTCGCCCCCGGCCGCGTCACCTGGAACGTCGCGCAGCGCTGCCTGCGCTTCTTCTTCCGCGTCTGCCGCATTCCGGTGGCGGTGCAGGGCCTCGAGAACCTGCCCTCCTCGGGGCCGTACGTCATCGCATCCAACCACACCAGCTACCTGGACGGCGCGGTGCTGGTTGCCGTGCTGCCCTGGCGTCGCTACGCGTTCGTGGCGAAGCGCGAGCTCGCCGACAACTTCTTCAGCCGCGTGCTGCTGAGGGGACTGGGCGCGGTGTTCGTCGAGCGCTTCGACGTGCAGCGCAGCGCCGAGCACGCCGACGCGCTGGTGCGGGCCGCCAGGGACGGCGCCTCGCTCATCGTCTTCCCCGAGGGCACGCTGATGCGCCACAGCGGCCTGATGCCGTTTCGCGCCGGGGCGTTCCAGGTCGCGGCGCAGGCCCGCATCCCGGTGGTGCCGGTGTCGCTGCGGGGCGTGCGCTCGGTCCTGCGCGACGAGACCTGGTATCCGCGGCGCGCCCCGATCGCCGCGACCTTCGCGGCGCCGATCGCTCCGGACGGCGACGACTGGAACGCGGTGCTGCGGCTGCGCGACCGCGCGCGCGCCGAGATCCTGCAGCACTGCGGCGAGCGCGACCTCGACGCCTAGATCCGGAGCGTCCCCTCGATGCAGGTAACGGCGCGGCCGCCGATGCGCACGCCGTCTTCGTCCACGCGCACGTGCACGCGGCCGTCGCGCTTCATCTGCATGCCCTGGCGGGCGATGTAGCGCTCGCCGAAGCGCTTGAGAGAGTTGGTCTGCTTGAGATAGTGCGCGACCGCGAGGTTGCCGCTGCCGCAGACCGGATCCTCGGGAATGCCGTGCGCGGGCGCAAACGAGCGCACGTGCATCGCGGTCTGCTTCTCGCCCGAGGCCGCGAACACGGTGATGCCGGTCGCCTCGTGGTCGATGGTGAAGGCGGCGAGCGCCCCCATGTCGGGCTTGAGCGCGGCAAGCTCCTGCGCGTCGGCCACTTCGCCCACGATCCAGATCGGGCCGACCTCGATGCGCAGGAGCTTCTTGGCGAACGGCAGCGTGCGGCGCACGTCGGTGATGCGCGGCTCCGGGCCGCGCACGAAGATGCGCTCGTCCTCGAAGGAGAGGTCGAGGATGCCGGCGGTGCATTCCTGCCGCAGGAGCTTCTTCTTCTCCACGAAGCCGGACTCGAGCGCGGCGTAGGCGCTGCCGATGGTGGGATGGCCGGCGAAGGGCAGCTCGTGCTGCGGCGTGAAGATGCGCAGGCGGTAGTCCGCCTGGGAAGAAGGCAGCAGGAACGTGGTCTCGGAAAGGTTGACCCAGCAGGCGATGCGCTGCATGTCCTCGGTCTCGAGCCCCTCGGCGCCCAGCACCACCGCGACCGGGTTGCCGTAGAAGGGCCTGCCGGTGAAGACATCGACCTGCTTCAGGGTGAGGCTCGCGGTTTCGCTCATTTCAGGATCCGCAGCAGATTGTGATGCGCATCGGTGAAAACGGGAAGATCCCTCCGCTCCTCGATCTGCTCGGCGGCCTCGGCGATGCGCCCCCATTCCAGGAGCTTGCGGTTGCGGGTGACGATCACCTGGTCGGTCGAGGAATACCAGTACTCGGGCCCGTCGTCGGCGTCCGGGCTGTCGGAGACGTTGACCGCCTCGAAGCCGAACTCGGCGGCGAGGCGCTTCACCACCGGCAGCAGGTCGATGTAGCGGTTGGTGGCCTGGAACACGATCACGCCGTCGGGCTTGAGGTGCTTCACGTAGAGCGCCATGGCCTCGCGGGTGACCAGGTGCATCGGGATCGAGTCGCCCGAGAACGCGTCGATGCCGAGCACGTCGTAGCCGCGCGCCGGCCCGCGCTCGAGCGACAGGCGCCCGTCGCCCATGACCAGCTCGGTCTTCGCGGGGGTGTCGGCGAGGTAGGTGAACTCGCGCCGCGCGATGTCGACCACGCGCGGGCTGATCTCGTAGAACGTGAGCGCGTCGCCGGGCTTCATCCAGGCGGCGATGACCCCGGCGCCCAGGCCGATCACGCCGACGTTCAGCGGCTTCCCGGGGTTCATCTCGCGCAGTGACGTGAACACCCGGCCGTAGCCCGAGTCGGGGCTGAAGTAATCGGCGGGGGTGTTGCGGAACGAATCGCCGAGAAGCTGCCCGCCGTGCATGATCGCGCCGTGGTACATGGAGCGGTACGGCACCGGGCTCAAGTGGTCGGCGGTGCGCACCACGCCGTAGAAATCGCGTTCCATCACCCGGATGCCGCTCGTGTAGTCGTGGCCTCCCTTCACCACGAGGACGACCGTCGCGCCGAGCACCGCGAGGACACCCCACTTCGCGACCCCGCGCACGCGCACGGCGAAGAGCGCGCCGAGCAGCACGAGGGCGACGCCGAGCTCGAAATAGCCCCGCAGCACGAGCGGAGCGATCACCGCGACCAGCACCGCGCCGAGCGCGCCGCCGAGCGACATCATGAGATAGAAGCGCGTGAGGTGCGCGGGATCAGGCTTGAGGCGCGCGAGCTCGCCGTGGCACACCATGCACGCGACGAACATGCCGACCATGTACAGCGGCGCGGCCACGCGCAGGTCGAGCGACGGGATGTAGTACGCCATCGCCGGAAGCAGCGCGACCAGCGCGACGAGCAGCGCCGTGCGCAGGTACCAGCGCGGATGGTCGAACACCAGGATGAAGGTGATGAGGTACAGCGCGAGCGGCAGCACCCACAGGAACGGCACGCTCGAGACGTTCTGGGTGACATGGTTGGTGACGGCGAGCAGCATCACCGAGCCCATCGCCGAGAGCGCGAGCCACAGCAGTTGATCCCTTGCCGGAACCGCGTTTGCGGCCTTCGGTGCCGCATCTTTTTCTACGGCGTCAAAACCGTCGATCGACATCCACGCCGTGCCGGCGCAGAGAAGCGCAAACGCTGCAAAGAGGATCGACCAGCCCCAGCCGAGCTGGTTGAGATCGAACACGGGCTCGAACAGCACCGGAAAGCCGAGCAGCGCGAGGAGCGAGGCGAAATTGGAAAGCGCGAACAGGCGATACGGCACATTTTGCTGCCAGCGGCGCCAGTACCAGGACTGCAGGAGCGGCGTGGTCGTGGAAAGCAGGAAGTACGGCAGGCCGATGGTCGCGACGAGCAGCAGCAGGATGCGCGAGATCGGCTCCTCCTCGCCGCGCGGCTTCCAGCCGCTCGAGGCGATGATCGGCAGGCAGGCGAGCGACAAGATGAGGAGCGCCACGTGCAGCAAAGCCTGCCGGCGCGCGCCCAGGCGCGTGGTGACATCGGCGTAGGCGTACCCGGCCAGCAGCACGCTCTGGAAGAACACGAGGCAGGTAGTCCAGACCCCGGCCGAGCCGCCGAACCACGGCAGGATCTGCTTGGCGATGATCGGCTGGACCAGGAACAGCAGGAACGACGACAGAAAGATCGTCGCCGCGTACGGCAGCGTGGCTACCAGGGAATAAGGTCTTGCTAAGGTCTGAATTGTCTTCTTATCTCAGAACGGACTTCAGTGTTTTTCCCATCTCCGCGGGATTGCGCGTGGTCTTGATGCCGCACTCCTCCATCACCGCCAGTTTCTCCTGCGCCGTGCCCTTGCCGCCGGAAATGATCGCGCCGGCGTGCCCCATTCTTTTCCCCGGCGGCGCAGTGACGCCGGCGATGAAGCCTACCACCGGCTTTTTCATGTGGTCCTTGACCCAGCGCGCCGCGATCTCCTCGTCGCTGCCGCCGATCTCGCCCACCATGACGACCGCCTCGGTCTGCGGGTCGTCGTTGAACATCCTGAGAACGTCGATGTGCTTCAACCCGTTGACGGGATCGCCGCCGATGCCGACGCAGCTCGACTGGCCGAGGCCGAGCTCGCGCAGCTGACCGACCGCCTCGTAGGTAAGCGTGCCGGAGCGCGACACCACGCCGACCGGGCCCTTCTTGTGGATATGGCCGGGCATGATGCCGATCTTGAGCTCGTCGGGCGTGATCACGCCCGGGCAGTTCGGGCCCACGAGCAGCGTTCGCTTCCCCGCCATGAGGTCCTTGGTGCGGATCATGTCGCGCACCGGAATGCCCTCGGTGATGCAGATCACGAGATCGAGCCCGGCGTCGACCGCCTCGTCGATCGCCGCGGCGGCGAAGGGCGGCGGCACGTAGATCACCGACACCGTCGCCCCGGTTGCCTTTTTCGCGTCTTTTACGGAACCAAAAATCGGGATGCCTTCGAAGTCCTCGCCCGCCTTCTTGGGGTTGACGCCCGCGACGTAGCAGTTCTTGCCGTTGGCGTACTGCACGCCCATGCGCGTATGGAACTGGCCGGTCTTGCCGGTGATGCCCTGCGTCATCACCCGGGTGTTCTTGTCGATCAGGATGCTCATTGCTTCATCCCTTGGCCGCCTTCACGACTTTCTCCGCCGCATCGGCCATGTTCTTCGCCGAAATGATCGGCAGCTTCGAATCGGCCAGGATCTGCTTGCCGAGGTCCACGTTGGTGCCTTCGAGCCGCACTACCAGCGGCACGCGCAGGCTCACCGCCTTCGACGCGTCGACCAGCGCCTGCGCGATCACGTCGCAGCGCATGATGCCGCCGAAGATGTTGACCAGGATCGCCTTGAGCGCCGGCGTCTTCAGCATGATCTTGAACGCCTCGGTCACCTTCTCGGTGGTGGCGCCGCCGCCGACGTCGAGGAAGTTGGCCGGGCTGCCGCCGTAGAACTTGATGATGTCCATTGTGGCCATGGCGAGGCCCGCGCCGTTCACCAGGCAGCCGATGTCGCCTTCGAGCTGGATGTAGTTGAGGTCGTGCTTCGAGGCCGCGACCTCGGCCGGGTCCTCCTCGTCGAGGTCGCGCAGCGCGGCGATGTCCGGATGGCGGAAGAGCGCGTTGTCGTCGAAGTTGATCTTCGAATCGAGCGCGACGACCTGGTTCTGCCCGGTCACGATCAGGGGATTCACTTCGAGCAGCGAGGCGTCGGTCTCCCAGAAGCACTTGTAGAGCGCCTTGAACAGCGCGCGTCCCTGGGCCAGGGCCGATTGCGGGATGCCGATGCCGAGCGCGATCTCGTCGGCGTCGGCGTCGGCGAGCCCCTGCGCCGGGTCGATCGCGATCTTGCGGATCTTCTCGGGCGTGCTTGCGGCCACCTCCTCGATGTCCATGCCGCCCTCGGAGGAAGCCATCAGCACGACCTTCTGCGAGCCGCGGTCGACCACCATGCCGACGTAGAGCTCCTTCCTGATATCGGCGCCCTCTTCCACCAGCAGCCTGCGCACCTTCTGCCCCTGCGGCCCGGTCTGGTGGGTCTTGAGCTGCATGCCGAGAATCGAGGAAGCGAGCTTTGCTACTTCGTCGATGGATTTCGCGACCTTCACGCCGCCGCCCTTGCCGCGGCCGCCGGCGTGGATCTGCGCCTTCACCACCCACACGCCGCCGCCCAGCCTCTTCGCCGCATCGACCGCTTCGTCGACGTTGAACGCAGGGAAGCCGCGCGGCGTCGGCACGCCGTACTTCCGGAAGATTTCCTTCCCCTGGTACTCGTGGATCTTCACGCAGCTTTTCCTCTATACCATTTTGGATACCAGATGCGCACCGTTTCCCCGCTCGTCTCCAGTGCGTGGCACTGGTCGAGCTGGAAGGGCTTGGAGCCGTCGTCCTGCTCTTCCTTCATTTCGCCGGCGAACGACTGGATCGCGGCGGTGGGCATGCCGGCGAGCATCTCGGTGAGATGGGTGCAGCCGCGCACGCCGCCGAGCAGCTCGTTCGCCTTCTGCCTGAAACCCCGCACCAGATTCAGGCCGACGAGCTGCCGGTAGGCCTGCGCGATGGTCTCGCAACCGCCCGGATACGGCACCGCTTCGGAAGACGCGGCCGCGTCGACCACGTTGAGCCTGCGGTCGATGGTGAGGCGCAGCCACATGCTGTGGACCGGCTGGCCGGCGCGTCGCACGCCCGTCTTGAGGTGGTAGTCGTGGTTCTTGATGTCGGTGAGGTGCGCCTCGATGTCCCAGAGCCCGTCGGCGCGCCTGTAGCCCTCGTAGCGGACGCGGCGCGTATGGAGGAGCTCGCGCTCGACCTCGGTGACCGGCAGGGACATAGGCCGCGGATTCTAGCAGGCCCCTGCTAGAATTTTTTCGGTGAAGTACGTTCTGGCCCTCGATCAGGGCACCACGAGCTCGCGGGCGATCCTCTTCGACGAGGCCGGCGGCCCGGTGGCGCTCGGGCAGCGCGAGTTCCGCCAGATCTTTCCGCAGGCGGGCTGGGTGGAACACGACCCGCGCGAGATCTTCGCCACGCAGCGCGACGTGGCGCGCGAAGCGCTGCGCAAGTCCAACGTCTCCGCCAAGGACGTGATGGCGATCGGCATCACGAACCAGCGCGAAACCACCATCGTCTGGGACCGGCAGACCGGCGAGCCGGTCCACAACGCCATCGTGTGGCAGGACCGGCGCACCGCCGGGCTCTGCAAGGATCTGCGCGAGGTCGGCGCGGAGAGCCTGATCCGCGAGCGCACCGGGCTCGTGATCGATCCCTACTTCAGCGGCACCAAGCTCGCGTGGCTGCTCGACGAGATTCCCGGCGCGCGCGAGCGCGCGACGCGCGGCGAGCTCGCGTTCGGCACGGTCGACACCTGGCTCGTCTGGCAGCTCACCGGCAACCGCACCCACGTCACCGACGTCTCCAACGCCTCGCGCACGCTGCTTTTCAACATTCATACCAACGAGTGGGACGACGAGCTGCTGCGGCTGCTGCGCGTGCCGCGGGCGATCCTGCCGGAGGTCCATCCCTCGGCGCATGCCTTCGGCATGGTGCCCGCGGGCGTCCTCGGCGAGCCGCTCCTCATCGCCGGCGTCGCCGGCGACCAGCAGGCGGCGCTCTTCGGCCAGGCCTGCCACGCGCCCGGCATGGCGAAGAACACCTACGGCACGGGCTGTTTCATGCTGCTCCACACCGGCGACAAGGTGGTGCAGTCGGCAAACGGCCTCGTCGCTACCGCCTGCGCGCAGACGGGCGCGAAGGAATACGCGCTCGAAGGCAGCGTGTTCATCGCCGGCGCGGTCGTGCAGTGGCTGCGCGACCAGCTTGGTTTTTTCAGCAGTTCAAGCGAAGTGGAACGGCTTGCCTCCGAGGTCCTCGATTCCGGCGACGTCTTCGTGGTCCCCGCCTTCGCCGGACTGGGCGCGCCCTACTGGGATCCGAACGCGCGCGGCACCATCCTTGGATTGACGAGAGGAACGACAAGAGCCCACATAGCGCGCGCCGCGCTCGAATCGATCGCCTTCCAGAGCGCAGAAGTGCTCGAGGCGATGCAGAAGGACTCGGGCGAGAAGCTCGCCGAGCTGCGCGTCGACGGCGGGGCTTCCGCCAACGACCTGCTGATGCAATTCCAGGCCGACCTCCTCGGTGTTCCCGTTGTCCGACCGCGCGTCCTCGAGACCACCGCGCTCGGCGCGGCCTATCTCGCCGGCCTCACCGTCGCTCTCTGGAAGTCGCGCGCAGAGCTCGCGCAGCAATGGAAAGCCGCGCGCCGCTTCGAGCCCGCGATGGAGCCCTCGAAGAGGCAGGCTCTGATGAGCCGCTGGCGCGAAGCGGTGAGCCGGGCGCGCAATTGGGCGCAGCCGGGATCCTGAAGAGGCCGGCGCCTCCTAGTCGAGGTCTTTATGCTGAGCTGGGCAATCGGGTTTTTTATCGTCGCAATCATCGCCGCGGTCTTCGGCTTCGGCGGTATCGCTGAGGCGCTCCGCTAGGTCGCGATCTCGGTCTCGATCTCGGTGTCGATCTTGGTCTCGATCAATGCGCCGGCCGCGGTCGGCGCGGCGGGCGCCGGCTTGGCGGGCGGCTCCTTGAGGCTCTCCCGTCCGGGCGAGAGGAAGGCGATGAGCGCTTCTTCCTCGGCGCTCGGCTGCGCAAAGCCCATGGCGCGCGGAAGCAGATAGGCGATGCAGCTCAACGTGCTCTGGCCGTCGCCGTTGTCGCCCACGACGTACCAGACACGGCTCTGCGGCGAAAAGCGGCCGAGAATCGGCAGGTTGTCGCGCGTTTCGCCGAACACGCTGTAGTGCAGCGCGAGCGCCGTGCGCCCGGCGAGGCGCGGGAACGTCTCGGCGCACCAGCCCACGAGCCGCCCGGCGGAGCGCTCGGCGTTCGGAGGCGCATGGAAGTTATCGTCGATCACCGGCGTGTCCTCGCCGCCGACGATGAGCTTGCCGTCCTGGCGCGCCCAGTAATGCGCACGCGGGTCGAAGTAATAGGCGTTCGGCGTGTTCTCGCCCGGATCGTCGAAGGCGACGAGAAAGGTCCAGTAGGAGCGCATTCTGCTGTTCAGATTCGCATCGTGATCGATGATGAACCCGTTGGTCGCGATGACCACGTGCGCGGCGCTCACCGACTCGCCGCCCTCGAGCTCGGCGCGCACCACGTCGCCCTCCTCGCGCAACGCGACCACGCGCGATTGCTCCCGGTAACGCGTCTCGCCGAGCGAGCGCGCGATCGCCTGGATGTAGCGCGTCGAGTCGACGATCGCGTCACCGGTGACGAACAGGCCCCGGACGTACTTTCCCGTGGCGGTCCCGTAGAGCGCGGCAATCAGGCCGGCGTCGTAGCGCTCGATGTCGGCGTCGATGCCGAGGTCGCGCATCACGCGGTGCTCCTCGCGCAACCTCCTGTCGTCGTCGGGCTCGCCGACGATGAGCGTGCCGTACTGGCGCACGAGGCGCGGGTCGAAGCCCCGCGCGAGCTCGAGCTGCAGCTCCACGCCGCGGCGCTTGACGCGCATCAGGTTGAGGGCCACCTGGCGGTTGAAGCGCCGCGACAGATAGGTATAGCCACGGTCGTCCGGCGTAAGCACCATCTTGGTGTAATCGGGGAACACCGGACCCGGCGTGCCGGACAGGTAGGTGTTTCCGCCCAGGCCAATGTGCTCGGCCTCGAGCACGAAGACGTCCTCGACGCCGGCGCGCACGAGGTGCAGCGCCGCGCTGAGGCCCGAGAGGCCGCCGCCGATGATGAGAATTTGGACGTCGGGTTGCATGGGAACACTCTGTCTAAATTCTGCGCCTTCGAAAGCGATCCCTCGGACCTACTTATTTCCAGGCGCAGGTCGTACTGCCTTTTGCGCACCCTCGGCTTAGAACTCGTCGCGGCTGCGGCGGTGTCAAGAAATTCTCTTGACTTTGGATCTGTCAAGACTACAATGCGCGCCCTTGCACATGCACACGACGCAACCGAAGCGACTTGATAGAGACGCCGATCTGGAGACGAAGATCGCGTAAGCGCTTTGCGCCCATCCGAAGCCCGGACCGCGCGAGCGCTCCGGGCTTTTTGTTTCTGGGGCGTCAACGCCGCTGCAAGCACGGCGTTAGGAGAACGGATATGGATCGAATTTCGATGAACCGGCATTTGCGACTCGAGCAACAGCGAAAGCCCATCGCGCCATGCGAGGCGGATACGCGCGCGCACCGAGCGGAGGAGGCCTTCTAGCGATCAAGTAATCGCTGGTCGTCCGTCCGAGCCCGGGTGCGCCGCAAGGTCCCCGGGCTTTTTGTTGCCTTCGCGGACCGGCATTCCGGTCGCGGCATTTTCCGAGTGCCGCGACCCGAACGCCCCGCTGGCGGAATCGGCATACGCGCGTGTCTCAGAAACACGCTGCTCCGGGTTCGAATCCCGGGTGGGGCACCAGATTTTTTCGCGTGAGCGAAAGCTCGCGCCGCTCTTTTACAACTTGGATGTGGCAAACGACCCCGCCGCGCGCAACGTGCCCTCGGTTGGCCCATGGGCCGCGCGGCGGGGTGGCGGGCTTGCGCCCGCGATTTACGACGTTCCCGTCGTCTAACGGTCAGGACCGCGGCCCTTCAAGCCGTGGATGCCGGTTCGAATCCGGCCGGGAATGCCAGCAATTTTCTTCCCTCGCTGTAGCGCAGCCGGCCAGCGCGCCTCGTTCGGGACGAGGAGACCGCAGGTTCGAATCCTGCCGGCGAGACCATACAACCGAGCGGACGCCCATGAGGCAGGGCACCGCGCCGTAACCCCGAGGTCGGCCAGTTCCGTGAAGGTTCAAATCCTTCCCGCTCAACCATCAACACCTCCGTAGCTCAGCGGAACCAGAGCGCGCGGCTACGAACCGCGAGGCCGAGGGTTCGAATCCTTCCGGAGGTACCACTCAATGGCGCCGTAACTCAGAAGACAGAGTGCCTGCTTGTCGAGCAGGAGGTCGCGGGTTCAAGTCCCGCCGGTGCCGCCAAAACTATCTACACGGCGCGTAACTCAATGGCGAGAGTAGCTGACTCTTAATCAGAAGGTTGCAGGTTCAACTCCTGCCGCGCCGACCAAATGCTCGGTTAGCTCAGTGCGAAGAGCGCCCACCTCACAAGCGGGAGGACGATGGCTCGACCCCATCACCGAGTACCAATTCACGCTTCTCTAGCTGGTCTGGTGACAGCGCCGGTTTGAAGATCCGGAGAGCTCCGCTCGAAACGGAGGGGAAGCGCCAGCCGGGGCGTAGTTCAGCGGCAGAACGCCGGCCTCTGACGCCGGATGTCCCTGGTTCGAATCCAGGCGCCCCCGCCAGACACTGGTCTAGCTCATCCGGAAGAGCACCCGCTCGATAAGCGGGAGGTGCGTGGTTCGAGACCACGGGCCGGTACCAGTCCTTTTGTCCAGTAGCTCAACCGGTAGAGCGGCGCCCTGTTAAGGCGCGGGCTGCAGGTTCGAAGCCTGCCTGGACAGCCAGAGCAAGCGCCTGTCGCACAACAGGGAAAGTGCACACCCAAAACGAGTGACGAAGGGTGCCGTTAAGAGCGGAGGCGGATTTGCAAACGCGTGAGCGGGCATGGTTGCGGATGCACCGACAGGGTCCGATGACGGTTCTGAAGGGAAGCGCGTTTCCAAGCGCAGCGCGGCCCGGAGTAATGCCCGGGTAATCCGTCGGTTCAGGTTCGAGTCCTGTCAGGCGCGCCATCACCGATTCGATGGAGATCTTGGTGTAACAGCAGCACAGCGGAATGTGAATCCGCAAGTGCCGGTGCGACTCCGGCAGGTCCCCCCAAAGCTTTGCCACATCCGTAGCAAGAATTCTTCGTGAACGCGTTCGCAGCGGGCGAGGCTCGTGAGTCCTCCCTGGCGCGCCTGCCTGGAACATCGGCGTGGCGTGTACCGCGGCGTGGGAGCGACGAATGTTGGGCGAGATAGCTCAGCGGTAGAGCAACGCTCTCATAAGGCGGAGGTCGTGAGTTCGACTCTCACTCTCGCCACCATCTGGATAGCTCAGACGGGTAGAGCAATCGGCTGAAAACCGATCTGTCGCGGGTTCGAATCCCGCTCCAACTTGTAACGTTGGCTGCAGTAACGCAGTACGGGGCCGGCTTCAGCGTGTGCGCAGAGCATCGCGCTCACGCACCGGGTTCCAGGCCGAGTGCGCCGTGCGGCGCCTGCGGGCGAGGCAACGCTGCATTCACAGGAAGGATCTCTGTGAGGTGCACCGCTGCTTTCCCCCGCGTGCGCGGCGGAGCCCGTCGGGCGCCCGGGAGGCCGGATTCCCGATTTTTTTAAGAAGTGGTTTCTTTAAGGGAGAAACAAAGGAGAAAACAAATGATGCTGTTTCGGAAGTTTCATGTGAAGAAGGATGAGCGCGCGCTGCTGTTCGAGCGCGGCGACTTCGTCGAGATCCTGCGTCCGGGCGAGCACGTTCGCTTCGACCCGCTGCACCGCCTGACCGTCGAGAAGTTCGGTCTGGCACAGCCGCGCTTCGAGCACCGCCTGGCCGAGTTCCTGGTGAAGGCGGAGCCGGAAGCCGTGGCGCGCGAGTTCCACGTGGTCGAGCTCGGCACGGCCGAGGTCGGCCTGCGCGTCGAGAACGGCGTGCTCGCCGAGATGCTGGCGCCGAACACCCGCCGCCTGTACTTCAAGGGCTACCTCGAACAGGAGTTCGAGCGCGTCGACATCGCGACCGACTTCACCGTCGACCCGAAGCTGGTACCGCAGCTGATCACTCTGACTGCGAACGGCTTCAAGGCGAAGGTGCCCGGCGCTGAAGACGTGTACGGCGTGCAGGTGCCGCAGTTCAACGTGGGCGTCGTATACGTCGACGGCAAGCTGGCATACGTGTTGGATGCCGGCCTGCGCGCCTTCTACCGCTTCGGCCGCGACATGCGCGTCGAGTTCGTGGATCTGCGCCTGCAGGTTCTGGAAGTGGCGGGTCAGGAAATCCTGACCAAGGACAAGGTCCCGCTGCGCGTGAACCTGAACGCGGGCTACCGTGTGACCGACGTGCTGGTGGCGTTCGGCAAGCAGGCGAAGCCGGCGGACTACCTGTACAAGGAGCTCCAGTTCGGCCTGCGTGCCGCGGTGGGTACCCGTACCCTGGACGAGCTGCTCGAGAACAAGGGGCTGATCGACCAGGTGGTGGCGGAGCACATCAAGCGCCGCGTGGAGGGCTTCGGCCTGGAAGTCGACTCGGTCGGCGTGAAGGACATCATCCTGCCGGGTGAGATGAAGGTGATCCTGGCGAAGGTGGTGGAGGCCGAGAAGGCCGCGCTGGCGAACGTGATCCGCCGCCGTGAGGAAACCTCGGCTACCCGTTCGCTGCTGAACACCGCCCGGGTGATGGAAGACAACCCGACCGCGCTGCGGCTGAAGGAGCTGGAGACTCTGGAGAAGGTTACCGAGAAGATCGACAAGATCTCGGTGTTCGGTGGCCTCGACGCGGTGCTGAAGGATCTGGTGAAGATCCGTTGACGGCTGGCCCTTGGGTCGGCCGTTTTTTTGTGAGAGACATGAAAAACGACCAATACAAGCAGTTCAGCGGGCTGACGCGGCACGTCAACTACCTGGGCGCCCTGGTGCTGGAGAACCGCATGGCCCGTGCCCTCGAGGACGGCGTCTCGCGCTACCCCGCTTACCGTGTGCTGCGCTTCGCAGCGCGCGTCGAGCTCGAGGTGCTGCTCGACGCGATCGCGCTCGACCCGGCTTGGCGCGCAGAGCGCATCCACGCCGAGGCGATGCTCCTCGACGGCGATGGGCTGTTCGTCGCCGCGTACGGCAGCCGCAAGGCCGATTACTGCTCCTGCTCCTTCTACATCTGGGCGGCCGACCTGGCGCGCGCCGAGGCCGCAAAGCAGCGGCTGCTCGACAAGGCCGGCTCGACCCGCATCACCGAGCCGATGTTCTCGATCGACTGGCACTTTCTCTCGGGTAACGACCTGGAGAGCGCGTCGATCGAGGAGATGGCCGACGACGACCTGCGCGACCGCGCCTATCCCGAGATCAGGGAAGGCGTGAAACCCTTTATCGCGCGCTACCTGGCCGCGCCGGAAACCGTGCTCGTGCTGCAGGGGCCGCCGGGCACCGGCAAGACGCGGCTGATCCGCGCCATCCTCGGCGAGATGTCGCGGCGCAAGGGCGAGGAAGCACGCGCCATGTACACCGGCGACATGAGGGCACTCTCCAGCGACCAGATCTTCGTCAAATTCATCACCGGCGAGGATGAAGCGTTCATCGTCGAGGACGCGGACCACCTGCTCAAGCCGCGCGCCGACGGCAACCAGCATCTGCACCGCTTTCTCGCCATCGCCGACGGCGTGGTGCGCGCGCAGGGACGCAAGATCATCTTCTCGACCAACCTGCCGAACGTCGGCGACCTGGACGACGCGCTGATCCGCCCGGGACGCTGCTTCGCCCGAATCCATGTGCGCTCGCTGACCAGCGCGGAAGCGCAGGCCCTGGCGGCCGAGATCGCGGCGGGCGATGCGGAGAAGCTGGCCCGGGCGTCGCTCGCACTTGCCGCCGGACAAGGCGGGAAGCGCTCGCTCGCCGAGGTCTACAGCGCGCTGCGGTAGAGCTTGGAGTGGCTAGCGCGGGACCAGCGGCAGGATGATGCGCGACGGCGCCACGGCGCTGTGGAACACGGTCTGCGTCGCCGGCCGCGGCTCGGTTTCGGTGGCGATGTCGCGGCCGGTGTTCGGATTGCGGTCGTAGCGCGGATAGTTGCTGCTCGAGACCTCGACGCGCACGCGATGGCCGCGCCGGAAGAGCATGCTGGTCGGCCAGAGCTCGACGACGATTTCCTGCGGGGTTTCGCGCGCCTGCTCGGGATACGCGCGCCGCAGGATGCCGTCGGAGATGTTGTACGCCTTGCCGTCCGGGTGGACGTCCACCAGCTTGACGGTGAAATCCGTATTTGGCGCCGTGGTGGACACGTAGAGCAGCGCCCGGATCGGCCCAGTGACTTCGGTGTCCTGCTCGAGGGCCGCGGTGGTGTAGAGGAGCACGTCGGTGCGTGCCTCGATGTCGTTTTGCAATGCTATGCCGGCGCGCGGACCGAGCATGGCGCCGCCGCGCGAGGGTACCGGCTGCCGCGGATCGCATACGTAGGAGTCCGGTGGCTCATCGCCCGGCGGGCTTTGCGCTAGGCGGCCACCCCTTCCCAGGTAATAGGGTACGTAACGTGCGCGGGCGAGCGGCCATTCCCGCTCGTCGCGCCATTGGTTTTCGCCCATGACGTAGATGCGCACCGGCGCGGCAAGCGATGGGGCGAGCGGCTTGCCGAGCAGATGATGGTCGAACCACGGCAGGCTCGGCGCGAGGCTCGCTGGCCGGTAGTCGCCCGCGGTCGAGCCGTCGGGAAACCGCACCGGGTCGGCGTGCGTCCAGGGTCCGACGATGAGCCGGCTGCCCGCCGCGACGCCGGGCGCCGCTTCGCGCCGCACGGTTTCGAAGTCGCGCAGCTGCGTCGGCAGGAACGGGTCATACCAGCCCGCCATGAGGAGCACTGGCGCCCTGAGCGTGCCGGCACGATCGGTCCCGTCGATGCGACGCCAGTAATCGTCCGCGTCGACGTGACGCGCCCAGTCGTTGAAGAAGGCGACGTCGCCGACGGCGCGGTCGTCGGCCTCGATCAATGGAAACCCGGCGAACCCGCGCTCGAGCGCGTCGAACGAGGGATCGCGGTCTTCGCGTCCGTGGCTGCGCGCCGCCCAGAACAGCGCGGACTCGAGCGAGAACGCGCCTCCCGGATGGAACATCTCGCGAAAGCTGGTGCTGGCGATCTGGATCATGAGCACGCCCGGTCCGGGGGCCTCGTCACCCGCCAGCACCCACTGGGTATGACCGAACGCCGAGCCGCCCCACATCCCCAGGCGGCCGTCGAACCAGGGCTGGCGCGCGAGCCATTGCAGCGTTTCGCGCCCGTCAGCCTCTTCGTAGAGCAGCGGATAGAACTCACCGCCCGATTTGTAGCGCCCGCGAGTTCCCTGGATCACCACGTTGTAGCCGCGACTCGCCCAGAACTCGCCGACGGTATCGACCGCGAGGCGGTTCTTGAAGGTGCTGGAAAATGGAATTCGCACCAGGATCGTCGGCCTCTTCTCCTGCGTTCTGGGTCGATAAAGATCGGCCACCAGCGCGATGCCGTCGGAAGTATCGAAGGCGACGCCCTTTTGCCGCTCGACCGCGTAGCCCGCTTCCCGCACGCCCTCTTTCGGCAGGAAAAACTGGCCGACTACGGTGGTGCACCCTGCGCTGGCGACCGCAAGCACGGCGGCGAGCAGCCAGGCGAAGAGGCTACGTGGGCTCACGGATCGCGAGGCCCCAGCCCGGCGCTGCCGCCATCGCCGGCGCGACTTCCAGCGCGCCACCGGCGCCGAACATGAGCGGCGCCTCGGCCACGTCGCGCTCGAGGAGGTGGGTGCCGAACGCGCCTTCCTGCGCGATCAGAACGTCGCCCGCAACGCTCGCCACGGTAAGCGCGGCGCGTGTCAGCACGCTGGTCTCGCCGACGTGCGCACCGATGACGACTGGCACACCGAGTCGGCGCGCCTCGTTCAGGAACTCCAGCGATCGCAGGACACCGCCCATTTTCGAGATCCGCAAATTGACGATCCAGCTGCCATGCGCCGGCAACGTTTCGAGCTGGCTCGCGCGCGCCACGCTTTCGTCGAGGATGATGGCGCTCCCGAGCGCCCGGCCGACGCGCGCCATGCCTTCGTGGTCGCCGGCGCGCAGCGGCTCTTCGAGCGCGGCGAAGGGATAATCGAGCGCCTCGAGAGCTGCGATCGCGGCGCCCGCGTCCGGCCACAGATTGTTGGCGTCGGCGCGCACGCGCTCGGGCGCGATGCCCGCGGCTCGCAGCACGCTCACCTTCGCCGCGTCGCGTGCCGGCTCGCCGGAGAGCTTGATCTTGAAATCACGGAAACCGGCGCCGCGGTAGCGCGCAAGCTGCGCCTCGAAGGCGGCAGGCGGCGCGTCGCCGAGCACCGCCGTATATTGGAAGCGACCCGCCAGGGCGGGCAGTCCGAGCAGCGCCTCCACCGGCCTGGACCCGGTCTTCCCCAGCAGGTCCAGCATAGCGAGCTCCACCGCCGTCCACGCCGCGGGATGAGCGTCGATCTCGCGTTCGCGCTTCGCCGTCCAGCCACGCAACCACGGCGCGTCGAGCAGCTCGCCGCTCCATTCGTGCAGATGCGCAGCCACGAAGACTTGCGCGCTCCGCACGCTCTCGGCGGTGACGTACTCGCGCGGACAACCCTCGCCGTAGCCTGCGGCGCCGCACGCGCGTGCCGCGACCCAGATCGCCTGCGTGGCAGAACGCTCGGCCGACGCATGCCTGAACGAGTGCCGGAAGGAAATGGCGAGCGCGCTTGCCTGGAGCGATTCGAGCTTCATTGCACGTAGGCTTCCAGGTCGAAGCCGAAGGACCGGCGATAGGCAAGCACGGGGCACTTGAACTGCCCCTCGCGCTGTCCGCGGGCCACGCAATGGCGCTTGTATGCCTCACCGGTATCGGGACGCAACCACGCGGCGCTGGGCGCAGCGAGCCGCTCGCTGTCGCGCTTGCCTTCGTATTCGACGTTGAGCTTGCGCAGCCGCGCATCGACCTCGCCAGCGAGGCGCGCCGCCGCGACCGCCGGGACGCGGTCGGGCTCGACGTAGAGGCGATAGGCGCAGGCCGCCTCGTCGGCGAGCATCATCACGAAGCGCGCATCGAGGCCGAGCTTCCCCATCGCGGCGCGGACCGCCTGAAGCAGCTGCGACTCGTAGAGCTTCTCGCCGGTGATATTGGTCACGCCCTTTCCCTTCTGCATGAATCTGAAAAGCGGCGTCGCGTGCAGGAAGCCGGTGACCTGGACGAGATCGTTGATGAAATAGCGGTACAGGCCCGCCGCCGTCGTGACGATCACGTAGTAGTCGACGCCCTTGCGCAGCTCGCCGAGCGTTACGTACTCGGGCTCGCCGCGGTCCCATTTCGCACGCTCGACGAACTCGAAGAAATGCGTATCGAAGGTCGGCAGGCCGGTGCCGGCCTGGCTGCCGAGCGTCAGCGTGCCGCGGAACTCGCTCGCCACGTACCCGAGCTCGAAGACGCGCGTGCGCTGCGCGAGCTCGCGCCGCAGCGCGGCGACGCTCACGCCCGCGCTGCCGCAGGTCCAGGTCACGACCATGCGCAGCTCGGGCCACAGCTCGGCCATTCGCGGCACGGCACCCCCGGCGTGCAGCGCCGCCAGCTCGTCGGCGCGCGCCGGGTCCGGCTCGAGGCGTCGGCGCAGCGCCGCACGCGTGCCGGCCGCAAGCTTGCCGGCGCAGAAGAACCCGCCGTTGCGCACGTCCGCGATCAGCTCAGCGTGGTACTCGCGATAGAGCTTCATCAGTGCGAGCGGCGTGGTCGAGTTCGCCGAGCCGAAATAGGTGATATCGCGCCGCGCCAGCGACAGGCGCAGGATGAGCAGGTACTTCACGCGCGCGTCGGCAACCGCCAGCGCGTCCGCGGGCAGCACGAACTTCTCGCGTACCAGCGCGGGTGTGCCGGCGGCGACGATGCCGGAGGCGGCGCCGTAGGGCTTGCCGTTCGCGAGCCTGCCCTCCTCCGCCGGGCTCACGATGGCGAGGATGCTGCCGCGGAACGCTTCCGGGCAGACGCGGTGCTGGAACGCGACGGAGGTGCGCTGGATGGCGCGCAGCGCGCGCAGGTGCGTCGCAGTGAGTGGAATGTCCTTCGGCTTTCCGGTCGAGCCGCTGGTGCGCAGGTATTGCCGCGGCGCCTCGGCGGTCAGGGCTTGCTCCCCGCGCTCGATCTCGGCCTCGATATACGGACGCAGCGCCTCGAAATCCATCACCGGCACCGCGCCCACGTAGCCGGCATAGTCGCGAACACGCGCAAAGCCGTGCTGGCGTCCGAACGAAGTGGCGCGGTTATCGCGCAGGATCCGCTCGAGCAGCGCCCTCTGGACGCGCATCGGGTTGCGCGCCGCGCGGCCGAGCCGCCAGGAATGCACGATGCTCGCCAGCCGCAGGTACGCGGGGATGACGAGATCCGCGATGCGCCGGGCGATGCCGTACCGCGGCGCTGCGGCGCGGAACGGTGCTCCCATCTGCGCCCAGAAGCCCCTGGGATAGGCGCGGTCCATGATGCCGATGTCGTCTACCGGCGCGTCTTGCGGCAGCTGCCAGGTGCCGAAGGCGAGATCCCAGAGGAGAGTACTGCTGCCGAAGTTGCAGTGCGCCAGGCGCGGATCGCGGGCATGGTGCCAGCGATGCGTCTGCGCGCTGCCGACCACGTAGTTGAGCCAGCCGTAGCGCAGGCGCACATTGCTGTGCTGGAAGAAACCGTTCACTGCGTAGAGGAGGAAATAGCCCGCGACCACCTCGGGCGCCACGCCGAGCAGCAGGAACGGCGCGCTGTCGCAGGCGAAATGCAGCGCCTTCTCGAGCGGATGGAAGCGCCCGACGTTGAGCGCATAGAGGATGTCCGGCGAGTGGTGGACCTGGTGCAGGCGCCAGAGCGGCAGATAGGCATGGCAGGCCCGGTGCAGCCAATAGCGCAGGAAGTCCACCGCCAAAACCATGAGCACCATCTGCCCGCCGAGCGGCCAGTCGTGCGGCCACCAAGGGCTGGGCGCACGCTCGTGCGCCCAGGCGGCGAGCCCGAGAACCACAGACGCGGCCAGCACCCGCGGCAGCAGGATCTGCACGAACGCCATGAAGGCCGCATCGGCGGCGACGTCCGCGCGCCGCGGACGCCAATCGAGGCGCTCGGGAAAGGCGAGCTCGAGCACCACGACCGCCAGCGCCGCGGCGGCGACCGGCGCATAGGTCGCGGCGGCAAGCGGTAACCCGGCCGAAAGCATGGCGGCGAAGCCGGCGATCGCCGCCGCAAAGATGAGCGGGTACCAGAGGTAGGGGAGTGCACGGCTCATGGGCGGGCAGTATGCCGACCCCCTAGTCGCGTTCAATATGATGCGACGCGGTTCAAGAATATCGACTCTAAAGTATCATCCGGTGAAACTTTCTCGCCCGAAAGGCCCGCCGTGTCCTCTGCGTTCGTATTCGATGGCCTCCGGATGCACCTCAAGGCGCGCGGCATGACTTACGCCGAGGTCGCACGCGCGCTCAAGATCTCGGAGGCCACCGTCAAGCGCATCTTCGCGACCAAGAGTTGCACGCTCGAGCGGCTCGACTCGATCTGCGACCTGCTCCAGGTGGACCTCGCCGAGTTGGCGCGCGGCGCCCCGCGCGACGACAAGCTCATCAGCCGGCTCACGCCGCAGCAGGAGCAGGAGCTGATGGCCGAACCGGCGCTGCTCCTGGTCGCCATCTGCGCGATCCAGCAGATGCGCGTGGACGAGATCGTCCACCTCTACGATCTGGACGAGGCGCAGTGCGTCAAGCTGCTGCTGAAGCTCGAGCGCATCGGCATCGTCGAGGTGCACGAGAACAACCGCATCCGGCTGCGCCTCGCGCGCACCTTCGCCTGGAACCCGGACGGGCCGATCATGCGCTACGCGCGCTCGCAGGCGCCGGACTTCTTCAATCACGCGTTCGAGGGTCCAGGCGAGTTCATGCGCATGGTCACGGTCCGGGTCTCGGGCGAAGCCCGCATGGCGCTGCTGCGGCGCCTCGAGCAGGTGGCGCGCGAATACGACGACCAGCACCGTGCCGACTCGCGCCTGCCGCTCGAGCAGCGCTACCCGCTCAGCGTGATGCTCGCCGTGCGCTACTGGGAACCGGCGCTCTTCAAGGCGTTGCGCCGGCCAGCCACTCGAAGGTGACGCGCACGTAGTCGTCGCCGCGGCGCAGGAGCTGGGCGCCGCGCAGTTGGCGCGTCGATCCGTTCACGGCCACTTCGTAGACGCGGCCTTCCTTCCAGCCTTCCGCGGGCAGCAGCAGGTTCGGCGTCTGCGACTCCGCCGAACCGTCCGCAAGAACGATCGCGCAGGCCCGATTGAAGGCAAATTCGCGCGCGGCTTCCGCCGAATAGCCGCTCTCCTCGCCGTGCGCATAGAGCGTGCGCAGCTCCACGGCGTGGGGAGCGCGGCTCAGGATCGCGATCGTGGCGTGCAGGCAGCCGTCGCGCCTGGCGTGCACCGAGCGGATCACGCCCACCCAATAGTCGTCGCTGCCGTTCATCGAGACGCCGACCACGTTGCCGCAGCGTGCCCGCTCCCTCGAAGCGTTCGGAATTTCGGCGCCCAGCTCGTTGCCGCCAGTGTCGTGCAGCGCCCAGGTGTCCGGCGCCTCCGGCCCGGAGGCGCCGTCTTCCACCAGGGTCAGCTCGGTGCTGGTGGACCGGGTACTCCACAGGGCCTGCCACACCCGCGCATGGCCGTGGATCACGCTCAGCTCGCCCGACGCCGGCGAGCGCGCCGGGGGCGTGTACGGGCACGTCGGACCCCAGAACGCCAGCAGATGCCGCGTGGCCGAGATCTGGGTGTAAGGATCGATGTCCTTGCCGAACGCCTTGATGTCCTCGACCTTGGCCGTCGCGAGCTCCTTGTGGAGCCGCTCCAGTGCGCTGAAGCCGGCGCCGGCGCCAAAGAACCGCATGGGGCTGTCCGCGCCGGAAGGCTGGCCGTTCGACCGGTGCGGCGGCAGGTCGCTCGACGGATCGAAGCAGAACGGCATGTCGGCAACGCCGCGCGGGCGCAGCGTGAAGTCCTGGCCAAGCTGCTCGGTCACGCGATCGGCCACTTCGATCTGCCGCGGCGCCATCATTTCCGGCGCGCACGAATGCAGCATCAAAAGCTGCAGCAGCTCCTGGGTCACGGTCGTCGCCGGCTGGCCCGCGCCCTGCAGGTGGACCGGCGTCGCGGCGCACCCGACTTTCTGCGCCTTGTCATGGACGGCATAGGCCATGCGCCAGAGCTTCGCAGGAACGCTGAGATAGCGCATGAGGCAGGCCTTTGCCAGCGTTCGGCAGGTATGAATGCACCTCGCCGCGTCTGCCGCGCCGACGAGCCGGAGCGATTGGCTGCTGTCGGGGTCCTTCAGCGGCGTCCTGGCCGACGTGTAGAGCGCGTGCGCCAGCAGCATGAGATAACGGCTGAGCGTTTCCCAGGTCGATGGATCCGGCTTGCTGCCGCTTCCCGGCGGCTTGCCGAGAAACCGAGCGAGAAGCGCGCCTACATGCCCGCTGCCCGATTCGTGGATCTGCGACAGGACCTGGCTGCGGAGTTTCGCGTCGTGGCTCGGCAGGCCTTTCTCGAGCCAGCCGGCGAGCTCTTCCAGCGCCGCGGCCGGATCGGCTTCGCGCATCCCGGCGAGCAGCTTCGCCGCCGACGCCGGAGTGCGCATCGACGCGTCGAGATGACCGTCGTCGCCCTTCTTCAGAAAATCCAACATCCGCGCACTCTCCGCGTACGGAGCGCAAGATCCGGTCAGGATAGACCTTGCGCGCCGCGCACGCAGTGATGCAGTCGATGTGCGGGCGCAAGCCTCCGGTTTGCCAAAAATGACCGGGGGTCCATGGTCTCGCGACCAGGACCCCCGACATTTCCTGCCTAGGCGCGGCGACTAGCGTCGCCGCTCGCCTGCTTTACCGCCGACCGGCGTGGCGGTCCCAGTCGTGGCGATGCTTCTCCTTCTTGCCGCGCTGGTAGACCTTCAACGGCGCGTGGCCTTCGAACACCTTGCCTTCCACCGTGCCCTTGACTACGCCCTCGACGTCGCCGACGTCGAAGCTGGCCTTCTTGAGGTCGAAGAGGCAGACCAGGTCCTTGCGGCGATCGCGGTTCACGTGGATGCCCTCGCTGTGGCAGCGGATCAGGCTCGCTTCGTTGCCTTCCGCACCGAAGGTGATCGTGGTGCGATCGACCTTGAGCGCGTTGAACGAGCTCGAGGAGAGCAGCGCGACCACGATCTTGCCGTCGGTATTCGCCCAGATCTTCGTCACGCCCTGTTGGCGCGGCCGGATGTCGATGTTGATCTGCTGGGCTCCGCCCGCCACCGGCGGCGGCGTCGTCACCACGGGCGGCTCGGCCGGCGGCGTATCGGCCGGCGGCGTCTCGGCCGGCGGCGTATCGGCCGGCGGCGTCGTCACCCCGGCGATGGTCAGCGTGTAGCTGCCGTTACCGGTGTTCGGGTCCGCGGTCGAGGCGCCGCTCAGCACTCCGCCATCCGAGAACAGGTGCATGCTCTGCATCCCGGTGCCTGCCACTCCGACGAAGTAGGTGCCGGTCGCCGGCAGGACCGCGTTGACGATGCGCGAGTCGTTCGTCGCAAGGGAGCCGAGGTCGACATCGTCGGCGTCGTCGTTGAGGTAGAGCATCGTGCCGTCTGCCATGAACAGGGCGATGACCGTATCCACGCTGCGGATCGGGTTCAACGGTCCGTCTACCTTGATGCCGCCGTTGATATCGATGGTCAGCATGTCGCCCGCGGTCGCCGCGAAGGAATAGAAGTCGACATCCGGCACCGCCGGCACCGAGTAAGCCGTGGAGCCGATGGCGCCGTTCACCATCACGCTGCCGGCGACGAACACGTCACCACTCAGAGGCTGCGCGGTGGCGATCGAACCATTGCCCGCCGTGCCTTCGAGCTCCTCCACCGCGAGCGCGACGTTGCTGGACAGCGTTGCGGCGACGAACCCTGCTGCCGCGACTGTGTTGCGAACAAAGCGTTTCATATATCTACCCCCCTTTCTTGCCAACTACACTACTGGCAGTGATCGGGGGTACGCAGGGGAGAGTTCACGTTGGCTGTGGATAACAGCGAGCCGCGCGCCTTACTTCACGCGATCGGGGTGATTTTTCTTTCAGGAATCGTCAATGAACGCTGCGGCGAAGTGCTAGACCTTCACGCGCCAACTAATGCCACAGCGACCTCCTCGCTCGAAAAAATGAGCGCATCTTTAGGGCAGTCCGATTACTACGGACTCCTTGGGATAGCGGATGGTGTAGTCGGCGACGAACTTGAGCGTCTCGCCGGGCGCGAGCGACTGATCCCAGGCGACTACCCCGCGCTTCTCCTCCCAGTCTTTGACCTTTGGCTTGGGTTCGAATGCGGCGTCGACGTTGATCTGGTCCGACACGGCCACCGGTGACGGCTCCAGCAGGAGGAGCTCCACCGGGACCTTGTGGCGGCTCGTGACGGTATAGAGGTCGGCGATCTGGCGCTCGGAGCGCGCGCCCAGCAGGCCCGCCGCGCCGGTGCGGTTCTTGGTCCGGTTCACCGTGACCTGCACGCGGTCGTCGCGGCCGAAGGGAAGGACGAGCTTTTCCTTCGCTTGCGCGTTCCAGAAAGTGGAGCCGATATAGCTGCCGTCGCGGTAGAGCTGCGCGTTGCCGGGGATCCACACGCCTTCGGGAAGCTCGGCCTCGGCGGTGACCATCGCGGCGGTGTCTTGCCGCGGCATGACCCGGATGCGCTGCTTGACTGCGATCGATTGCTTCGCGAGCGAGACGTTCACCTCGCGGCCGTCGGCAGGGAGATCGACCTGTCCCGGCACCGCGAATTCGGTCGCGTACTGGGTCTCGAACGTGGTCACGACCGGTGCCGGCCGCTCAACCGACTTCTCGGCGCGGACGCGCGACTCGGCGGGCGCCTGCGCGAATACGCCATTCTGGTACAGATGATCCGCAAGGACCGGAGGCCGGATCACGAGCTGCCAAGTGGACGGATCCGGGACTTGCGCCGGGCGCGGCTGGCCGGTGGAGAGGCGCAGCGTCACGCCGCGCCAATCTTCGCCGGTGCGCTGCATGACCATGGCCTGGCGCTCGAGCTCGACGCGCGAAGCCGAAGAATCGAGTGCCGCTCGGTAAACGGGCTTCCAGCCCGCGTCCCCTACCTGATAGACCGCACGCAGCTCGCCGGCGCGCGAGGCCGAATAGCCGACGGTGAGCGTGCGCGCGTCGCGAGCGCCGGTGCGCACCCTGGCCAGATCGCGCTCGAGAGCGGCGACCTGCTTGTCGAGGGCTCGCTTCTTGATCTCGGTGCGCTGGATCTGGCCGTATGCGTCGCCACCGCCGTGGCGGATAGCCTCGATGACCGCCGGGATCGTTTTCGGGTCGAAGGCGATCGGGTGTGCCTTGTCGCCTTCGACGCCGGGCTGCTTGCTGAGGGCCTTGAGATAGTCCCGCACCAGCTCGGCCGTCTTCACTTCGACCTCGAGCGCCGCCTTCTCATCCTTCAGCGCCTGAATCTTGGCCTCGAGGTCAGCTTCCCGCCTGCTGACCGCCTCGGCGCGACCCAGGTCCTGCACCGCTACCTCGCCGACCTGGATACCGGGGTCGGCCTCCACCCGCAGGGTGCGCACATCGAAGTTGGCCGGTAGGCCGGCCATCTTGAGCGTGCTCGTGCCCACGGCGACGCGGGCGGAACGCTCGACGGTCGCGCTCCCCGGGTACAGCGTGACCCGGCTGATCCTTCCTGACTCCTGGGCCGCCAGCGGGCCGGCAAAGGCGGCGAAAACGGCGAAGGCGATGATTCCGGTGCGGAGGTGGCGCGGCATGGTGGTCTCCCATTAAGTTCCACCATTGAACGCAGGCCGAAGCCAAAAAGGGTTAACGGGGCGTTTGCGCGCCCACGGTGAGGCGCCGCATGCGGCGGCGCTGGCCGTGGTAGTCGTTGACGGCGTTATGTTGCGTGCAGCGGTTGTCCCAGACGGTCAGCGTCCCCGGGGCCCAGCGCACGCGGCAGGTGAACTCGGGCCGGGTCTGGTGCGCCTGCAGGAAGTCGATGAGCGGGCGGCTCTCGTCCTCGCTCATGTCCTTGAAGCGGATCGTGTGGCTTCGGCTCACGTACAGCGCCTTGCGTCCTGTGTCGGGATGCGTGCGCACCGCGGGATGCTCGGCTTCGTACTGGTCGGCGTTCTCCGTGTCGTGGACCTTCATGCCGCCGATGGTGCTGTGCATCTTGCGGCGGCCGCCGCCGCGCTTGAGGCTCGCACTATTCACGCCGACCAGGTTGCCCAGAAGGCTCCGCATGCCCTCGGAGAGCGCGTCGTACGCCGCATGCGTGCTGGCAAATAGCGTGTCGCCCCCGTGCGCGGGTGTCTCGATCGCCTGGAGAAGCGTAGCGAGCGGCGGCTGCGCGAGGTACGTGGTGTCGGAATGCCAGTTGCCGCCAAAATTCGTGGTCTCTTGCTCTTCCTTCACCACCTCGAAGATGTACGGGTAGCCGTCCAGCCCGGTGACGAATGGATAGAAGCAGGGTTCGCCGAAGCGTCTGCCCACTCGCATCAGGTCGGCAGGCTCTAGCCCCTGGTCGCGAAACACCAGCACCGAGTAGCGCAGGAACGCACGCTGGATCGCCTGCCAGGCGGTATCGTCTTGCAAGGTCGCCAACGCGACGCCGCGGACCTCGGCTCCCAGCGCGCCGGCCAGCGGCTCGATTATCATGCGCTAGTCTATGACAAAACGAATTGCAGTCGTCGGGGCGGGTGCGCTGGGAGGCTATGTCGGCGGCACGCTGGCGCATCTCGGACACGACGTCACGCTCATCGATGCGTGGCCCGAGCATGTCGAGACCATCCGGGCGCGCGGCCTGGAGCTCGATGGCGTCACCCCGGAGGAGAAATTCGTCGTCAGGAAGGCCAAGACCCTGCACCTGACGCAAGTGCAGGCCCTGGCGCGAAATCCGGTCGACGTCGCGATGATTTCGGTCAAGTCCTACGACACCCGCTGGGCGACGGCGCTCATCTCGCCCTACCTCTCGGAGCAGGGCTTCGCCGTGTCGCTCCAGAACTGCCTGAACGAAGAAACGATCGCGGCGGTGGTCGGCTGGGGGCGTACGGTAGGGGTCGTCGCATCGCTCATCTCGGTGGACCTGTACGAGGCGGGCCGCATCCGAAGGACGGTCGCAAAAGGCGGCAACCAGCACACGGTCTTCCGCATCGGCGAGCCGCACGGGCGGGTCACGCCGAGGGTCGAGATGCTCGTTGAATGGTTTGGGGCGATCGATAGCTCGAAAGCGACCACCAACCTGTGGGGCGAGCGCTGGTCGAAGCTGGTGCAGAACGCGATGGGCAACCCCGTAACGGGAGCCACGGGGCTCACCTCGGGCGACTGCCTGCGCAACGATGCGATCCGGCGCTTCCAGATCCGCCTCGCCGGCGAAGCCGTGCGGGTCGGCCAGGCGCTCGGCTACCAGCTCGAGAAGATCCGCGGCGTCGAGCCCGAAACCATGGCGCGAGCCGCCGAAGGCGATGCGCGGGCGCTTTCCGAAGTGGAAGCGCTCATCGTTCCCAAGGCCGGCTCGAACCCGCGCGCCGACATCCAGCGCCCGTCGATGGCGCAGGACATCCTGAAGGGCCGGCGCACCGAGATCGACGCCATGAACGGCTACATCGCTCGCAAGGGCGTCGAAGCCGGCGTGCCGGCGCCGAGCCATGCCAGGCTCGCCGACATCGTGACGCGCATCGAGCGCGGCGAGCTGCGGCCCTCGCCTTCGCTGATCGCCTGAAGCGCTACACCAAGTACTTCTTGAAGTGGGCGAGGGTGCGGTCCCACGCCAGCTTCGCCGCCGCTTCGTTGTAGCGCGGGGTGGAGTTGTTGTGGAAGCCGTGCTGCGTCCCCGGGTACATCTGGATCTCGTAGCGCGCGCCGGCCTTCTTGAGCGCATCCTCGTAGGCGGGGTACATCTCGTTGATCCTCGGATCGTTCTCGGCCAGATGGGCGAGGATCGGCGCCTTGATCTTGCCGACCGAGGCGGTCTCCGCCGCCGCGCCGTAGAAGGGCGCCGCGGCCTGCAGGTCCGCGCCCATCGCCACGGCGAGGTAGTTCGTGGTGCCGCCGCCCCAGCAGAAGCCGGTCGCGCCGAGCTTGCCGTTCGAGAGCCTGTGGGCCTTGAGAAACTTCGCGCCGTTCAGCATGTCCGTGCGCAGCTTCGGCTGGTCGAGCTTCGCCTGCAGCTCACGGCCCTCGTCGTCGTTGCCCGGATAGCCGCCCGCCGGCGTAAGGCCGTCGGGCGCGAGCGCGACGAAGCCCGCCACCGCGGCGCGGCGCGCCACGTCCTCGACGTAGGGATTGAGGCCGCGGTTCTCGTGGATCACGAGCACCGCCGGCCACGGCCCCTGTCCGGCCGGCTGCACGAGGTAGCCGCGCATCTTTTCGCCGTTGCCGCCCGGCGACGCGTAGCTCACGTACTGCGCCTTGATGCGCGAATCGGTGAATGAAATCGTCTGCGCGCGCGCGTAGTCGGGCATGAGGCCGTAGGCCATCGCCAGCGCGCCCGCGCCCAGCGCGCCGGCGCGCCTGAGGAATTCGCGCCGGTCGATCCGGCCATGGCAGTACTCGTCGTAGAGATCATAGACCTGCTGGTCGAGCTCGAATTGGGTGACAGCGTTCATCGCTCCTCCGGTGGGTAATCTCCAAACTGCAGTCCAATATTGGGTAAACGGTCACATCCTGCAACGATTCCCGCGCTGCGGCCGGATGCGATCTGGTATCTTCAAGCGTCAACGATAAGCGCGGCCGGATCGTTACAACGAAACGAGAGCCGCAGGGCAAGAAAGAAAGTCTTGAAACTCTTCCACGGAATCCGCGGGACGGCGAGTCCCGGCCAGGGGCAGCCGCCGCAGGGGCTCATCGCGTTCTATTGGCACTTCGTGCGGCAGACCAAGGGCTGGTACGCGGCCATGTTCGCCGCCAGCCTCGCGGTGGCGCTCCTCGACACGGTGATCCCGCTCTTCATCGGGCGCCTCGTCTCGCTCATGGAAACGGCCGACCGGCAGGCGGCCGTCGCCGCGCAGTGGCCGATGCTCGTGGGCATGGTGGCGCTGGTGCTCTTCGTGCGTCCGCTCGCCATTCTCGTCGACATCGCGATCCGGCACAACGCGCTCATCCCCGGGGCGACGAGCCTGATCCGCTGGCAGAGCCACTGGCACGTGGTGCGCCAGAGCTGGCCTTTCTTCCAGAACGACTTCGCCGGGCGCATCGCCAACCGCGTGATGCAGACCGCGAACGCGCTGCGCGAGAGCACGATGGCGAGCATCCGCGCGGTCTGGTACATCGCCGTCTACGGCGTGACCGCCTTCGCGCTCATGACGCTGGCCGACTGGCGCCTCGGCGTGCCGACGCTGCTCTGGTTCGCGGGCTACGTCCTGTTCCTGCGCCACTTCGTACCCAAGCTGCGCGAGCTGGCGCGCGAAAGCTCGGAGCGGCGCTCGCTCGTCATGGCGCGGGTGGTCGACAGCTATACCAACATCCAGACGGTGAAGCTCTTCGCGCGCCTCGCCGACGAGGACGCGTACGTGCGCGAATCGGTCGACGTGCACCAGAAGGCGATGAAAGCGCACATGGGCGTCATCACGCGCTTCCAGATCGGGCTCACGGCGCTGAACGCCGCGCTCCTCGTCTGCACCGCGGCGATCGGCGTGTACCTGTGGGCGCACGGGAGCGTAAGCGCCGGCATCGTGGCCACCGCGCTGCCGCTCGCATGGCAGACGGCGAACGCGGCCGGCTGGGTGAGCTGGGAAGTGACCGCCATCTTCGAGAACGTCGGCGTGGTGCAGGAGGGCATGCAGTCGATCGCGGTGCCGCACTCCGGGACCGACCGCGCCAGCGCGCAGCCGCTCGAAGTGTCGCGCGGCGAAATCGTGTTCGACAACGTCACCTTCGGCTACGGCCGCAAGGACGTCGCCCCCGTCGTAAGTCATCTTCATCTCAACATCAAACCCGGACAGCGCGTGGGGCTGGTCGGTCGATCCGGCGCGGGCAAGTCCACCCTCGTCAACCTGCTGCTGCGCTTCCACGAGCTCGAATCCGGAAGGATCCTGATCGACGACCAGGACATCGCCGGCGTTTCGCAGGAAAGCCTGCGCGCGGCGATCGGCATGGTGACCCAGGACACCTCGCTCCTGCACCGCTCGATCGCGGCGAACATCCGTTACGGGCGGCCCAGCGCCACCGACGCGCAGGTCCTCGCCGCGGCGCAGAAGGCGCAGGCGCATGATTTCATCCTGGGCCTGCGCGACTGGAACGGGCGCACCGGCTACGCCGCGCACGTCGGCGAGCGCGGCGTGAAGCTTTCGGGCGGTCAGCGCCAGCGCGTCGCGCTCGCCCGCGTCATCCTCAAGGACGCCCCGATCCTGGTGCTCGACGAGGCCACCTCCGCGCTCGACAGCGAGGTCGAGCTCGCGATCCAGGAGCAGCTCCTCGACCTGATGGAGGGCAAGACCGTGATCGCGATCGCGCACCGCCTATCCACCATCGCGCGCATGGACCGTCTCATCGTGCTCGAGGCCGGGCGCATCGTCGAGCAAGGCACGCACGCGGAGCTGCTCGCCCTGGGCGGGCATTACGAGAAGCTATGGCGTCATCAGTCCGGCGGATTCCTGGGCGACGACGTGATCGACGCGGTGTCCGCCTGAGGCTCATCGGCTTCCTGCTGGCGCTAGGGTTGCCGCTATCTGCGAATGCTCAGCAGAACGGCGCCGCGTTCGTGTTCGCGGACCGCGAGCAGGCCCGTGCCGTGCTCGGGGCGCGCGATGACTATGTGCGCGCCACGGGCGAGCTCGAGCGTTCGGCAACGCTGCGAACCGCGGCTCGAGCGGTTCGTGTCGGGCACGAAGTGGCGCCGGCCCGCCCCGATCCTCATCGTGAAAGCCTCCGATGAGCTCCTGGAGGGATCGCCTCACACACGCGCAAACGCCATCGTCCTGCCCGAAGGCGAGCTGAGCCGTGGGCCGGGAAATCTCGCTTACCTCCTTGCGCACGAGCTATTCCACGTGCTGAGCCGCGCCGATGCGGCGCTGCGCGAAGAGCTTTACGCGGCGATCGGATTCCGACCTTGCGCGCGGGTGGAGATGACCGAGCCACTCCGCGGATTGCGCATCACGAATCCGGACGCGGTCGAAAGCCGGCATGCTGTCCAGGTGCGAGTCGGCGATCGGCTAACGGAAGCCCTACCCTTCGTCCATCTGCCCGCGCGCGAATTCGACCCGCGCGCTGGCTTCATAGCGCTTCTCAGCGTCTCGTGGCTGCCCGTGCAGCGCAGCGGCGAGGGTTGGGTTGTTGCGCCCGGCTCTCAAAGCCTCCGGCCGGAGCAGCTGGAAGGGCTTTACGAGCAGATCGGCCGGAACACCGAGTACACCATGCACCCCGAAGAAATCCTGGCCGACAACTTCGCGCTGCTATTCTTCTTGTCGGGATCCGACACGCCGCCGCAGGTGCCGTCGCCGGAGGTGCTGCAGCGGATGAAGCGCATCATGGGAATTTCTGCGCAGAATCAAAGCTTCTTATCGGCGGATCAGAAGATCGCAGTTGCCTGACGCAGCGGCGCCTTACGAGAATAGGCGAGGAGGAGCTTTTGGCTGGTCTCGTTACGCCCCATGGTGGAGGCGGTCTCAAGCCGCTCGCGCTGACCGGGGAGGCGCTCGCCGCCGAGCTTGCGCGCGCGAGGACCTTGCCGTCGCTGCGCATCAGCTCGCGCGAAAAGGGCGATCTCGTCATGCTCGGCATCGGCGGCTTCACGCCGCTCGGGGGCTTCATGACGCGGGCGGACTGGGAAGGCGTCTGCGACAGCTATCGCACCGCCGCGGGGCTTTTCTGGCCGATCCCGATCACGCTTTCGACCGATGACGACTCGATCAAGGCCGGCGACGAGATCGCGCTGAGCGACGCGCAGAGCGGCGCGCCGCTCGCCACCATGAAAGTGAGCGAGAAGTACACGATCGACAAGGCGCGCGAGTGCAGCTCGGTTTTCCGCACCAACGACGGCGCACACCCGGGCGTCGCGATGGTGATGCAGCAGCCGAAACTGAACCTCGCCGGCCCGGTGAAGGTGCTGTCCGACGGCGGCTTCAAGGCGAAGCACGGCGCGCTCTTCATGACGCCGGCCGAGACCCGCGCCGAGTTCGAGCGCCTCGGGTGGACCCGGGTCGCCGCCTTCCAGACCCGCAACCCGATGCAGCGGGCGCACGAGCATCTGGTCAAGACGGCGATCGAGGTGTGCGACGGCGTGCTGGTGCACTCGCTGCTCGGCGCCTTGAAGGCGGGCGACATCCCGGCGGAGGTGCGGACCCGCGCCATCGCGGTGCTGATCGAGAAGTACTTCCGTCCCGGCACGGTGGTCCAGGCGGGCTACCCGCTCGACATGCGCTACGCCGGGCCGCGCGAAGCCCTGCTGCACGCGCTCTTCCGGCAGAACTACGGTTGCTCCCACCTCATCGTCGGGCGCGACCACGCCGGGGTCGGCAAGTACTACGGACCGTTCGATGCGCAGCGCATCTTCGATCAGCTTCCGCCCGGCGCGCTCGAGACGCGGCCGCTCAAGATGGACGTGACCTTTTGGTGCTACCGCTGCCACGGCATGGCCTCCGGGCGCACGTGCCCGCACGACGCGAAGGACCAGCTGCAGGTGTCCGGCACGCAGCTGCGCAAGTGGCTCGCAGAACGCGCGGAGGTGCCGCTGGAGTTTTCCCGGCCGGAAGTCCTCGAAGTCCTCCGCGCGCACTACGCCTAGCGATGGAGTGGTGGCTCTGGCCGATCGCGCTTTTCGCGATCACGTTCGCCATGGGCATCGTCGCGGTGCTCGCGGGCGTCGGCGGCGGCGTGCTGTTCGTGCCGCTCGTCGGCGCGTTTTTTCCGTTCCACCTCGATTTCGTGCGTGCGACGGGGCTCCTCATCGCCATGACGAGCGCGCTCTCCGCCGCGCCCAGCCTGCTCGGCAACGGGCTCGCCAGCCTGCGGCTCGCCATGCCGCTCGCGCTCGTGGGCTCGGTCACGTCGATTGCCGGCGCGCTGGTTGGCCTCGCCCTGCCGACCGGCGCGGTGCAGGTTGCGCTCGGCTGCACCATCCTCGGCATCGCGCTTCTCATGTGGCGCGGCGGCCGCTCGGCCCACCCCGAGGTGCCGCGGCCCGACGCGCTCGGCGTGGCGCTGCGCCTGCACGGCGTCTACCACGATCCGGCGCTCGGCCGCGACGTGAGCTGGCAAGTGCACCGTACGCCGGCTTCCCTGTTTGTTTTTGGAGGAATAGGCCTGCTGGCGGGCATGTTCGGCCTGGGCGCCGGCTGGGCCAACGTGCCCGCGTTCAACCTGCTGATGGGCGCGCCGCTCAAGCTCTCGGTGGGCACCTCCGGAATGCTCCTGTCGGTCGTCGACACCTCGGCGGCATGGGTCTACATCCACCGCGGCGCGGTCTTCCCCATGCTCGTGGTGCCTTCACTCATCGGCGTGATGCTCGGCGCGAAGCTCGGAGCTCGGCTGCTGCGCGTGTCATCTGCGTCGGTCGTGCGGCGCATCGTCCTCGCCGTGCTGGTGATCGCGGGCGGCCGCGCCCTGCTGAAGGGCTTCGGGATCTGAGCGATGGTCCCGATCGAACAGACGATCTACGCCCGCTGGCTGGATATCGGCACCCGCATCGGCCTCGCGGCGCTGTTGGTGGGTTTCGCCGCTTACGTGTTCGGGGTGCTCGACCCGCACGTGCCGCGGGAGGAGCTCGCGCGCCTGTGGACGCTTCCGGTCGACCACTATGTCGCGACGGCCGGCGCGCCCACGGGCTGGGACTGGCTTCGGCTCCTCGGCAAAGGCGACTACCTGAACTTCCTCGGCATCAGCGTGTTTGCATCGATCACCATCGCTTGCTACGCGCGCATCGTGCCCACGCTGATCGCCGCAGGCGATCGGTTGCAGGGCGGCCTTGCCATCGCCCAAGTGGTCATTTTGCTGGCCGCGGCGTCGGGACTATTTTTCTGAGCTACGCGGCGAGGCGCTGCGCCGCGGCGAGCTGATCCCTCGCGAAAGCGAGGAAGCCCGCCACCAGCCGGGAGTGGAACCGCTCCTTGGCGTGGACCACCGAGAAATTGCGCAGCAGCCGCGGCCGCAGCGGGATCTGCACGATCTGGCCGAGCTGCAGCTCCTTCGCGACGATGACGCGCGACATGATCGCGAAGCCCATGCCGGTCGCGACCAGGCCCTTGATCGCCTCGGGGCTGCCAAGCTCGACCACGATGTTCAACGAGTCCGGCGATACGCCCGCCTTCTGCAGGTAGTGGTCGATGACCGCGCGCGTGCCCGAGCCCGGCTCGCGGTTGATGTAGGGATATTGCGCGAGCGCGGCCGGCAGCGCCACGGACTCTCCCGCCAGCGGATGCGACGGCGCGCAGACCACCTGCAGCTCGTCCTCGCAGCACACTTCGCTGTTGAGCGAGGACAGGTGCGAGTCGCCCTCGATGAAGCCCAGATCGAGCGTGCGCTCGGCGACGCGGTCCTGGACTGCCTCGGAGTTGCCGACGAAAAGCGTCGGCACCACGGCCGGGAAGCGCGCCTTGAACTTGCCGATGAGCTGCGGCAGCACGTATTCGCCGATCGTCATGCTCGCGCCGATGAGGAGCGGCCCGCTCGCGTGGCCGCTCATCTCCTTCAGCCGCCGGTCGAGCTCCTCGGACAGCCCGAGGATGCGCTCGGCGTACTCGAGCGCGATCTGGCCTGCGGGCGTGAGCGCGATGCGTCCCTGCGCGCGGTCGAAAAGCCGCGTGTTCAGATGCTCCTCGAGCTGTTTCACCTGGAAGGTAACCGCGGGCTGGGTCATGAACAGCGTCTCGGCGGCCTTGGTGAACGAAAGATGCTTCGCCACCGCGTGGAATACCTGCAGGCGCCGGTCTGCCATGAGCCTTCCCGTTATATGGAAAGGCTATTCAAGCATAAAAGCTTGGCCGAAACTACTTCGTCAGGCCGTCACCCGGATTGAGCGTGCGCTCGGCCTTCTCGGCGGGCGACTTGCGCTGGAAGGTTTCCCAGTACCTGCTGTAGATTTCCTGGTAACGGGGTCGTTCCTTGTCGAACCAGTCCTTGGCTTCCGGCCCCGGCGCGGTCATCGCCGTTCCGCTCACCCAGCCCGCGAAGTCAGGCGTTTTCGTGTGGAACTCGGAGGTGCCGTCCGCCCGGACCGGCGTGGGAATCATGCCGCCGGTTCCCCAGTTGGGCCTGACGATTGAATAGTAGATACGCCCGCCCGCCAGGTCGCCCAGCATGAAGTCGGCGGCGGTGCCGTAGGCCATGAACACCTTTTTCCCGGGCGTCGTCTCATACACCACCTTCTTGCCCATGGGCAGCGCCCCGATGAAATTCAGTTTGCCGTCGACAACCTCGAACACCTCGGCGCCGATGGCGCCTGCGACGAAAGAGGTGCGCATGAACACCACCTTGACCTTGTCGGGCGCCGGTGGACTGATTTCCTGGGAACCGACTTCTCTCATAACGCCGCTGGCGCAACCTGACAGCGCGGTCAGCAATGCGATGCCTGTCAGCAGTCTCAGCAGCCTTCTCATGAGCCCTCCCTGGGAGTTCTTTATCCGCCCGCCACGCCCTGCGTGTTGACGTAGAGAGAATACACCGAGGTGCTCGCCGCCATGAAGAGCCGGTTGCGGTACGGGCCGCCGAAGCACACGTTGGCGCAGCGCTCGGGCAGATCGATGCGCCCGATGAGCTTGGCTTCGCTGTTGAAGACGTTGACGCCGTCGAGCGCCTCGCTCCCCATGCCCCAGCCCATCCACAGGTTGCCGTCGACATCGAGCCGGAAGCCGTCGGGCGTGCCGCCGGTCTCGGCCTGCAGGAACGTGCGGCCCTTGGCGAGCTTCGTGCCGCCGTCGAGCACGTCGAAAACCTTCACGCTGCGCGGCGTCGCGCCGGCCTCGATGACGTAGAGCTTCGACTCGTCCGGCGAGAAGGCGAGGCCGTTCGGCCGGTTCACGTCGCCGGTGGCCACCGCGAGCTTCTGCGTCTTCGGGTCCCAGCGGTACACGTTGGTCGGCAGCTCGGGCTTCGCCACGTGCCCTTCGTAGTTGCCGAGGACGCCGAACGGCGGGTCGGTGAACCAGATCGAGCCGTCCGACTTGCACACGACGTCGTTCGGCGAGTTGAGCGGCTTGCCGTCGAAGCGCTCGGCGATCACGCTGATCGTGCCGTCGTACTCGGTGCGCGTCACCCGCCGCGCGTCGTGCTCGCAGGTGAGCAGCCGCCCCTGGCGGTCGCGCGTGTTGCCGTTGGCGTTGTTCGAGGGCTTGCGGAACACGCTCACCGCACCGGTCTCCTCGTCCCAGCGCATGATGCGGTTGTTCGGGATGTCGCTCCACAGGAGGTAGCGCCCGTCGCCGAACCAGACCGGCCCTTCGTTCCAGCGGCAATTCGAGGCGATGCGCTCCACCTTCGCCAGCCCGAGCCGGTAGCGGTTGAAGCTCGGATCCACCGCCTTGACCGTCGGATCCGGATAGCGCGCGCTCGGCTGCCATCCCGCAGGCGTCTGCGCCAACGCGCCCGGCATCGCCGCCAGCGCGGCCACCCCGGCCCCTGCCTTGAGAAATTCCCGCTTGCCTTGTTCCATGTGCCCTCCCCTTTGGATTCAGTCTACGCAGCGCAGAGCTACTTTGCCGGAGGAAACTTCCTCCAGCCATAGTCGTGCTCCAGAGCGTAGTCTTCCTCATTGCCTGCCGGCTTTCCCGGAGGCAAGCCGACGGTGACCTTGTCGTCGTCGCCGCTGAATCCGAACCCCAGGGGGAACAACTCCAGCCATTTCGCTTCCGCTCGGTAGAGCGCCTTGTACATGCGCACCCTGCAGTCGACACCGGTAACGTCGATGACCACGATGAACTGAAGGCCACCGAAACCCGGCTTGTCCTGAACGCCGACGAGAAACTCAGTGAGGAAGCGCGCGCCGGTGCGGTACTCCGCGGTCCTGTCGCGGCTGCTGCGGTCCAACGGCGCCGACCACACCCGCCACACTCTGAAGATCCGAGTGACGGCGGTGACGTCGATGCCGTTTTCGGTGACGCGTATTCGGTTATTGCCGTGAACAGCGAACGAGGTTCCATATCGGCCGAGCGTGTCCTTGTCGATCGGCTGGATGTTCTTCGCCCACCCGCCGATGTGGCGCGATTGGTTCTCGAGGAGGACCTCGTAAGAGAGCTCCTTGGCCGTGTCAACGCCCGCGTCCGGGTTCAGGCCGAGCGGCCCCTTGTTCGGCCGAGCCCGTGCTCGGATTCTGGCCAAGGACAACCGCTCGCAAGCCTCCCCGTATTCCGCGCAAGTTGCCCATGACACGCCCGCCCTTGTCCACCTACAACACGCCCGCCCTTGTCCACCTACAGTCTAACCGACCCGTTTTCAGGTCGTTGATTCAGTCGATGATGTGAGCCGTGGTTGCCGTCACATGGGTCATGCGTTCGGCTGGAAGGGCGGCAGACAAGCGGCGTTATGCCAATAATCGCTTCTTCCTGCCTTCGTCGGTGAAGAGCCTCGAACGGTGGCCCGGAAGCTCGCGCGTAATGGGGGATAACGGTCGCTGCGTTCCGCGACCGCTCGGGAATCGGCCGCAGTCTCGCTATCGAGGTGCTGGAGTATTCCGATCGGATAAAATTTACCCGGCGCGTCGGCGACGCGCACCTGATTCGGGGTCAGAGCCCGCGCGCGGTTAACTCTTTTCCGCCACGATTCGGAGCCCTCTGAGACGCCATGGAAGTGCTCATAGTGGACGATCACGCGCTGATTCGGGACGCGCTGCGCTGCGTTCTCGAGCAACTCGGGCGCGAGGTGACCGTCTTCGAAGCCGGCGACTGTGGCCGGGCGTTCGCGCTGATCGAAGCGCAGCCGGAACTGGAGCTCGTACTTCTCGACCTGAACCTGCCGGGGATGCACGGGCTGGCGGCGCTCGGCGAGCTGCGCACGCGTTACCCGGCGGTGTCCGTGGTGGTCATTTCAGCGGCGGAGGACCGCGCGAGCGTCACCCAGGCGCTCGACCATGGGGCGATGGGATACATTCCCAAGTCCTCGTCCAACGAAGTGCTGGCGAGCGCGCTGCGCCTCGTGCTCTCGGGCGGGATCTATATTCCGCCCGCAATCCTCGGCGGCGCCGAGCCCGTGCTGCAGCCCGGCGGCGCGAAGCTGCGGCCTTCGGATCTCGGCCTTACCGAGCGGCAGTCGCAGGTCCTGACCCTGTTGATGCAGGGCAAGTCCAACAAGCTCATCTGCCGGGAGCTCGATCTCGCCGAGTCGACGGTGAAGAATCACGTCACCCACGTGCTCAAGACGCTCAGCGTGACGAGCCGCACGCAAGCGGTAATCGCGGCAGCCCGCATTGGCCTGGTGCTTGACCCCGTCGGGCCGGCGAAAGCTCAGCCGAGCGGTAATTGAGTGCTGGCGGGGGCGGACACCAGCAAATGCGCGAGCAGCGCGCGCAGCTTAGCCGGCGATACCGGCTTGTGCAGCACCGGCAGACCGTGCTCGTTTGCGGCACGCAGCACCTCCGGGGTGGTGTCTCCGGTAACGAGCACGGCGGGAACCGCACACTGCGCCGCCATGCGGATGTGGCGAATCGCCTCGATTCCTGTTACGCCGGCGCGCAACTGGTAGTCGCATACGATCAGCTCGGGCGGCCGATCGTGCTCGGTCAGCCTGTCGAGCGCTTCTGCAGCGCTGCCGGCCGTCAACGTGAGACAGCCCCAGTCCTCGAGCAGCCGCTGCGTGCCCACCAGCGCGGGCTCGTCGTCTTCCACGATGACGACGAAGGTACCGCGCAGGCTCGCCGCGTGCTGCTGCGGCTCGCGCTGCGCCGCCGGCTCGACCTGTGACGCCGCGTCGGCGAGCGGAACGTCGATCGCGAACATCGAGCCGCGGCCGACCGTCGAGCGCAGCTCGATGCGGCTGCCCAAAAGCTGCGCAAGCCGCGACACGATGGCGAGTCCCAGGCCGAGCCCTTTGCTGCGATCGCGCCGCGGGTGATCCAGTTGCACGAACTCGCGGAAGACGTCCTGCCGGCGGTCTTCGGGAATGCCGCAACCGGTGTCCCACACTGCGATGCGCAGGCTTTGCCCTCGCCGTCGGCAGCCGACAAGCGCTCCACCACGCTCCGTGTAGGAAAGCGCGTTCGAGAGCAGGTTGAGGAGGATGCGTTGCAGGAGCACCGGGTCGCTATGCACCCAGGCGCCCGACGGCACGATGCGCAGCTTCAGCCCTTTCTCCCGCGCGAGCGGAGCGAACTGCGCGGCCATGGATTCCAGCAGGTCCGCGATGCGAAGGTCCTGCGGCCGTGCGCTAACCACGCCCGCGTCCAGCTTCGAGAGGTCGAGCAGTTCGTCGAGGAGCTCGCCCATTGCCGTCGCGGCGGTCTCGATTCTCGCAACGAGCGCGTTCAGGTCCGTGCTGTGCCTCGCCGAGCGCAACTGCCCCACAAACAGCCTCAGCGCGTGCATCGGCTGGCGCAGGTCGTGGCTCGCGGCGGCGAGGAAGCGCGATTTCGCCTGGTTCGCGTCGTCGAGCTCGCGCGTGCGCTCGGCGACGCGGCGCTCCAGGTCCGCGTAAAGGTCTTCGAGCTGCGCCGCCATGCGGTTGAACTGCCCGGCGAGCTCCTCCAGCTCGTCGCCGGTATCGACGCGGATGCGGTGGCCGAGGTTTCCCTCGCCGATTCTTAGCGCGCCCAGGCGCAGCGCGCCGATTGGCGCAACCATGCGACGCACGAGCATCAGGCTCGCGGCGAGCGCGAGCGCAAGGGCGAGGAGCAGCAGCAAGCCTGTGCGCCGCATGGCGGCATACATGGGCGTCAACGCCTCGTCGCGCGGCTGCTCGACGAACACAAACCAGCCGAGCGGGGGAATCGCGGCATGCGCCGCAAGCACAGCCTGCCCGGACAGGTCGCGAGCGTCCATGCCGTCCTGGCCGGAGAGCGCGGCCCGGACCTGCGGCAGCCGGGCGAGCTCGGTCATCTGCAGCACCAGGCTGATGTCGGGGTGAGCCACGAGCCGCCCGCGGGCATCGACCACGTATGCGTAGCCGCGCTCGCCGACCTTGATCTCGGTGACCACCGTCCAGACGAACTTCAGGTTCACTTCGGCAAGCGTGACGGCACCATCGCCGACCGCGGTGGGCACCGCGATGCTCATGTGCGGCTCGGTCTGATCGGCGAAGTGGATCGCGCCGAAGTGGAGCCGCCCATCGCGCGTGCCGGCGAAGCCGGGATGCTGCGAAAGGTCTTCGCCGCTGTCAGTGCGGTCCGCATCGACCCGCGACACCTTCAGCCGCTCGCGCCCGCCGGCGTCTACGAGACTCACCGTGGTGATCGCCGGCGCGAGGCGCAGCAGCTTCAAGTAGTCGATGCGCCGCTCGGCGAGATGCGGGGCGCCGACACCCGGGGCGCCCAGCGTCGCCCATTCGATCTGGCGCGCGAGATCCTCGATGTAGCGCGAGACACTGGCCGCCGCGGACCTGGCCTTGTCGTCCTGGGCGGCGAGAAGCGTCGCATGGCGCTCGCGCGAGGAGACGTAGATCTCCAGCGCCGCGCTTGCGAGCAGCGCCAAGCTCACCAGCGCCATGATCAGGACAGCGTACTTGGCGAACAGCCGCCGGCCGGGCTTCATTCGACGAACACGGTCGCGCGCAGCAGTAACGGCGCCGGCAACTCCAGCGCCAGCAGCTTCGCGGTCCTGCGATTGACCACGAGGTCGAAGCGGCTCGGCTGCTCGATCGGCAAGTCACCCGGCCGTGCGCCGTTCAGCACCCGATCGACGAATCCGGCGGCACGGGTGAACAGCTCGGCGAGCCTCACTCCATACGACATCAACCCGCCGGCCTCCACCGACTCGGGCGATCCGAACATCGTCGGCAGGCCGTTCCTCGCCGCGAACTCGGCGATCAGCGCACGATAGGTGAGCGTGCGGTAGTCGGTCAGCACCAGGATCGCGTCCGGCCGCGCCGCGCTCATGCGGTCGAACGCCTGCTGCAGCTCGGTGGTCCGCGGCACCTCGAATCCCTGCAGCCTGAGGCCGAGCTCCTTCGCGCGGGCTTCCAGCAGCGGCAGCGTCTGCAGGTGGGCCGGGTGGAAGCGCGTCCAGAGCACCGCGATGCGCGAGGCCTTCGGCAGCGCTTCCCTGAGAAGCTCGAGCCGCTTGGAAGCGAGCCTGGCGTCGAACAAGGAGAGCCCGGTCAGATTCCCGCCCGGCCTGGCGAGGCTGGGGACCAGGCCGTTCTCCACCGGATCCGCGGCGATCATCACGATCGGGATCGTCTGCGTCGCCTGCTTCGCGGCGAGCGCAGTCGGGGTTCCCACGGCGAAGATCAGAGGCGGGTTCAGCTCCACCAGATCGCTGGCCGCATCGGGCAGCGATTCGATGTTTGCCTCGGCCGAGCGGTATTCGACGATCAGGTTCTTGCCCTCGATATATCCCAGCTCCCGCATGGCGCGGAAAAACGCCGCGCGCTCGGGCGAGGGCTTGTCGGTAATCGGGGCGAGCGACAGGTAACCGATGCGGTAGGTCTTGCCCGGCTGCGCCGCGCTCCATGCCGGGTTAGCCAGGCATGACAGCAGCATGACGGAGATTGCTACAGATAGGCCCCGCATGCCACAGGGTACCCGAGTCGCCGGCACGAATCACGGTTCCGAGACTTTGGTACTGGTCGGCCGAGACCTCCGTTGGATTTACCGGCAGTGCCGCGGCGCGAAGAATCGCCGCACGCTTTCTTAAAGGAGGTCTCCATGAGTAGCGCATTTCTTCGCTCGATCCTGTTCATCGCATTGCTCGCTCCCTTGCCCGGCGTCTGCGCCGATGTCGAGGTCGACGAGACCCTGGTGTGGAATCAGGTGATGCTCGACGCGATCGTCGCAAGTACCTTGGGCAACCCGCAGAGCATGCGCATGGCTGCGACGGTAAACACCGCAATGTTCGACGCGCAAAACGGCGTCCTTGGCAGATACACGCCCGTCTTCGTGACGCAGAAGGCGCCGGCCGGAACTCATGCGCGCGCGGCGCTGGTGCAGGCGGCCTACGCCACGTTGAAGTCGTTCTATCCGGCGCAGCTCAGCCGCTTCGACAACCAGCGCGCGCGGTCTCTCGCCGAGTTCGCCCGCGACGACGCGGCGAGCGTCGCGCGCGGCATCGCCTGGGGCGAGAGCGTCGCGACCCAGGTGCTGGCGTGGCGTGCGACCGACGGCTTCAACGCTCCGGTCCCCGCTTTCAACGGCGCCGGCGCAGCCATCGGCCAGTGGGAATCCGCGACCGCTACCAGCATGTCGCCGGGCAACCTCCCCTTCACGACGCCGTTCGTGCTGACTAGCAACGCCCAGTTCCAGCCGGCCTTCCCGCGGCCTTGGGCAAAGCTCGACAGCGCGGCCTATGCCGAGAGCTTCAACGAGATCGCGACATTCGGCGTGAAGGCCGGCTCTCGCCGCACCCCGGACCAGGCGTACATCGCCTACTTCTTCAACGGCTACGTCACCAACGATTACGTCGAGGCGGCGATTCAGCTCGCCAAGGCACACGGCACCGGCCGCGCCGAGAACTCGCGCATCTTCGCGCTGCTCGCGATTGCGCTGCACGACACGTCGGTGACGGTGTTCCGCGCCAAGCGCGACTTCGGCATGGATCCCAAGGAAGTGACCTGGCGGCCGATCAAAGCCATTGCGCACGCGCAGCACGCCCGCAACCCGGACACCGCCCCGATCTCAAGCTGGGTTCCGCTTATTCCGACGCCGAATCACCCGGAATATCCGGCCTCGCATCCGGGATCGCATGGCGCCGCCCCCCGCGTGCTTCAGCACTTCTTCGGCGACGCGAACAGCTTCGAGGTTCACCCCGCCTTCAACACCGTCTTCCCGGCACCGCCCGAGGGCGGCGTCCAGCCGCGGCGCTACACGCGCATCTCGGACATGGCGCAGGAAGGCGTCGACGCGCGCACCTACGGCGGCATGCATTTCCGGGGCGCGAGCGAGGCAACCCGAGCCGTAGGCGCCAAGATCGCCGACTACATCCTCGCGAACGCGGCGCAGCCTTTGGACGCTGGCCGCATCGTTTCGGCGCCATAAAGCGACCCGCCGCGCGCCCGGGCAGGCGCGCGAGCCCCGTGCGCGGCTCTAGTCGACGATGTGGTAGACCGGCGCCTTCCCCATCGTCCACTCGCCGCTATGGCGGTCGTAGCGAGAGAGGGTGAAGCAGTGCCAGTTCTCGTCATCCAGCTTCATGTGGTCGCCCCGATAGTAGTACCCCGGCCAGCGCGTCTCCTCGCGGAAGAGCGTGTGGCGGGTGACGGACTCCGAGGCGAGCAGCCGGTGGTGCAGCTCCCACACGCGCTGAAGCTGGTGCAGGTCCTCGGCGCCCATGCTGTTCATGTCGTCCTTCAGCATGCCCAGCAATTCGAGGCCGCGCTCGAGCAGCTTGCCGTTGGTCATGTAGTTGGTGCCGATGCCGCCGACGTACTCGTCCATGATCTTCTCGAGGCGCTGCAGCCCGTGGATCGGAAGCAGGTAGCTCGGCGAGACGGTGCCGGCGGTGATCTCGTTGCGGCCGACGCGGAAGTTCTCGAGCGGCTGGTAGATGGTTTTCCGCAGGTCGCGAACTTCCTGCTCGCTCACCTGCGGCTGGGCGTTCTTCATGTCCTTCACGTACTTCACCGCCGCCTTGGCCGCGATGCGCCCTTCGGTGAACGAGCCTGACGAAAATTTGTGGGCGGTGCCGCCGATGGTGTCGCCGGCCCCGAAAAGGCCCTCGACCGTCATCATGCGGTTGTAGCCCCACTGATACTCGTCGGGAGCGTAGTCTTCCGGCCCGCTCGCCCACGCACCCGAGCAGGTGGCGTGCGAGCCCATGACGTAGGGCTCGGACGTGGTGAGCTCGGGATTGATCTCCTTGGGATCGATGTTCTGCGATGCCCAGACCACCGCCTGGCCGATCGTCATGCCGAGGAAGTTCTCCCAGCCGACCACCTCCTTGTGCGGATCCTGGAACGCCTCCTTGGTCACCATGCGGATCGGACCGCGGCCGGCCGCGACCTCCTTCAGGAGCGCGTGGTTGCGCAGGCAGGTTGGCACCGGGTGTCGGTCGACGTAGTCGCCCACCAGGGCCTTGGTGTCCTCGTACCACCTCTTCTCGTACTCCTCGCCGTAGCCGTTCTGCGTGTACGTCTTGAGATGGAGGAAGTAGGCGCCGACCGGGCCGTAGCCGTCCTTGAAGCGGGTAAGGACGATGCGGTTCTCCATCTGCGTCATCTTCGCTCCGACCTGGATCGGCAGCCCGTAGGCCGACGCGCTGCTCCACGGCGCATACCAGGTGCGCCCCATTCCTTCGCCCACCGCGCGCGGCTTGAAGATGTGCGACGCGCCCCCGGCGCAGACGATGACCGTCTTGGCTCGGAACACGTGGTAGTCGCCTGTGCGCACGTTGAACCCGACGGCGCCGGCGACGCGGTTCGGCTTCGCCGAGTCCATCAGGAGGTGCGTCACCATGATCCGGTTGTAGACCTGGGTCGCGGCCTTGCGCGCGGCCTCGGCGACGATCGGCTTGTAGCTCTCGCCGTGGATCATGATCTGCCACTTGCCTTCGCGCTGGTAGCGGCCGGTCTTGGGGTCGCGCATGATCGGCAGGCCCCATTCCTCGAACTTGTGCACCGTGCCGTCGACGTGGCGCGCGATGTCGTAGCCCAGGTCCTCGCGCACCAGGCCCATGAGGTCGTTGCGCGCGTAGCGCACATGGTCCTCGGGCTGGTTCTCGTTCCACTGCATGCCCATGTAGCAGTTGATTGCGTAGAGGCCCTGCGCGACCGCGCCGCTCCTCTCGATGTTCGCCTTCTCGACGCACACGATCTTCAGGTCGCGTCCCCAGTAGCGGCTTTCGTAAGTCGCGCCGCAGCCCGCCATGCCGCCGCCGACGACGAGGATGTCGGCGTCGACGAGAACGGTCTTCCTGCCGCCGAAAAGCCCCATCAAAGGACTCCGGGCTTGAGCCGGCCGGCGCGCAGCGTCGGCAATCCGCCGTCGATCTTGAGCGAGGTCGGCTCGTGCGCGAGCTCCTGGCTCGCGAAATCCTCGGCGCGCGGCGCGTCGTATTCCGCCGGACCTTTGATCGATCCCCAGGCCGTGGTGCGGATCGGGGATACGAAGTTCTTCTCGCGGCCGTCCCGGAACTTGAGCCGCCATGAAACGGTCGCCTTTGCCTCTTCCCGAAGCACCCGGACACTGTGCCCCAAGGGGGCGAAGTCGGCGTAGCCGCGGACATCGATGGCGTTCTGCGGACAGGCCTTCACGCAGGAGTAGCACTCCCAGCACATGTTCGGCTCGATGTTGTAGGCGCGCCGATAGGTCTTGTCGACGTGCATGATGTCGGAGGGGCAGATGTCGACGCAGTGCCCGCAGCCGTCGCAGCGGGTCATGTAGACGAAAGTAGGCATTTCGAATCCCCTCAGTAGTGGCGCGGCGCGGTGCGTGCGCTACCGAACTGCTCCGGCTTGTCGGCGGGCCCAGGCAGATTGCTCCGCGTGCCGTTCGCGTGCGAGACCCTCTTTTCGAACGCCGCCGCCGGCTTGAAGAACATGTGGGCGAACTTCGACCACGGCACCGAGCCGAAGAGCAGCGTCGTTGCGATGATGTAAAGAGCAAACCAAACATGGGACCCGGTACTGCCGCGCGCCTGCGCCCACGCCCAGATGAGCCCGAGCGTGACGCTGGCCAGGAGCGACAGGATGAACAAGTCCGCGCGCATGATGCGGAGCGGCGAGTTCCCTTCGGCGGCGACGTCGGCGCGGATGAAGAACCAGAACCAGTAGCCGCCGATACAGACCATGACGCCCCCGATCCACCAGAGGTGCGGCCAGATGGAAGCCGTCGAATAGTTGAACACCATCACGACGGTGGAGATCACGTGGATCAGGAAGCCGTACATGGTCAGCAGATGGGCGATGCGGCGGCGCGCGCTGCAGAATTCCCCGGACGCGAGGACATCCACCACGGCGCTCTGGACTGCGATCGACGCCAGCTCGCCGCCGCTGAGCTCGCTCCGCGCCCTCGCCTTCGAGCGGCGCCAGTTGTCGAAGAAATACCGGGCGCTGCCCTTGTGCACGATGTCGAACAGCGTACCCGCGGCGACCAGAGCGACCATGGCCACGACGTAGGCCTGCATGGCGGCAGGGGGTATCGTCGCCGACAGCGCGGCGAACGGATTGATTGCAAACATCGCATCCTCCTCGCGCCGATTCTAAGAGGGCGGACAGGACAAACCGCTAAAAACGAGCTATGCGGCTATAGAGCGAGCGAATGCCGCTCGAAGTGCATTGCAGCAAGATCGCCGAGCACCCAGGTCGCCGGTGCGGCGAGCCCCGCCACCGTACCGGGGTTCACCAACCATGTCTTGCCGCTCTTCACATTGAGGATTTGCTCGATGCCTGCCTGGTGCGAATGGCCGCAGCAGACGAGATCCCAGTCCCCGGTGCACGCCATGGCGTAGCCGTATTCCGGATAGTGCACGACGAAGATCCGGCGTCCGCCGAGGTCGAGCCGCGCGTCGGGGCCGTGGTACTGGAGCCGGCCGTCGCTGTCGCGCGCCCAGCGCGAGAGCGACACGGGGTCGCCGAGGTTGTTGCCGTGGATGACGTGCATCGGCAGGCCGACCGCCATGGCGCCGCGCAAGGTCTGCGTGCCGATGACATCGCCGCAGTGGATCACCGCCTGCGCGCCTTTCGCCGCGGCCGCGCGCACCGCGTCCGCGAGGGCGTCGGCGCGATCGTGGCTGTCGGACACTATGCAAAGCTTCATCCGTGAGATACATACTAGCGCATGCGTTGGCGCTCGCCTGCGGGGATCCTCGTCTGCGGAGGCCTCATCCTGATGCTCGCGCTCGGCACGCGCCAGAGCTTCGGCCTGTTCCTGCGGCCGATGACGATCGACCTCGGCTGCGGACGCGAGGTGTTCTCCTTCGCAATCGCGCTGCAGAACCTGGTGTGGGGCCTCGGCATGCCGCTCGCCGGGGCGATCGCCGACCGCTACGGCGCCGGCCGCGTCCTGTCGCTCGGCGGCCTCGCCTACGGGCTGGGGCTCATCGCGATGGCGCACTCGGCCACGCCGCTCGAGCTCAACGCCACGGCGGGCCTGCTCATCGGGCTGGGCCTCGCATGCACCGGCTTCGGCGTGGTCCTCGCGGTCGTCGCGCGGGCCTTTCCGCCGGAGAGCCGCAGCTTCGCCGTGGGCATCACCGGCGCCTGCGGCTCGATCGGCCAGTTCGCCATGCTGCCCGGCGGCCAGGCGCTCATTTCAGGCCTCGGCTGGGTCAACGCCCTGGTCGTGCTGGGCGCGGCTGCGTTCCTGATCATCCCGCTCGGCGCCGCGCTGGGCGGGCGCAATCCCGCGGCGCACGAGAGCGAGCAGTCGATCGGCGAGGCCCTCGCCGAGGCGATACATCACCGCGGCTTCTGGCTCCTCACCGGCAGCTTCTTCGTCTGCGGCTTCCAGACGATCTTCGTGATGACGCACCTGCCGGCCTACGCGGTCGACCGCGGCCTCACGCCGACGCAGGGGATGACCGCGCTCGCGACGATCGGGTTCTTCAATATCGTCGGCTCCTCCGTGGCAGGGGCATTGGGCGGCCGCTACAGTAAGAAATGGATCCTGACGTGGCTTTATGTCATCCGAGCCATCGCCATTTCCCTGTACCTCGCCGCGCCGTTTTCCGCCGCAGGCACCTACCTCTTCGCGGCGGTGCTCGGCGTCACCTGGCTCGCCACCGTGCCGCTCACCAACTCGCTGGTGGCACAGATTTTCGGCGTGAAGTACCTCTCGACGCTGTTCTCGATCTCGTTCCTCGGCCACCAGCTCGGCGCGTTCGTCGGCGCCTGGGCGGGCGGCGCGGCCTACGATCTCACCGGCTCCTACGAGCTCATCTGGCTCACGTCGATCGCGCTTTCGATCGCGGCGGCGGCGCTCTGCGTCCCGATCGACGAGCGCGCGATCGCGCGACCCGCGCTGAGGGGGGCGACATGAACGACGAGAACCCGATCCCTGCACAGACCCAGCGCCTCGCCTCGCTCGGCTTCATGCTCGCCGCCGTGTGCCACGAAGTGTCGAACCCGCTCGCCGCAGTGTCGTCGATGCTGCAGATCCTGCAGTCCAGGCGCGGCGTCACGCCCGAGACGATGGAAAAGGGCCTCGCCTCGATCGCCGCGAACGTCGCGCGCGTCGTCGCGATCACCAGGAAGCTCGGCCACTATTCGCGCGTGCAGGGTGACGCCGAGCCGCTCGCCGTAGACGATGCCGTGCATGCGGCCGAAGCGCTGCTGCGCCACAGTCCCTGCGGCCAGACCGTAGAGGTGAAATACCAGGGCGCGCCGGGCGTCACGGTGCTGTCGCGCCCCGGCGAGCTCGAGCAGGTGGTGCTCAACATCTTCCTGAACGCGGCGCAGGCGATGCAGGGGAGCGGCAGCATCGAAGCGCATGCTCGCCGCGACGGCCGCGAGGTCGTGCTCGCGATCCGCGATGCCGGCCCCGGAATCGTGCCGGAGCACCTCGAGCGCGTGTTCGAGCCGTTCTTCACCACCAAGCAGCCCGGCGAGGGCATCGGGCTCGGCCTCGCGATCAGCTACGAGATCGTGCACGAGCTCGGCGGCAGCATCCGCGCCGCGAACCATCCGCAGGGCGGGGCGCGCTTCGAGATCGCGCTTCCGATATGAACGAGCGCGTCCTGCTCATCGAAGACGATCCCGGCGTGTCCGAGGTGGTCGGCCTGCTCCTCGAGCGCGAGGGCTATGCCGTGCAGCGCGCGGGCAGCGCGAAGGAAGCGAGGACCCGCGTCGACGCCGCCGAGCCGGACCTCGTGATCACGGATCTCAAGCTGCCCGACGGCACCGGCCTCGAGGTCATCGCCGCGGTCCGCGCCCGCAGGCCTCGGCTGCCGATCATCATGATCACCAGCTACTCGTCGATCGAGAGCGCGATCGCCGCGCTGCGCGGCGGCGCGGTCGACTATGTGATGAAGCCGTTCAACAACGACGAGTTCCTGCGCGCGGTGGCGCGCGCGCTCGCCCAGCGCCGCATGCCGCTGACGGGCGGACGTCCGCTCGCGATCGAGGACTACATCCGCGAGGTGGTCGAGCGCTTCCAGGACTCGCACAGCGAGATCGAGCTCGCGCGCATGCTCGGCATCGGCCGCAAGGCGCTGTGGATGCGGCGCCGGCAATGGGGATTGAAACGCAGCCGCCGAAACCTGAGCTGAGGCGTTTCCTGGAGAAACATCCCCGCTTGCATTCGCGCCTCGTTCTTGCTATCCAAGCGATTCGTCAGAGGAGGAATGTCATCCATGGCCGATGCCAAGCCCGCGCAGCCCGCGCGCAAGAAGGTCACCATCCCGATGCTGGTGGAGAAGATGAAGAAAGGCGAGCCGATCGTGCAGCTCGCCGTGTACGACTACGAGACCGCGATCATCGCCGACCGCGTCGGCATCGACATCCTGTGCGTGTCCGACACCGGCGGCATGGTGCTCTTCGGCCACGAGACCACCACCTCGGTGTCTTTCGAGGAAGTCATGTTCATGGCGCAGGCGGTGAAGCGCGGCTCCAAGTACGGCCTGCGCATGGTCGACATGCCCTACATGAGCTTTCACCTGTCGGCGCAGCAGGCGGTGGACAACGCCGCCAAGTACGTGTCGCAGGGCGGCGCCGAGGTGATGAAGTGCGAAGGCAACCAGCATCACGCGAAGTACATCGAGGCGATCATCAAGGCCGGCATCCCGGTGCAGGGCCACATCGGCATCACGCCGATGCGCATGCCGCAGCTCGGCGGCTTCTTCGCCCAGGGCAAGACCGCCGACCGCGCCAAGGAGCTGGTCGACGACGCCTGGGCGATGGTCGACGCCGGCTGCTTCTCCATCATGTGCGAGGTCACGACCTCCGAGGTCTGCGAATACCTCGCCGAAACCCTTCCCGTACCCGTGATCTCGCTCGGCGCCGGCAACCGCGCGCACGGCGTGCACATCATCGGCTCGGACCTGTTCCACCTGTACGAGGCGCACGTGCCGCGCCACTCCAAGATCTACGTCGACCTGGTGCCGATCATCGAGAAGGGTCTGTCCGACTACCGCGACGACGTGCGCGAGCGCAAATACCCGGGAACCGAGCACACCGTCTTCATGAAGGAAGACGAGCTCGCCAAGTTCAGGCAGATGGCGGGCAAGAGCCCGCGCCGCGCCGCGAACACCGGTTGAGCGCAGAAACGTCCTTCGACGCCGCGGGTGTCCTGGACCGGGCGCGCTTCTTTTCCGGCCTCGACAAGGCGCAACTCGAACGCGTTGCGACGCTTGGCCGCGGCCGCTTCTTCCCGCAGGACACGCGCATCTACACCGTGGGCGACGCGGTCGACGATTTCTACGTCCTCGCCGACGGCATGGTGCGGTTCACCCTCGGCCTGGGCAAGCGCGAAACCTCGGCCGGGGACATCATCCGCCGCGGCGACGTGTTCGGCTGGGCGCCGCTGGTCGAGGGCCACGCGCGCCGCATCGCCACCGCCTATTGCCTCACCGCGTGCGAAGTCGTCGCCATCGACGGCGCGGCGCTCAACCGACTCATGGAAGGCGACCCTGGCCTCGGCTATGCCCTGATGAAGAAGCTCGCCGTGCTGCTTACGAGCGAGCTCGTCGCCTTCGCCGCCGGCTGAGCTCGATCCTGCTCCTTGCGGCGGTGGCCGCGTTCGTCGGCCTGCTCATCGGCACGGTCGGCGTCGGCGGCGTGCTGATGGTTTCGTTCCTGGCGCTCTTTGGCGGGCTCACCATCCACGAGGCGGCGGCGACCTCGCTCTTCAGCTTCCTTTTCACCGGCATCGTCGGCAGCTTTCTGTATCAACGACGTGGCAGCATCGACTGGAACATCACGCTGCCCGTATGCGCCGCCGCGCTCTTCTTCGGCTTCTGCGGTGCCGCCGCCGCCGCTCTGGTCGATCCCCGCCCGCTCGCCATCGTCATCGCGCTGGTGATCGTCGCCGCGGGGTTCTACGTGCTCTTCCCGGTAAAACCGGGCTTGCGGTCCCGCGACGGCCGGGGCCGCGCCGAAAAATGGCTGCTTGCCTCGATCGGCGCCGCGGCGGGCTTCGGCTCGGGCTTCTCCGGGGCCGGGGGGCCGCTCTTCTCCGTGCCGCTGATGGTGATCCTGCGCTACGTGCCGCTCGCGGCGGTGGCCACGAGCCAGGTGCTGCAGATCGTGGCCGCGACTTCGGGCTCCGTCTCGAACCTGCGGCACGGGTTCATCGACTGGAACACGGCGGCTGTCATCACGGTATTCGAGCTCCTCGGTCTCGTCGTCGGCGTGCGCCTGGCGCACCTTGCGAGCCCGCTCGTCCTGCGCCGGCTCGCCGGTATTCTGTGCGTCCTGACCGGCGGGCTTCTCCTGCTGCGCACGCTGTGAGCGCCGCGGACGAGCACCTCGCCACGCGCCGCGCCGCGGGCCTGTTCGATTTTTCCTTCATGGGTTTGTACGAATTTTCCGGAGGCTCGGGGCTAAAGGGTCTGCAGACCCGCGATCTGGAGAAACTCAAACTCGGACAGATAGCATACACGCTGCTCCTCAAGGACGACGGCGCGGTCCTCATCGACGCGACGGTCTGGCGCCTCGGCCAAGAGCGCTTCTGGCTGTTCGTGGGGCGCCGCGCCGCCTACGGCGGCCGCGATGTGTCGGGTGCGTTCGCGATCCTCGCGCTTCAGGGGCCTGCGAGCGGCCGCATCCTCGCGCGACTGATCGGCAAGGATGCCGTTCTTTCACTGCGTTATTTCCACTTCGGTGCTTTCGACGGAATGACGGTGGGCCGGATCGGCTACAGCGGCGAGCTCGGCTACGAGCTTCTGGTGCCTGCCGCCGGGGCCGGGGCGTTGCGCGAGCGGCTGTTCGAAGCGGGCGGCATCGACGGGCTGAGCGAATGCGGCTGGGCCGCCGCCGACAGCCTGCGCATGGAGGCGGGCTACGTGCTCTTCGACCGCGAGATCGACGGCCGAGCCAACCCGCGCGAGCTCGGCCTCGAGCGGCTCGTCAACGAGCGGAGAGATTTCGAGATGCGGCAAAGGCTGGTGGGCCTGGAAATCGTCGGCGCACCCGCGCCGGCCGCCCTGCCCGTCGCGCGTGTCACCAGCGAGTGCTTCTCGCCGTTGCTGGAGAAGAGAATCGCACTCGGGTTCGCGCCACCGCAGTCCCTGCAGCCGGGGAGCGAGCTGCGCCTGGAGGACGGCCGTCTCGCGCGCGCTACCTCCCTGCCTTTCTACGACGCCGAGCGCCGCCGCCCACGCGCGGATCCGCTGTGACTTCAGGCCGCAGCTCGATACCCGGCCACGATGAAAAGCGCCATGCTGATCCCCATCAGCACGTAGCCGAGCAGATTCAGCTGGCGGGCGCGCAGCGCGCTGAGCATCCCGCGCACGTGCAGCGCGCTGGCCGCGGTGGAGGCGATGGCGCCAAGCACGGCGAGCGCAATCACCGCCTCGCGCGTCAGCAGCCAGTCCATGGCGCTCAGATCTTGCTCACGCGCTTCGAGTAGGCCTCGACAAAGTCGGCGGCCGCCTTGCTGCCGCGCGCGAACGACTTCATTGCTTCCTCGTGCAGGATCGACAGCGCCTGCATCTTGATCTCGTTGGCGCGGTCGTTCTCCACCAGGTCGAGCTGGGTGCGCGGGCGCGGCACGTCGATTTCGATCACCGCCCGCACCTGCGTCGGAATGTGGGACATGATGAGCAGCCGATCCGCGAGAAAGATCGCCTCGTCGATGTCGGTGGTGACGAAGAAGTTGGTGCGGCGCGTCTCCTCGAACAGCGCCGAGTAGTACTCCCACATCAGCGCCTTGGTCATCGCGTCGAGGCCGCGAAAAGGCTCGTCCAGGATCATCACCGCGGGATTGTTGATCATGGCGCGCGCAAGCTCCGCGCGCCGCTGCATGCCGCCGGAGAGCTGCGTCGGGTATTTCTTGCGGAAGTCCTTGAGCCCGACCTTGTTGAGCAGGAATTCCGCCAGCTCGCGCGTCTGCCGGCTGACCTCGCCGCGCGCGCGCGGCCCGTAAAGGATGTTGTCCCACGTGGTCATCCACGGGAACAGCGCCGACTCCTGGAACAGCACCAGGCGGTCGTGTCCCGGCCCGGTCACCGGCTGGCCGTTAAGGGTGATGCCGCCGCTCGTAGGCTTCTCGAAGCCCGCCAGAAGCCGGATCAGCGTGCTCTTGCCGCAGCCCGACGGGCCGATCATCACCGTCAGCTTGTTGCGCTCGATCTTGAACGAGCAGTCGCGCACGACCTCGGTGCGGAAGCGTGCGTCGCCGTAGCTCTTGGAGACATGCGAGACCTCGAGCTCGCCCGCCTTGATGCTGGCGCGCAGGCTGGGCACGGCGCTCATCGGGTGCGCGCCCAGGGCGTGATCGTCTGGCCCAGCTTGCGGATGATCGCGCTCGAGATGTAGCCGGCGATGCCGATGCTGATCATGCCGACCACGATTTGCGGGTAGGAGAAGCCGATGTAGGAGTTCCAGATGAAGAACCCGAGGCCGCCGCCGGCGCTCGACTGGATCGCGCCGCCGCCGCCCGAGATCATCTCCGCCGCCACCACCACGTTCCAGGTGATGCCGATGCCGACCTCGCAGCCCACCACGATCGAGGGCAGCACGCCCGGCAGGATGATGCGCCGGAAGATGTCCCAGTTGCTCGACCCCATCGAGCGCGCCGCCTGGAAGAAGCGCACATCGATCGAGCGCGCGCCGCCGATCACGTTCAGCATGATGGTGAAGATCGCGCCGAGGAAAATGACGAAGCCGATGGAAAGCTCCTGCGTCGGCCAGAAGATGATCGCCGCCGGCACCCACGCAAGCGGCGGGATCGGCCGCAGGATCTCGAACACCGGGAAGCTGGCGTCGTGGAACGCGCGGCTCGTCGCCATGGCGAGGCCGAACGGGATGCCGATGATCATGGCGGCGATGAAGCCCGACAGCACGCGGCGCGAGCTCTGGACCCAGCTGTACCAGTAGCCCGGGTCCTGGAGGAGCGGCAGCCAGGTGTTGAACACCACGGTGGGCGGCGGCACCTGACCCACCCACGGCAGCTTGAACCGCGCACCGAGCTCCCAGAGCACGAGAAACACCGCGATCGAGATCACCGCGCGCACCAGGTTGTGTCGGAAGATCGACTGACCGGGCTGGGGACGCGGGCTGGCCGTGGTCGCCACAACTGCGCTCATCACATCTCCTTCTCGCCGGCCTCGAACGCCTTGACCGCCTCTTCGTGTACCGCGTTCACCGTCTCCTCCATGAGGCTGCGAAACCGCGGGCTGGTCAGCACGCTGTAGTTGCGCGGATGGGGAATGTCCACTTCCAGGACTTTCTTCGGCTTGCACGGCCGGGTGGTCATGATGGCAACCCGGTGCCCGAGAAAGATCGCCTCCTCGAGGTCGTGCGTGATGAAGAAGATCGTGACCTTGTTCTTGTAGTAGATCTCGAGCAGCGCCTCGTGCATCACGCTCTTGGTGAGCGAGTCGAGGGCGCGGAACGGCTCGTCCAGCAGCAGCACCTTCGGATCGTTCATCAGGGCGCGCACGATCTCCACGCGCCGGCGCATGCCGGAAGACACCTCGCCCGGGTAGTTGTGCTCTACCCCGGAGAGGCCGGCATCGGCCATCATCCCGAGGGCCTTTTCCGTGGCCTGCGCCTTGTTCATCTTGCCCTGCATCACCGGGCCGAAGGCGACGTTCTCGAGGTTGGTCTTCCAGGGGAACAGCGCCCCGTTCTGGAACACGACCACGCGGTCCGGACCCGGTTCGGCCTTGGGCCTGTCCGGCCCGCAGAGCATTTCGCCGTCGAGATGGATCGCGCCGCCGGTGATGTCGTGGAAGCCGGCGATGGCGTTGAGCAGCGTGGTCTTGCCGCAGCCCGAGGGTCCGACGATCATGCAGATCTCGCCGGCGCGGATGTCCAGGCTGCAGTCGGACACGGCCTGCACCGCTCCCTCGCGGGCGTAGTAGACCTTGTCGACGTTCTGGATGCGGATCGCGCCCTTCGTCGCGGCTTGCGCGCGCGCGTTCACCGTCCCTCCCCGAGCGCCAGCTCGCGTACGCGCCACTGCATCATGTAGTCGCCCGCCAGGCGCACGAGCGCGCTGCTCGCATAGCCGACGATGCCGACCGAGATCATTCCGATGAGGATCACCGGGTACTGCACGTTGACGTACGAGCTGTTGATCAGGTAGCCCAGGCCGTATTCGCCCGAGACCATCTCCGCCGCCACCAGCGAGAACCAGGCGACCCCGACCGAGATCTGCAGCCCGGTGAAGATGAACGGCAGCGCCCCCGGCACGATGATGTGGCGGAAGATCTGCCACTTGCTGGCGCCCAGGCAGGCGGCAGCGCGCGGGAAGGACGGGTCGATCGACTGCACCCCGAGCATCGTGTTGAGCGCCGTGGCGTAGAACGAGGCGAGCGTGGTGAGGAAGATCACCGGCGTCTCGTCGCCCCTGAACATGACGATCGCGAGCGGTACCCAGGCGAGCACCGGGATCGGCCGCAGCGTCTCGAACACCGGGAAGGTGAATTCCCGGTACACCTTGGACCAGCCGAGGAACAGGCCGAACGGCACGCCGAGGCCCGTGGCGATGGCAAAGGCTATGAGCACCCGCCGCAGGCTCATCCAGATGTGCATGTAGTAGTCCGGCGTATAGAGCGACATGCCGTAGACCGGGTTGGGATTGAACCACTCGATCAGCACCTGCCGCGGCCCGGGAAGGCTCGCGAAGCGCCAGAACCTGAAGACCTCCGAAAGCAGGAACCAGGCGCCGAAGAACAGCGCGAACCCCGCGAGCATCAGGTACGGCGTGGGGCTGCGCAGCGATTTCGAAAAGCGGTACGTGAACATGGTCCACGCACCGATCTCGCCCCCCGACGTCGCCGGCTTGCCTTCAGCCATGGCCGACGCCGGCGGTCGCTGCGGAAAGCTGACCGCGCATTACTCGCGCCAGGACGCCGGCAGCTTGATCTTGCCGTCCGGGTACTTCGACGGATCCTGCGCCTCGATCTTCGCGAGCGGCACCTTGAGACCGCGCCGCTTCAGAATCTCGTCGGTCCAGCTGGAGTCGACCAGCTCCTTCGGCAGCTCCGCCATGGGCAGCACCTTGATCTCGTGCAGGAACGCCACCGCGTCCTTCATCATGTTCCTCACCTCGTCGTTGATGCCGTAATACATGATGTTGCGCACGTCGCCGCCGCCCATCGACTTCGGGTACTTGCCGGCCATCGACATCCAGAGCACTTCCTTGCTGAAGCCCTGGGTGTTCTTGTGGGCCATCTCCACGACCTTCATGTAGTTCTCGGGCTTCGCCCAGAAGAGATTCGCGTCGAGCTCGGCCTCGAGCCAGCCCTTCACCACGTCGGGCCGCTGCTTGATCAGCTCGTGCTGCATGGCCATGAAGCCACCGTCGAGCTTGCCGATCATCTTGGTGTCGCCGACGCGCTTGGCGATGCCCTCCATGATGATCTTGGAGGCGGTCGGCTCCCACATGATCGAGCCGTCCAGGCGCCCGGCCTTGAAGTTGGAGGTCTGCACCTCGATGTTCTGGTTCAGGTACTGCTCGGGCTTGATGCCGAACTTGCGCATCGTCTCCTGGCCGCTGCGGTCGGTGCAGCTGCCCTTCGCCACCGCGACGCGCTTGCCGCTCCACCACTTCACCGCCTCTTCCGGGCTCTTGAAGTCCGGCGCCTCGTTGCGCGACAGGAACACGCTGCACTGGTCGTTCGCGAGTCCCAGCACCGCGACCATGCGCAGCTCGCGCACGTTCTGCTTGCTGATGGCGACGATGGTCGGCATGTCGCCCATGTAGCCGATGTCGTTCTTGTCGGCGAGCATGGCGTTGCCGACGATCGCGCCCTGCAGGCCGATCTCCCATTCGACCGTCGAGCCCGCCGGCAGGTACTTCTTCCACAGCTGCATCTCCTTCTGGATCACCGCCGACCAGGCCTGGGTGTAGTAAGGCTGGTATCCGATGGTCAGCTTGATCGGGGTGCCGGGCTTGCCGTAGTCCTTTGCGAAAGCGAGCGGTGCGAGCGCCGCCAGCGCCATCGAGACCACTGCCGCGGCAGCGTAACTCCTGAATGGCTTGCTCATGGTTCGACCTCCTCCGTGAATGATGGACCGTCTGCAAACGCTTTCATTACCTTGCCCCCGCCGCCAGAAATCGCGCGACCAGCCCCGCGAGGCGCCGCATCGCGAGATACCCCGAGGCGGGATCGGACTCGAGCAGCTTCAGCGCCCGCTTGCCGTTGATGCGCAGCACGACCGAGTCTTCGAGCGCCCGGGCGCTTGCGATGCGCGCCGGAGTGCCTTCCAGCAGCGCCGCCCAGCCGAACACCTCGCCTTTGTTGAGCATGAACCCCCCGGGGGCGGCACGCTCGCCGCGCCCGATCAGAAACTCGATGCGTCCGGAGTCAAGCACGAAGAAGTCCTCGGCCGGGTCGCCCGGACGATAGAGCAGCGCACCGGCTTCGTGGTTTTCGCGCTTCGCCAGGCCGGCCAGCTTTTCCAGGATGGACGCGTCCAGCCCGTTGAACAGCTCGCCCACGTCGATGGCCGTGTTGTCGCCGCCCAGGTAAAGCGCATCGCCCTGGCGCTCGAGCGGATAGCGCTGCAGCGGCGCCTCGGCGATGCCGAGCGGGGCGCCGGTGCGCACGTCCCACTGCCAAAGATGCATGTGGCAGGTGAGCGTCGAGCCGTCGAACAGGCCTTCGCACAGCGGCACCTCCTGGTGCGGGCAGATCGCCTGGACGCCGAAGAATTCGCCGCCCGCGTTCGCCACCACCAGCTTGAGGCCGCCCTCGGCCTCGCATTCCTTCAGCCCGTTCTCGGGAACGTCGGCAACGCGGCAGATCATGCGCCTGGCCATCAGCTGAACTTGTCGTAGCGGATATTGTCGGTGGTGAGCTTCGCGTCGAGCAGCAGCACGCGAATCGCCGCATCGACCGCGGGCGGCGGCCCGGCAACATAGGCGCGCAGGTTCTGGTAGTTGCCTGCCATCGCGCGCTTCGCCACCTCGTGCACTAGGCCGCGCTCGAACCGCAGGCCAGGCCACGCCTTTCTCGACTCTTCCGAAACATCGTCCTCGGACAGCGCGAGCGTGATCTGCGCCTGGGAATATCCGGACAGCTCCTCCAGGAAAAAAGCGTCGCGCATGGTGCGCACGCCGAAGAAAACCCACATCTTGTGGCGCGCGAAATAGCCCGCCTCGGCGGCCCGCGCCAGGATCGACATCATCCCGGCGATGCCGCTGCCGCCGGCGATGCACAGGATATTGCGCGCGAGGCCGGGATCGAAGGTCGCCTTGCCGAGCGGCCCGACCAGCTCGATGCGGGCGCCCGCTGCCTGATCCGAGAACAGCCACTCCGAAAACCCGCCGCCGGGCTTCCTCTTCACGACGAACTCGAGACGCCGCGCCGCGTGCGCGAAGTTCACCATCGAATAGCCGCGCATGCCGCGCACGCCGGGCGCGCCGACCACCATGAACTGGCCCGCGTCGAATTCGCAGGGCGCGTCGAGCTCGACATCGAGCGCCGCCACGTCGTGCGTCAGGGGGCGCACCTCGCCGACAGTGCCGGCGAGGGTCCCGACCCGGCATGCGCCCGGATCGGCGGGATAGACGAAGCTTGCCACCTCGATGGACACGTCGCTGCGCGCCGCGCACTGGCACATGAGGAACTCGCCGCGCTCGGGCTTGATGTGCTTGCGCCCCGGCGCCTCAGGCCAGGCGTCGTCGATGCGTCCGTCGACGAGCTTCGCCTTGCAGGTGCCGCAGGTGCCGGTGGCGCACTCGTAGGGCAGGCCGGCCTGCGCCCGCAGGCCGGCGTAGAGGATTTTTTCCCCTTTGTCCGTCTCGAAGTGGAAGGCACGGTTTCGGGCGTTCACCTGGACGCGCACGCGCTCGCCCCGGCTCAGAACGGGATGTGGGAGCCGAAGCCGAGCTGGCGCGTCTCCATCCGCACAACGCGGCTCACGAGCCGGGGCGTGCCGCCGTCGAGCTTCACGGTGTCGATGAGACGCGCCACGCCGAACAGCTCGGTCGCGCCGCCGTCGAGCGCGGTACGGAACACCTGCAGCGCCGACACGACCTCGGCCTCCTGCCCGTCCATCTTCACCGTGTAAACGGTGGCGTGGCGCACGAGCGGCGAGTGGTCGCTGTTGTGCCGCGGCAGGTTGGTGAAGAGGGTCTCCATGCCGCGGCGGTCCTGGTCGAGCCAGACCATCTCCTTGCGGATCTCCGGGCTGTAGACCGTCACCTTGTAGCGGAAGCCCGGATCGCACAGCTCGAGGAAGCCCTTGAAGTCGCGCTCGTCGAGCGCCATGCATGAACGGTAGACCAGCTCCTCGATCTGCGCGCGCTGCTCCATGGTGCTCACGCCGCGACCCGCGTCGGCGCCGGCAGGTTCTCGTGGAACGGATCGTAGGCCGCGCGGCCCATGCGCCGGCTCCACTCGGCATAGAAGTGGCGCATGCCGACTTCGTCGTGGATGGTGCTCCCCTCCTCGCGGCCGTGGATCACCCAGCGGCTGTCGGTGCCCTCGCGCATCGCGCGGCCCTGGCCGTGGACCGCGAGCAGGTCCTCGTGCAGGTTGCGGCCGAACGGTCCCCAGATCGTGTTGTGGTCGAACACGCGCTGCGCGCGCTGCGACGGCGTGTCACTCTTGAGCCCCAGCCCACGGAACTCGATCGCGACCTTGTTGGGCCCGAGGGGAATCGCGGTGTCGATGCGCAGGACCGAGGTGCGCAGGTTGTACGTCATGCCGGGAAAGAGGTCGACCATGTACCAGCCGCCGGGCGTGAGCCCGGGCCAGCCTACGGCGCGCTCCTTCGAGCCTTCATACTTGTCGTACTGGATGCTCATGGAGCCGACGCTGGCGTGGCCGTTGGGGAACGCGGTGTACTTCCGGTCGAAGTAGCCGGGCTGCATCATGCCGGTGATGCGGTTAAAGTAGTGCACGAAGTCGTGATAGAACTCGCTGTTCGTGTCGTGCCACAGCTTGTAGTTGGTATGCACGATCGCGCGGTTGAAGTGGAACACCTCCATCGGCTCGACCATGTATGGCGCGAGGATGTCCATCGCCGGGCCGATGTAGTCCTGGAGCGGGCCGGCGGCGTCGTCGAGGTTCACCCAGACGAAGCCGCCGAAGCCGAGCTCCGTGCGCACCTCACGCAACGACGCGTCCTCCTTGCGGAAACGGTCCTGGTAACCCTGCTCGCCGCGCGAGATCTCGATGCAACTGCCGCGGGTATCGTATGACCACGCGTGGAAGATGCAGGTCATGCGCTTCGCGTTGCCGGCCGGGTCGTACAGGATGGTGTTGCCGCGGTGCGGGCAGATGTTGTAGAAGCTGCGGACCTTCTGGTCGTCGCCGCGCACGACGATCAACGGCACGCCGCTCGGGTGGTTGAAGAGGCGGTAGTCGAAAGCGTTCGCGATCTCGGATTCGTGGCAGGCGATGATCCAGGAGGGCTTGAACAGCTTTTCCTTCTCCTCTTCGAAGATCGCCTGGTCGGTATAGATGCGCGAGTCGACGTAGTGCGTCGCCGGAAACTTGGGCGGCGCGTTCCATTCAGCGGCGGACTTGGCCATGCGCTTCGATCTCCTTCAGCGAAATTCTGTGCCGCGATGAGGCAGCGCCGCAACATGCGCGCCGTCTATGCTCATGCGCATTTCCTTATGACTTCACCTGCAATTCGACATGCACCGGGTCGCCTGGGTGTCGGGCCGGTCGTCGAGCAGGAAGCCGTCGCGGTTCGGCATCTGCACCTTAGGCATGCTTTGCGCGTCCATCACCGCGTCGGCGGGCACTAGGCCGTTGAGATTCAGCAGGTACGCCGAGACCGCGTACACGTCGTCCGCGCTCAGCGTCTGCGGCCGGTCCATCGGCATCGCGCGCCGAATGTAGTCGAAGAGGATCGGCGCGTACGGGTACATGCTCCCAGGCGTCAGCACCCGCGGGCTGCCTTTGAACGAGCCGATTCCGCCGACCATGGTGCCGTACACCGAGCCGCCTTTCGCGTCGGCGCCGTGGCAGGTGACGCACTTCTCCGCGTAGACCTTCTGGCCCTGCGCGACCGAGCCGCGGCCCGGCGGCAGGCCGGCGCCGTCGGGCGTGCGGATGTCGATGTTCCAGGCCGCAACGTCGGATTCGGTGATCGCCTTACCGAAGCGCGGCTTGTCGGGCAACGGCTGGACCGAGTGCGACCCGCTCGCACCCAGCGGAATGCCGGTCGCCGATTTGGCCTGCATGCCTCCACCGCCGCCGCCCATGCTCGTGCAGCCGATGAGGAGCGCGGCGCCGAGCAACGCAAAAACCTGCTTACGCCTGGCCGATGACATTGCGCACCTCCCCGTTGTCCGACACCGCCCATGGCTGGATCGCGTTGTGGTGCTGCACGAAGCCGACAATCGCGCGCTTCTTCTGGATGTCCTGCACGCTCGGCTGCACATAGCCGTTGCTGTCAACCGCGCGGCTCATCAGCGTCGCGGGCTTGCCGTCCCAGGTCCACGCCGCCTTGAAGCGCGTCAGGCACTTGTCCATGATCGGCTCCTCGAGCTGCGCCTCGCGCCAGCTCTTGCCGCCATCGGTCGAGATATCCACCGCGCGCACCTTGCCCGCGCCCGACCAGGCGAGGCCGGTGATCTCGTAGAAACCTGGGCCCTTGAGCTTCATGCCACCCGACGGGTTGGTGATGACCGACTTGGTCTCCATCACCATGCTGAACTGGCGCCACTTCCCGTCGGGCATCGGATCCGTATAGCGCGCGGTCTCGCTGCGGAAATGCCACGGCTGCTCGCCGATCTTGATGCGCCGCAGCCACTTCACGCTGATGTTCCCCTCCCATCCGGGAAGCAGCGCGCGCACCGGGTAGCCGTTCTCCGGGCGCAGCGCCTCGCCGTTCATGGCGTAGACGATGAGCGTGTCGTCGAGCATCTTCTCCATCGGTACCGAGCGCGTGTGCGCGGACGCGTCGGCGCCCTCGAGCAACGCCCACTTGCCTTTCGGATCGACGCCGGCCTCTTCGAGCAGGGTGGACACCGGCACGCCGGTCCACAGCGCGCCCGAGAGCAGGCCATGCGTTTGCTGCACGGTAGTCGACGAGGGCTTGAGCCAGTCGGTGAGGCCGTTGCCCGAGCATTCCAAAAAGTGGAAGCGCGACACCGACGGATAGCGGTGCAGGTCGTCCATGGTGAACTCGAGCGGCTGCTTCACCAGGCCATGGATCACGAGCTTGTGCGTCTTCGGATCGATGTCGGGCGTGCCGGCGTGGTGGCGCTCGTATACCAGGCCGTTCGGGGTGATGATGCCGGGCTGGTGCTGCAGCGGCGTCATGCTCCAGTCCGACAGGTTCTGCCGGTTCTTCAAGACGTCGGTGCGCCGGCGCTTGACGTGCCCTTCGAACTTCGACGGCATGCCGTACGCGGCCTCGTCGATGATCCGCCCCGGCTCGCGGTTGGTCGAGGGCACCGGCAGCGGCGCGGCGCGCGCTGCGCCCGCCGCCGCGAACGCACCTCCCGTAAGTGCTGCGGTCCTGCGGATGAAATTCCTGCGGCTCGGACTGCTCGCCATGGGTCCTCCTCCCGATGGGTTGTCTTTCCGTCCAGCGAATCGAGTATGCCCCCGGCGATTCTCCGCAGGCAAGATGCTAAAAAGGAAACCGTTTCTCGCGGAAACATTGTGCGTCGCGGGGTCCGGCCCAAACGCTCGAGTTCTCGACGCGCCCTGGGAGAGTGCTGATCCAGGTCAATTGGCGCGGCACGCTCCGGCATAGCATCGACCGCAGTAAGCAAAGGGGTCGCCGATGCCAATCAAATCTCTCCGCTTTCAGCCGGGCTGGGCCATGCCTATCGCGGTCCGGTACAGCCCCTCGTTCCTCGCCTGGTTCTTGAAGGTCCCCGACGAGCGCGCGGACTGCATCGCGCGCCGGCAGGGACGCTGCCCCGGGCTGGATCAATGCCATGACTGTGCCTGGTCGCCTCAGGGGGGCGACTGAGCTGCTAGCTGCAGGAGGGGGCGATGTCGGGCGGGGGCATGACGATCCGCCCTTTCTCGTCGCGCTCCAGCCTAGCGCAGGTCTCTCGGTAGCGCGCCGGCAGATGCGGCGCGAGCTCGGCGAGGCACGCCAGCTCGAGGGATGGCAGATAGCCGCATTGCAGATGCTCGACGATCGCTTCGCCGTGACGCGTGAAATCCGGTCCGACGAAGAGCGCCTTGTCCTCCAGGCCGATCAGAGCTTCTGATACCCCGATCACGCCGCCTAGATGCGATTCGCTTGCGAAGGGCTCGGCGAAGCGTACGCGCAGCCGCGAGCCCTCGAGTAGCCGCTTCCAGCGGCTGTCGACACCAAGCGCGGCCAGGCCGAAGTTCCCCGGATGCCGGCCGGTGTTCGGCCCGCAGCGGCTGAGCGCCTCGCGCGCAAGCGTCGCCAGTCGGTCTTGTAGTAAAAATGTAAGTTCGATGTTTTTGCCGCCAAGGCGCAGCGACACCTCGTCGGCCACGGCGCCCTGCCCCCATAACCCCAGGGCCAGCAAGAAATACTTCACTTGAGCTGGTCGTCGAATTTTTTCAGCACGCGCGCGCGCAGCTCGGCCGATGCCCTGACCACCGGCGGAAACTCGCCGAGCATCTCGAACGGCCGGCAGGCGTCGATGACCGCGCGCGAGTTCCACGTCACGCCGCGCGGCAGGCGCGGATCGAGCGGCCCGCTCCAGTGGCGGCGGATGAAATCGATATCCTCGGCGGGATCGCAGCGCGTGCACATCGCCCAGAGCACTTCGTCGAGGTTCGCCGGGTCGACGTCGTCGTCGACCACGACCACGAAACGCCCGAGGTAGGAGCCGGACTGGCAGCTCGCGGCGAGCATCGCGGCCTGCTTCGCATGACCGGCATACGCCTGCTTGATCGAGATCACGTTGAACATGCGCGCGCAGCCCGCCTCGTGCACCCAGACGCCGCGCACCCCCGAGAGGCCGGCGCGCTCGACCTCGTCCCAGATCATCCCGGCCTTCATCACGCACTTGGAGTACGAGAAGTCCGACGGCGGCACCATCGGGCAGGCGATGCCGAGGATGGGATCGTTGCGGTGGTAGATGCGCTCGACGCGCACCACCGGCTGCTCGCTGCGGCCGCCGGCGTAGTAGCCGGTGAACTCGCCGAAAGGCCCTTCGGGGGCGGTTTCGCCCGGGTGCATCGCGCCTTCGAGCACGATCTCCGCGTGCGCCGGCATCGGCAACCGGTGGAGCTCGCTTTCGATCACGTCATAGGGCGCGCCGCGATGTCCGGCGGCGTAGTCGTACTCGGAAAGCCCGAAACGGATCTCGTTGCCGCCGGCGAGGAACAGCAGCGGATCGTGGCCGCAGCTGATGAGGACCGGACACGGCTTGCCCTCGCTCCAGTACTTCTCGCGGATCTGCCTGCCGTGCTTCCCGGGTGAGATCCACACGCTGACGCGGTCGCGGCCCTGCACCATCGAGCGGTACGTGCCGCAGTTGACCCAGCCCTGCTCCGGGTCGCGCATGATCACGAGGTCGTCGGTGCCGATGTAGCGTCCGCCGTCCTGCTCGTGAAGCATGGGAGCGGGGAAGCGCAGTACGTCCACATCCTTCCCGCCGAGGATGTTCTCCAAGACAGGCCCATTTTTCACGACGCGGGGCGGAATCGGCTTGTGCGTCTTCATCCGGTCGCGATACGCGCGCACCACGTCGAGCGGGTGCGAAGGCACCGGGAAGCCGAGCAGGATGGCGAGCCGCTTCGCCGAGTTGGTCGCCCCCGAGAACGCGCGAAAGCCCTTCGGATAGCCCGGGATGTCCTCGAACAGAATCGCGGGCGGCGAGGGCTCGCGGTAGACGATCTCGGCGAGCGTGCCCATCTCGAGCTTCCAGTCGGCGCCGCGGATGCGGCGCAGCTCGCCGCCGCGCTCTAGGCGCTCGATCGCCTCGCGCAGGTCCGCGTGCGGGCGGTCGTACTCATTCCACAGCCTGCCTTTGTCTACTGCGGGGCGCTCAATATGTCCCACGGAAGGCGTCGAAGCCTGAAACGTAGGTCAGGTTGGTGATGGCGTGGTTGCGGTTGACGAGCGGGCGGTTGAAGAGCCGGTGGCGCATGCTGCGCGTCTCGTGCTCGATCTGGAAGAGCTTGCGCGCGTCCTTCGGGTCGACGATCCACTGGAAGCGCCACTCGTCGGCGTCGGTCTCCATCGTGATCAGGTCGCGCTCCTTCAGCCAGTGGTAGGGCGAGGCGAAGTCGGCGATGTAGACCTGGATGTGGTGGTTGTCGTACTCGGGCAGCGGCTTCGAGGTCTCCGTGAAGTACAAGTGCTGGTTGCGCCCGATGCTTACCGCGGCTCGCCCGCCTTGCGCCTTCGAGGGCGCGTTCATCACGTCCTTGTAGAACCGCGCGATGCCGTCGGCCGTGCCCTGCGGCACGTCGAAGTCGACGTACACGATGCCGAGCTCGGTGTTGCCGAACCCGGGCGACGGCGCGTGGCAGCGCACCCGGTTGCCCCAGGGGCAGGTCGCCTCGACGAATTCCTCTTGTCTTCTGAAAGAAAACTTGCTCGGCCGCTCCGGCGCCACACGCTTCATCTCCCTGCCTGCGTGCTCGAGGCGCTTCACCAGATCGTCAAGGCTCGGGACGACCAAGCCGATCGTGCCGCGCAGGACCTCGGGCTTCGCGCCGCGGCTCGGCAGGTGGCACTGCGTGCGCCCGAAGTTGACCCACATGTTCTCCAGGCCGGTAAAAAGATACGGATCGCGCGTGCCGCCGATCCCGGTCACGTAGAACAGCGTCGCGAGCCGCTGGTCGTCGACCACCACGTTGAAATGCTCGAGGTGAACGATGTTGCCCACGACGTGGGCATCGCGGTCGTATTGCTTGACCTTCTCGGGTGCATTCATGGCGCCTAGTATAGGCGCGCCCCCGGGCGGAGCACCACTATGCGCGCTTCACGGGCTAAAGCGGCTGGGACGAAACGCTCTGGCTACTGCTCAGCAGTCGGATCAGCTCGTCGGGGTTGCAAGGCTTCAGCAGGAAGTGATCGAAGCCGACCTGTTCCGCGACCAGGCGGTCCGGCGCTTCCTTCCACAATCCGGTGATGGCGATCATGAGCGGCCTGCGGATTTCGGTGAACGAATTGCGAATCGCCCGGGCAATGGCGTAGCCGCTCACGCCGGGCAGGCCGATGTCGATGATGACCGCGTCGGGCCTGAAGAGGCTCAGTGCCGACAGCACCTCCTTCCCCGTGTAAGCAGCCTGCACGACGTGACCTTCGTTCTTCAGTATCAGCGCGAGGCCATCGACAGTGTCGCGCTCGTCGTCCGCTACCAGGATGCGCAGCGTCGGGCTGTTGCGTCGTCGTTCGGTTCGAGGGGCGGTCTCCACCTTGCCCATTCACCTCGCAAGTGGTACCCGCCAACCATACCAAGCCAACAACACGCTTGATCCGATTCGACATGGCCCCTATGGAACCATGCTGTAGCGGGCGAACTACAGCCCCGCCCCGTGCTGCTTCAAGTGCCGTTCGATCGCCTCTCGGCCGGCTGATCGAGCTCCTCGAGAAGCTTCTCGGGCCTGACCGGCTTGACCAGGTGCAGTTGAAACCCGACCTCGCGCGAGCGCTGCCTGTCCTGCTCGCCGCCATATGCGGTAACCGCAATCAACCTCGCCCGCGCAGTCGCTGGATTGTTCCGCAGGGCGGCGGCGAGCTCGTAACCGTCGGTATCGGGCAGGCCGATGTCGCAGAGAACGACGTCTGGCGGCATCTTTTGAGCGGCTTCCATGCCCTCCCGGCCGGTATAGGCCACCGAAACGGTGTATCCGCAAAGCTCGAGCAGCTTGCGCAGGGTTTGCGCCGAGTCATGGTCGTCTTCCACGACGAGAATGCGCAGGTTCTTCTTGGCCTCCAGCGCCGGCAGCTCCGGCCTCGACGGCGGGCGATCCTTCAACGTCTGCAGGCGACCGCGCAGATTGCTGAGGGCGTTGTAGATCTGGAATTTCAGCGCGCTGACACCCTGGAGCGAGCCGGACTCCATGCCGACATGGCCGTCTTCATGGAAGAGGCGCCTTGCCAGGCTTTCTACGTTGCGTATCAACGCACGCGTTTCCATGTCGTTCACAACGTCGACAGCCCGCGTGCAGAGGTCCGACATCTGGCGCATGCCTTCCGTGTCATTGCGGCCGCCGGGGTGACTGACGGCGAGCCGCATGAGCGCCCCGTATAGGCTGAGCGCTTCGTCCAGGTCGCGCTTGGGCATTTGTGCTTGGATCCCCCTGCCGTCATGCTACTTGGAATCCGGTGACCCTCCCGTCACTGAAAATCACGTTGCGATGTCGCCGAATGGCTACCGCCCGGCCGCTATCCCCAAACGCGTTTCGCGAAATCGGGGTAGTTCGGCGCCATCTCCGCCGCCACCGCGCCGCGCAGCAGCGCAAGATCCTCCCTGCTGGGCTCGGCCGTGAGCGGCACCGTAGCCGGGGAATCGTAGGAGAACCCGGTCTCGGCGCGCAGGTCGCCCGGCTCGTGCACGCTCTCGAGCCGGAAGCGGCGCTTTTCCTTCTGCCATGAAAAGAGCGCCTTGCCGGTAAGGAGCGCCGCCGGGTTGCCGGCGGCCGAGATGAACTCGACCTTCGGCACCAGCACGCGCCTCGAGTGCTCCTCGCGGAACAGGATCACGTTCTTCACCACCGAGTACATGAAGGCGGAGCCGAAGGAGCCCGGGAAGCGGCGGCCCTCGGCACGCACCAGGTTGATGTTGGCCTCGCCGTCGATCTGCGCCCCGCCGAGGAAGAAGACATCGATGCGGCCCTGCCCCGCGAGGTCGAAGAGCTCGCGCGAGCCCTCGGTGAACGGATTGCCCTTGCGCCTATGGAGGAACGAAAGCCTTAATCCGGGTCGCTTCTGCTTGAGAAGAAGCGCGCCCGCGGCGGGAATGGGCGAGGCCGCGCCGACCGCAACGTGCCCCGCCTCATTTCCCAACCGGGCGATCAGGCGGGCGACGACGCTGGCGAGGAGCTCTTCTTTGGCGTGCAAACGAACTCGTCCAGGTAGCGCTTGAAGCCCTCGCGCGTCTTCGCCGCCTTCGCGTAGCGCATCAAATGGGCGTCGTCGATGTCGTAGACCTCCGGCACCCCGAGGGGCCAGGCACCGCGGCGCGCCTGCGCCGTCGCGGTGACGTAGACCGCGCCGAGCACGCCCGGCGCGAGAATCTCGTCCTCCAGCATGTCGCCGGACCGCTTTTCCTCGTAGGTGACGAAGCAGCGCTTCGCCGCGTGCGCGATCGTGGCGAGCTCGCGGCGCCGGCCGATCCAGACGTTGCCCGCCTCGTCCGCCCAGCGCGCATGGAACAGCGCGATGTCCGGCTGTATCGCGGGAATCAACAAAATGGGGCCGCCCTCGGTCCCCATAGGATCGTCGACGACCTTCCAATCCTTTCTCAACTTCAACAGATCCGAGCCGAGCACGCCGCGCAGCGGCATGAAGGGCACGCCCTTCTCGGTCGCCTGGAGCGCCGTGTGGACCGCCGGGCAGGTGGCGTCGCGCACCACGATCTCGCCCTTCTCGGCGGCCTCGGTGAAGCGCGGCGCGAGCCCCGCTTCGCCGAGCGTCACCGCGCTGGTCTCGATTTCGGCCACGCAGCCGGCCCCGATGAGAAGGTCCGCGCACAGTCCGAGCTGCGGTACGCCGAGGAGCCTGAGCCCTTTCGCGTTGCGGCGGATCAGCGCGCGCACGACTTCCATGGCGACCAGCGAGTAGTCGGGCGGCAGGCCGATCAGCGAGCCATCTTCGATGCGCGCGGCAAGCTCGTCGGCGGTCAACCCGTCCCGCCTACGGTCAAGCCGTCGATCTTGAGCGTCGGCTGCCCCACGCCCACCGGTATGCTCTGGCCCTCCTTGCCGCAGGTGCCGATGCCGCTGTCGAGCGCGAGATCGTTGCCGATCATGCTGACGCGCGTCAGCGCGTCGGGTCCGTTGCCGATGAGCGTCGCGCCCTTCACGGGATGCGTCACTCTTCCGTCCTCGATGAGGTAGGCCTCGGCCGTGGAGAACACGAACTTGCCGCTGGTGATGTCGACCTGGCCGCCGCCGAAATTGGTGGCGTACAGGCCCTTCTTCACGCTGGCGATGATCTCCCTCGGGTCGTGCGAGCCCGCCAGCATGTAGGTATTGGTCATGCGCGGCAGCGTCAGGTGCGCGAACGACTCGCGGCGGCCGTTGCCGGTGAGCGGCATCTTCATGAGGCGCGCGTTCAGGCTGTCCTGCAGATAGCCGCGCAGCACGCCGTCCTCGATGAGCACGTTGCGCTGTGTCGGGTTGCCCTCGTCGTCGATAGTCAGCGAGCCGCGCCGTCCGGGCAGGGTGCCGTCGTCGACCACCGTGACCCCGGGCGCGGCGACGCGCTGGCCGAGGCGCCCGGAGAACGCCGAGCTGGCCTTGCGGTTGAAATCGCCCTCGAGACCGTGGCCGACCGCCTCGTGCAGGAGCACCCCGGGCCAGCCCGGCCCGAGCACCACGGTCATGGTGCCGGCGGGCGCCGCGCGCGCCTCGAGGTTGACCAGCGCCTGCGACACCGCGTGGCGGGCGTATTCGTCGAGCACCTCGTCGGTGAAATGCGCGTAGTCGGTGCGGCCGCCGCCGCCGCCCGAGCCGCTCTCGCGCCGGCCGTTCGCCTCCGCGATCACCTGCACGGACAGGCGCACCAGCGGACGCACATCCGCGGCGAGCGTCCCGTCGGCGCGCGCGATCAGCACGACCTCGTACTCGCCGCCGAGGCTCGCGATGACCTGGGTGATGCGCGGGTCGAGCGCGCGGCACTTGCGCTCGAGCTTCTCGAGCAGCACCACCTTCTGCGACGATTCGAGCGAGGCTACGGGGTCGATCGAGCGGTACAGGGGAACCGGCATCGAGCGCTTTCCGGCCCTGGTCTTCTTACTCTGTCCAGCTGCAGCAATGGCGCGAGTCGCCTTCGCTGCGTCCTGCAGGGCGACGAAGCTGATCTCGTCGGAGTAGGCGAAGGCGGTCTTCTCGCCCGAGACCGCGCGTACGCCGACGCCCTGCTCGATGTTGAAGCTTCCCGACTTGACGATGCCTTCCTCCAGGCTCCAGCCCTCGTAGCGCGAGTACTGGAAGTAGAGGTCCGCATAGTCGACCTTGTGCGCCGCGAGCGTGCCGAAGACGCGCTCGAGCTTGGCGGTTTCGAGGTCGTGCGGCGCGAGCAGCGTGGTTTTTGCGGTGTCGAGATTCAACTCAGTCTCCTGTTGACGAGGGCGGGCAGCGAGCCGCGCACCTCGCGCAGCCTGCCGCTGTCGATCTCGGCGAGCACCACGCCCTCGCCCTCGGGGAGCTCCGCCAGCACTTCGCCCCACGGATCGACGATCATCGTGTGGCCGTAGGTGCGGCGGCCGCTCTCGTGCAGGCCGCCCTGGGCGGGCGCGATGACGTAGGCCTGGTTCTCGACGGCGCGCGCGCGCAGCAGGATTTCCCAGTGCGCGCGCCCGGTGGGCACGGTGAAAGCCGAGGGCACGAACATGAGGTCGAACTCGCCGAGCGACCGGTACAGCTCGGGAAAGCGCACATCGTAGCAAACTGAAAGCGCAAGCCGTCCGAACGGGCTCGGCACCGCCACGGCCGCGGCGCCGGGCTCGAGCGTGCGCGCTTCGTCGTAGCGCTCGTTGCCGGAGCCGTCGAAGCGAAAGAGATGCATCTTGTCGTAGCGCGCCACGCGCCGGCCGGCGTCGTCGTAGAGGAGCGACGCGCTGAGAATCCGGCCCGCGTCCGCGGTCTCGAGCGGCACCGTGCCTCCGAGAAGCCACAGTCCGTGCCGGCGCGCCGCTTCGGCGAGGAAATCCTGGATCGGCCCTCGTCCGTCGCGCTCGCGCACCTTCACCTTGTCGCCCTCGTGGCGGCCGATGAGGTAGAAGTTCTCCGGCAGCGCGGCAAGGCGCGCGCCCTGCGCCGCGGCCTGCGCGATCAGCCGTTCGGCCGCGGCCAGGTTTGCCGGCACCTCGGCGGCCGAAACCATCTGGATCGCAGCGACCCCGGTCTTCACGGACTGCCTTCCGGCGGGACCAGCTCGCGCGCCTCGATGCCGAGCTTCGCCACCTTGGGGTCGCTCCAGCCGCCGGTGACCGAGTACTCGAACGCGAAGATGTGGCCGAGCGGGTCCTTGAGGATCTTCTGCGCGATTGCCGCCGGGATGGCGAGCAGCGGGTTGACCAGCGCGATGGCGAGCGAGGCCGAGTCGCCCAGGCTGGGGACCACGCGCACGCGCACGTTCTGGGTCTCCTGCGCGAGGTCCACCTCGCCCGTCATCTGCACCTGCGCCGAGGAGCCGCGCATGCGGAAATCCTTCACCGCCATGACGCCGGAGTCGACCTGCGCGGCGGCGAAGATGTCGTCGAAGCCGAAGCCCTTGGAGAACACGTCGCGGAAGTCGAGCGCGATGCGCCGCGGCAGCGCCTGCAGGCTCATGAGCGAGATCAGCTTGCCGATGCCGGGCTCGATCTCCAGGAACTGGCCGCCGCGCGACTCGAGCTGAAGCGTGCCGCTCAGGCTCGCGTAGTCGATGAGCGCCGGATCGCCGTTCCACGCCAGGTTGCCCCTGAACCGGGTCTTGCCGCCCTTGACGAGATCCGGGTAGCCCGCGCGCGCCAGGAACTGGCCGGCGTCGGCGGCGTTCAGCTCGAAGTCGAGCTGGCTGCGCGTCGGCGCGCCGCCGCGCCACATGCCGCTGGCGGCCAGAGTCGCATCGGCGTTGGTCATGGCGAGCTTGTCGATGCGCCAGTCCTCGCCCGCGCGGCCGCCCTGGATCTCGAGGCGGCCGAGCTCCTTGCCGCGCAGGCTGAAGCGCTCGGCGACGAGGTCGAGGGCCGGCAGGTCTTTCGGCTCGAGCGCGGCGCGCCCCGGCCCTCCCGGATACTCCTGGGGACTGAGGTAGCGCGTAAGGCGCGCGACCAGCCTGCCACCGCCGTCCTTGCGGTAGGAGAGGTCGCCGGCGACCTCCTGCGAAGCGATGGTGGCGGCCCAGCCCGCGGCGTCGGCTCCGGCGCGCAGGCTGACCTCGTTCAGCCGCTTGCCAAAGAGGTCGAGCTCGCCGATCCGCACGTCGAGCGCGCTCGCATCCAGCGGCGCGTCGGGGCCGCCGAAGAGCGCCAGCCATTTGTCCGCGTCGAGCGCCGGCAGGGAACCGTAGATCAGCGTGCCGGAGCGCTCCGGCAGGCGCAGCGGCGCATCGCCCGACGGGCTGAGGGAAACTGCGGCGCGCTGCACGACCAGCGCCTCGCCCTGGCGGCGGCGGACGAGCTCCGCCGCGAGCACACGCCCGAGCTTGACCTTCAGGCGCTCGTCGGGTGCGAGCTCGACCTGCAGCGGCAGCGCTTCGCCGGCGCTCTTCGCGAGCGGCGCGGGCAGCGCGCTCGTCACGCCTTGCAGCGACGATTGCAGCACGACCTGCTGGCGGCCCTTTGCGATGTTGACCGTGGCGACGTAAGCGGCCTGCCCGGCGAAGAAACGCCGCCAGGGATGATCGAAGAGCGCGCGCATTCCGGCGAGCGTCGCTTCGCCCCGCGCCACGACCTGCACGGTCCCGTCGCCCTGCGTCGTGCCGCTGATCGCCAGCGGGCCGCCGAAGAGGCGGCCCTGCACGCCGCGCACGCTGAGCGTGGATTCGGTGAACGCCACCTTTCCAGCGGCCGCCTCGATCGGGGGCAGCTGCGGGTTCACGACGAGATCGTTGCCGTCGAACTCGTACTCGCCGGCGACGCGCGTCCTGGGCGGGTCCTTCAGCGGCAGCTCGAGCCGCAGGCTGAGCTTGCCCTGGCCGCTCGCGCTCATCGGCGCGCTGAATCCGGCCGTCATGCGGCGCACCGGGCTCTGCTCGATGAACCTCAGGAAATCCGCCGTGGCGCCGCGCGCCGTCCCGCTCACCTCGAGCTGCGGGCTGGGATCGCGCAGCCGCGGGATGGCGACGTCGACGTTGGCGAGCGCCACGCCGAGGATGCTGCCGCTGCGCGCGGTGATGTGCATGCGTTCGCGCTCGAAGAGGAGCTCGCCCTGGATGTTCTCGATGCGCGGCCAGCCTTCCGCGTACTGCAGCACGCCGCGCTCGAAGCGCGCCGCCACGCTGAACTGCCCGCGGCCCGGATCGACGAACGGAAACTCGCGCAGGTCGCCGCGGATGCGCACGCGTACGTCGCTCGACTGGCCGGCGAGCACCCCGGCCACGAGCCACTCGCGCGTCTTTTCGCCGCCCATCAGGTGCCCGTGCGGCAGGTAGCGCGCGAGCTGGATCGCGTCGGCGCGGTTGAACTGCGCCGAAAGGTCGATCGTGCCCGGAGCACCGGGCATGGCCTGATAAGTGCCGTGCGCGTTGCCGCTGAGGTGCGCGTTGGAAAACGTGAGCGACTCGATGCGCAGCGCGATGCCGGCATCGCCGCGGCGCTCCCACTCCACCAGGCCGTTCAGGAAGTCCAGAGCGATGCGCGGTTGGGGGAACACGCGCGGCAGGTTGAGCTCGCCTTTTCTCGTGGCGAAGACGACGCGCGCGCCCGCTTCCGTGGCATCGAAGCTGCCGGTGATTCCGGCGAAGCCCGGCAGCTCCTCGACCGGCTCGGCGCCGAGGTCGACGAATTTCGCGCGCGCCGCGAAGCCCGCCGGCGCCTGCGGCTCGCCGCGCCATTCCACCCGCGCGTCGGCGAGCCGTCCCCGCGGCCTGAGCTCGGCGAGGAGCTTGCGCGCCCTGTCCGGCAGCGGCAGCGAGGCGGCCAGCCGGGCGAGCGGCTCGAGCTCGAGCGCGGCCGCGGCGAGCGCGCCGCCGGCGTCGGTCCCCGTGGTCCACGTGGCGTCGAAGTCGCTCGGCGCGACCACGGTGCCGTCCTCGATGCCGATGGCGAGGTCGCGCGCCGCGACCTGATAGCGACCGTTGACGGCCGCGCCCTGCAGACGTCCGCGCACCGAAGCGAACCGCAGCGGCGAGAGCGCCTCGTCGAAGCGCGCGGACACGCCCGAAAGCGCCAGATCCGCGGTCGCCCGCCGCACCTCGCCCGCTTCGAACGTGAGCCATGTGCGCAGGGCACCGTGGCCCTGCTCGATGCGCCACGGAGAATCGACCCAGGCGCGCCAGGCGGCGAGATCGGTATAGCCGAGCTCGGCGTAAAGGCGCCCCTTCCACGCCGCGGCACTGGCCAGCTCGGCTCCTTCCAGGATGGCACGCAGCTCGAGGCTCGCGCCGAGCTCGGCCGGCAGGTGCGCGGACACGCCGATCGAGTGGCGCGCCCCGGCATTGCGCAGCCTCAGGTTCACCGCGGTGAGCGCAAGCGGCGGCGCGCCCCGCAGCTCGTCGTGCCACTCGATCTCGGCGTCGCGCAGCACGATCTCGTCCTGCGCGAGCACCCAGCGGGCGAAGCGCGCATCGCCGTCGCCGAGCTTCATCCCGGCGACATAGAGCGCGCCCTCGGCGTCGCGGCGCACCTGGAGCCGGAGCCTCTCGATCGCGAGCGAATGCACCTTGAGCTTGCCTTGCAGCAGCGAGCTCCACGCGAGCTGGTTGTCGATGGACGGCAGCGTCAGCACCTCGCGGCCCGAGCGGTCGAAGATGCGCACGTCGCGCAGGTGGATGTGCGGGTTCAGGCCGTACCAGCCCGCGCCGAGACCGCCGATGCGCACCGGCTGTCCGACCGCCGCCGAGACCGCGGCGACGATCTCGCCGCGGTAGCGCTCGATGTCGGGCAGCAGCCAGAAGCGCACCGCCAGCACGATCGCCGCGAGGGCGAAAAACACCGCCCACGCGAGAACCTCGATCGCACGGCCGACCCGCTTCATGGTGGAATGAACGCTCACGCGCCATTCTAATCCCCAAATGTCGGATTCGATTCGCAAACTGGCCGATTCACGCTATGCCTCGCGCGTGCTTGGAGCGCATCCGGAGTTCGCGCGGGAACTTACCTTGCCAGGACCTTTCACAGGCGACGAAATGGCCGCGGCGCTCGAGGGCGCGGGCGCAGACGACGAAGCGGCGCTGATGCGCCGCCTGCGCCGGCTGCGCTGCCGCGTGCTGCTGAGGGTCATGGCGCGCGACCTCTGCGGCCTCGCCGATCTCGACGAGGTCTGCGGCACCATGAGCGAGCTCGCCGAGCTGAGCATCGCGGCGGCGCTGCAGGAGAAGGAGCTCATCGTCGTCGCCATGGGCAAGCTGGGAGGACGCGAGCTCAACGTGTCCTCCGACATCGACCTCGTGTTCGTGCATGCCGGCGGCCTCGACGATCAGGAGCGCCGGGAGCACGCCGGCCGCAGGCTGATCCGGATGCTCGGCGGCGTGACCGAGGACGGGTTCGCGTTCCGCGTCGACATGCGCCTGCGCCCGTACGGCGACTCGGGCCCGCTCGCCTGCAGCCTCGATTTTCTCGAGACCTACTTCATCACCCAGGGGCGCGAATGGGAGCGCTACGCCTGGATCAAGGCGCGCGCGATCACGGGCGGACAGACCACGGGCGAACCGCACGGCAGCCGGCACGACGAGCTTTACCGGCTGGTGCGGCCGTTCGTCTATCGCAAGTACCTCGATTACGCGACGCTCGCCGCCATGCGCCAGCTCCACGCCGAGGTCAGGCGCGAGGTCGCGCGGCGCGAGCTCGCCGAGCACGTGAAGCTCGGCCCGGGCGGCATCCGCGAGATCGAGTTCGTGGCCCAGGCGCTGCAGCTCGCGCGCGGCGGCCGCGACCCCGCGCTCACCGAGCGCAAGACGCTGCGCGTGCTCGCGCTGCTCGGCGAAAGGAACCTGCTTCCCGCCCAGGCGGTGAGCGAGCTCGGCGCCGCCTACGTGTTCCTGAGGAAGGTCGAGCACCGGCTGCAGTACCTCGACGACGCCCAGCGCCATGACCTGCCCGAGGACGCCGAAGACCGCGCGCGCCTTGCGCGCATGTCGGGTTTTTCGTCCTGGAACGAGTTTCGCGAGGTCCTGGAAAAGCATCGCCTTGCCGTATCGCGCCATTTCGAGGCGGTGTTCGCCGAATCGAAGGCCCAGTCCGAGCCCTGGCCGGAGCACCCGCGGCTCGCGGCGCTGCGCGCGAGCCAGCGCTACGCCGCGCTGCCCGACGAGTCGCGCCGCCGCCTCGACGCGCTCATCCCGGCGCTCGCGCGCGCCGCCCGGGCGACGCCGGACGCGGAAGCCACGCTGACGCGGGCCCTCGACCTGGTCGAGGCCATCGCGAGCCGCGCCGCCTACCTCGCGCTGCTCGCGGAGCACCCGCAGGCGCTCGAGCGCGTCGCGCGCATCGTCGGCGCCTCGAGCTGGGCCGCCGAGTTCCTCACCCGCCATCCGGTGCTGCTCGACGAGCTGCTCGACGACCGGGTGCTCTACGCGCCGCCCGATCTCGAGGCGTTCGCGCGCCAGCTGCGCGCGCAGCTCGCCGCGCACCGCGACGACCGCGAGCGGCGCATGGTGCTTCTGCGCGAGATGCACCAGGGGCAGGTGTTCCGCCTGCTCGCCCAGGACCTCGCCGGGCTGCTCACGGTGGAGCGGCTCGCCGACCACCTGTCGGCCCTCGCCGACCTGGTCCTCGAGGTCACCATCGAGGCTGCGTGGGACGAGCTGCCGCGCCGCCACCTCCCGGACGCGCCGCGCTTCGCGGTCATCGCCTACGGCAAGCTCGGCGGCAAGGAGCTCGGCTACGCCTCGGACCTCGACATCGTGTTCCTCTACGACGACCCGCACGAGCAGGCGCAGGAGGTGTACTCGCGCCTCGCGCTGCGGCTGCAGAGCTGGATCACCACGCGCACCTCGGCCGGGGTGCTGTTCGACACCGACCTCGCGCTGCGCCCGAGCGGCGGTGCGGGCCTGATGGTGTCGTCGCTCGAGGCGTTCGAGCGCTACCAGGAGCGCGACGCCTGGGTGTGGGAGCACCAGGCGCTGACGCGCGCGCGCTACAGCGCGGGCGACGCGGCGGCCGGGTCAGCCTTTGAATCAATCAGGGAAAGAATATTGCGGCGCAGCCGAGACCCGGTCGATCTCGCCGCCAAGATCGCCGACATGCGCGCCAAGATGCACTCCGCCCATCCCAACCGTTCCGGGCTCTTCGATCTCAAGCACGACAGCGGCGCGATGATCGACGTCGAGTTCGCGGTGCAGTACCTCGTGCTCGCCTTTTCTCACAAGTATCCGCAGCTCACCAGGAACCTCGGCAACATCGCGCTCCTCGGCATGGCCGCGGAGCTCGGCCTCGTCCCGGCCTCCCTTGCCGAACGCTGCCAAAACGCCTACCGCGAATTCCGCCGCCTGCAGCACGCGCTGCGGCTGAACGGCGCGCAGTACGCTCGCGTGCCCCCCGAGCAGGTGGCGGCGCACGCCGAGGCGGTGCGCGAGCTCTGGCGGCTCACCGTTTCCCGAGGTTCTTGATGTCCGGCGAATCGGTATCGAGCTCGCCCTCGCGCAGCTTCTTGCGAGCCACCCTCGCGAGCGCGGCATAGTGCGCCCGGTAGCGCTCGAGCTCCTCGTCCTCGAGGTGCTCGAGGTTGAGCAGCGCGTTGTGCGCGCCCTGGGTAGCGCGGATCAGCTCGTCGAGCTTGATCTGCATCGCCTCGGTGTCTCGGTTCTGCGTGTTCTGGATCAGGAACACCATGAGGAAGGTGATGATCGTGGTCGAAGTGTTGATCACGAGCTGCCAGGTGTCGCTGAAGCCGAAGAGCGGGCCGCTCGCCGCCCACAGCACGACCGCGGCGCAGGCGGCCAGGAAGGCGACCGGGCGACCGGTCCAGCTCGCCAGCCTGCGCGCGAAGTCGGAGAAGCGGAACCGGCCCATCGCACCGCGCTTCTTGGTTTTCATGCGAAAGCTCTCCATGTTCATGGCTAAAATAGCGGGCTGACACGCGAAGGGAGATTACCTCCGATGCCGAACGAGAAGGAACCGGGCGCGCCGCTTTCCATGGCGGACCGCGACGGCTGGATCTGGTACGACGGAAAGCTCGTGGAGTGGCGCAGCGCCACCACCCACGTGCTCACGCACTCGCTGCACTACGGGCTGGCGGTGTTCGAGGGCGTACGCGCGTACAAGACCGCGATCGGGACCGCCGTCTACCGTCTGAAGGAGCACACCGATCGCCTGTTCAACTCGGCGCACATCTACATGATGAAGATTCCCTTCAGCCGCGCCGAGCTGATGGAGGCGCAGCTCCAGGTGGTGCGCGAGAACGGCCACGAGGCCTGCTACGTGCGGCCGATCGCGTTCTACGGCTCCGAGAAGATGGGCGTGTCCCCGGTCGGCGCCAAGGTGCACGTCGCGATCGCGGCCTGGCCGTGGGGCGCCTACCTCGGCCCCGATGCGCTGGAGAAGGGTATCCGCGTGAAGACCGCGTCGTATGCCCGCCACCACGTCAATGTCACCATGGCGCGAGCCAAGATGTCGGGGACGTATCCGAACTCGGTGCTGGCGACGCTCGAGGCGACCCAGCACGGCTACGACGAGGGGCTGCTCCTCGACGTCGACGGCTTCGTCGCCGAAGGCGCCGGCGAGAATATCTTCGTCGTCAAGGAAAACAAGATCTACGAGCCCGAGCTCACTTCCGCGCTCACCGGCATCACGCGCGCCTCCGTGATCGAGCTCGCGCAGGAGCTCGGCTACCAGGTGATCTCCAAGCGCCTCACGCGCGACGACATCTACATCGCCGACGAATGCTTCTTCACCGGCACCGCAGCCGAGGTGACGCCCATCCGCGAGCTCGACGGCCGCACCATCGGCGAGGGGCGCGCCGGGCCGGTCACCAAGGCGATCCAGAAGGCGTTCTTCGACGTCGTGAGCGGGCGCGACGAGAAGCGCAGGCACTGGCTCACGCCGGTCGGCCAGCGGGGCCGGCGTTGAAGGCCGAGGAAGCACGCCGGCTCGAGGTCACCGAGAAGCAGCTGCCGCTGCACTGCCCCCTTCCCGGAGCGCCGCTATGGTCGCGCCATCCGCGCGTATTTCTCGACGTCGCCAGGGAGGGCGAGACCCGCTGTCCATATTGCGGCACGCTGTACGTCTATAAAGGCGCCGCCGTCAAAGGGCACTAGGTGCCCCGCATCCTGGTCGTAGCGCCGAACTGGATCGGCGACGCCCTGATGGCGCAGCCCCTGCTCGCGCGGCTGCGCAGCCGCACCCCCGGCGCGCAGATCGACGTGCTCGCGCCCGAGTGGGTCGCCCCGGTGGCGCGGCGCATGGCCGAGGTGGAGGACGTAATCGCGGTGCCTTTGCGGCACAAGGCGCTTCAGCTTGGTTCGCGCTGGCGGATCGCGCGCGAGCTCAAGGCGCGCCGCTACGATGAGGCGATCGTCCTGCCGAACAGCTGGAAGTCGGCGCTGCTGCCCTTTTTCGCCGGCATTGCGGTGAGAACAGGCTATGTCGGCGAAGCGCGCTATGGCCTGCTCAACAACATCCACAAGAACCCTGCTCCGGGGATGGCCCTTCAGTACGCCAGGCTCGCCGAGCCCCCCGGCACGCAAGTGAAGGAATCCTTGCCCGAGCCGCGCCTGCGGGTCTCGGCGCCGGAGATCGAGGCAGTCCGGCGGCGCTTCGCAATCCATGGCCCCTACGGCGTCTTCTGCCCCGGCGCCGAGTACGGCCCGGCGAAGCGCTGGCCCTACTTCCGCGAGCTCTCCGCGCGGCTCGAAGGGCAGAGCGTGATCCTCGGGTCGGCCAGCGACCGGGAGGCGGCGCAAGGAATCGCCGGCCGCAACCTCGTGGGCGAGACCAGCCTCGACGAGGCGATTGCCGTCATCGCCGGCGCCGACTACGTGGTCACCAACGACTCGGGACTGATGCACGTGGCCGCGGCGCTCGGTCGGCCCCAGGTGGCGCTGTTCGGCTCGTCGAGCCCCAAGCACACCCCGCCGCTGTCGCCGGCGGCCCGGGTCATCTGGCTGGGCGTCGAATGCAGCCCGTGCTTCGAGCGCGAGTGCCCGCTGGGGCATTTCCGGTGCATGCGAGAAATGACGGTGGAAACCGTGCTGCAGGAAATCCACAATCTCGCCGCGTGAGCACCAAGATCTTTCCCACCGCGCAGGATGCCGAGAACGCCTTCTACGAGGCGCTCGAGCGCGGCGACCTCGAAGGCATGATGGCGGTGTGGGCGGAGGACGAGGAGATCATTTGCGTGCACCCCGGCGGGCCGCGCCTGTCGGGGCCCGACGAGGTGCGCAGCAGCTGGGCGCGCATCTTCTCCGGCGGCGCCGGGCCGCGCGTGCACATCACGCAGCAGGTGGCGGTCACGGGAATGATGATCGCCGTGCACAGCGTGCACGAGAACTTCACCGTCGAAGGCGAAGCACGCGCCCAGGTGCCGATGATCGCGACCAACGTGTACCTGCGCACCGCCGCCGGGTGGCGCATGATCGTGCACCACGCCTCGCCCGCGCCGGTGCAGGCGCCGCCGGTGCAGCCGAAAGAATCACCGCCGAAGTTCCTGCATTGAGCTTTTCTTCCCCCTGGTGGCTGCCCGGCGGCCACCTGCAGACGATCGTGCCCTCGCTCTTCCCGCCGCCGCGCGTGCCGCTGCGGCGGGAGCGCTGGGACACGCCCGACGGCGACTTCGTCGACGTCGATTTCTGCGGCGATGCGGGCGCGAAAAGCCAGCTCGTGCTGTTCCACGGCCTCGAGGGCGGCTCCGACAGCCACTACGCGCGCTCGATCGCGGCGCACGCGATCCGGCACGGCTGGCGCCTGGCGATACCGCACTTCCGCGGCTGCTCCGGCGAGCCCAACCGCACGCGCCGCGCCTACCACTCCGGCGATAGCGAAGAAATCGATTGGATGCTAAGACGCCTGGGTGGACCGCTTTACGCGATGGGCGTATCGCTCGGCGGCAACGTGCTGCTCAAGTGGCTCGGCGAACGCGGCGACGGGGCGCGCGCCCTGGTGCGCCGGGCGGCCGCGGTGTCGGCGCCGCTCGACTTCGGCGCCGCGGGCGATGCGCTCGACCGCGGCATCAACCGCGTCCTGTACGTGCGGCACTTTCTGTCGACGATGAAGCCCAAGGCGCTCGCCAAGCTGGCGGTCTTTCCAGACTTGCTTGATGAAAAGAAGGTGACCGCGGCACGCACTTTTCGCGAGTTCGACGACCTCGTCACCGCGCCGCTGCACGGCTTTCGCGACACCGACCATTACTGGGAGACCGTGGCGAGCGGGCCGTATCTCGAGCGCATCCGCGTGCCGACGCTCGTGCTCAACGCGCGCAACGATCCGTTCCTGCCGGAGCGCGACCTGCTGCGCGCCGCGCGCAAGGCCGCGCCGTGCGTGGTGCTAGAATTTCCGCGCACCGGAGGCCACGCCGGATTCCTCGCCGCGCCGTTTTCCGGCCGCCGAGACTGGCTTCCCCGACACCTCTTCGAGTTCCTCGACCCCGGATCCCCAAGCCCTTGAGCGTCCCAGCCGAAATCTTCCGCACCTACGACATCCGCGGCGTGGTGGGCCGCAGCCTTACGCCCGAAGTCGTGCGCGACATCGGCCGCGCGCTCGGCTCGGTCGGGAGGGAGCGCAAGGCGCCGGTCTTCGCCGTGTGCCGCGACGGGCGGCTTTCGGGGCCCGAGCTCGTCGCCGCGCTGACCCAGGGCCTGAACGCCGCGGGCGCGGACGTGATCGACATCGGCATGGCGCCGACGCCGGTCGCCTACTTCGCGGCGCAACATCTTGGAACCGGGAGCTGCGTGGCGGTGAGCGGCAGCCACAATCCGCCGCAGTACAACGGGCTCAAGATCGTCGTGGGCGGAGATACGCTTTACGGCGACGCGATTCAGGATCTCAGGAAAAGAATCGAGAACCGGCGCTTCAGCTCGGGGGTGGGGAAGAAGACCGGTGCGGAGGTGCTCGATGCCTATGTCGAGCGCATCGCCGGCGACGTGAAGCTCGCGCGGCCGTTCCACATCGCGGTCGATTGCGGCAACGGGGTCGCGGGCATGCTCGCCCCCCGGCTGTACCGGCGCCTGGGCTGCGAGGTCACCGAGCTCTTCTGCGAGGTCGACGGCACCTTCCCGAACCACCACCCCGACCCCGCCCAGCCCGAGAACCTCGCCGATCTCATCAAGACCCTAAAAACCAGCGAGTGCGAGCTCGGCCTGGCTTTTGACGGCGACGGCGACCGGCTCGGCGTGGTGACGAAGGACGGCGAGAACATCTTTGCCGACCGCCAGCTCATGCTGCTCGCGAAGGACGTGCTCGGCCGCAACCCCGGCGCCGAGATCATCTACGACGTGAAAAGCACGCGCCTGCTCGCGCCGTGGATCGAGCGCCACGGCGGCAGGGCGACCATCTGGAAGACCGGCCATTCGCTCATCAAGGCGAAGCTGAAGGAGAGCGGCGCGCTCCTCGCCGGCGAGATGTCCGGACATACCTTCTTCAAGGAGCGCTGGTACGGCTTCGACGACGCGCTTTACGGCGGTGCCCGCCTGCTGGAGGTTTTGTCCAAGGAACAAGATGCGAATCAAGCGCTGAAGAGCCTGCCCAACGCCCCTTCCACCCCCGAGCTCCACTGGCAGCTCGAGGAAGGCGAGCCGCACCGCCTGGTGCAGAAGCTGCAGGAGCGGATCGAAACTGCATCGCCCTTCCCGCGGGCCGAGCGCGTGCTGACTATCGACGGCGTGCGGGTGGAGTATGCTGACGGCTTCGGACTCGCGCGCGCCTCCAATACCACTCCGGTCATCGTGATCCGGTTCGAAGCCGACAACCTTGCCGCGCTGGAGCGCATCAAGCGCGATTTCCGCGCCGCGCTGCAGCCCCTCAAGCCCAATGCGCCCCTTCCTTACTAGCGTCCTCCTCCTCCTCGCGAGCTTCCCCGCCATGGCCGCCTGCCCGGCGCTCCTCGATCGCAACATGGTCAACCTCCTCGACCAGCCCCAGTCGCTGTGCGAATACGCAGGCAGCGTGCTGCTGGTGGTGAATACGGCGAGCGAGTGCGGCTACACCCCGCAATACGAGGGGCTCGAGGCGCTCTACCGCAAGTACAAGACGCGCGGCCTGGTGGTGCTCGGCTTTCCCTCGAACGACTTCGGCGGCCAGGAGCCCGGCTCGAACAAGGAGATCTCGGCGTTCTGCGTCAACCAGTACGCCATCGACTTCCCGATGTTCGCCAAGACCGAGCTCAGGAAGAATCCGCTGTACGCCGATCTCCTGAAAGCGAGCGGCCAGGCGCCGCGCTGGAATTTCCACAAGTACCTCGTCGACCGCAGCGGCGCCAGAGTGCAGAGCTTCGATACGCGCGTCGCGCCCGACGATCCGAAGCTCGTCGGCGCGATCGAGCGTCTGTTGCAGGCCCACTAACCGAGGAGATAAAGCATGAGAAAGCTCGCTCTCGCCGTGTGTCTCGCGTTCGCCTGCGCGCCGTTGGCGGTGGCGCAGGACAAGAAGGAAGCCAAGAAGGAGCCCACCGCGGCGCAGAAGAAGCAGCAGGAGCGCATGAAGGACTGCAACGAGCAGGCGGGCTCGAAGAAGATGGAAGGCGACGCGCGCAAGAAGTTCATGAGCGCGTGCCTCAAGGGCGGCAGTGCCAAGGGCGAGAAGATGACGCCTCAGCAGGCGCGCATGAAGGACTGCAACAAGCAGGCATCCGACAAGCAGATGAAGGGCGACGACCGCAAGAAGTTCATGAGCGCCTGCCTGAAGGGATAGCAGTCACGGGATAGCAGTCACCAAGATCTACACGAGAAGCGCGAGCGCCAGGCACGCGAGCAGGAACGCGGCGCCGATATAGAGGAGCTTCATACCGGCTCAACGCCGCGGGAGCGCCGGGGTTTACTTTGCGGTTTCGAGAAGCAGGTTGCCGCGCTGCACAGCGGCATTGAGGGCATCGAGCGGCGTCTTCTTGTCGTTCCACACCGACTCGAGCTCCTCGTCGATGATGCCGCGGATGCCACGCAGCCGGCCGAGCCGGATGCCGCTGGAGTCCTCGGTGGGCTGGGCAAGCAGCTGCCGCACGGCGATCTCCTGCCCCGGATGGCTGTTGTAGTAGCCCTGGTTGTGCGTGAGCTCGTAGGCCGCGATGGTCAGCGGCAGGTCGCCGGTCCGCTGGTGCCACTCGGCCTGCACCTGGGGACGGGAAAGATAGGCGAAAAAGCCCGCGACGCCGCGGTACTGGGCGGCGCTCGCGCCTGCCAGCACCCACAACGCCGAGCCTCCGACGAGGGTGTTTTGCGGCGCCTCGTCGAAGTCGTCGTAGTACGGAAGCTGCGCCACGCCCAGATCGAAGCCGGCGCGCTTGCGCAGCCGGACGTACGCGGCCGACGACGAAGTCAGCATGGCGCACTCGCCCCAGGCGAAGCGCGCCTCGGCCTCGTCCTTGCGGCCGGAGTACGTGAAGTAACCGGCTTTGTTCCAGGAAGACAGCATCGAGATCCAACGAACCATCAGCCGGGTATTGAAGGTGAGGCGCGCGTCGCTCGCCCCGGCGGCCGAGGCCATGCCGTTACCCTGCGTGGCGAAGCGCTGGTTGTGCCACGCGCTCATGTTCTCGACCAGCACCCAGGACTGCCACGCCGTGGTCAGGCCGCAGCTCTGTCCGGATTCGACCAGCACACCGAGCGTCTTCGCAACCTCGTACCAGGTCTTCGGCGGCAGCTCGGGGTCGAGCTGCGCCTGCCGGAAAGCATCGCGGTTGTAGTAGAGCACCGGCGTCGCGGCGGTGAACGGCAGCGCGAGCAGCCGGCCCTCCGCGTCGGAAAAGTAGGCTGCCACCGCGGGTAGATATTTCGCATCGGCATTCTGGTGCGACCGCTGGCGGCGCTTCGGCCGCGACTCCTGCACGAGCTGCCACAGCGGTCGCGCGAAGCCGCTTCGCATCATGTCGGCGGTCGCTCCGTCCTGCACCTGCACGATATGCGGCGAGCGGCGCGTGCCCCGCCGAATCTTGATGTCGTCCGCCATCACGTCGTCGTAAGGCCCCTGGAAGTAGGAGACCACGCGGAACTCTTTCTGCGAGGCGTTGTAGCGGGCGATGAGCCGGTCGAGCTCGGCGGCCAGCGCGCCGCTCATGCCGTGCCACAGGCGGATCTCGATCGCTGCCGGATATGCGAGCCCCGCAGCGCACAATAGGAAAATCGCAAAGAAGGCTCTGAGCATCGGACGCCGTCGAGTATATAGTCCAACGATGGCCGGCGTTTCGAACCTGACGGCGGCGCAGCTCGCGAGCGGCTATTCGCGCGGCGAGCTCTCTCCGGTGGAGCTCACGCGCGCGCTCCTCGAGCGCATCGACGCCTGGGAGCCCCGCATCAACGCCCTGTACCGCGTGCATCGCGACGCTGCGCTCGCGCAGGCGCGCGCCGCCGAAGCGCGGCACCGCGCCGGCGATGCGCTCGGCCCGCTCGACGGCGTACCGCTCACGATCAAGGAGAACATCGCCACGCGCGGCGACCCGGCGCCGATCGGTACGCGCGCGAACGACGATGCGCCGGCGCAGGCCGACGACGCCCCGCCCGCGGCGCGCGCGCGCGAAGCGGGCGCAGTGATCCTAGGCAAGACCACCATGCCGGACTACGGCATGCTGTCGTCGGGCCTCTCCAGCCTGCACGGCGTTACGCGCAATCCCTGGCGCCTCGACCGCAATCCGTCCGGCTCGAGCTCCGGCGCGGCCGCGGCCGCGGTCGCCGGCTACGGCCCGCTGCACATAGGAACCGACATCGGCGGCTCGGTCAGGCTGCCGGCGACCCACTGCGGCCTCTTCGCGCTCAAGCCCTCGCTCGGCCGCGTGCCGATCCATCCGCCCTACATGGGGCGCGTGGCCGGGCCGATGACGCGCACCGTGGAGGACGCGGCGCTCGCCCTCGAAGTGCTTGCCCGGCCGGATGCGCGCGACTTCATGTCCCTGCCGCCCGAGGCGCGCGACTTTCGCGGCGGACTCGACGCGTTCGAGCCGAAGCAGGCGCGCATCGGGTTCATTGCCGAGATGCAGGCCGGGCTGCCGGTGCATCGCGAGGTGGGCGCCGCGGCGCAAGCCGCCGCGGCGGCGCTCGCGGCCGCGGGGTGCGCAGTCGAGCCCGTGCGTTCCTTCCTCACCGCGGAGATGCTCGACGGCGTGTGCCGCTTTTTCGAGGCGCGCTCGTACAACGACCTGATGCAGCTTTCCGAAGCGAGGCGCAGCCGCGTGCTGCCCTTCATCGCCGAGTGGTGCACCTGGCGCGCCGCCGCCTTCAGCGGACGCGACGTCATGCAGGCATATGCGCAGGTGATGGCGATGCGCGAGGCGGCGGTCGCGGCCAGCGCGCGCCACGACTTCCTGTTGTCTCCCACCTCGCCAATCCTCGCTTACGACGCGGAGCTCGCCGCGCCGGGCAACGATCCGCGCAACGCCCTTCCCCACATCGCCTTCACGGTCCCGTACAACATGTCCGAGCAGCCGGCGGCGTCGATCAACTGGTCCTACAGCGCCGAAGGCCTGCCGATCGGCGTGCAGGTCATCGGCAGGCGCTTCGACGACGCCGGAGTCCTGAAGCTTTGCCGCTTGATCGAAAAGCTGCGGCCGCCGCAGCGCCCCTGGCCCGAGGCCGCATAGGGTTCAGCTCGAGGGGCCGAGCGGGCGCAGCCGCACGCCTTGGCGCAGCTTCTTCCAGCGGAATTCCGCGGGGTCGGCAAGCGCGGGGCCGGGCGACTTCACCACCAGCACTTCCTTCGCGAGCGGCTCGAAATCGGCCCGGAAATGCACCGAGCTCTTCAGCGCCAGGATGCGGCTCGCGCGCGGCTCGACGCCCACGTGGCGGAACATCTCCTGGTCGGCCGCCTGGCACTTGCGCGAGGCGAGCACCACGCGCACGCCGCTCGCGGAGCGGCTGCGCAGGAGCGCCATCGGCCCGAGCGTCATGTGAAATCCCCTGAACATGGGACCGGTGCAGGTGAAGCGGCCGTCGCCGAGCCGCTCCACCGTGAATTCGCCCGCGAGCGGCGCATCGCCCGCGATGCCCGAGGTTCCCCCGAGGGAGAAAGCGAGGTTCGAATTCAGGCCGGCTTCGTGCGCGCGCCGCGCCGAAGCCGGATCGATGAGCAATCCGGCGACCGCGTCGCGCGCGTTCTGCTCGATCAGCGCTCGCAGGATCCCGGTGGTGTCGCCGTTGCCGCCGGCGCCGGGATTGTCCTGCGTGTCGGCGAGCACGACCGGGCTGCCGGGCTCGCCGACGGCGCGCGCCCGCTGCACCGCCGCCTGCGCCGCGTGCAGCTCCATCGCGAAGTCTTTCTCCGACACCGCAACCGCGTCGCGCAGCCGCGCCACCGAGGCTTGCACGCTGGTTGAATCGAAGCCGTAGCCGAAGACCGCCATGCCGCATTCGGCGAAGTCGGCCATCGGAAATCCTGGGGTGAAGGACAAGACCGCATCGGTTTCGCGCTCGAGTTGCTCGAGGTGGGAATAGAGGCTCTTGCACGGCTCGATAAATGAGCACTGCGAAGGCAGGCCGGTCAGGAAGTCGAGCGCATGAAACGCCTTCGCCGGCCTCTCGCCGCTCTTCAGGATCCGATCGAGGGCGAGCGCCGCCCGGGCGCCGGTGTCGGCCATGTCGACGTGCGGGTAGGTGCGATAGGCGACCAGCGCGTCGGCGAGCGCGACCATGGCGCGCGTCACGTTGGCGTGAAGGTCGAGGCTCGCCACGACCGGCACACGCGCGCCGAGCGCTTCGCGCACCCGGCGCAGGAGCTCGCCTTCGCCGTCGTCGTAGGTCTCGACCACCATGGCGCCGTGCAGATCGAGGTAGACGCCGTCGAGCGCACCCGCGGCTTTCAGGTTCTCGACCAGCTTTGCGGCAATGCGCTCGAACGCCTCGGCGGTGACGTGCGCCGAAGGGCTCGCCGCGGCCCACGCCGTGCCGACCAGGCTGTGTCCCCGCTTGCGCAGCGCCCGGATCGCGCCGGCGGCGGGAATGTTGGCGCCTTCCACCGCGCCGAAGATGCGCTCGCCGTACTGGACGCCCGGCCAGCCGCCGCCCGCCTCGAACGCGGCGTAGTCGGCCCTGGAGGGCGCGAAGGTGTTGGTCTCGTGCTGGAAGCCGCCGATTGCGATGCGTGCCATGCCGTGGCGTTTACCCTGTGTTAGGCTGCTTTCGCAAGTCTCTCGAGGAGGAGATCTTCGCATGCGTGCTTTGCTCGCCTTGGTTGCAGCAGCGGTCGCGTTCGCGGCTAACGCACAGGACAAAGTGCTGCGCGTGGTCCCGCATTCCAACCTCAACATCCTCGATCCCATCTGGACCACGCAGTACATGGCCCGCAACCACGGCTACATGATCTACGACACGCTCTTCGGCACCGACGAGAAGAGCCGCGTGCAGCCGCAGATGGTCGAGAAGTGGTCGACGAGCCCGGACCAGCGCCTGTGGAGCTTCACGCTGCGCCCGGGACTGCAGTTCCACGACGGTGCGCCGGTGACCGGCGAAGACGTCGTCGCCTCCATCGGGCGCTGGGGCAAGCGCGACGCGATGGGCCAGAAGCTCATGACCTTCGTCGAGCGCATGGACGCGCCGGCGCAGAACCAGTTCCGCATCTTCCTGCGCGAGCCCTGCGGCTTCGTGCTCGAGGCGCTCGGCAAGCCCTCGTCGAACGTGCCCTTCATCATGCCCAAGCGCGTCGCGGAAACGCCCGCCGACAAGCAGATCGAGGACTACGTCGGCAGCGGCCCATATATCTTCAAGCGCGACGAGTTCAAGCCGGGCGACAAGGCGGTCTACGCCAAGAACCCGAAGTACCAGCCGCGCAAGGAAGCACCCTCGGGAACCGCGGGCGGCAAGCACGTCTACGTCGAGCGCGTCGAATGGAATCTCGCGCTGCGCGACGCGCAGGCGCAGGTGAACGCGCTCGCGAAAGGCGAGGTCGACGTGCTCGAGCGCCCGGCGTTCGAGAGCTACGAGCAGCTCAAGCAGGCCCCCGGCATCGCGATCGTGAACAGGGATCCGCTCGGCAACCAGTACATGTGCCGCTTCAACCACCTGCACCCGCCGTTCAACAACCCGAAGGTGCGCCAGGCGGCGCTCGCGGCGCTGCCGCAGGAGCCGTTCCTGCGCGCGCAGGTCGGGATCAAGGAGTTCTACCGTTCCTGCGCCTCGATGTTCACCTGCAATACGCCGTACGGCAGCGCGAAGGGCAGCGAGGTGCAGTCGAAATCGAACATGAAGAAGGCGCAGGAGCTGTTGAAGGCCTCCGGCTACGACGGCACCCCGGTTCTCATCATGAAGCCGACCGACCTCGCCGCGATCCAGAAGCTGCCCGACGTGGCGGCGCAGCTCCTGCGGCAGGCGGGCTTCAAGGTCGACCTGCAGGCCATGGACTGGAACAGCGTGGTGTCGCGCCGCGCCAAGAAGGAGCCGCCGTCGCAGGGCGGCTGGAACATGTTCTGCACCGCGTGGGTCGCGCCCGACATCTGGAACCCGCTCGCGAACGCCGCGATCGGCGGCGCCGGCGAGAAATCCTGGTTCGGCTGGCCTACCGATGCCGAGCTCGAGAAGCTGCGCGACGATTTCGCGCGTGCCACCGAGGAGCCGAAGAAGAAGGCGCTCGCCGAGGCGATCCAGGCGCGCGCCTTCGAGATCGGGACGCACGCACCGCTCGGTGAATACGTGAACCCGCTCGCCTCGCGCAAGAACGTCACCGGCTGGGTGATCGGCCCGGGCGACATTTACTGGAACGTGAAGAAAAACGGCGACTGAGGGAAAAGGGATTTCCTGGAGGGCCCCGCAAGGGGCCCTTTTGCTATGTACAACTTCATCCTGAATCGGCTGCTGTCGACGATCCCGGTGCTGCTCGTGGTGGCGGTGCTCGTGTTCAGCCTGCTGCGGCTCACGCCGGGGGATCCGGCGGCGATCATGGCGGGCGACGCCGCCAACGCCGAGCAGATCGAGCGCATCCGCGCGGGCCTCGGCCTCGACCAGCCGATCGTGCTGCAGTTCGGCATCTGGCTCGGCCGCGTGGTGAAGGGCGACCTCGGCGAGTCGTTCTACTTCCGCATCGGCGTCGCCGAGCTCATCCGGCAGCGCCTCGAGCCGACGCTTGCGCTCGCCGCGCTCACCATCCTCATCGCGGTCCTGGTTTCGGTCCCGCTCGGGGTGGCGGCGGCCTGGCGCTTCGGCGGCTGGTTTGACCGCGCGCTGATGGGCTTCTCGGTGCCGGTGTTCGTGCTCGCCTACCTGCTCATCTGGCTGGTGTCGCTCAAGCTCGGCTGGCTCCCGGTGCAGGGCTACCGCCGTCTCGCCGACGGCTTTCTACCGTTCATTCGACACCTGATTCTGCCCGCGGTCACGTTGTCGGTGATCTACGTCGCGCTGATCGCGAGGGTGACGCGCGCGTCGGTGCTCGAAGCGCTCGGCGAGGACTACATTCGCACCGCCCGCGCCAAGGGCCTGCCCGAGATGCGCGTGCTGGTGCGCCACGCGCTCGCCAATGCGGCCGTGCCGATCGCCACGGTGATCGGCATCGGCGTCGCGATCCTCATCGGCGGGGTGGTGGTCACCGAGTCGGTCTACGCGATCCCGGGGCTCGGGCGCCTCACCGTCGATGCGGTGCTCGCGCGCGACTTTCCGACGATCCAGGGGGTGATCCTGTTTTTCTCCTGCGTCTACGTGCTCGTGAACCTGCTGATCGACGTGTCGTACGTGTTCCTCGACCCGCGGATCCGCTATTGAAGGTCCTCGCCAACTGGTCGGTCCGGATCGGCGGGGCCGCGCTCCTCGCGCTGGTGCTCGTCGCGCTCGCAGCGCCCTGGCTCGGCACCGTGGACCCGACGCTGTTCGACGCCGCGAGCCGCGACCTGCGCCCGGGCGAGGCCGGCGAAGTGACCACCCTCGAAGGCGAGACGATCCACCACGTGTTCCTCATGGGATCGGACTCGTTCGGCCGCGATATCTACAGCCGCGTGCTCTACGGCGCGCGCGTGTCCCTGGTGGTGGGAATCTCGGCGGCGCTGGTCGCGCTCTTCTTCGGCGTGCTGCTGGGGCTGGCGGCCGGCTACGTGCGGGCGCTGGATGGGCCGCTGATGCGGGTCATGGACGGCATCATGGCGATCCCGGCGATCCTGATCGCGATCGCGCTGGTGGCGCTGTGGCGCGCCAGCGTGCCGACCGTGATCTTCGCCATCGCCATCCCGGAGATTCCCCGCGTCGCGCGCCTCGTGCGGGCGCTTGCGCTGTCCATCCGCGAAGAGCCGTACGTGGAGGCCGCCGTCGCCCTCGGCACGCCCGCGGCGCGCATCATGTTCAGCCACATCCTGCCGAACTGCGTGGCGCCGCTCCTCGTGCAGGCGACCTACACCTGCGCCTTCGCCATCCTGCTCGAGGCGATCCTCTCGTTTCTCGGCGTGGGCCTCTCGCCCGACATTCCGACGTGGGGCAACATCATGGCCGAGGGGCGGGTGCAGTTCGTCGCCTATCCCCACAACGTCTTCTTCCCGGGGGTGTTCCTTGCCGTCACCGTGCTCGCGGTGAACATTCTCGGCGACGGGCTGCGCGACACGCTCGACCCAAAAATGGCGAAGCGCGTATGAGCATTCTCCGAATCGACTCCCTGACCGTGCGCCTGCCCCCTGGAGGGGACCGTCCCGAGGCAGTCTCGAGCGTGAGTTTCAGTGTGGAAAAGCAGGAGATTCTCTGCCTGGTCGGCGAGAGCGGCTCGGGCAAGTCGGTGATCGCGCAGGCGGTCATGGGGCTGCTGCCGAATACGCTGCCGGTAGCCTCCGGAAAGATATTCCTTGAAGAAGAGGAGCTCACCGCAGCCAGCGAGCGGCGGCTGCGCGGGCTGCGCGGCGCGCACATGGCCATGGTCTTCCAGGAGCCGATGACCGCGCTCAATCCGGTGATGCGCTGCGGAGCGCAGATCGACGAGGTGCTGCGGGAGCATACCGGCCTCGCCCCCGCGGCGCGCAGGGCGCGCACCCTCGAGGTCATCCGCGAAGTGGCGCTGCCGGACCCCAGCCGCATGCTCGAGTCCTATCCGCATCAGCTCTCGGGCGGCCAGCGCCAGCGCATCATGATCGCGATGGCGCTCGTGCTCGAGCCGGCGCTGCTGATCGCCGACGAGCCCACCACCGCGCTCGACGTCACCACCCAGGCGCAGATCCTCAAGCTGATCGTGGAGCTGCAGCGGCGCCACGGCATGGGGGTGCTGTTCATCACCCACGACTTCGGCGTGGTCGCGGAGATCGCCCACCGGGTCGCGGTGCTGCGCGAAGGCCGTCTCGCGGAGCTCGGCGCGAAGCTCGACGTGCTGCTGCGCCCGCGCGACGAGTACACGCGCATGCTCATCAAGGCGGTCCCCACGCTGCGGCCGCACGCCCGCGACGCGGACGCCTCGGCGCCGCTCGTGCTGCAGACCGCGCGGCTTTCGAAGACCTACCGCGGCACCGGCTGGCTTTCCCGCAAGCGCGTCGTCGAGGCGGCGAGCGAGGTCAGCATCGAGGTGCGCAAGGGCCAGACGCTCGGCATCGTGGGCGAATCCGGATCCGGCAAGTCGACCCTCGCCCGCTGCATCGTACGGTTGATCGAGCCGAGCGGCGGCGAGATCCGCCTCGGCGGCGTCGACCTCGCGCGGCTCCCGGCACGGGCGCTGCGCCCGCTGCGCCGGCGCGTGCAGATCGTCTTCCAGGACCCGTATCGCTCGCTCAATCCGCGGCGCACCGTGGGCGAAGCGCTCATCGAGGGACCCTTGAACTACGGCGTGCCGCGCGCCGCGGCGCTGGAGCGCGCACGCCGGCTGATGGAGCTGGTGCGCATGGATCCCGGCGCGCTCGGACGCTATCCGCACCAGTTCTCGGGCGGCCAGCGCCAGCGCATCTGCATCGCGCGCGCGCTCGCGCTCGACCCCGAGCTGCTGGTGGCCGACGAGGCGGTTTCGGCCCTCGACGTGTCGGTGCAGGCCCAGGTGCTTGCCCTGCTCGACGAGGTGAGGCTGCGCTTCGCGCTGGCGATGCTCTTCATCACGCACGACCTGCGCGTCGCCGCGCGCGTGTGCGATCACGTGGCGGTGATGCAGCGCGGGCGCGTCGTCGAGTACGGTCCGGCCCGCGAGATCTTCCGCGAGCCGCGCCACGAGTACACGCGCGCGCTCTTCGCCTCGGCGCCGGGGCGCGATTTCGCGTTTGGCAGCTAAACTAGCGCGATGGAGCGACTGAGGGCCGAACTGATCGACGTGCCGGGGGTCGAGGTGCGCGTGCTGGAGCGCTGCACTTCGACGAATTCGGTTCTCCTGTCCGAGAAATCCGCCGCCAGGATCCTGCTCGCGGCCGAAGCGCAGACCGCGGGCCGCGGCCGGCACGGCCGGCGCTGGGAGAGCGCGGCCGGCGCCGACGTCACGTTCTCGCTTTCGTGTCCCGTGCGCCGCCCGCCGCGCGAGCTCGCGTCGCTCTCGCTCGTGGCGGCGGTGGCCGCGGTCAAGGCGCTGCGCGCGCTCGGCGCCGGCGCCGTGTCGGTGAAATGGCCGAACGATCTCCTCGCCGGCGGCGCCAAGCTCGGCGGCATCCTCGTCGAGACGCGCTCGGAGGGTGGCGCCGCGCGCGCGGTGTTCGGCTTCGGCCTCAACTGCCTGCGCCGGCCCGGGCTCGAGCGGCGCCTGCGGCGCCCGGTCGCGGCGCTCGACCAGTTCGTCCGCCCCTCGCGCAACCGGGTCATCGGCGCCATCGCGCGCTCGCTCCTCGCCGCGCTCGAGCGCTTCGAGGCCGAAGGCTTCGCCGGCGCGCGCGCCGAATGGGAGGCGATGGACGCACACGCCGGGCAGCGCATTCGCCTGAGGCTCGCGAACGGGCGCTCGATCTCGGGCATCGGAGCGGGGCTCGCCGCCGACGGGGCGCTGCGCCTTCTGACCCGCCGCGGCGAGAAATCGGTGCACAGCGGCCGGATCGTTTCCGCGAGGCTGGCGTGATTCTCGCCATCGATGCAGGCAACTCCCGCGTAAAGTGGGGCTGGCACGATGGGCACCACTGGACGAGCGTGGCCACCGTCTCGCTGATCGAGTTCGCGGCGTCGAGCGACCACGTGAACCCGTTCTCGGTGACCCACGCCGACCCCGAGCACATCGTGATCTCCAACGTTGCGGGCGAAGGCGCGCACCACCTGCTCGTGAACTGGACCAGCATCTTCGAGGTCGAGCCGCTGTGGCTGCGCGCCGAGGCCGAGCGCGGCGGCGTGCGCAACGGCTACGACCACCCGGAGCAGCTCGGCCCCGATCGCTGGGCCGCGCTGATCGCGGCGCGGGCGCTGCATGCCGGCCCCTGCCTGGTGGTGAATGCCGGCACCGCGACCACCGTCGACATGCTGAGCGGCGAGGGCGTCTTCCTCGGCGGCAGCATCCTGCCGGGGGTCGAGCTGATGCGCTTCGTGCTCCACGAGCACACCGGGCGCCTGCCGATGTCAAACGGCGCCTACAGCGACACGCCGCGCAATACCCTGGACGCGATCGAGAGCGGCTGCCGGCACGCGCAGGCCGGCGCGGTCGAGCGGATCTACCGCGTGTTCCGGGACGTCGAGCTCAATCCGCTGTGCATCGTCTCCGGCGGTGCCGGGCGCACTCTGGTCGACCAGCTTTCGATGCCGCGGCGCTACGTCGAGAACCTGGTGCTCGACGGACTGGCGCGCATCGCCCTGGGGCCGGGCAGAGCACCGAAATGAGGACCGTGTTTCTCGCCCTGGTCGCGGCGAACCTGCTGTTCTTCGCCTGGTCGAGCTACTTCTCCGCGGACGAAACCACGGCCGACGGCGTGCTCCTGCGGCGCAGCGAGCCCGAAAAGCTGAAGATCGTTCCGCCGGCGGGCGCCGCGCCGTCCGGCTGCCTCGAGTGGGGCAGCTTTACCGTAGCCGAGTACCCGCGCGCGGAGAAGGCGCTGGAGCCGCTCACGCTCGGGCCCCGGATCGGCCAGCGGCGCACCGAGGAAACCGCGGGCTGGTGGGTGTTCATCCCGTCGCAGGGCAGCCGCGCGGGCGCGTTCAAGCAGGCAGCCGAGCTGAAGGCGCTGGGGATCAACGACTTCTTCGTCATGGGCGAAGAAACCGATATCCCCTGGGCGCTGTCGCTCGGCGTCTTCCGCACCGAGCGCTCGGCGCTCGCCAGGCTCGCGGCGCTGCGCGAGCACGGCGTGCGCAGCGCGCTCGTCGGCCAGCGCGATACCGTCGTGCCGCGGATGTGGCTGCAGGTGAAGGGAATCGACCCGGCGCTCGAGGCGCGGCTCAGGGACGTCGCGCGCCAGATCGAAGGCAGCGAGCTGCGCCCCTGCCCCTAGCTACCCGATAGGGTAGCTGCCGCCGGGCACGTGCTGCACCACCATCGTGAGCAGGCGGTCGGCGCGGATCGGCTTGGTGAGATAGCCGACCACGCCGAGCTCCTTGCCGCGCTCGTCGCCCTCTTCGAACGTGGTCAGGAAGATCACCGGGAAATGCGGGATGGTGGTGTCGGCCTTGAGCGCGGAAACGAACTCGAAGCCGTCCATGTGGGGCATGTTGACGTCGCAGATCAGGAGATCCGGCGGGCTCCTCAGCACGAGGTAGCCCGCCGCGATGGCGTCCGCCGCCACGTGCACTTCGTAGCCCGCGGCGCCCAGATGGAGCTTGAGCAACTCCCGGACGTTGGCGTCGTCGTCGACGACGAGGATGGTGGCCGGCATGATCTTTTGGTGCTGGTGGCCCGACTCGAACGGGCGACCTACTGATTACGAATCAGTTGCTCTACCAGCTGAGCTACACCAGCGAATTCCCCTGATTTCCCTGCCGCTGCAGCGCGTTGCGCGACAACGGAATTATACCAATGGCCTACCCATGGGGGTGGATCCCGCCCGTTGCTGATGCGCGCCTACCGGCGGCTCGCGAGAACCGTCCGCAGCATGCTCTGGACGATGTCGAGGTCGACAGGCTTCCTGACATGCGCATCAAAGCCGGCCTCGCGGCTTTTCCTGTGGTGCTCCTCGTCCCCGTAGCCGCTGACAGCCACGAGGACGATCGCTTCTCCATAGCGCTTTCTGAACAGCTTCGCCAGCTCGTATCCGTCGATCTCGGGCATGGCGATGTCGAGAAAAATGATCTCTGCTTCCAAGGCTTCCGCGGCGTCGATGGCTTTGGCTGCGCGCGTCACCCAGGTGGCAGAGCACCCCATGAGTTGCAGCATGCGGGCGAGCGATTCAGAGGAATCGCGGAGATCGTCAACGACCAGCGCGCGTACCGGTGCTTCGTTCTTCGTCTGCATCCCGACCGCAAGATAGAGGTCGCGCATCGAATCTGTCTGTCATGGTCTGTCAGCGCACTGAGGCGGCTCGGCGTGCCGCCTCCCGGAGTGGCACTGGACTTCGTTTCGCTTCGCGCCTTCGCGCGCATGAAGCGTCCGAATACCGCACCAGCATTTCATCACGCGTGATTATTCCGCGCGATTGCGCGAGCGTGAACTATGCGTCGGCGCGCTCGCAGGTGCACCCGTCGTGACCTAGTTCTCCGCGCTATGCGGCGCACGCGCCGTTCGGTTCGCGATTCGCACCGCCCGTCGACCCCTTTTGCCGGTCTCGTGGGCTCTTCCTAGGATCGTTGATACGAAAAAAGGGAGACTCCAAATGCAGCACAAAAAAGGCTTCACGCTGCTCGAGCTGATGGTCACCGTCGCGGTGATCGCGATCCTCGCCGGGATCGCCCTGCCCTCGTACAACGACTACGTGACGCGCTCCAAGTTCGTGGAAGCGACCGGCAACCTTGGCGACCTGCGCGTCAAGATGGAGCAGTACTACGCCGACAACCGCCGCTACAGCACCGATGCCGCCGGCGGCACCTGCGGCATCACGGGCGGCAACACGCCTGCGGCCTCGGATGCGCGCTACTTCACCTACGTCTGCGCCTCGACCGCTCCGAACGGCGTCGGCGACCAGCAGTTCGTGCTGACCGCGAACGGCGTGGCGGCCCAGGGCCTCGGCGGACTTTCGTTCACCGTGAACCACGCCAATAACAAGACGACCGTCGTCGCCGGCGGATCCGACATAGAGAACAAGGGCTACGCCGGCGCCGCCGCCTGCTGGGTGCGGAAGAAACCGTCGGACTGCTGATCCCATGAACAAGCGCTCATACGGCTTCACCCTGATCGAGATGATGATCACGCTCGCCGTGTTCGCGCTGCTGCTCATGGTCGGGTTGCCCTCGATGACGACCTGGCTGCAGAACCAGCAGATCCGCACTTCGGCCGAGGGGCTGCAGGCCGGGCTTCAGCTCGCGCGCGCCGAGGCGCTGCGGCGCAACGCCCCGGTCCGGTTCCAGCTCGTCAACACGCTCGCCAACACGTGCATCCTGTTCGACAAAGGCACCAACTGGATCGTGAGCCTCAACGATCCCACCGGCCTGTGCGACGCGCCCGAATCCGATACCGCCGCGCCGCTCACGATCCAGAAGCGCAGCGGCGCCGAAGGCACGCCGAACGCCGTGGTCGCCGCGACCAACGCCCCGCTGGTCGTCGCTACTACTGTGACGTTCAACGGCCTTGGCCGCGTGACCGGGCCCACGCCAATCACCCAAATCGCGGTCATGAATGCGGGCGGCAATTGCCAGCCCGCGGGCCCGATGCGCTGCCTGCAGCTCAACATCTCGAGCGGCGGCCAAGTGCGCATGTGCGACCCGGTCGTCGACCCCGCGGTCGACCCCAACGACCCCAGGCTCTGCTGAGGAGACCGCCATGCGCGCACACAAACACGAAGCGGGCGTGATGCTGATCGAGGCGCTGATCGGGATCCTGATCTTCTCGATCGGCATCCTCGCGCTTCTCGGCATGCAGGGCGCCGCGCTCAAGAACACCACGGACGCAAAATACCGCAGCGAGGCGGCGTTCCTCGCCACCCAGGTCGTCGGCCAGATGTGGGTCGACATCACGAACATCCCGAGCTACGACACCGCCAATCCGGCGCCCTACCCCGCGCGCGACGCCTGGGTGACCAAGGTCGCGAATACGCTGCCGGGCGCGCTCGCGCCGACGATCCAGGTCGGCCCGGCCGTCGGCGAGGTGCGCGTGCAGGTGCAGTGGAAGCAGCCGGGCGAAAACGACACGCGCCAGGTGATCATCCTCAACCGCATCCACTTGGGGGCCGGCGCATGAGCGCGCGCACCCTGCGTGGACGTGGACGCGAAGCCGGCATGAGCCTGGTCGAGCTCATGGTCGGAATGCTGATCGGCCTGATCGGCATCGTCATCATCACTCACCTCTACATCACCAACGACCGGTACAAGCGCTCGACGACCGGCGCTGGCGCGGCACAGGTCAACGGTGCGGTCGCGCTCTATACCCTGGAGCGCGAGATCCGCATGGGCGGCTATGGCATCAACCACTCGGCCGCCCTCGGCTGCACCTGCGCCGGCGTGAACTGCAGCCCGGTGCAGTATTACTACAACGCCTTCTCGTCGTTCCCGCCTGCCGGCGCGGCGGCGGGTGCATTGCCGCCGCGCGTCATCGCGCCGGTGCTCATCACCGACACCCCCGGCGGCGCGGACAGCATCACGGTGCTCTACAGCGCCGCCAACGAGCGCATGTTGCCGGCCGCGATCAGCGAGGTCACCGTCGCGCCGAACCACGACTACAAGGTCGACGGAATTCAGGGCTTCCAGGACAACAACCTGATCCTGGTCTCGCAGGGCGGCACCTGTCTCCTGAGGCAGGTCTCGAAGGTCCAGAACGGGACCACCATGCTCGAGCATCGCACCGGGCCGTACAACCCGGTGGCAAGCTTCGGCCCCGGATTCACGGCCGGGGCCGCGGTCTTCAACCTCGGCACGCCGACCGCGATCGGCGGGCCCGTCTGGCGCACGTTCTCGATCGGGCAGAACCGCCTGCAGGCCGAGGACGTGCTGCGCACGCTCGCCACATGGCCCGCCGCCGCGGCTCCGCAGCAGCTCGTCGACGACATCGTCGACCTGCAGGCGCAGTATGGGAAGGACGACGGCACAGGGGGCGCAGTTGCCGACGACGGCGCGGTCGACGTCTGGGATGCGGTGCCGCCGGCGGACGCCACCGCCTGGCGGCGCGTGCTCGCGGTGCGCGTCGCCGTGCTGGCGCGCAGCCAGAACTACGAGAAGCCCACCGTCGCAGGCGGCCCGTGCGACGCCACCACAGCCCTGAACGCGCCCGCCTGGTCGGGCGGCCCGCTGACCGTACCGGGCGGACTGCCGAGTTGCTACAGGTTCCGCGTCTTCGAGACGGTCATTCCCCTGCGCAACATGATCTGGAGGCCGGCATGAGAGTCGGCGTACGCCCCTTCGCCGCGAGCCGCGAGCGCGGCACCATTCTCTTCATCGCGCTCATCGTGCTGGTGGCGATGTCGCTCGCCGGTATCGCGCTCATGCGCTCGGTCGACACCAACGTGCTGATCGCGGGCAACCTCGCTTTCCGCCAGGGCGCCACGGCCGGCGGCGACTGGGGCGTCGAGGACGCACGCGCGTGGATCGCCGCCAATGCCGCGATCCTGAACGACGACACGCCGCCCGGGGCCACGTTCTACTGGGCGAACTGGCAGCAGAACCTCGACCTCATCGGCAACAACCCCGATCCCCTGGTCGCGAACTACGACTGGAACTCCACCGACCCGCGCGATCTGGGCTTCGACACGGCGGGGAACCAGGTGAAGTACGTCATCCACCGCCTCTGCGACACGGCGGGAGCGCCCAACGTCGTGCAGTGCGTGAAATCCTCGCTTTCCGGCTCCGGCGGCGGCGTCCCCTGCGCGGGCTGCAGCAACACGGTCCAGCCGCTCGGCGGCGGCAACGTTCCCGCGGGGACCGCGGTCCTCTTTCGCGTCACGGTGCGCGTCGCAGGTCCGCGCAACACCGTGAGCTTCGTGCAAACCGTCATGAACTAGCGCGCAGGAGAAAACATGGACACCATGGCTCTCTTCCAACGACGCTTCCTCCAGGCGGCCTTAGCAACCGCCGCGGCGCTCGCCGCGCTGCCGGCGCAGCCGGCGCCGCCGCTCGTCATCTCCACCGATCCGCTCGGGTCGTCGACCACCTCGATCAACCCGAACGTCATGCTGATCCTGGACGACTCGGGCAGCATGGCTTCGGACTTCATGCCCGACTACATCGTCGACGACAACGGCACCGGCAGCACCGCGGCCTGCGCCGACGCCGGGGACGACGGCAGCGGAATCACCGACGGCCCGGACCCCTGCATCAACGGAGATCCGCCGTTCGCCAGCCCCGACTTCAACGGGATCTATTACAACCCGAACATCTTCTACCGGCCCGGGGCTAACGCCAACAGCACCGACATGACGAGCATGACGGCGGCGAACACGGTCAACTGGACCAAGGTCCCCACCGACCCGTACCTCAGCTTCGCCACCACCAACCTGGTGACCGGCTACCCCGACCGCGTGTGGTGCGCCGACCCGGCCGATGCGGCGACCAGCGGCAACTGCCGGCAGAACAGCGCCTACCAGTTTCCGAACTTCGTCTTTCAGTACGGTCGGACCGGCGGAGGCGCGGTGAAGACCGTGAGCGGCGCGCCGTACTACTACCGCATGCAGACGGCGCAGTTCTGCGCGCCGCCGGCGCTCACCAACTGCGCGAGCGGCTCGTCGATCAACCCCGCGGTGCACACGCAGCTCGCGCCCGAGTTCTGCACCGACAGCGAGCTGAAGACCTGCGCCGCCGGCGCGAACCTGACGGCCGCGCACACGTTCTCCGGCGTGCGCTGGTGCAGCGACCAGACCACGCTCGCCAACTGCCAGCGCAAGAAGCTCGCGCCGTTCCTCTACGCGAAGCACCTCGGGCGCGTGCAAACGATCAACTGCGCGACCACCCCCGCGCTCTGCGCCGCGGTGCAGAACGAGGGCAACATCGCGGTCGGCACCATCAACGCCAACGGCGGCACGATCAGCAACATCACCATCGGCGGCGTGGCGGTGATCTCCGGTCCCATCCTGGTCGCGCCGGGGACCTCGGCGAGCACCGTCGCGGGTCTGATCACGAACGCGATCGGCTCGTTCGTCTCGGCGCCCGACTTTACCGCGGGCCAGTCGGGCTCGAACGTCAACGTCGTCCAGGCCGTGGCCGGGGCCACCGGCAACGGCGCCGCGATCGTGGTCACGTCCAGCCAGGTCGGCACCGTGGCCTCGATCGGCAAGATCACGGTCAACCTGGCCCCCGCCAGCGACAACAACTCGCAGACCATCACCACCCTGTCGGTCAACGGCACCAACCTTTTGTGCCCCACGGCCGTGGCGATCAGCTTCGGCAACAACGTCACGGTGAACACCAGCGGCTCGATCACGGCGACGGGCGGCACCAACTCGGGCCCCGAACAGGCCTCGTTCCAGCAAGCACTGATGAGCAGGATCAATACGTGCGCCCAGACGATCGCGCCGGGCTACACGGTCACGGCATCGATCAACGGCAGCGACGTGCGTCTCGCGGCGCCCGTGTCGATGGGTGCGACGCCGAACAACCAGGTGGTATCGCGCGCCGGGAGCGGCGGCGCCACCAACGGTATCAACAACTTCGTCGTCGGCAACATGGGCAGCGTCCAGAACGGCGTCTCCGTGAACGCGATCAACACCACGGTGAGCAACATGTCGGGCGGCCGCGACGCGGTGACCGGCTCGATCTCCAGGCGCATCGGCGTCGGCTCCTTCTCGCGCACCGACATCGTCCCGTCCAACAACTCCTATCCCAAGGGCGGCAACCGCGTCGATTGCCTGGGCGCGACCTGCACCTACGACCAGGAGATGACCAACTTCGCCAACTGGTACGCCTATTACCGCACGCGGCTGCTGATGGCGAAAACGTCGGTGGGGCGCGCCTTCGTCCCGATCGGCGACACCTACCGCGTGGGCTACATCACCATCTGCCCGGTCAGCGGCTCCTGCGGCACCAGCTCGACGTCCGGCCTGAGCGTAGTCGCGTCGAAGTACCTGAAGGTCGCCACCTTCGACGCCACCCAGAAGTCGGCCTGGTACGCGAAGGTCTACGCCACCCAGGCGCTCGGCAGGACACCGCTGCGCGAGGCGCTTTCGCGCGTCGGCCGGATCTTCGCCGGCGCGTTCGGCGGCGGCCTCACCACCGGCCTGACCGCGGCCGCCGACGAGCCGATGATCGCCTCGTGCCAGCCGAACTTCGCCATCATGGCCACCGACGGCTACTGGAACGGCGCCGGCGGGCAGAAAACCGACGGCACCGGGATGGACAACCAGGACAACGTGAACTCGGGCTTCTCGACGCAGGCGTACGGCGCCTTCGACGGCGGCACGCCCGTGGCCACGAACACGCTCGCGGACGTGGCGATGTACTACTACAAGAACGACCTGCGCACGAGCGGGCCCTTCGCCACCAACAACGTCCCGACCACGAGCAAGGATTCGGCGAGCTTCCAGCACATGGTGACGTTCACCATCGGACTGGGCCTCGACGGCGAGCTCAGCTACCGGCCCGATTACCAGGAATCCACCAGCGGCGACTTCTTCGACATCAAGCAGGGCACCAAGAAATGGCCGGTGCCCGCGGCCGACGCGCCTTCCGCGCTCGACGACCTGTGGCACGCGGCCGTGAACGGGCGCGGCGTGTTTTTCAGCGCGAAGAACCCTGAAGAGCTTTCGCAGGGCCTGACCGATACCCTGAACCAGCTCCTCGCGCGCAAGGGCGCGGGCGCCGCCGCGGCCACCTCGAACCTGCAGCCGGTGTCGGGCGACAACTTCGCCTTCCTCGCGAACTACCAGACGCAGACCTGGAACGGCGACCTGGTGGCGAGGACGATCGACCTCTCGACGCTGCACATCTCCAACGTCGACCTGTGGTCGGCCGCGACCCAGCTCGACAGCAGCGCGTACACGAGCCGGATGATCTACACGTATGACTCGACCGACGCCGCCGGCAACCGGCTCAAGAGCTTCTGCTGGCCCGGCACCGGAGGCGCGGCGTGCGCGGACGGCACCGGCCTCGACACCGCCAATGAGGCGATCTGGTTCAACCCCTTCCCGCTGGAGGCGCTCAACGGGTGGAGCCCCTTGATCCAGACCCCCGCAGCGACCCGCAGGAACCTGGTGGATTACCTCCGCGGCGATACCTCGAACGAGGACACCAACCAGGGGCTCCCGACCGACCTCTACCGCAACCGCGTGAGCCGGCTCGGCGACCTGGTGAACGCGCAGCCGGCGTACGCGCGCAAGGCGACCTTCAACTATGGCGAGTCGACCGATCCGGGCTATCCAGGCTTCAAGGCCTGCACCGCGGGCAACGGCACAGCCTGCAACGCAGCGCAGTTCCCGACCCCGAGCGTTGCGCGCCGTGGCACGGTGTACGCCGCCGGTAACGACGGCATGCTGCACGCGTTCGAGACCGACGTGAACAACAACCCGTACTTTCAAACCGCCGGGATCTCGACGACCACGTTGAGCGACGACACGTTCACCGGCAACAACTCCGGCAACGGTCGCGAGCGCTGGGCCTACATTCCCAGACTGGTGATGCCGGAGCTCTTCCGCCTCGCGGCGTTTGGCTCCAACCACAAGTATTACGTCGACGGCTCGCCGCGCATTTTCGACATCTGCATCTCGACGCCCTGCGCCGGCCAGAACGACTGGCGCACGGTCCTTCTTGCCGGCCTCAACAGCGGCGGCTACGGCTTTTACGCCCTGGACATCACCAATCCGCTCGCGCCCAAGGCGCTGTGGGAGTTCAGCAACAAGGATTATTCCGTAAGCCCGGTGGTGAACGCGCCCTGCTATACCGACCTCGAGATCTCGCTGCAAGACAAGACCATGGACTGCCACGTCGGGCTGAGCTACGGGTATCCGATCGCCACGAAGCGCACGAGCGACGGCAAGTGGGTCGTGCTGGTGACCTCGGGCTACAACAACGCGGGCACCGGCGGCGACGGCCGGGGCTACCTCTATATCCTCGACGCGGTGACCGGGAAGATCCTGAACCGCGTTACCACCGGGTCGGGCACGGCGGCCTCGCCGAGCGGCCTCGGCAAGATCTCGGCCTGGGCCGACGATGCCTCGACCAACAACGTGGCGCTCGCGGCCTACGGCGGCGACCTGGACGGTAACCTGTGGCGCTTCCAGCTCGATTCGAGCAAGCCCGGGTACCTGAGCGCCACCAAGATCGGCCAGGCGAAGGACAGCGCCGGCAATCCGCAGGCGATCACGGTCATGCCGGAGCTCACGACCATCAACTTCAAGCGCGTGATCCTGTTCGGCACCGGCAAGTTCCTGGAGCAGGCCGACCGCTCGCCGCCGTTCACGACGCAGACGGTTTACGCGCTCGCCGACGACATCACGGTCACGGGCGCCGGCCCGGTGATTCCGGACGTGCGCAATCCTTCGGACGTCGTGGTACGCACCCTCACCCCCGGCCCCGGTGCGGACCAGCGCACCGTGGTGCCCGTCACGACGCCGACCGACTGGTCGACCCAGCACGGCTGGCTGGTCGACCTGCCCGATCCCGGCGAGCGCGTCAACATCGACCCGCTGGTGCAGCTCGGCTTCCTGTCGATCCCGTCGAACGTGCCGACGGCCGACACCTGCACCGCGGGCGGCTACGCGTGGTTCAACTTCTTCGACCTCGCGAGCGGCGGCTACGTGCCGGCCCCGGGCAATTTGATGGTGAGCCAGAAGGTTCCCGATGCGCTCCTCGTCGGCCAGAGCGTGGTCTGCGGCCCCGGCGGCAACTGCGAGATCATCGCCGTGGACAACACCGGCAAGCCGCGCGAGGAACCGCCGCCGATTCCGCCGGCCGGGTTCACCGGTCGCCGCGTGTCGTGGCGGGAGCTGATCGTCGACCAATGACGCCCGCGCTCCCGAGCGCCCGGCTCCCCACCGCCTTCGCCGCATCGCTCGCGATCCACGCCGCGCTCGCCGCGGCGCTGGCGGCGGTGGTGGGAGGACAGCTGCCCGGCATCGGCCTTCCGGCCTTCGAACCGGAAGGCCTTCTTGCCAGGCTGCGCGCCCCGCAACCGGCGCAGACGTCGACCAAGCCGGCCGCAGCCTCCCCTCATGGGAAACAGAATGGGCCAAGCCGCGGCGCCGGGTTGCCTGGACCGTACTACTACCCCGCCACGGAGCTCACCGAGCGACCGCTCCCGCTCGCGGCGATCGAACCGGGCTTTCCGGACGGTGCGCCCGCCACGGGGCGGGTCAAGATTCGCCTCTACATCAGCGCGCAGGGCGCGGTGGATGCGGTCGACATCACCGAGGCCGAGCCCGCCGGCGAGTTCGAACAGGCAACGGTGCAGGCCTTCAGGGAAGCGCGCTTCAGGCCGGGCTACAAGAGCGGCAAGGCCGTCAGAAGCCAGCTCGCGCTCGAGGTGCGGTTCGGCGAGCCTTTGCCCATGCCGGCCCAGCAGCGCGACCTGGCAACCCTCGTCCTGCCGGAAAACCCTAACGCCTACGACGCTCCCGATCGCATCGGGATCAAGACAAGGAGAGCAAGATGAAAACGATCCGACTGCTGTGCGCCGCGTTGCTGTCGCTCACCGCCTGGAGCAATGCCCCGGCCGAGCCCAAGCCGCTGCCGTGGATCCTCGCGCAGGGCCGCACCCTGGCGAAGTGCGAGCTGGACGGCCGCATGCTGCCCTCCGGCACGGTGCTGTGCATGGGAGGCAAGTTCATGGAGTGCAGCCCGAACGGCCGCTGGCAGAGCACCGGCAAGGACTGCTGAGCGAGGCACGCTAGGCGCGCGGCGCGAGCCCGCGCGGCAGCGTGAAGACGACGTTCTCGGAAATCCCCTCGAGCGGCCGCACGCTCGTCGCGCCGAGCGACTTCAGGCGCGCGATCAGCTCCTCCACCAGCACCTCGGGCGCGGAAGCGCCGGCGGTGATGCCGACGCGGCGCTTGCCCGCGACCCATTCGGCCCGCAGGTCGGAGGCGTTGTCGACGAGATACGCGGGCACGCCCATGTTGTCGGACACCTCGCGCAGCCGGTTGGAGTTGGAGCTGTTGGGCGAGCCGACCACGATCACCACGTCGCACTGCGGCGCCATGAACTTGACCGCGTCCTGGCGGTTCTGCGTGGCGTAGCAGATATCGTCCCTCTTCGGCCCGACGATGCGCGGAAAGCGCGCCTTGAGCGCGGCGATGACCGAGGCGGCGTCGTCCACCGAGAGCGTGGTCTGCGTGACGTACGAGAGCTTGTCGGAAGCCGGCCGCAGCGCGGCGACGTCGTCCACCGTCTCGACGAGATGCATGCCGGCCGCGGCCTGGCCCATGGTGCCTTCGGCCTCCGGGTGGCCGCGGTGGCCGATCATCACGATCTCGTAGCCCTCGCGCAGCATCTTGGTCACCTCGACATGCACCTTGGTGACGAGCGGGCACGTGGCGTCGAACACCTTGAGGCCGCGGCGCTCGGCCTGCGAGCGCACCTCCTTTGAAACGCCGTGCGCGCTGAAGATGACGGTGGCGCCGGCGGGCACCTCGTCCAGCTCCTCGACGAACACCGCGCCCTTCGCGCGCAGGTTCTCGACCACGTACTTGTTGTGCACGATCTCGTGGCGCACGTAGATCGGCGCCCCGCGCAGCTCGAGCGCGCGCTCGACGATCTCGATCGCGCGCTCCACGCCGGCGCAGAATCCGCGCGGGCTGGCAAGCAACACTTCCATCGCTTCATTGTCTCTCATTCGGGGCGCTGCGCGTAGGCGCGGTCGAACGCCGCTTCAAGCCGCGGATCGGCGCCGCGCAGGCGATCGACCACCGTCTTCGCCCAGTCGAAATATTCACGGCGTCGCTCGAGGTCCCAGCTTGCAGGCGGCCTCGCGGTGACGTCGCGCAGGTTGCAGATCTTGTCCGCGAGCTTCACCAGCTTGGCTTCGCGGCTCGCGCTCGCCGCGTGCGCGATCTGCATCCGCTTGCGCGTGCGCTTCTTCAGCATCTTGTTGTCGGTCAGCTCGATCACGATGTCGGCGATTTCGCGGCCGAACTCGCGTTCCAGCTCCTCGGGCGTCGTCTCGGTATCCTCGATGGTGTCGTGAAGCAGCGCCGCGCAAAGTACTTCGACATCGCTCACCCCGGCCTCGTTCACCAGGACGTCGGCGAGCGCGATGGGATGGTTGATATAGGGCGAGGCCCGGGCGTCCTTGCGCCGCTGGTCCCGGTGCTTGCGCGCCGCGAAGGCGAGCGCCTTAAGAAGGAGCGCCAGCCCGCTTTTCATGGCGGCGCAAGCCGTCCAGGATCAGGAGCGCCGCGCCGATCGTGATCGCCGAGTCGGCGACGTTGAACGCCGGCCAGTGCCAGCCGGCGGCGTGAAGATCGAGAAAGTCCACCACTTGGCCGAAGCGCAGGCGGTCGACGAGGTTGCCCAGCGCGCCGCCGAGGATCAGCGCGAGACCGGCGCACAGCATGCGCCGCTGCGGCGAGCGCACCAGCAGCACCGAGACGACGAGCGCGGCGCCGAAGGCGAACGCCGCGAGCACCGGCGTCTGCCAGCCCGCCTCGGCGGCGAGGAAGCTGAACGCCGCGCCCTTGTTGAACACCAGCACCAGGTTGAAGAAGCTGGTGAGCTCCACGCGCTCGCCCGGCGCGAAGCGCGCCAGCACCAGCCACTTGGTGAGCTGGTCGGCGAGCACGATCGCGGCCGCGCCGGCGAACCAGGGCGCCGACTTAGACATGGCGCCGCGTCTCCCCCGGCCCGCGCAGGTTCGAACGACAGCGTGCGCACAGGCCCTCCTCGTCGACATCGGGGGTGTAATGCCAGCAGCGGTCGCATTTGCGATGCTCGCTCGGCCGCACCTCCACTTCGGCCTCGCTCGAACGGCGAACCCGGGCAGCCGAAGTGATGAGCAGGAACTTGAGCTCCTCGCCAAGGCTCGCCAGCCACTCGTACTCCTGCCCCGGCGCGCCCAAGTCCACCTCGGCCTGCAGCGAAGCGCCCACCTTGTCCTGGGTGCGCAGCTCCTCGATCTGCTTGCGGACCGGCTCGCGCAGCTCGCGCAGCCGCTTCCACTTTGCCGTCAGCGCCGCCGCGTCGGCCGGCACCGGCAGCTCTTGCAGGGTCTGGAAGAACACGCTGTCGTCGCCTTTCCCGGTGAAGACCTGCCAGAGCTCTTCGGCGGTAAACGACAGGATGGGCGCCATCAGGCGCACGAGGCTGTGGGTGATGTGGTACAGAGCCGTTTGCGCCGAGCGCCGCGCCTTCGAATCGGCGCGCGACGTGTAGAGCCGGTCCTTGAGAATGTCGAGGTAGAACGCGCCCAGGTCCTCGGCGCAGAAGCTCTGCAGCCGCTGCGCCACGAGGTGGAACTGGTAGCGCGCATAGTCGCCCGCCACCTCGTCCTGCATCTCGCGCGTCAGCGCGAGCGCATAGCGGTCGATCTCGACCATCTCGGCGACCGGCAGCGCGTGCCTTGCGATGTCGAAGTCCGCCACGTTGGCGAGGAGGAACCGCAGCGTGTTGCGGATGCGGCGATAGCTCTCCACCACGCGCTTCAGGATCTCGTTGGAGATCGTGAGCTCGCCGCTGTAGTCGCTCGAAGCCACCCACAGGCGCAGGATCTCCGCGCCGAGCGTGCTCGAGATCTCCTGCGGCGAGGTGGTGTTGCCCTTCGACTTCGACATCTTGCGGCCTTCGATGTCGATGACGAAGCCGTGCGTGAGCAGGCTCTCGTAGGGCGCGCGACCATCCAGCATGCAGCCGGTGAGGAGCGCGAGGTGGAACCAGCCGCGGTGCTGGTCGGAGCCCTCGAGGTACATGTCCGCCGGGTAGGTGGACTGCTCCCGGTGCGAGTTGCGCAGGACGGTAAAGTGGGTGCTGCCCGAGTCGAACCAGACGTCGAGCGTATCGCGGCCCTTTTCGTACGACACGCTTTCGGAGCCCAGCAACTCTTCCGCGGTGATGCCCTGCCAGGCCTCGATGCCGCCTTTCTCGACCCGCTGCGCGACTGCCTCGAGCAGCTCCTGCGTACGGGGGTGCAGCGCGCCAGTTTCCTTGTGCAGAAAGAACGGCATCGGCACGCCCCACTGGCGCTGGCGCGACAGGGTCCAGTCCGGACGATTCGCGATCATGCCGTGCAGGCGCGCCTGTCCCCAGGCGGGGAAGAACTGCGTCTGCTCGATCGCGCGCAGCGCGAGTTCACGCAAACTGAGGCTCCGCTCCTCGCCGCCGACTTTCTGGTCCATGGAGGCGAACCACTGCGTGGTGGCGCGCAGGATCACCGGCGTCTTGTGGCGCCAGCAATGCATGTAGCTGTGCGTGTATTTCCAGTCGACCGCGAGCAGCAGGCCCTTGTCCTCGATCGCCTTCACGACCTTCGGGTTCGCGTCCCAGATCGACAGCCCGCCGAACAGCGGCAGCGAGGCAACGTACTTGCCGTCGCCCATCACCGGCGTGAGGATCTCGTCGTCCTTCATGCCATAGCGGCGGCACGATTCGAAGTCCTCCACGCCGTACGCCGGCGACGAATGCACGACGCCCGTACCGGATTCCGTGGTGACGTATTCCCCGAGGTAGACCGGCGCCAGGCGATCGTAGAAGGGATGGCTGAACCGGATCTTCTCGAGATCCTTGCCCTTCGCCTCTCCAATCACCTTCCCTTCAAGCCCGTATCGCTTCAAGCACGCCTCGCGCAACTCGGCCGCCAGGACGAGGAGCCCCTTTTCCGTATCGACGAGTTGATACGTGAGGTCGGGATGAACGTTGAGGGCCTGGTTCGCGGGCAGCGTCCAGGGCGTCGTCGTCCAGATGACTGCAAAGGCCGGCTTTTGGATCTTTGTTCCAAAAGCTTTTTCAAGCTTGTTGAGATCCTCCTGAAAGAGCGGGAAAGCCACGTCGACGGCCGGATCCTTGCGATCCTCGTACTCGATTTCCGCCTCGGCGAGCGCCGAGCCGCAATCGAAGCACCAGTTCACCGGCTTCAAGCCACGATAGATGTAGCCCTTGCCGAGCAGGATCCCGAGCAGGCGAATCTCGTTGGCCTCGTTGCCAGGGGCCATGGTGAGATAGGGGTTGTCCCACTCGCCGAGCACGCCGAGCCGCTGGAAGCCCGCCTTCTGGATCGCGATCTGCTCGGTGGCAAACGCGCGGCACAGCCGCTGCGTTTCCGCGGGCGACAGGTTCTTGCCGTACTTCTTCTCGATCTGCGCCTCGATCGGCATGCCGTGGCAGTCCCAGCCCGGGACGTAGCGCGCGTCGTAGCCGGCGAGCGAGCGCGACTTCACCACCATGTCCTTGAGGATCTTGTTCACCGCCGTGCCGATGTGGATGTCGCCGTTGGCGTAAGGCGGCCCGTCGTGCAGGACGAAGGTCGGCCGGCCCTTCGCGATCTGCCGCAGGCGCCGGTAGATGCCCTTTTCCTGCGATTCCTTCACCCATTGCGGCTCGCGCTTGGCGAGGTCGCCGCGCATGGGAAACGGGGTTTCCGGAAGGTTGAGCGTGTCTTTGTAATCAGCCATGGTTCACGAAGTAGTCACGGGCCTGCCGCGCATCGTGCGCGATGGCCTCCCTGAGCGCGTCGAGACCGTCGTACTTGCGCTCGTCGCGCAGCTTCTTCAGGAAGCGCACCCGCAGATGCTCACCGTACAGATCGCGCTCCCAGTCGAAGAGATGCACCTCCAGCAGCGGCAGCGGCACCGGGTTCACGGTGGGGCGCCTGCCGATGCTCGCCACGCCGGGGCCCAGGCCGTCGACCTCCACCACGAAGATGCCCGAGAGCGGCGGCGGCCGGCGCAGCACGATGTTCGCGGTCGGAAAGCCGAGGCTGCGCCCGAGCTTCGCGCCGTGGGCGACGCGACCGCTGATCGTATACGGATGCCCGAGCAGGCGCTCGGCGGCGTCGAACTCGCCGGCGGCGAGCGCGGCACGTACCGCCGAGCTCGACACCCTCGTTCCGTCGGACAGGACGTCGGCCATCGACTCGACCTCGAATCCGTGGCGGGCGCCCGCCGCCGCGAGCGCCGCGAAATCGCCCGCGCGCCGCGCGCCGAACCGGAAGTCGCGCCCGACGAGGAGCCAGCGCGTGGCGAGCCCGTTCACGAGCACGTCGCCGACGAAGCGCTCCGGCGGGAGCGCGGCAAAGCGGCGGTCGAAGCGCGCCACGTGCACGCGCTCGACCCCGGCGGCCTCGATCAGCTCGAGCTTGTCGCGCAGGCGGGTCAGGCGCGCGGGCGCGGCCGGCGGGTCGAAGAATTCTCGCGGGTGCGGCTCGAAGGTCAGCACGCAGGAAACGAGCTCCAGCTCGCGCGCCTTCGCTGTGACGCGCTCGATGAGCGCGCGATGTCCCCGGTGCACACCGTCGAAGTTGCCGATCGTCAGTGCACACCGGCCCGGGGCGCGCTGCAATGAGCCGTGCGTGACGACCATGGACTCGGTTAAAACGCTGAATTATAGTGCTTTTGTGAAGACCCTCGAAGAAGAGATGGCGACCTACGCGGCCTACCACCAGGACGCGCGCAACAAGGCGACGCACTTCGTCGGCGTGCCCCTCATCATGCTCGCGCTCCTGGTGCCTCTCAGCTGGCCAAATATCGACTTTTTCGGCTTCAAGATCACGGCGGCCATGCTGGTCGCCGCCGCGCTGCTCGCCTACTACTTCGTCCTCGACCTCGCGCTCGCGGTGGCGATGCTGGCGGTGCTCGGCGCGCTCATCTGGCTCGCCGAGCTGATCGCGGCCGGCGGCGCGGCGCGCGCCTGGACCTGGTTCGGCGCGCTCTTCGTCGGCGGCTGGATCCTGCAGCTCGTCGGGCACGCGTTCGAGGGCCGCAGGCCGGCGCTGGTCGACAACCTGTTCCAGATCTTCGTCGCGCCGATATTCCTGGGCGCGGAAATCCTGTTCGCGCTCGGCTACAAGCCCGCGCTTCGCGCCGCGGTGCACGCCCGCGCGCTCGAGCTCAGATCATGAAGGTTCTGCTCGCACTATCGCGGGCGATCGATTTCGCCAACGAGCGGATCGGTCGCCTGGTCTACTGGTGCGTCCTTGTCACGGTGCTGGTCAGCGCGGCCAACGCGACCTCGCGCTACGCGCTCAACCTGGCGTCGAACGCGTGGCTCGAGCTCCAATGGTATCTCTTCGCCGGCGTGTTCCTGCTCTGCTCGGGCTACACCCTGCTTCACAACGAGCACATCCGGATCGACGTCGTCTCCTCGCAGCTCTCCCGGCGCGCGCAGGTCTGGATCGACGTGTTCGGCATCGTCTTTTTCCTGCTGCCGATGTCGCTGTTCATCATGTGGCTGTCGTGGCCGGTGTTCATGAACGCGTGGACCAGCGGCGAGATCTCGGGCAGCGCGGGCGGCCTCATCCGCTGGCCGGCGCGGCTGCTGGTCCCGCTCGGCTTCTTCCTCCTCAGCGCGCAGGGCTTCTCGGAGCTCATCAAGCGCATCGCCTACCTGCGCGGCCTGATTCCGGATCCGGTGGAGAAGCACAAAGACCCCGGCCTCGACGTGGTGCTCGACGTGCAGCGCGAGGGCAGGAAATGAGCGCCTTCCTCGTCGCCAACATCGCCCCGATCATGTTCGTCGGGCTGATCGTGTTCCTGCTGGTCGGCTTCCCCGTGTCCTTTGCGCTCGCCGCGCTCGGACTGTCCTTCGGCCTGCTCGGCATCCAGCTCGGACTTCTGAACGAGGCCCTGTTTCAGGCGCTCCCCGAGCGCATCTTCGGCATCATGTCGAACGAGACGCTGCTCGCGGTGCCGTTCTTCACTTTCATGGGCCTCATCCTCGAGCGGAGCGGCATGGCCGAGGACCTCCTCGACACCATCGGCCAGCTGTTCGGCCCGATCCGCGGCGGCCTCGCCTACGCGGTGGTCTTCGTCGGCGCGCTCCTCGCGGCGACCACCGGCGTGGTCGCCGCCTCCGTCATCTCGATGGGGCTGATTTCGCTCCCGATCATGCTGCGCTACGGCTACGACCGGCGCCTCGCGACGGGCGTGATCGCCGCCTCGGGCACGCTCGCGCAGATCATCCCGCCCTCGCTCGTGCTGATCGTGCTCGCCGACCAGCTCGGGCGCTCGGTGGGCGACATGTACGCCGGCGCGATCTTCCCGGGGCTGGTGCTGACGGGGCTTTACGCGGCCTATGTGCTGGGCAAGACCATCGTGCATCCCGACGCGGCGCCGGCGCTGCCGCCCGAGGCGCGGCCGCTACGCGGCTGGAAGCTCGCGGGCCGGGTGGTGTTCGTCCTGATCCCGCCGCTGGCGCTCATCTTCCTCGTCCTCGGCACGATCTTCATCGGGGTGGCGACGCCCACCGAGGGCGGCGCCATGGGCGCCACCGGCGCGCTCGTGCTCGCGCTCATCAACCGGCGCCTCACGTGGTCGCTCCTGCGCCAGGCGATGAACTCGACCGCCAAGCTCACCACGTTCGTGGTCTTCATCCTGGTGGGCGCGACCGTCTTCAGCCTGACGTTCCGCGGCGTGAACGGCGACCTCTGGATCGAGCACCTGCTCACCAGCCTGCCCGGGGGCAAGATCGGCTTCCTGATCGTGGTGAACCTCCTCACCTTCTTCCTCGCCTTCTTCCTCGACTTCTTCGAGCTCGCTTTCATCATCGTGCCGCTGCTCGCGCCGGTCGCCGACAAGCTCGGCATCGATCTCATCTGGTTCGGCGTGCTCCTCGGCGTCAACATGCAGACCTCGTTCATGCATCCGCCGTTCGGCTATGCGCTGTTCTACCTGCGCAGCGTCGCACCCTCCCGGGAGTACGTCGACAAGATCCTGCGCAAGCCCATCCAGGGCGTCACCACCGGGCAGATCTACTGGGGCGCGGTTCCGTTCGTGGTGATCCAGGTCATCATGGTCGCCATCGTAATCGCCTTCCCCGGCCTGGTCACCGGAAACCTCGAGAAGGCCAATTTCGACCCCTCCAAGGTGAATATCGAGATTCCGCAGGAGACGCAGGAGCAGCAGCAGGAGGATACGGCGCCGCCGGACTTCGGCGCGCCCAAATAAGAAGCCCCGCGGAGGCGGGGCTTTTTCACGCCGGCAGCAGGCCCGGCTACTTCTTCGCTGCGGGCGCGGCCATGCCGATCTTCGAGTTGAACGCGTACGAGTCGTAGGTGTGCTCGGCGACGCGGAACCAGAGGAACTGCTCGTCGCGGAACGCCTTCCACTTGGGATAGATGCTCGCCCAGTGCTTGCTCTTGCCCTTCAGCTCCTCGTAGAGCTCGTACGCGGCTTTTTCGGCTGCCTCAAGCACCGGGCGCGGGAACGGCCGTAGCTGCGTGCCGGCGCCCACCATCCTGCGCAGGGCCTGCGGGTTGAGCTCGTCGTACTTCGCCGGCATCCACACGTTCGCTTCGGCGCAGGCCGTGGTGAGCGCCGCCTGGTAGCTCTTCGGCAGCTCGTTCCACTTCTTCTCGTTGACGAGCGTGTGCAGCATCGGGCCGCCTTCCCAGAAGCCCGGGTAGTAATAGAACTTCGCCACCTTGTTGAAGCCGAGCTTCTCGTCGTCGTAGGGGCCGACCCACTCGGCGGCGTCGATGGTGCCCTTCTCGAGCGCGGGGTAGATGTCCGGGCCGCCGATCAGCTGCGGCACGACGCCGATCTTCGCCATGATGAGCCCGGCCATGCCGCCGATGCGCATCTTGACGCCCTTCAGGTCGGCGACCGACTTGATCTCCTTCCTGAACCAGCCGCCCATCTGGCAGCCGGTGTCGCCGGCGAGGATCGCCTTGATGCCGTACTCCTTGCACAGCGGCTCGAGCGCCTGCTCTCCGCCGCCGTGGTACCACCAGGCGTTCTGCTGGCGGTTGTTGCCGCCGAAGCAGACGGCGCAGGCGAGCGCGAACGCCGGATCCTTGCCGTAGTAGTAGTAGAGCGCCGTATGGCCCAGCTCCACGGTGCCCGCCTGCACGGCGTCGAGCACCTGCAGCGCCGGCACGATCTCTCCGGCCGCAAAGGTGCGGATCTGGAACTTGCCGTCGGTGATCTCGGCGACGCGCTTGGCGACGAGATCGGCGCCGCCGAACAGCGTGTCCAGGCTCTTCGGCCAGCTCGCGGCGAGGCGCCACTGGATGGCCGGTTGCGACTGCGCGATCGCTGGGGCGGCGAGCGTGCCTGCCGCGACTCCGGCCGCGGCCTTCTTCAGAAACGTTCTGCGGGTCATTTTCTCTTCCTCTCAGATAAAAGTGGGGTCATTTTATAGTCAGCTCATCCGGGCGCAGAGCGCCCTCAGCTCCATCATCCTGACGCGCACGTCGTCCACGTC
>JBIOYV010000110.1:0-41557 GCA_044870335.1 Burkholderiales bacterium | reverse complement strand
ACGACCTGGGCCAGCGCCTGGAGCAGCTGAACGCGATCGGCGCCTCGCTCTCGGCGGAGCGCGACATCCATCGCCTCCTCGAGACCATCCTCACCGCGGCCAAGACGATCACCCGCGCGGACGGCGGCACGCTCTATCGCCTCACCGACGACAAGACCCTGCGCTTCGAGATCGTGCGCACCTCCTCGCTCAAGTACTACCTCGGCGGCACCACCGGCAACCCGGTGCCTTTCTACCCGATCCAGCTCTACAAGGACGGCAAGCCCAATCACGGCATGGTCGCGGCCTACTCGGCGCTCACCGGCAAGACGGTGAACATCGCCGACGCCTACTCGGCCGAAGGCTTCGACTTCAGCGGCACGCGCGCCTTCGACCAGAAGACCGGCTACCGCTCCAAGTCCTTCCTCAGCGTGCCGATGCGCAACTACGAGCGCGAGATCATCGGCGTGCTGCAGCTCATCAATGCCCATAACCCGCAGACCGGCGAGATCGTGCCGTTCTCGGCCTCCGACCAGCGCCTGGCCGAGTCGCTCGCATCCCAGGCCGCGGTGGCGCTCACCAACAGGATGCTCATCAATCAGCTCGAGCACCTGTTCGAGTCCTTCATCAACCTCATCAACAACGCGATCGACGAGAAATCGCCCTATACGGGCGGCCATTGCCAGCGCGTGCCGCAGCTCACCATGATGCTCGCCGAGGCGGTCAACGACACGACGGAAGGCCCGCTCAAGGACTTCCACATGACCGACAAGGACCGCTACGAGCTGAAGATCGCCGGGCTGCTGCACGACTGCGGCAAGGTCACGACACCGGTCCACATCGTCGACAAGGCGACCAAGCTCGAGACCATCTTCGACCGGGTGCACCTCGTCGACACGCGCTTCGAGGTGCTCAAGCGCGACGCCGAGATCGAGGCGCTGAAGGGCGGCCTGGACGAAAGGGAGCTGCGCAGGAGGCTGCGCCAGCTCGAGGAGGACCGCAAGTTCCTGCACGCCTGCAACGTCGGCACCGAGCGCATGCGCGAGGAGGACATGGAGCGGGTGCGCCGCATCGCCAAGTACAGCTGGCGCGACATGCAGGGCCACGAGGTGAGCTTTCTCACCGACGACGAGGTGAAGAACCTCACCATCCGCTCCGGCACCCTGACCGAGGAAGAGCGCAAGATCATCAACCACCATATCGTGGCGACGATCCGGATGCTCGAGGCCCTGCCCTGGCCGAGCCACCTCACCAACGTTCCCGAGTACGCCGGCGGCCACCACGAGCGCATGGACGGCAAGGGCTACCCGAAGGGGCTCAAGCGCGAGCAGATGTCGGTGCAGGCGCGCTGCATGGGCATCGCCGACATCTTCGAGGCGCTCACCGCCAAGGACCGGCCCTACAAGCAGGGCAAGACGCTCTCCGAGTCGCTCGAGATCCTCGGCAAGTTCAAGCAGAACGGCCACGTCGATCCGGACTTGTTCGACATTTTCGTGCGCCGGAAGGTCTACCAGCGCTACGCGGAAATGTTCCTCGATGCCGACCAGATCGACCAGGTCGACGAGTCGAAAATTCCCGGTTACCGGCCCTGAAAGTGACCGGAATTGTCAGCCGTGACAATCGCGGTCACTCGCCCAGTCTTCCAGCGCGCAGAAGGTGAACTTGTCCGCGCTTCTTGACCCCGAACGCGCGCATTACTTCATTCTCGCCTGGCATGGGCGTTGCTCATACTAGGGCAGGTCGAAGTGACGACCGTGTGTTACCAACTGCACAGGGGAGTACCTACATGAAAACGCTGCAAAAGGGCTTCACGCTGATCGAACTGATGATCGTGGTCGCGATCATCGGTATTCTGGCGGCGGTCGCGCTGCCTGCGTATCAGGACTACACGGTCCGTGCCCGGGTGACGGAAGGTCTGTCGCTCGCGTCCGACGCCAAGACCGTCGTCGGCACCGGCGCGACGACCGCGGCCGAGCTCACCGCGACCACGACCGCGTGGGCGGCCGCTCCGCTGCCGAGCAGCAAGTACGTAACCGGCATCGCGCTCGATCCGGGCAACACCGGCGCGATCATCATCACGTATAACGCCGCCAACGTCGGCCCGATCGGGGCTGCCAACCAGATTGCGCTGACGCCGTTCGTCCGCAACACCAACGCCAACACCTTCGTGCAGCTCGCCGCGTCTTATGCCGCCGGCGTGACCGGTGCGCTGGACTGGGCGTGCGCGTCGGCTACGAACGCGACGGCGACGGCCCGCGGTATGGCCACCGGTATCGTGGTGCCCGCGGCCCCGATGCTCGCGAAGTTCGTGCCTTCCGAGTGCCGCTAATAAAAGCAAGCTAACAACAACAAGCCGTACAGTTCCGAACGCCCCGGATTCGTCCGGGGCGTTTTCTTTTCCGGGGGCCTCGAGGACGCAGCCCGCGCCTGACGGGATTTGTCAGGTCGAACAATTCAGGTCTGCCGACGGCCGCAAGCGTGAAATCGTCGACGCGCAAACAGCCAGGAAGGGGTGCATTACTCCACTACCGGCTGGCATAGGGGTTGCTGAGATGAGGGCGGGTCGAAGTGATACCAATGGTGACAAATCGCCCGAGGGGGGCACATGAAGGCGCTTCAGAAAGGCTTCACGCTGATCGAGCTGATGATCGTAGTCGCGATCATCGGCATTCTGGCGGCGGTGGCGCTGCCGGCGTACCAGGACTACACGGTTCGCGCCCGGGTGACGGAAGGTCTGTCGCTCGCGGCCGATGCCAAGACCGTGGTCGGGACCGGCTCGAGCACGTTGTTGGAACTCACCGCTGTCACTGGCGCGTGGAATGCTGCTCCCTTGCCGAGCAGCAAATACGTGACCGGCATCGCGCTGGATCCGGGCAACACCGGCGCGATCATCATCACGTACAACGCTGCCAACGTCGGCCCGATCGGGACCACCAATCAGCTCACGCTGACGCCCTTCATCCGCAACGCCGCCGCCGGCACCTTTGTGCAGCTCGCCGCGTCGTTTGGCCCGCCGGCAGTTACCGGTGCCGTGGACTGGGCGTGCGCGTCAGCCTCGAACGCGACGGCGGCGGCCCGTGGCATGGCCACTGGCATCGTGCCGCCCGCGAACCCGATACCCGTGAAGTTCGTCCCGTCCGAGTGCCGCTAGGGCAGCCTACTCGAAGCGCAGCGCCTCGACCGGGTTGAGCCGCGCGGCCTTGCGCGCGGGGTAGAAGCCGAAGAACACGCCGATCACGAAGGCGAACGCCACGGCGAGGACGACGGCCTGGGGCGAGATCGAGATGTGCCAGCCGGCGAAGGAGGCGATCGCCATGGCGGCGCCGATGCCGAGCGTCACGCCCACCAGCCCGCCGATGAGCGACAGGGTCACCGCCTCCACCAGGAACTGGCCAAGGATGTCGCGCGTGCGGGCCCCCACCGCCATGCGCAGGCCGATCTCGCGCGTGCGCTCGGTGACCGACACCAGCATGATGTTCATGATGCCGATCCCGCCGACGAGGAGCGACACCGAGGCCACCGCGGCGAGGAGCAGCGCCAGCACCCGGCTCGAGGCTTCCTGTGCCGCCATCACCTCCGCCAGATTGCGCAGCGAGAAATCGTCGTCGGCGCCGGGCTGCACGCGGTGGCGCTGGCGCAGCAGCGCCCGCACCTGGGTTTCGACCGCCGCCGGCTCGACGCCGTCGGCCGCCTTGACCCAGATCGTGCCGATCGAGCGGTTCTTCGCCGCGTTGGCCGAGCCGACCACCCGCGTGCGCGCGGTCGAAAGCGGCATCAGGATCACGTCGTCCTGGTCGGTTCCCATCAGGCTCTGGCCCTTGGTCTCGAGCAGCCCGATCACCGTGAAGGGCACGCGCTTGATGCGGATGGTCTGGTCCACCGGGTCGGCCGAACCGAAGAGCTGCCTCGCCACGGTCGAGCCGATCAGGCAGACTTTGGCCGCCGAGGAGGCCTCGGCCGGCTCGAAAACGCGGCCCGAGGCGAGCGCCCACTGGCGCACGTCGAGGTAGTCGGCGGTGATGCCGTAGATCGCGGTCGACCAGTTGGCGTTGCCCCAGATCACCTGGGCGTTGCCGCGCAGCGCCGGCGCCGCCAGCGCCTCCGGAATGTCGCGGTTGATCGCGATCACGTCGTCCTCGGTGAGCGTCGAGCTCGAGCCGAAGCCCATGCGCACGCCGCCGGCGGTGGTGGCGCCCGGCATGACGAGAAGGAGGTTCGAGCCGAGCGCGCGGATCTGCTCTTCCACCCGCCGCTGTGCGCCCGCGCCGACCGCGATCATGACGATCACCGCGCCCACGCCGATGACGATGCCGAGCATGGTGAGCGCGCTGCGCAGCTTGTTGATCGCGAGCGCGCGCAGCGCCACGCGGAAGAGCTGCAGCATGCTCATGCCGTCACCGCCGCCGCCATCGGCCGCTGCGTCTCGTCGGACACGAGGTGCCCGTCGCGGAAGCGCAGCAGGCGCCGCCCGTAGCGCGCCACGTCGGGCTCGTGCGTCACGAGCACCACGGTCATGCCGTGGCGGTTGAGCTCCTGGAAGAGGGCCATGATCTCGACGCTGGTGTGCGAGTCGAGCGCGCCGGTCGGCTCGTCGGCGAGGATGATGAGCGGCTCGGTGACGAGCGCGCGCGCGATCGCCACGCGTTGCTGCTGCCCGCCCGAGAGCTGGGCCGGATGGTGGTGCGAGCGCTCGGCAAGGCCGACGCGCTGGAGCATCCGCATGGCACGCTCGAAGCGCTGCTTCTTCGGCACGCCGGCGTAGAGCAGGGGCAGCTCGACATTCTCCACCGCCTGCGTGCGCGGCAGCAGATTGAAGTTCTGGAACACGAAGCCGATGTGCCGGTTGCGCACCGCGGCGAGCTGGCTCGAGTCCATCTCCGAGACCGTGCTTCCGTCGAGGCGGTATTCGCCGCTGGTGGCGCGGTCGAGGCAGCCGATCAGGTTCATGAAGGTGGACTTGCCCGACCCGGACGGGCCCATCACCGATACGAACTCGCCCTTGCCGATGCCCACGCTGACGCCGTCGAGCGCCCGCACCTCGGTGTCGCCCATGCGGTAGAGCTTCACCAGGCTGCGCGTCTCGATCAGCATCAGAAGAAGCGCGGACGCGGCAGCCCGCCGCCTCCAGGTTGCGAAGCCGACCCGCCCGCGCCGCCGGCCCCGATGATCACCTCCGTGCCCTCGGCGATGTCGCCGGCGACGAGCTCGGTGGTCGCGCCGTCGGTGAGCCCCAGGCGCACGTCGCGCGGCTTGGGCTCGCCTCCATCCAGCACGTACACGCGGCCGGTGGCCGCCTGGCCGCGCGCGCCGGATTCGGCAAGCAGCCGCTCCCAGGCCGGGCGCTGCTCGGGCGCCAGCATTTCGGCGATGCGGCTGTTCGTTTCTGCGCGGATGCGCTCGGCCTGGCGGCGGCGCTCGGCTTCGCCCGGCACGTCGCGCACGCGGGCGAATTTCTGCCGCGCGTCTGAGAAGATCTCATCCAGGCGGGCCTTCTGCGCGTCGCTTGGCTTCAGCTCCTCCACGATGCGGGCACGGAATTGCTGCACGGCCTGGCCACCGCTCTGCTGCGTGGAAGGCGCATCCGCGGGCATTTTCATGTCGGCCGCGCCCGCGGGGCGCCAGCGCAGCGCGGCGTTGGGCACCTTGAGCGCGCTGTCGCGGTTCTCGACCACGATGCGCACGTTCGCGGTCATCCCCGGCAGCAGCGCGAGATCCGGATTCTGGGCCGAGATCACCACCGTGTAGCTCACCACGTTCTGCACGTTCTGGGGCGACTTGCGGATCTGCCGGATCTCTCCGGTGAAGTTGCGGCGCGGGAAGGCGTCGACGGCGAAGGTGGCGGGTAGCCCGACGCGCAGCCGGCCCACGTCGGCCTCGTCGATCGCAGCCTCCACCTGCATGTCGCGCAGGTCCTGCGCGATGGTGAAGAGCACCGGCGCCTGCAGGCTCGCCGCGACCGTCTGGCCGGCGTCGACGTTGCGCAGGATCACGGTGCCGTCCACGGGCGCGCGGATGATGGTGCGCTCGAGGTCGACCTGCGCCTGCCTGAGGAGCGAGTCGCGCTGCTTCACGGCGGCAAGCGCGCTTTGCACCTGGGCCTGGCTGACCTCGATCTGCGCCTGCACCGCCTTCAGCTGCTCCCGGGTGCTGTCCAGCACCACGTTCGCCTTGTCGAGCTCCGCGGCCGAGATGAACTTCTTGTCGACCAGCATTTTCTTCCGCGCCAGGTCGCGCTCGGCGTCGGCGAGCATGATCTTCACCCGGCCGAATTCCGCCTGCTGCGCAGCGAAGCCCGAACGCGCCACCGCGACCGCGCTCTGCGCCGCGTCGAGGTCGGCTTGGGTCTGGTTCACCCGCAGCTCGAAGGTGGCCGGGTCGATGCGAGCGATCACCTGGCCTTTCTTCACGGGGGTGTTGAAGTCGGCGTAGATGTCCTTCACCTGGCCGGAGATCTGCGAGCCGACCTGGACCGTAGTCACCGCGTTCAGCGTGCCGCTCGCCGCGACCATCGCCGCCATCGGCCCGCGCTCGATCTTCGCGACGCGGTAGCGCACTTCGCCGCTGTCGACGCGCGACTGATACCAGTACCAGCCGCCGCCGGCCGCGGCGGCGATGACGAGCGCAACGATGAGGGCGAGCTTCATGGCGGTGAGATTCCCGGATTATCCTTAACGCCCAGGACCTTCGGCTGGTTCACGCGGCGCGCTGTAACAATGCGTTTCGAGCGCAGGTAGCGCGCCACGACCTCCCAGACCGGCTCGCCAGCAGCCCCTTCGGCGACTGGTGCCCAGCCCGCCACCTTATAGCGCTTGTCGGCCTGCATCGGAACGCCACGAATTCTCATTTCCGAGATTCGGCTGCCGATTTTTGCCTCCGGCGCGATGGCATAGGTCATGCCCCCGACGCGGGCCATGTCGCCGCCCTGGCGCAGGTACGGGTCGGGATGAAAAACATTATCGGCCACGTCCTCCAATATGGCTTTGATCTGCGTCCCGGTGAGCTCGTTCAGGGTCGTATAGGGATAGGTGACCGCGGTCTCGCCCATCAGGGCTTCCAGCGTGATGGCCTCGCCGGGCAGGAGCGTCGTGCCCCAGCGGAACCCGGGCGAAAACGCGATCTCGGCGTTCTTCTCGGCCGCGAGCGCCTCCAGGATCACTTCGTCGAAGCTGCCGTTGAAGGTGCCGCGTCGATAGAGCAGTCCTTCCGTGAGCGCGAGCTTTTCGGCGAGCTTTTCCGCATAAGGCTTGCGCACCGCGGAAATGTACGCAGCCATCTCGGGATCCGCGGGGAGCAGGTCGGCGAATACCGGGAGAAGCCGATAGCGGTACCCGGTCACGCCCGAATGGCCCACGTCGAGGTCGAGCACGCCGAGGAACTTTCCGTTCGAGCCGGCATTGGTGACCAGCGTCTTTCCGACTCGGGTGGGCCCGGGGACCGCGTCGTGGGTGTGCCCGCCGAGGATGGCGTCGATGCCGCGCACGCGCGTGGCGAGCTTCAGATCCACGTCCAGGCCGTTGTGGGACAGCAGGACGACCGCCTTTGCGCCCTGCGCGCGCGTCGCGTCGACGACCTTCTGCAGGCGGGCATCCTGGATGCCGAAGGTCCAGTCCGGCACCATGTAGCGCGGATTCGCGATGGGGGTATAGGGAAACGCCTGCCCGATGATCGCCACCGGCACGCCGTTCACCGGGCGCAGCGCGTACGGCTTGAACACCGGCTCCTCGAAGTCGAGGGTGCGCACGTTCTGCGCGAGCAGCACGATCGGCCCGAGCTCGTTCTTGACGGCCTCGAGCACGCGTTCGGCGCCATAGGTGAACTCCCAGTGCGCCGTCATGAAATCCACGCCCAGGCGCTTCTGGGCGCCGATCATGTCGGCGCCGCGGGTCCAGAGCGCGCTCGCCGAGCCCTGCCAGCTGTCGCCGCCGTCGAGGAGGGGCGCCTGCGGACGCGCGGCGCGCAGCCGCTTCACCAGCGTGGCGAGGTGCGCATAGCCGCCGAGCCTGCCGTAGCGCTGCGCCAGCGCTTCGAAATCGAGATGCGAGAACGCGTAGGCGGCGCGGCTGCCGCGCGCGATGCCGAAGCGCTTCAGGAGGCGCGTACCGTTCGGCTCGCGGAAGTACACCGGCAGGAGCTGCGCATGCACGTCGGTGATGTGCAGGAGCGAAACGTTGCCGAACGGCGGCGGATCGTAGAGCTCGGCCGCGGCCTGCGCCGCGGCCGCCCCGGACCGAAGGCTCGCGCCTGCCGCTACCGCCAGGAGTAACGCCTCGAGGAAGTCCCGGCGCTGCAAACTGCTACTGGTTCACCGGGGAGGCGGGATCGAGCAGCAGCCCGACCAGGTCCTTGATCTGCTGCTCGGTCAGGGTGCCCGAATAGCCCAGGCGCGGCATCTGCGAGCACACGCTATAGGCCTTGGCGTTGTAGATCTTGCCGTACACGTACCGCTGCACCTCCGGCCCGCTGCCGCGCTTCGCCCCGAAGCCGGCGAGGCTCGGGCCGATCGTGCCGAACGAGATCTCCTTCGGCGAGAGCTGGTGGCAGTTGTAGCAGCTTCCGCCGCTCGCCGTGGCGGGTGCGTCGGTCCACTGCATGCCGCGGCCGTTCTGCGCGATGCGCTCGCCGTTCTTCCAGTCCCCGATCAGGCTCCCCTGGGGGAAGGCGATGGTCTTCAGCTGGTCGGCTTCGAGCCGCTTGGCGAGCTCGGCGGGCGGCTGGTTGCGGGTTTCGGTGCACACGCGCTGGATGCCGTCCTGCACCACGCGCTCCATGCCCGCCTGGCCGCGCGGGCGGAAGTCGCGCTGCATGAGCTTCTCCACCTCTTTCGGCGTAGGGTCGGCGAGCGCCGGCGGGAGCGGAAAGAGCACCAGAAATAGAAGCAGCTTCATCGCTTGTTCCCGGGGCCGCGATAAATCTCGCCCTTGCCCGTGACGGTGATGAAGTGGATCAGGGCAACGGTGGCCTCGGAGCCGAAGGCGGGCTCGGGCATGCGCATCTGCTGGTAGCAGTTGTTCATCCGCCACTGCATCGTGACGAAGCCGCTGGTCGAGATGCGGTAGGCCGGCCAGGTCGCGACCACGCTGCGCGCGTTTTCCGGCTTCAGGAGCACCGGCAGCTCCTGCAGTCGGATGCGCTTGCCTTCCTCGCCATGGCAGCTCGTGCAGGCGAAGTCCCAGGACCCCGCGCGCTGGAAGTAGAGCGCTCTTCCCAGCTCGTAGGCTGCCTTCTCCTTCGGATGGCTCTCGCCCGGGGCCATCTTCATTCCGCGCGACTGGGCGGCGACGTAGGCCGAGAGCGACTCCATCTCGGAGGGCCGGTCGGCGTTTCCGAACACGCGCTGCGTCGCCTCCTCGCGGCTGCGTCCCTGCAGGGTCATCATGCAGTGGAGCAGGCGCGTCTCGAGGTCCATGACGCGGTCGGCGTCCTTGAAGTAGCGCGGCAGCGCGGCATAGGCGCCCCTGAGGACGCCGGGTCCGAAGCCGAGGTCGCATTTCTCGAGCGAGGCCTGCTTCGGGCCCTGCGGCTTCTTCCACAGCGCCTCGCCCTCGAGCTCGAACAGCTCCGCGGGGCTGCCCTCACTCACCATCTGCCGGTAGCGCTCGATTTCCTTCTGGACGTCCTGCGCCGCCGCCGGCGCGCAGAATGCAAAGGAGAGCAGAACGCCCGCGACAGCCCGGTTCACGCGACCGCGGTCTCGATCTTGTTCGACTCGCCCTTGTTGTCGAGCCACGCCACCTCGACCTTGTCGCCCTTGGCGCCGCCCTTGAGCCGGAACGAGAACACCGGGTTGCGCGACACGGCCTGGCTCACCTCGGCCTCGATCACGGCCTTGCCGTTCAGCTTTACCGTGATGTTCTGGATGAAGTGCAGCGGCTGGCCGCTCTGCGCGGTGGTCATGGGATGGGTCATCAGCACCCGCACCTCCGTGTTGCCGCCGGCGAGCGTCGCCCGCATTTTCATGGGTCCCGCCATGTCAGCCTCCGCACCCGCCGATGGTCACCTTGATCTCCCGGGTGGCGCTGTAGTGCCGGCCGCCGGCCGCCGCGACCACCCGCACGTCGGCGGTCTCGGCCATCTTCACGTTCAGCTTCACGAAGGGCAGCGCGCCGTCCTTGAAGTCGAACTTCGCCGCCAGCGGAAAGGGATTCTTCTCCAGCACCACCGCGAGCGAGCTCGTGCCGGGAATGCTGCTCGTGATCTCGATCGGCACCACGGCGCCGTTCTCGGCGATTTGCGGCGCGTCGATCACGATCTCCTTCGACGGTGCCGGATTCGCGGCGCCGATTCCTTTCAATGCGTCCTGCGGCGTCTTGGCGCTGAACGCGCTCTCGTTCCACGCCGCGAGCGCCGCGAGCGGCTTCGCGAGCCACGCGGCGAGCGCGCCGAGCAGGGTCCTGCGCAAACGGTTCATGGGGTCTCCAAAGGCGAGCGTATTCTAGCGAACCGGCGGCGGAATGCCCCCGACTTGCCTCCGAGTTTCTCTTCCAGCCTGAGGTTGCCGAGCGTCATGCCTCGGTCCACCGCCTTCACCATGTCATAGATCGTCAGCAGCCCGATCGCCGCGGCGGTCAGGGCCTCCATCTCCACCCCGGTGGGGCCGCGGCATTCAACGCGCGCGCGCACCACGATCGCCGCGGGCTTCTTCTGCAGCTCGAAGTCGACCGTCACGCGGCTCACGGCGATGGGATGCGCGAGCGGGATGAGCTCGGGCACGCGCTTTGCCGCCTGGATGGCGGCGATGCGCGCCACCCCGAGCACGTCGCCCTTTTTCGCCCGTCCGGAGGCGATCAGGCGCAATGTCGCAGGCTTCATGGCGATGCGCCCGGAGGCGGTCGCGACCCGGTGGGTCGCCTCCTTGGCGCCCACGTCCACCATATGGGCAGCGCCCCTCGCGTCGAAGTGGGTGAGGCGCCGCGGTGTCATCTTCCTTGCCATGCCCGGCGGTATGATAAACACATGCGCGCTATTGCCTTTCGCGCTTTCAGCCTTGTGACCGCGGCGCTGATCGCCCTGGCGCCGCGCGCCTGGGCGCAGTCGGCGCTGCCCGACCTGGGCAGCGTGGGCGACCTCGAGCTTTCCCCGCAGATGGAGCGGCGACTGGGCGAGAGCATCGTACGCGAGATGCGGCGCGATCCCCAGTTCATCGACGATCCCGAGCTCTCGGAATACCTCGGGACGATCGGCGCGCGCCTGTCCCAGGCCATGGGCGCGCGGCAGGACTTCGAGTTCTTCGGCGTGCGCGATCCGACCATCAACGCGTTCGCGCTGCCCGGCGGCTTCGTCGGCGTGCACACCGGGCTGATCAGCGCGGCCGACAGCGAGTCGGAGCTCGCCTCGGTGCTCGCGCACGAGCTTTCGCACGTCACGCAGCGCCACATCGCGCGCATGCTGGGGCAGCAGAAGCAGATGCAGCTGCCGGTGCTCGCGGCCATGGCGGCGGCGCTGCTCCTCGGACGCTCCCGGCCCGACCTCGCCGGCGGCGCGAGCGTCGCGGTGCAGGCGGGCGCGGCTTCCGCCCAGCTTGCGTACTCCCGCGACTTCGAGCGCGACGCCGATCGCACGGGCCTGCAGGCCCTGGTCGCCGCAGGCTACGACCCGCGCGCGATGGCGGTGTTCTTCGAGAAAATGCAGCGTTCGCAGCGGGTATCCGACGACGGCACGCTGCCGGGGTATCTGCGCACTCACCCGGTGACCACCGAGCGCATCGCCGACGCGCAGAACCGGGTCGCGGCGCTGCCGTACAAGCAGCATCCGGACAGCGTCGAATTCCATCTGGTGCGCGCGAAGCTGCGCTCGGAGGGCGGCGATGCGCAAGACACGGTGACGCTCTTCGAGCGCGCCGTGAGCGAGAAGCGCTACGCCAACGAAGCCGCCGCCCGCTATGGGCTGGTGAGCGCGCTGCTGCGCGCGCGGCGCGTCCAGGCCGCCAACGCGGAGATGGCGAAGCTCCGCGCCACGGGAGCGTCGAGCCCGATGGTGGATGCGCTCGAGGCGCGCGTGCGCCAGGCGAACAACGATGTCGCGGGCGCGGAGAAGGTGCTCGCGCAGGCGCGTGCGCGCTATCCGGCTTCGCGGGCGCTGCTCTATTCGCAGGTGGAAGTCCTGCAGGACGCCTCGCGCCACGAGCAGGCGATCGCGCGCCTCGACGAGGCGGTGCGCAACTCTCCCGGCGATCCGCGGCTTAGGGCGCTGCAATCGCGCTCGTACGCGGCCCTAGGCAAGCGCCTGCTGCAGCACCAGGCGCAGGGCGAGTACTACGCGCTGCAGGGCAGCCTGCCCGCAGCCATCGAGCAGCTGCAGCTCGCCCGCGGCGCGGGCGACGGCGACTTCTACCAGCTCTCCGTGGTCGACGCGCGCCTCAAGGAGCTGCGCGCACAGCACTCCGCCGAGGGCAAGCGCTAGGTCTGCGGGCCCGCGCCGCGCTGGCGCTGCGGCGGTTCGAAGTACGCCTCGTACAGAAGATCGAAGGTCTTTTCCGCCTCGGCCAGAAGCTCGTCGTCGTTCTGCGCGCGGCGCACCGCTCCGTGCAGCAGCGTCTGCACGCCGGCCGCCTCCTGCACCGGGGCGCCGCCGGCTTCCAGGTAGTGGACGATGGCGCCGATCCTCGCGATCGCCTGGTTGGCGCCGAGCTGCAGCTGGCGCATGATTTCCTCGTACGCGACGAGCGCGTCGCCCGCGGCGAAATGCGCGCCTTCGAAGCCGAAGCTGATCGCCTCCGGCGGCGCCTCGCCGGCGTCCTCGAGCCACAGCATTTTCGCCTCCGGGTCGACGAAACGCCGCACCAGCCAGGCGCTCGCCAGCCGGTCCGCCCAGAGCGGCTTGCGCGTCACCCAGGTGCGCCCGTGGAACTTCTCGCCCGTGCCGATGGAACTGGGCGCCTGAGAGAAATACAGCTTGCGGATCTCCTGGTCGGCATCCGCGAGCGCCTGCTGCGCGCGCGCTTTGGCGGGCATGGGGAAGAAGTCGAGCGCGGAAATGGCCTCGAAGTCGCGGCGCTGCTTGAGCAGCACGCGCGCGAGCGCGCTCGGATCGCTGTGGCCGAATCCGAGCCGCAGGCCCTCCACGATCTTCACCAGGGCCTCGTATTGCGCCGAGCGGTCGAAGAGCCGGCGAAAGGCCTCGTTCTGCGCCTGCGAGGTCGCCGCAACGCGCAGCGCGTACGCGGTTCCGCCTTCCCTGCCGATATGCGCGGCGAGCTCGTCCAGGGATTTGCGGTTGGCCGGCGTGTCCGGAAGCGCGTAGGCGCCTTCGCGCAGCACGCCCGCGCCGAGCGATTCGAGCTTGCGCAGCACGCGCATGCGTGCCGACGGGTCCTCCGTCGGGAGCTGTGCGACCATGACGAGCCAAGGGTCCATCCCTTTTATCATCTTATACTGCGAGTCGACCCGAACCGCCCATGAACTTCGACAAGGAACTCGACGCGCGCGGGCTGAATTGCCCGCTTCCCATCCTGCGCACGAAGAAGGCGCTCACCGATCTGCGCTCGGGGCAGGTGCTGAAGGTGCTCGCCACCGACCCGGGCTCGGTGAAGGATTTCCAGACCTTCGCGCGCCAGACCGGGCACGAGCTGCTGTCGCACGCCGAAGCGAACCGGGAATTCACCTTCTTCATGAAGAAAAAGTGAGGCGGGCGGCTTCCATCGCGGCGTCGGCGGTTGTCGTCGTCTCGATTCCATTCGCGGCGGCGCAGTCGACTTTTACGGTTCGCGTGCTCACGCCGGAGACGGCGCTGAAGGCGGCCCAGGCTGCGCTGAAGAAATGCCGCGACAGCGGCTACCAGGCCACGGTCGCGGTGGTCGACCGCATGGGCGTGCTGCAGGTGCTGCTGCGCGACCGCTTCGCCGGGCCGCACACGCCCGACATGGCGCGCGCCAAGGCCTACACCGCAGCGAGCTTTCGCACCGATACCGCCGCGCTCGCCGAGGCCACGCAGCCCGGCCGGCCGCAGAGCGGCATCCGCAACCGGCCCGACGTGGCCGCCGTCGCCGGCGGCTTGATGATCGAGGCGGGCGGCTCGCTCCTCGGCGGCATCGGCGTATCGGGCGCACCGGGCGGCAAGGAAGACGACCTGTGCGCTGCGGCCGGCATCGAAGCGATCCGCGAGGACATCGAGCTCTGATCGGCATTCATCTTGCTTGGCGCCGGGCGCGACTTGGCGCAGCGCGAAGTATGGAATAATCGATCGCATGATGGCGCGCTGGATCCGGCTCGGCGCATGCGAGCCGCACGAATTCGAACCGCTGTACTCGCGGCTCGCCGCGGCGCAATCGAAGGACGCCGCGCCCGCGCTCATCTGGGCCCAGGCGCAAACGCATTATCTCTTTGCGCTCATCGCGCCGCGCCGCCTGGCCCCCGGACGCGTCTCGCGCTGGATCTCGTGGGCGCTCGCGCCGGCGGTCGCCACCTATCGCCAGTTCGGCCTCGCGGCGTATCTCCAGGACGAAGCCATGTGGCTGCACGGCCGCAGGATCGCCGCCGGCAGCGTGGGCGCGATCGGCGAATGTGCGGTGGTGGCGTCCAGCTTTCTGCTGCAGTTTCCGGCGAAATGCGTCGCCGTGCCCTCGCGCGATCTGGAGGACGCGTTCCGCGTGCGCCTCGAGGCGCAGCACGGCTGGCAGTTCGACCATTCCTGGCCCACCGAGCCCGAGCGCAGCTTCCGTCAGGTCCCGAGCTTCTCGTAGACCGGGCGGATGGCGCGCCCGATCGCCGGCAGCTGCGTGCGGTAGACCACCGCGGCCGCGACCCCGGCGAGCCCGCAGAAGAGCAGCGTGTGCGGCGGCCCGATGCGCTCGGCCACCCAGCCGGTGGCGAGGGCCCCCAGCGGCGTCATGCCGATGAACGACATCACGTAGAGCGAGGCGACGCGCCCGCGCAGCTCGTCGGGCACGATGCTCTGCAGCACCGTGTTGGACGATGCGGCGGTGAGCATCAGCCCGAGGCCGACGAAGTAGAGCGCCGGCAGCGCGAGCCACAGCGTGCTGGAGAACGAGAACACGCACAGCGCCGCGCCCGCCAGCGCCACCGTCCGGCCGATCAGGCGGAAGAGCCCGCGGATCCCCGTGCGCAGCGCGAGGTAGACCATTCCGGTGAGCGCGCCGAGCCCGGCGGCGGAAATGAGCAGCCCGAGCGTGCCCGAGTCGCCGTGGAACGCCTCGCGGGCGAACCAGGGCATCATCGACGCGTACGAGCCCACGGTGAGGCTCGCCGAGGTGAGCAGCAGCAGCGCGCTGCGCGACGGGAGGAAACCGTACGCGTAGCGCGTCCCCGCCACGAGCTGGTCGAGAATTCCAAGTCCCGCGGAATGCTGCAGGCGAGGGTGGGACGGGATCCCGGACAACGCGAACAGCATGGCGAAGTAGGAGGCGGCGTTCGCGCCGAAGCCCCAGCGCTCGCCGAACGCGGCGATCAGCACGCCGCCCGCCATCGGGCCGAGGAAGCGCGCGAGGTTCATCATGATCGAGTTGAGCGCGATCGCGCTCGGCAGGTCGGCGCGTCCGCCGACGAGCTGGATCAGGATCGACTGCCGCGCCGGCGCGTCCCAGGCGTTCACCAGGCCGAGCACGAGATTGCCGGCGATCAGGTGCCAGGGCTGAACCACGCCGAGCGCGACCACTGCGAACATCGCGCTCGCCTGCAGCGCGGCGATGGAGTTCGTGACCATGAGGAGGCGCCGGCGGTCGAAGCGATCGACGAACACGCCGGCGACCGGCGCCAGCACCAGAAACGGGATCTGCTGGGCGAACGCCGCGACTCCGAGCAGGAGCGTCGAGCCCGACAGGTGGTACACGAGCCAGCTCGTCGCGATCATCTGCAGCCAGCTGCCGATCTGCGATACGCCCTGGCCGGCGAAGAACCAGCGGAAGTCGCGGTGCCGCAGGGCCCGCAGGCCGTGCGGCAGCTTCACTTGCGGCCGCGAAGCTTCTGCAGTTGCTCCTCGAGCTTGAGCAACTCCTGTTGGTTGTTGGACAGGCGCCTGCGTACCTCTTCGACCACGTGCGCCGGTGCGCGTTCCACGAACGACGGGTTGGCGAGTTGCGCTTTCGCCCTGGCGATCTCGCCGTTGACGCGGGCGATGTCCTTGGAGATGCGCTCGGCCTCCAGCGCCGGGTCGACTTCCTTGTAGAGCATGATGCGCGCGTCGCCGACCACCGCCACCGGCGCGCTCGAGTCGGGAAGCACCTTGGTTTGCCTGATCTCGCTCAGCCTTGCAAGGGCCTGAACCGCGGCAAGCGTTGGTTCTATATCGGTCACCGGCGGCGCGGCCGTCGTGTAGAGCGGCAGCTTCTCACCCGGCGGGATCTTCGCTTCGCTGCGCAGGTTGCGCGCCGCCACGGTCCATTCCTTGAGCACTGCCATGTCGCGCTCGGCGCCCTCGTCGATCTTCTCCAGCTGCGACTTCGGATAGGGCTGCAGCATGACCGTCGCGCCCTTCTTTCCGGCAAGCGGGCCGACCTTCTGCCAGAGCTCCTCGGTGATGAACGGCGCGATCGGATGGAGCAGGCGCAGCGCCGTCTCGAGGACGCGCACCAGTGTGCGGCGCGTGCCGCGCTGCACCGCCTCATCGCGACTCTGCAGCTGCAGCTTGGCGAGCTCCACGTACCAGTCGCAGTACTCGTCCCACACGAAGCTGTAGATCGAGGCCGCGACGTTGTCGAAGCGGTACTCGGCGAAGCCCTGCGCCACCTCGGCCTCCACGCGCTGCAGCTGACTGACGATCCAGCGGTCGACGAAGGAGAGCTTCACCGGCTTCGACGAGTCGCGCATCTCATCGTCAACTGCGCAATCCTTGCCCTCGGTGTTCATCAGGACGAAGCGCGTCGCGTTCCAGAGCTTGTTGCAGAAGTTGCGGTAGCCTTCGCAGCGGCCGAGGTCGAAGTTGAGCGTGATCGAGAAGGTGGCGAGCGAGGCGAAGGTGAAGCGCACCGCGTCGGCGCCGAACGCCGGGATGCCGTTCGGGTAGTGGCTCTTCACGTACCTCTCGATGCGTTCCTTGTGGTCACCGCGCAGCAGGCCCACGGTCGATTTCTTCAGCAGCTCGTCGAGCGAGGCGCCGTCGATGAGGTCGAGCGGGTCGAGGGTGTTGCCCTTCGACTTCGACATCTTCTCGCCCTCGGCGTCGCGCACGATGGCGTTGATGTAGACTTGGCGGAAGGGGACCTTGCCGGTGAAGTGGCGCGTCGCCATGATCATGCGCGCCACCCAGAAGAAGATGATGTCGTTGCCCGTGACCAGCACGTCGGAGGGCAGGAAGGTTTCCAGGTCCTTGGTCGGGTCCGGCCAGCCGAGCGAGGAGAACGGCACGAGCTGCGACGAGAACCAGGTATCGAGGACGTCGGGATCGCGCTTCAACGACGAGGTGATCTTGTGCTTCTTCCTGACCTCTTCTTCGCTTCTGCCGACAAAGACGTTTCCTTTTTCGTCGTACCACGCCGGGATCTGGTGACCCCACCAGAGCTGGCGCGAGATCGGCCAGTCGAGGATGTTCTTCAGCCAATGGTTATAGGTGGCGGTCCAGTGCTCGGGAACGAACTTCACCTCGCCGCGCGCGACCACGTCCAGGCCGTCCTTCGCCATGTCTTCCATCTTCACGAACCACTGGTCGGTGAGCATTGGCTCCACCACCACGCCGGTTCGGCCTGATTTCGGCACCATCATCTTGTGCGGGTCGGCGCCGACCAGGAAGTTCTCCTTCTCGAGCTGCGCGACGACCGCCTTGCGCGCCGCGTAGCGGTCCATCCCCTGGAACTGCCTCGGCCCGTTCTCGTTGATCTTCGCGTCGAGCGTGAAGATGACGATCATCGGCAGCTTGTGCCGCACCGCCGCGCCGTAGTCGTTGAAGTCGTGCGCGCCCGTGATCTTCACCGAGCCGGTGCCGAACTTGGGGTCGACCATCGCGTCCGCGACGACCGGGATGGTGCGGTCGCAGAGCGGCAGGATCACGTGCTTCCCCACCAGGTGCCGATAGCGGGCGTCGTCCGGGTGCACCGCCACCGCGCCGTCGGCGAGCATCGTTTCCGGGCGCGTAGTGGCGATCGTCATCCCGCGCAGCTTGACCGGCCGGCCTTCCTTGTCGCTGGAAGGCTGCGGGCCGTCGACGAACGGATAGACGATGCGCCACATGGTGCCGTTCGTTTCCTCGCTGTCGACCTCCAGGTCCGAAACGACGGTACCCAGCACCGGATCCCAGTTGACGAGCCGCTGGCCGCGGTAGATCAGCCCTTCCTCGTACCAGCGGACGAAGACCTCGGTCACCGCGTGCGACATCCTCGGGTCCATCGTGAAATAGCCGGCCGGCTGCCCTTCGCGCATTTCTTGACTCTGGGCGAACTCCCAGTTTGCGGAGGCGCCGAGGCGGCGCATCTGCCGCGTGATGGTCGATCCGGATTGCTGCTTCCATTGCCAGACGCGCCGGTTGAACTCCTCGCGGCCGAGCTCGCGCTTGCTCTTGCCCGCCTGCTCGAGCTGGCGCGTGACGACGATCTCGGTGGCGATGCCGGCGTGGTCGGTGCCGACCACCCAGTTGGTGTTGTAGCCGCGCATGCGGTGGTAGCGGATGAGCGCGTCCATGAGGGTCTGCTGGAACGCGTGGCCCATGTGCAGGGTGCCGGTGACGTTGGGCGGCGGAAGCTGGATGCAATAGGCGGGCTTCTTGTGATCCTGGTGGCGGAAATAGCCGGCCGCTTCCCACCGCTGGTACCAGGCCTGCTCGATCGCGGCCGGGCTGAAGCTCTTGTCGAGCACTTCAGTCCTTTTTCTGACCGTGCAGCGCTTGTGCCACGGCCGCGGCCACGGATTCGCGCACGATCTGCATGACGCTCACCGTGAGCTCGGCGCGGACCCCGTTCAGCGCGCGCGCCGTCGCCCGGTCGATCTCCGGCCCGAGGCGCTCGAGCAACGCGTGCTCCAGCTGATCGGCGAGCGCATCGAGGGCACTTTCGTCAACGTGGGCCGCGGGCGCTGCCGGGGCGGGCGGCGCGGCCGGCTCGACCGGCAGGTCCTCGACGACCTGTGTGAGGACCGGGACGTCTCCGTCGACGGGCTCGGCGGCGCTCATTCCGCGTCCTTCGCCAGATCGTGGCTGGTGATCCGGTAGCCGCGCGCCTGATAGAAGCGGTAGCGCGCGCGCGCGGCCTGGCGCTCGGCTTCGTCCGTGGGCACCACCTCGAGCAGGCGCTCGAAGCGCTCGAAATGGGGCGGACACTCGGCGCCCAGGTTGAGGAGCAGCTCGCACGTCTGCGGCGTGTCCGCGTCCGAGCTGATGAGGACCGGCGTCTCGGCCGCGAGCGGCTCGTGCGGAGCGCAGTGCGGCACGAAGCCGATCGCCGGCCAGGTCCACAGCAGCTTGTCGATGCGGCTCGCGGCCTCGGCCTCGGGCGCATAGATCAGCAACCGCTTTTTCTGCGCCAGCGCCTTGCCCGCGAGCCTGCAGGCCACCTGGAAGCGATCTTCCGCGTTGAAGTAGAAGTCGATCGTCGTCAAGCGCTATTTCTTGCCGGCGTGGCGCAGGGCAAAGCGCACCAGCAGCGGGACCGGCCGCGCCGTGGAGCCTTTTTCGCGGCCGCTCTTCCACGCGGTGCCGGCGATGTCGAGGTGAGCCCAGCGCATCTCGCGCGTGAAGCGGGCGAGAAAGCAGGCGGCGGTGATGCTGCCTCCGGGCCGGCCGCCGATGTTGGCGAAGTCGGCGAAGTTGGAGCGCAGCTGCTCCTGGTAGTCGTCCCACAGCGGCATTTGCCAGACGCGGTCCCAGGCATCGTCGGCCGCCTGCCGGATCTCCTCGGCGAGCTTGTCGTCGTTGGCGAAAAGCCCGGTTGCGACATGGCCGAGCGCGACGACGCAAGCGCCGGTGAGGGTGGCCACGTCGATCACGGCGTCCGGCTCGAAGCGCGCGGCATAGGTGAGCGCATCGCAGAGGATCAGCCGTCCCTCGGCGTCGGTATTGAGGATTTCGACGGTCTGTCCCGAAAGCGTGGTCACGACGTCGCCCGGCTTGGTGGCGTGGCCGCCGGGCATGTTCTCGCAGGTCGGAATCACGCCGACGACGTTGACCGGCGCCTCCATGCCGGCGAGCGCGCGGATCGTGCCGAGCACCGACCCGGCACCGGACATGTCGAACTTCATCTCGTCCATCTCGCCCGCCGGCTTGAGCGAGATGCCGCCGGTGTCGAAGGTGATGCCCTTGCCGACCAGCGCGAGAAGCGGGGCTCGCGGCTTCGCCTTGGCGCCCGCGCCGTTGTAACGCAGCACGATCAGCTTCGGCGGCTGGTGCGACGCGTTCGTCACCGCGAGGAAGGCGCCCATGCCGAGGCGCTCGAGATCGCGCCGCTCGAGCACCTCGAGCTGGAGCTTGAACTGGCGCGCGAGCTTCTTCGCCTCCTCGGCGAGGTAGCTCGGGGTACAGATGTTGCTGGGCAGGTTGCCGAGGGTGCGCGCGAGGTCGGCGCCGTCGGCAGTCGCCTGCGCCTCCGCGAGCGCCTGCTCGAGCTGCGCGTTGGAGGCGAGCGGCAGCGTGACGTGCGAAAGCGACGCCGGATCGGGCTTCTTCTGCGTCTTCAGCAGATCGAAGCGGTAGAACGCCTCGCGCGCGCCGAGCACCGCGTGGCGCAGGTTCCAGGACACGGGCCGCGAGCTCACCTTGATGTCGACCAGGAACACCGCCGCATCCTTGACGTCCAGGTCCTTCAGGGCGTTGGCCGCGCCGCGCACCGAATCGCGGTACGCGTTCTCGGAGAATTCCTTGCGCTCGCCCAGGGCGACGAGCAGCACGCGCTCGGCCGCGACGCCCGGCAGGCCGCGCAGGAGCAGCGTCGAGCCCGGCTTGGCCGGCAGATCGCACAGCGCCTTTTTCAGCGCGCCGCGCGCGGCCTGATCGACGCGTTTCGCCGCCGGGGTGAGGTCCTGATCGCGGTGCACGCCGAGCACCACGCAACCGCTTTTCGCGCTCTCGGGAGAGAGAGTCTTTATGCTAAATTCCACAGCGAAAGTATCGCATGATCTTCCACCGGGCGCTCCTCAGGGAATTCGCAAGCCTCGCGGGCGCGGTGTTCATGACGCTGTTCGCCATCGCGCTCACCACGCGACTCATTCGCCTGCTCGGACAGGCCGCGGGCGGCCAAATTCCCACCGACGCGGTGATCGCGTTCCTCGGCTTCTTCGCGCTCGGCACGCTGCCGGTGCTGCTTTCGCTCACCATGTTCATCTCGGTGCTGCTCACGCTCACGCGCAGCTGGCGCGATTCCGAGATGGTGATCTGGTTCGGCTCGGGGCTGCCGCTCACGGCGTGGCTCAAGCCGGTGATGCTGTTCGCGCTGCCGCAGATCGCGGTGATCGCCGCGCTGTCGCTCGTCATCTCGCCGTGGGCCGCGCAGATGGGCGCGCAGTACGTGACGCGGCTGGAATCGCGCGACGACGTTTCGCGCGTCAATCCCGGCGTGTTCGGCGAGACCGGCAACAAGGAGCGGGTGTATTTCGTCGAATCGATCTCGGGCGACGCCGCGACGGTGCAGAACGTGTTCGTGAGCTCGGTGCAGCAGCAGAAAAGCGGCGTCAGCATGAGCCGCGTGGGCCGCACCGAGACCGCGCCGAACGGCGACCGTTTCATCGTGCTGGAAGACGGTCGGCGCTACGAGGGCGCCCCGGGCGACGAGCAGTACCGGGTCATGGAGTTCCAGCGCTACGCCGCGCGCATCGAAACCGCCGAAAGCAAGGAGCCGCAGCTCTCGCACAAGAGCATGACCACCGCGCAGCTGCTCGCCAACCCGACCCCGGTGAACCTCGGCGAAGCGCTGTGGCGCGCCGGCATTCCGGTGTCGGCCGCGATCCTGGTGCTGCTCGCCATCCCGATGAGCTTCGTCAACCCGCGCGCCGGGCGCTCGGTGAACCTGCTGTTCGCGCTGTTCACCTACATCGTCTACTCCAACCTGCTCAGCGTGAGCCAGGCGCGCGTGGCGCAAGGGCGCATGGACTTCGGCATCGGGCTGTGGCTGGTGCACGCCGCGATGATCGCGCTCCTCGTGTTCATGTTCGCGCGGCGCATGCAGGTCATCCGCCTGCGCCTGGGCCGATGATCGGGCCGCGCATCCGCACCCTGGAGCGCTACTTTGCCCGCCAGATCTTCGGCGGCGTGGGCTTCGTCCTGCTCGGGTTCCTGGCGCTGTTCGCCTTCTTCGACCTCATCAAGGAGCTGGGCGACCTCGACCGCGGCGAGTATCACCTGCGGGCCGTGTTCCTTTTCGTGCTGCTGTCGCTGCCGGCGCACGCCTACGAGCTTTTCCCGATCGCGGTGCTGATCGGCACGTTGTACGTCCTCGGCCAGCTCGCGGCCAATTCGGAGTACACGGTGATGCGCACCTCCGGTTTGTCGCCGCTGCGTGCGGGTCTCATGCTCGGCAAGATCGGCCTTGCCTTCGTGGTGCTTACGTTCGTGCTCGGGGAGTGGGCGGCGCCCTACGCCGAGGAGACCGCGCAGAAGGTGAAGCTGCGCGCCATGAGCTCGCTCATCGGCCAGGGCCTCGCCTCGGGCCTATGGTTCAAGGACGAAGGCTCGTTCATCAACGTGCGCGAGGCGCGGCAGGCCAACTCGCTCCAGGGCGTGCGCATCTTCGAGTTCGACGCCGACTACCGCCTGCGTCGCATGACCAACGCGCAGCGCGCCGAGTACCGCGGCCACGGCCTCTGGATGATGCTCGACGTGGTCAGCACGCAATTCACCCCGGAGGGGCCGCGTACCGTGCGCGCGGCGGAGCGCGAATGGCGCTCGGCCGTGAGTCCCGACATGCTCGACGCGCTCATCGTCAAGCCCGACCAGATGTCGGTCTGGGCGCTGCACAAATACATCCAGCATCTGACGGGCAACCGGCAGAAAACCGAGCGCTACGAGATCGCGCTGTGGAAGAAGCTGCTCTATCCGCTGGCCGCGCTCGTGATGATGGCGCTCGCGCTGCCCTTCGGCTACAGCTCCGGGCGCGCAGGCGCCGTCGGCCTCAAGGTGTTCCTCGGCATCATGCTCGGGATCCTGTTCCACGCCTTGAACAGCCTGATCGCGCACATCGGCCTGCTGCAGAACTGGCCGCCGGTCTCGGCCGCCCTCGCGCCGAGCGCCGCGTTCCTTGCCGCGGCGCTTCTCATGATGTGGTGGGTCGAGCGCCGCTAGGCGAAGACCAGGCGCGTGCCAGCGAGGCGGTCGTGCAGGAACTGCCGGTCGCGGTCGAACAAGCTCCAGACGATCGATACCAGCGTCGGCACGAGCAGTATGGCGAGGCCGAAGCGGACCAACGCCTTGAGTGGAGTCACGCCAACGAGCCGGATGCGCCAGGCCTTCATTGCGAGCGTCTGGCCGCCGCGCAGCCAGGACCACAGGAAATAGGCGGCGAAGAAAAGGCCGATGAAGAGCTGCAGCAGGTGGCGCGTGCCGCCGGCGGTGGCGTCGCGGCCGCCGCTCGCGAAGAAGAACACCCATGCGGCGAAGAAAGCCACCGCGAAGAGGAGAGTCGCTTCGTAGACCATGCTCGCCAGGCGCCGCGGGAGTCCCGGCGTCGCAGCGCTCACCGGCGCTTCTTCTCCGCCGGCGGCGCGGGCGCGGGAACGAGGCTCTGGCGCTTTTCCGGCGGCAATGCCTGGTACTCCGCCCACGCTTCGCGCAACTGCTCGCGCTTCTCCGGCGGCGCTTTCACGATGCGCTTGTAGTTCTCGCGCGCCTGCCGGCGTTGCTCCGGGCTGAGCTTTGCCCAGTCTTGCATGCGCCGCTGGACCCGTTCCTGCTCCTCGGGCTTCATCTTCGGGTAGCGGTTCGCGATCCCGACCCACTTGCGACGCCGCTCGGGCTCGAGCCGCTCCCAGTCGGCCTTGAGCGGGGCGAGCACCATCTGCTGGTCGGCAGTGAGCTCGGCCCAGGCCGGGCGCACCGGCGCCTTCGCCTTGGCGGCCGGCTTGGCTTTCTCGGGCGCCGCCTTGGATTTTTCTGCGGCGGCCTTGGGCTTGTCGGGCGCCTGCGCGACGGCGTGGCCAGCCAGCGAGAGGGCCAGCACTACGAGCGCAGCGCGCAGCATCACTGCTCCGCGTTGCGCTTTTTCAGCCAGTTCTGGAAGCCGCGATCGAGGTAAGCGTCGATCGGCAGGTCGTCGGTGAGGAGCTGCGAATCGATTTCTTCGAGCTCGGCGATGCGCTGGCTCTGCTGCCAGCTATAGACGCCGGTGGCGCCGCCCGCCAGGATGGCGAGCGAGAGTGCCGCGTAGAGCGCGCCCGTGGTCCAGCTGCCGAAGCGTCCGAGGACATTGTCGGCCCACGCGAGCGCCGGAGCGCGCTCCGCACGCTGGTGCGCCAGCGCCGCTTCGCGCGCCGCCAGAAGCCGGCGCTCCACCTGGGTCCCCAGCGATCCGCTGTTCAGCAGATGGCGGACCTTTTTTCCGAATTGTTGCTCGTTCATAGCGTTGTCAGGCCGGCTCAAAGCGTGATGCCCCGCGCCCGGAGCGCCGCCGCCAACGTATGCGTGGCCCGGGAGCAATGCGTTTTCACGCTGCCCTCCGAGCATCGCATGCGGCGCGCGGTTTCGGCCACGTCCAATTCCTCCCAGTAACGCATGATGAAGGCCTCGCGTTGACGCTCGGGGAGGCGGGAGATCTCTTCGTCAATTATTTCAAGGACTTGCGACTGTTCTAGCTGCTCCCCAGGACCCGCTACGCGATTGGACCCGTCCGAGGCCTCCAAGGTTTCCAGGGGATCCTGCTCGTCGTCCTCGCGGTTGGGGGTGAGCGAGGAGAGCAGCGTGGTCCAGAGCGAGCGCACCTTCTGGCGGCGGAACCAGTCCCGGATCGCGTTCTGCACGATGCGATGGAAGAGCAGCGGCAACTCCGCCGCCGGGCGGTCGCCGTATTTCTCCGCGAGCCGCAGCATCGCGTCCTGCACGATATCGAGCGCCGCCTCCTGGTCGCGGACGGCGAACACGGCCTGTTTGAACGCGCGCCGCTCGACGCCCTTGAGAAACGCCGACAGCTCGCTGCGGGATGCCAGTAGACCCTCTGCCGGGGCGGTGTTGTTGGCGGCGATGGTACCAAAAATGGCCCGGCTGCCGACTCGGGTCGTCTTGACCGCACCGCACCAAGCCTTTATCGTTCAAAGGTTTCCCATGGACCGGATCAAGACCAGCCAGATCACCGGCGCCGAGATCGTCGTGCGCTGCCTGCAGCAGGAGGGCGTCGAATACGTGTTCGGCTACCCCGGCGGCGCGGTGCTCTTCATCTACGACGAGCTCTTCAAGCAGGACAAGGTGCGACATGTCCTGGTGCGTCACGAGCAGGGCGCGGTGCACGCCGCCGACGGCTATTCGCGCTCGTCGAAGAAGGTCGGGGTATGCCTGGTCACCTCGGGGCCCGGCGTCACCAACGCCGTGACCGGCATCGCCACCGCGTACATGGATTCGATCCCGCTCGTGGTGCTGACGGGGCAGGTGCCGACCCACGCGATCGGCCTCGACGCCTTCCAGGAGTGCGACACGGTCGGCATCACGCGTCCGATCGTGAAGCACAACATGCTGGTGAAGGACGTGAAGGACCTAGCCTCGGCCATCAAGAAGGCGTTTCACATCGCGGCCACGGGGCGGCCGGGCCCGGTGGTGGTGGACATCCCGAAGGATGTGACCGCAGCGGTGACCGAGTTCCACTACCCCGAGACGATCGCCATGCGCTCCTACAACCCGGTGCGCAAGGGCCACGCCGGCCAGATCAAGAAGGCGGTGCAGCTCCTTCTCGAGGCCCAGCGGCCGATGGTCTATACCGGTGGCGGCGTGATCCTGTCCGAAGCCTCCGGCCAGCTGCGCGAGCTGGTGAAGCTGCTCGGCTTCCCGTGCACCAACACGCTGATGGGCCTGGGCGCGTATCCCGCGACCGACCCGCAGTTCCTCGGCATGCTCGGGATGCACGGCACCTACGAGGCCAACATGGCGATGCAGCATTGCGACGTGCTGCTCGCGATCGGCGCGCGCTTCGACGACCGCGTCATCGGCAATCCGGCGCATTTCGCCCAGAACCCGCGCAAGATCATCCATATCGACATCGACCCGTCGTCGATCTCCAAGCGCGTGAAGGTCGACGTGCCGATCGTCGGCAACATCCCGGACGTGCTCGACGACGTGCTGAAGCTGCTGCGGCAGGCGCAGGCGCCCGACGTCCGTGCGTGGTGGGGCCAGATCGGCGAGTGGCGCGCCAAGGATTGCCTGCGCTACGACCGCAAGTCCGCCATCATCAAGCCGCAGTTCGTGCTCGAGAAGCTGTACGAAGTGACGAAAGGCGAGGCTTTCGTTACCTCCGATGTCGGCCAGCACCAGATGTGGGCGGCGCAGTTCTACAAGTTCGACCAGCCGCGGCGCTGGATCAACTCCGGCGGCCTCGGCACCATGGGCTTCGGCCTGCCGGCGGCGATGGGGGTGCAGCTCGCGAACCCGGGCGCCACCGTTGCCTGCGTCACCGGCGAGTCGTCGATCCAGATGTGTCTGCAGGAGCTCTCGACCTGCAAGCAGTACCGCCTGCCCATCAAGGTCATCAACCTGAACAACAAGTACATGGGGATGGTACGGCAGTGGCAGCAGTTCTTCCACGGCAACCGCTATTCCGAGTCGTACATGGATGCGCTGCCCGATTTCGTCAAGCTCGCCGAGGGCTACGGCCACCGCGGCGTGCTGGTGGACAAGCCCGCCGACGTCGAGCCCGCCCTGCGCGAAGCCTTCGCGGCGAAGAGCGAACTCGTGTTCCTCGACTTCGTCACCGACCAGAAAGAGAACGTCTATCCGATGATCCCGGGAGGCAAAGGCATCACGGAGATGATCCTCTACGAGGATCTGTGAGCCGTCACATCATCTCGGTGCTCGTCGAGAACGAGGCCGGGGCGCTCTCCAGGATCTCCGGCTTGTTCTCGGCCCGCGGCTACAACATCGAGACGCTGACCGTGGCACCCACCGAGGACGCCTCGATGTCGCGCATGACCATCGTCACCACCGGCTCGGAGGACGTGGTCGAGCAGGTCACCAAGCAGCTGAACAAGCTGATCGAGGTGGTGAAGGTGATCGATCTCTCCGAGGCGGAGCACATCGAGCGCGAGCTGATGCTGATCAAGGTGCGCGCCGGGGCCAAGGAGCGCGAGGACATGAAGCGCATGGCCGACATCTTCCGCGGCCGCATCATCGACGTGTCCGACAACACCTACACCATCGAGCTCACCGGCGATACGCGCAAGCTCGATGCGTTCATCCACGCGCTCGACCAGGCGAGCATCATCGAGACGGTGCGCACCGGGGCCAGCGGCATAGGGCGCGGCAACCGCGTTCTGCGGGTCTAGTTTTTTCAGGGGGACGGAAATGAAGGTCTATTACGACAAGGACGCCGATCTTTCACTCATCAAGGGCAAGAAGGTCACCATCCTCGGCTATGGCTCGCAGGGCCATGCCCACGCCCAGAACCTGCAGGAGTCGGGCGTGAAGGTGGGCGTGGGACTGCGCAAGAGCGGCGCGTCCTGGGACAAGGCGAAGAAGGGTGGCATCGAGGTGGCCGAGATCGACGAGGCGATCAAGAGCGCCGACATCGTCATGGTGCTGCTGCCCGACGAGCACCACGCCGCCATCTACCAGCAGTACATCGAGCCCAACATCCGGAAAGGCGCGTCGCTCGCGTTCGCGCACGGCTTCAACATTCACTACGGCCTGATCCAGCCGCGCGAGGACCTCGACGTGTGGATGGTGGCGCCGAAGGCGCCGGGCCACACCGTGCGCTCGACCTACAGCGGGGGCGGCGGCGTGCCGATGCTGATCGCGGTGCATCGCGACCGCTCCGGCAAGGCGCGCGACCTCGCGCTTTCCTACGCCGCGGCGATCGGCGGCGGCAAGGCCGGCATCATCGAGACCAACTTCAAGGAAGAGACCGAGACCGATCTCTTCGGCGAGCAGACCGTGCTTTGCGGCGGCTGCGTCGAGCTGGTGAAGGCGGGCTTCGACACGCTGGTCGAGGCGGGCTATGCGCCCGAGATGGCCTACTTCGAATGCCTGCACGAGTTGAAGCTCATCGTCGACCTCATGTACGAGGGCGGCATCGGCACGATGAACTACTCGATCTCGAACAATGCCGAGTACGGCGAGTACGTTTCCGGCCCCAAGGTGATCGACGAGGGTACGCGCAAGCGCATGAAGGAGATCCTGTACCGCATCCAGTCGGGCGAGTATGCGAAGGAGTTCGTGCTCGAGAACCGCGCCGGCGCGCCGATGCTGCTCTCGCGCCGGCGCATGACCGCCGAGCTGCCGATCGAGAAGGTCGGCGCGCGGCTGCGCGAGATGATGCCCTGGATCAAGAAAAACCGCCTGGTCGATACGTCGCGGAACTGAGGAGCGTAGGTAGCGCGTGACGCCGCCCTGGCCGCATCCGATCATCGCCCGCGAGGGCTGGCCGTACCTCCTCGCGGCGCTCGCCGCATCGGCGCTGGCAACTTGGTGGCTCGGCTGGTGGTCGGCTCCGCTGTGGCTCGCCAGCGTGTTCATCCTGCAGTTCTTCCGCGACCCGCCGCGCGAGACGCCGGACGATCCGGCCGCGGTGGTTTCGCCGGCCGACGGCCGCATCGTGGAGGTGAGCCGCAGCCACGACCCGTACCTCAAGCGCGAAGCGCTCAAGGTCAGCGTCTTCATGAACGTGTTCAACGTGCATTCCAACCGCGCGCCGGCCGACGGCACGGTGAAGGAGCGCTGGTATTTCGGCGGCGCTTTCGTCAACGCGGCGCTCGACAAGGCCTCGACCGCCAATGAGCGCAACGCTCTGTGGATCCAGCGCGACGACGGCCAGGACCTCACCTGCGTGCAGGTGGCGGGCCTCATCGCCCGGCGCATCCTGTGCTATGTTGAGCCGGGCGCGCGCCTCGTGCGCGGACAGCGCTTCGGGTTCATCCGCTTCGGCTCGCGCGTGGACCTGTATCTGCCTCCGGACGCGCAGGCTAAGGCCGCGATCGGCGAAAAGGTGTACGCAGCGCAGAGCGTGCTCGCATGGCTGAAGACCCCGAACTCGAAGACCCGGTAGACGAGCATTCGCCGCCGGCGCGGCTCGGCGAGCTGCCGCCGCAGGCCCGGCTCGGCGGCCTGCGCCGGCGCGGCATCTACCTGCTGCCGAACCTCTTCACCACCGGCGTCCTGTTCTGCGGCTTCTTCGCCATCGTGCAGGCGATGAACCAGCGCTTCGAGATCGGCGCGATCGCGATCTTCGTCGCCATGGTGCTCGACGGCATGGACGGGCGCGTCGCGCGCTGGACCAACACGCAAAGCGAGTTCGGCGCGCAGTTCGACAGCATCGCCGACATGGTCGCCTTCGGCGCCGCGCCCGGCCTGATCGCCTACATCTGGGTGCTGAAGGACCTCGGCACGCTGGGATGGATCGGCGCCTTCATCTACTGCGCCGGTGCCGGCATCCGCCTCGCCCGCTTCAATGCCAACATCACGGTCGTGGACAAGCGCTACTTCCAGGGCCTGCCGAGCCCGTCGGGCGCCGCGGTGATGACCGGTCTCGTATGGGTGCTGGTCGACTTCGGCTTCACGCCGACCGGCTGGCTCGCGATCGTCGCCTGGATCGTCGCGGTGTTCGCGGGCGTCACCATGGTCTCGAACGTGCCGTTCTGGAGCTTCAAGGAAGTGAACTGGAGGAAGCGCGTGCCGCTCTGGGTGATCCTGGTGTGCGTGATCGCCATCTCGGTGATCGCCTCGCGGCCGTCGCTGGTGCTGTGGGCGCTCTTCATGTCGTACGCGCTGTCCGGCTACGTCATGTGGGCGATGGGGCACCGGGTGCGGCCGGTGCTACCGGACGAATAGATTCAGGATGAATGAATAATCCCATTTGGGCCAGGACCGCGCGCCCCATCGGGCCGTAGGGGTTGCCGAGCGTCTCGGCGATCTCGAAGTGGTTGTAGCCTGGCGCCTCGACTAGCTCGACCGCCTTCCCCGCGCGCTCGAGCGCGGCGGCGAATTCCCGCGTCTGGCGCCGGAACTCGGGGGTCTCGAGCGAGCCGCAAAGCAGCACGATCGGCTGGCGGATGCGCTCGAGATGCCGCTGCGGCGATAACTCGGTTTCCATCTCGTCGCTGAAGCGAACGTACGCGCTGCGCTTGGACAAGCGTGGCCCGCGCAGGTCGTACATTCCGCTGCACAGCGCGTAGCCCTTTACCAGGCTCCCGGGCATTCCGAAGCGCTCCCAATCGGTGGTCGCGGCCACGCCGGCGAGGTGCGCGCCGGAGGACGTGCCCGAAACGTAAATGCGCTCGGCGTCGCCGCCGAAAAGCGCTGCGTTGCGGTATACCCACGCGATCGCCCTTCGCACCTGGTCGGCCATCACGAAGAGATCGCCCCCGCAGTCGGGGGCGTTGTCGAAATCGAGCGCGACGTAATGCGCGCCCGCGCCGGCGAACATCTCGGCGGGAGCGGCGTACTCCCTGGCGCGACCCGCGCGCCACGCCCCGCCGTGCACGAAGACCTGGATATGGGTTCCCGTCCGTGTGGGGTAGACGTCGAGCTGCTCGTTAGGGCCCGCGCCGTAGGCGAAGCGCTGCGGCTCGCCCAGGCGCCTGCGCGCCGCCTCGGAAGCGCGGTTGCGACGTTCGAGTAATTGGTCACGGTTCGGCGCGTAGACCGCCTGGTCATAGGCGTCGTCGAGGGCTTTCTGATCGTAGTCGCGAAAAACCGGCTGCATTGCACACGGTCCGTTGTCAAAGGTTGTTGAACCTGCCCTCTGGGCGGTTCTCGGGGCGCAGTATTCTGACGTGGTCCTGGCGACTTATGGGGGCGTCATGGGCAAGGTTGGAAGAAGCTATCCGCGCGTCGAGACAGGGGCCGAACCTGCTGCTGCCGGACCGGCTGAAACCGGCGAAGACTCCGATTTTCAGGCGCGCCTAGGCGCGACCATCGGCGTTGTCTGCGCACTCGGCCTCATCGCTTGGCTGATGGCGCTGCTGGCGCGCTGACTCCCAGGGCGCCGCGCACCCATTCCGCAAAGCGGTGCGCGTCGAATTCCTGAGGCACGTACACGCCGTGGCGAAACTCGCGCGACTGCAGGCCCTGCTGCTGCCATTCGCAGTTGCGCGCGTCCTGCCGGTTGGTGATGTCCCAGAGCGCCACGTAGTGCTGCAGGTCGGCTTCGGCGAGCGGCAGGTGGCGAGGCTCGAACAGCCAGTCGTAGACCATGCGCACGCTCTGCGGCCCGGTCGGGAACATGAGCTGCGAGTTCACGTAGTCGGGATGCACGTTGAGGAAGAGGTTGGGTAGCACCATGTCGGCGGCGTAGAGCCGCGCCCGCTCCTCCTCGTTCAGGCCGCCGATTGCCGGCAACCGCGCGGTGCCGTCGAGCGTCAGCGTCCGCGCGCCCGCCTTGTACTCGGGCTTCGCCTCGGCGCCGCGCAGGCCCCAGGCGCCGGCCTCCTGATAGGCGGTGACGATGCGGCAGAACTCGGGGTGCACCGGCGGACAGTGGAAGCATTCCGAGAAGTTCTCGGCGAGCAGCTTCCAGTTCGCGGCCACGTCGAGCACGATGCGCCTGCCGATCCGCAGGTCGGCGAAACCGTAGCGCCGGTAGCGCTCGGTGCGCTCGCCGATGGCGCTGGCGAGGGGCGCCGGATCCTTGCCGAGATGGACGAATACGAATCCGCCCCAGCTGCCGGCGGCCACCTCGAACAGGGGGAAATCCTCCAGCCGGAAATCCGGCGTCTCCATGCGGCGCGGCGTGGCGACCAGCCGGCCGCCGAGGTCGTAGGTCCAGGCGTGATAGGGGCAGACGATGCGCCGGCGCGCGAAGCGCCCGTGCTCCCCGGTGCACAGCACCGAGCCGCGGTGCCGGCAGGTGTTGTGATACGCAACGACTTCACCAGCTTCCGCTCTTACTAGGATTAGAGACTGCGTACCGATGCGGACCCGCCTCCAGTCGCCGGGAGCCGCGAGCTCCTCGTCGCGCGCCACGCAGACCCACCTGCCGTACCAGAAGACCTCGAGCTCGCGCTCGTAGTGCGCCGGGTCGCGGTACCAGCTTGCCGGTAGCCCGGGCTCCAACTGCTTCAACGCTTCCCTTGTCATGTTCCAAGAGTAAAGCTATAGTCGGCTCATGCAACAGGCCAAGCTTGCCGCTTTCCTTCCTCCGGCGCTCCTCGCGCTGGGCCTGCTGCTGCGCCTCGCGCGCTAAATCCCCTATCCCACAATCCGAGTAGCATCCTAGCTGGCCCGAGCAGCATGCGAGCCGGCGATTACCCGCCAAGGGATCAGTCTATGAGCAAGGAAAATTTGATCATCTTCGACACCACCATGCGCGACGGCGAACAGAGCCCGGGCGCCTCCATGACGCGCGACGAGAAGCTGCGCATCGCGCGCGCCCTGGAGCGCATGCGCATCGACGTGATCGAGGCCGGCTTCCCCGCCTCGTCGAACGGCGACTTCGAGGCGGTGCGCGCGATCGCCAATGTCATCAAGGACTCGACCGTGTGCGGCCTGTGCCGTGCGAACGACCGCGACATCCACCGCGGCATCGAAGCGCTGAATGGTGCGAAGTCCTGGCGCATCCACACCTTCATCGCCACCAGCCCGCTGCACATGGAGAAGAAGCTGCGCATGACGCCCGAGCAGGTATACGAGCAGGCGAGGCTCTCGGTGCGCTTCGCGCGCAATGCCTGCCCCGACGTCGAATTCTCGCCCGAGGACGGGTCGCGCTCCGAGCCCGACTTCCTGTGCCGGGTGCTCGAGGCGGTGATCAGGGAAGGCGCGACCACGATCAATATCCCGGATACCGTGGGGTACGCGGTTCCGCAGCAGTTCGGAGAATTCATCCGGAAACTGAGAGAGAGGATTCCGAACTCCGACCAGGCGGTATGGAGCGTGCACTGCCACAACGACCTCGGCATGGCGGTCGCCAATTCGCTCGCCGCGGTGCAGATCGGCGGCGCGCGCCAGATCGAGTGCACCATCAACGGCCTGGGCGAGCGCGCCGGCAACACCTCGCTCGAGGAAATCGTCATGGCGGTGCGCACCCGGAAGGATTTTTTCGACCTGGACACGAACATCGACGCGACCCACATCGTGCCGACTTCGCGCCTGGTGTCGCAGATCACCGGCTTCGTGGTGCAGCCGAACAAGGCCGTAGTGGGGGCGAACGCCTTTGCCCACGCCTCCGGCATCCACCAGGACGGCGTCCTCAAGGCGCGCAACACTTACGAGATCATGCGCGCCGAGGACGTGGGCTGGGCCACCAACAAGATCGTGCTCGGCAAGCTCTCGGGCCGCAACGCGTTCAAGCAGCGCCTGAAGGAGCTCGGCATCGAGCTCGACGCCGAGGAGGCCTACAACAAGGCGTTCCAGCGCTTCAAGGACCTCGCCGACAAGAAGGCCGAGATCTTCGACGAGGACCTGCAGGCCCTGGTCGCGCAGGAGGCCGGGCGCTCCTCGGAGGAGCACTGGAAGCTCGTCACCATGAGCCAGGCAAGCGGCATGGGGCAGAAGCCGTTTGCGAAGATCACCGTCCTTGAGGGGGGCATGGAGAAGAACTCCGAGTCGCAAGGCGACGGGCCGGTCGACGCGACCTTCAAGGCAATCGAGGCGATCGCCAAGAGCGGCGCCGAGCTGCTGCTCTTCTCGGTGAACGCCGTGACTACCGGCACCGAGTCGCAGGGGGAAGTGACGGTGCGCCTGTCGAAGGGCGGGCGCATCGTCAACGGCGTCGGCGCGGATACCGACATCGTGGTCGCCTCGGCCAAGGCCTACATCAGCGCGCTGAACAAGCTGGCAAGCAAGGCCGAGCGGATGAACCCGCAGTACCAGCTGTAGCGGCAAGGGGAGAGGCATGGCGACGGAGAAGACCGAAGCGCTGCACCAGCGCCTGAACAGGCTCGCGGACATGGTGGGCGCCCTGCTGGTGGACGCCTTCCACTACCTCGCGCTGTTCGCGATCGGCAGCGCGGTGGTGTGGTCCGCGGTGCACGCTTTCGCCGGCATGGTCGCCAACGGGCGCGCGTCGGTCGAGGACATCCTGCTCCTCTTCATCTACCTCGAGCTCGGCGCCATGGTCGGCATCTACTTCAAGACCAAGCACATGCCGGTGCGCTTCCTGATTTATGTCGGCATCACCGCGCTTACGCGCCTCCTCGTCGGCGACATCGCGGCGCACCACAAGCTCGACTGGGGCATCGTGCCCGTGCCGGTCGCGATCCTGCTGCTCGCGCTGGCCAACCTGGTGGTGCGGTACGGCTCCGCGCGCTTCCCCTCGACGGCGGCGAGCGACCGCCCCTGAGCAAGCCCGGGACCCCCAAGCCGCGCCCGCGCCGTTCCTGGCTCTTCGTGGCCGGCGCGGACGAGGCGGCGCACCGCGTCGCGCGACGCTCCGGCGCCGACGCCATCATCCTGGAGCTCGAAGACTTCACCCCGCCGCAGCTGCGGCCGAAGGCGCGCGCGCACGCCGCCGAGGTGCTCGACGAATGGCGCGCCGCGGGTGCCCTCGCCGGCGTGCGCATCAATCCGCTGGAGACCTGCGGTCGCGACGACCTGGTCGGGGTGCTCGCGGGCCGGCCCGATTTCATCATGATGTCCAAGGTCGACTCGCCGGTGCAGGTCAAGGCGCTCGAGGCCGAGACCGGCGGCGCGGTGGACCTGGTGCCGAACATCGAGACCGCCGTCGGGCTCCTTAATACCTATGCCATCGCGAGAGCGAGCAAGCGGGTGATCGCGGCGCTCGTGGCGAGCGAGGACATGGCAGCGAGCCTCGGTGCCGTGCGCAGCCGCCGCAGCGGCGAGCTCGCCTATGTCCGCAGCCGCTTCCTGGTGGAGTGCCGCGCTGCGGGTGTCGAAGCGATCGACTGCCCCTACACCTTCAGCGACGTCGAGGGCGCCGCGGCCGACGCGCGCTACGCGCGCCGCCTGGGCTACCGCATGAAGAGCCTGGTCGATCCCGCGCACGTCGCCGCCGTGAACCGCGCGCTGACGCCCAACCTCGCGCGCGCCAGGAGAATCGTCGCGGCGTTCGAGAAGGCGCGCGCGCAGGGCAAGGACCGGGCACGGCTGGACGGCGCGCTGATCGAGGTGCCGGCCTACGCCGCGGCTAAGCGCCTGCTCGAGTCAGACGGGCAAAGCTGACCGCTGCTGCGAAGAAGGCAACGGCAAGGATGATTTCCATCCAGGCCAAGCCACGGGAAAGACCCGTTTCCGCCCAGGCGCGCGTTGCGCCCTCCGCGAAATAGGCAAGGATCAGCATGCTCGCCCACTGGTAGGTATACCTCTTTCCCGAAAACACCCCGGTCAGCGGCAGCGCAAGGGGGAGCGCCTTCAGCGCGAGCCAGGAGCCGCCCGGGCGCAGCGGCGCGAGCCACAGCTCCCAGGCAAGGCACAGGAGGATCAGCAAAACGAGGCTGGCCGACGCGATCAGCCGGGAGGCGCGCAAACCGGCTATTTCAGCCTGAGGGCGATCTCGGCAAGCCGCCTGCCCTGGGCGATGCAGAGCGTGCGCTCATCTCCGCTCACCGGCAGGTCGTCGCCGAGGCCGGCAAAATGGCTCGCGCCGTACGGCGTGCCCCCCGCGCGGGTCGAGTTGAGCTCGGCCTGGGTATAGGGCAGGCCGAGGACCAGCATGCCGTGGTGCAGGAGCGGCAGCATCATCGAGACCAGGGTCGTCTCCTGTCCGCCGTGGAGGCTGGCAGTGGAGGTGAACACGCAGGCGGGCTTGCCTGCGAGCGCTCCCCGGTTCCAGAGGAGCGCGGTGCCGTCCAGGAAGTGCTTGAGCGGCGCCGCCATGTTGCCGAAGCGGGTCGGGCTGCCGAGCGCGAGCCCGGCGCAGTCGACCAGATCCTGCAGCTCGCAGTACGGCGGCCCGTCCGCGGGGATCGCCTTCTCCTCGCCGATGTTGGTGAACACGCGCGGCACGGTGCGAAGGCGCGCCGCCGCGCCCGGAACCCGCTCGATGCCTTCGCCGATCAGCTCGGCCATGCGGCGCACCGAGCCGCCCACGCTGTAGTACAGAACGAGAAGGTCGGCCACTTCGGTATCATAAAAGCAATGAAGCAAAGCGCGTGGCGCGGCGCCGCAGAATTCGTGATGGCCGTGACGCGCCGCTTCTACGAGGACCGCGCGGCGCAGGCCGCGGGCAGCCTCACCTACACGACGCTCCTTTCGGTCGTGCCGCTCCTCGCGGTGGCGCTGTCGCTCTCGACCGCGTTCCCGGTGTTCGACGAGGCGATCACCACGCTGCAGCTCTTCCTGTTCGAGAACTTCCTGCCCGACGCCGACGGCGTGGAGACGATCAGCGAGCAGATCCTGTCGTTCACCGAGCAGGCGGGACGGCTCACCGCGATCGGCCTCGCGTTCCTCGTCGTGACGGCGGTGATGCTGATGCTCACGATCGACGATACCCTCAACCGCATCTTCCGGGTGCGCCGCCGCCGTCCGCTGGCGCACAAGATCATCGTGTACTGGAGCGTGCTCACGCTCTGGCCGGTGCTGATCGGCGCGAGCCTGTCGCTCACCACCTATCTGGTCGGCAATGCGTCGATGCTGCTGCGCCTCGTGCCCTTCGTGTTCACCTGGGCCGCGCTCACGCTTCTCTACATCCTGGTGCCGTACCGGCACGTCGAGGTCTTCCACGCCGCGGCCGGCGGCCTCCTCGCCGGCGCGGCGTTCGAATTCGCGAAACGCGCGTTCGCGCTGTACCTCACCAACTTTCCGACCTACACCATGATCTACGGCGCGTTCGCCGCGCTGCCGGTCTTCCTGCTCTGGATGTACGTCTCCTGGCTGGTGGTGCTCGCGGGCGCGGTGTTCACCGCGATGCTGCCGGGCTTCCGGGTAATCGCGCTCGAGCGCAACCGCGCGCCGGGGCGCGAGCTCACCGAGGCGCTCGACATCCTCGCCGTCCTTTCGCGCGCCCAGGACGGCGGCTACGTCCTGCCGCTCACGCGCATAGCGGGCCAGGCCGAGGTGATGCCCGAGCGCTGCGAAACCGTGCTCGAGCGCTGCGCGGAGCTCGGCTGGGTCGCCAAGGCGGAAAAGGACGGCTGGGTGCTCGCGCGCGATGCGGATACCATCCGCCTGGCGGACATCTATCGCGCGTTCGTGCTCGATCCGGACCTGACCGGCGAGCGCCTCGCCGAGCACTGGAAGCACATCGACGCCTCCCTCGGCGCCTCGCTGCGCCAGCTCTCCGCAAAGGAAACCGCCACATGACCTCGATTCCCAGCGCCGAGCGCCTGATCGTCGCGCTCGACTTCCCGACTCCGGCCGAGGCGCGCGCGCTGGTCGAGCGGCTCGGCGATGCGGTGAAGTTCTACAAGGTGGGCCTCGAGCTGTTCAGCGCGCCGGGCTGCTTCGAGCTCGTCGCCTGGCTCGCCGGCCGCGGGCACAAGGTGTTCGCCGACCTCAAGTTCCACGACATTCCCGAGACCGTGCGGCGCGCGGTCGCCAACGTGCGCAGCCGCGGCGCAACTTTCCTCACCGTCCACGGCCACCGCTCGGTGATGGAGGCCGCGGCGGGCGAGAAGGGGCCGATGAAGATCCTCGCCGTGACCGTGCTCACCAGCTTCGACCAGAGCGATCTCGACGAAATGGGCGCCACGCAGACGCTGGAGCAGCTGGTTCTCGCCCGCGCGCAGGGCGCCGTGGACGCGGGCTGCGACGGCGTCATCGCTTCGGGGCTCGAAGCCGCGCGCGTCAAGGTCGAGTTCAAGGAACGCCTGCTCGTCGTAACGCCCGGAATTCGTCCTGTGGAAGGCAGGGAGCCAGGAAAGATACGCGACGATCAAAAGCGCACCGTCGACGTCGCGCAGGCCTTCGCCGCCGGCGCCGACTACATCGTGGTCGGGCGGCCGATCCGCGCGGCGGCGGACCCGCGCGCGGCCGCGGCGGCAATCCAGGACACGATCGCTAGGTTTTTTCCAGCGACTGGATGAGCCGCCTGAGATGCTCGTGGTGGGGGAGGAGGGGGCCGTAGAAGAGCTCGGCGCCGTCGCGCTCGACGAGGATGGTGGGGAAGTTCTCCACCTCCCGCTCGCCGACCTCCGCGGCGTCGTCCTCGATGTCGAGCCAGCGAAAGCGCGCGCCGGGAAATTCCTTCGCCAGCTCGAAGAAGCCTTCGCGGTACGCCTCGCAGCTATCGCACCACAGCGCGCAAAGGCAGGTGATGTTCAAGGTTGCGTCCATCGATGCCCGATTCTATTCACGCGCTCGCCGGAATAGCGGGACTCGTCGCCGCGGCCTGGATCCTCGGCGAAAAGCGCGCCGCGGTGCCGTGGCGGGCCGTCGTAGCCGGCCTCGCCCTGCAGCTCGCCATGGCGGTGGTGTTCCTTAAGGTTACGCTGGTGAAGGAAGCCTTTCTCAAGCTGAACGACGCGCTGCTCGTGCTCGAGCAGGCGACCCAGGCCGGAACGGGCTTCGTGTTCGGTTACCTCGGCGGTGGCCCCGCCCCGTTCCAGGTCACTGATACCGCCGCAACTTTCGTGCTCGCCTTCCGGGCGCTGCCGCTCGTGCTCGTGATCAGTGCTTTGAGCGCGCTGCTCTTCTATTGGCGTGTCCTGCCCGCGATCGTGCGCGCGCTTTCGCTCGCCCTGGAGAAGCTCATGCGTGTGGGCGGGGTGGTTGGGCTTTCCGCCGCAGCGAACGTCTTCGTCGGCATGGTGGAGGCGCCGCTTTTCGTGCGGCCGTATCTCGCCCGGGTGTCGCGCGGTGAGCTCTTCGCCATCATGGTCGGCGGCATGGCCTCCATCGCCGGCACGGTGCTCTTCCTGTACGCGGCCATCCTGCGGCCGGTGCTGCCCGACGCGGTGGCGCATCTCCTCATCGCGTCCATTCTTTCGGCCCCGGCCGCGCTCGTCATCGCGTTCCTCATGGTGCCGCCCGAGGGCGCCGTCACCGGCGGGGACATCGAGCTGCGCTCCCAGGCCTCGAGCAGCATGGATGCGCTCACGCGCGGCGCGCTCGACGGCGCGCAGCTCCTCCTGAACATCGTCGCCATGCTGGTGGTGTTCGTGGCGCTCGTCGCGCTCGTCAACCTCGTCATCGCGCCTTACAGCCTGCAGGGCGCGCTCGGCTGGGCGCTCACGCCGCTCGCCTGGCTCTGCGGCATCCCGTGGAGCGAGGCGCGCGCCGCGGGCGCGCTCCTCGGCACGAAGACCGTGATCAACGAGCTCGTCGCCTATGCCGAGCTCTCGAAGCTGACCGAGCTGTCGGAGCGCAGCCGCGTCCTGCTGACGTACGCGCTCTGCGGCTTCGCCAACTTCGGCAGCCTCGGCATCATGATCGGGGGGCTGGGCACCATGTGCCCCGAGCGGCGCTCCGAGGTCGTCGCGCTCGGGTGGAAATCGATCATCGCCGGCACCCTTGCCACCTGCCTCACCGCAGCTACGGTCGCGCTTCTCATCTAGTTTCGTCTTACTGGCCGCGGGTCTAATCGGGTGTAGCTAATCGGCTACAGCGGGTTCAGGCGTTTGGTGATAGCCGCCGTCTTGGGCGCAGAACTAGCATGCCTTCGCCATGCCGAGCGCTCTCCTTGAAACCACCTCCCAGGCGCGCGATTTCTGCGCGCTGACCAAGGGCATCCTCGCGCTTTGCGAGCCCTTCGGGCCGGTGCACTCCTTCAAGCTGGTGCACAACCGCGGCGCCGCGCGCGTCGCCTGCATCATCGAGCTCGAATCGACCACGCAGGAGCCGGCGCTCGCGCGAGCGCTCGGCGGCCGCAGCATCAACGGCTCGGTGTGCGTCGAGGTCGAGGTGCGCCGCGACTTCGAGGGGGCCGCGCGGCGCAGAGTCGTCGCGATGGCGCCGTCAGCAGCACCCGAAACCCGCATCGCGGCGCCCTAGGTTTTTCTATATAAGTAGCAGTCCATGAGCTCCTTGAGTGGCGGCGCTCGCGTACGCGTGCTGCACGTCACGCCCGAGTGCGCGCCGATGACCAAGACCGGCGGGCTGGGCGAAGTCAGCGAAGCGCTGCCCGCGGCGCTGCGCGCAGCCGGCGTCGATGCGATGACGCTGTTGCCGGGCTATCCGCCCGTGCTCGACCATGTCGGCGGCGCGCCCGAGGCGGCGCGGCTGAATCTGCTCGGATTCGACTGCCGGCTGCTGCGCGCGGATCCTTTCATCGTGGTCGACTGCCCGCCGCTCTACCAGCGCGACGGCGGTCCCTATAACACGCCGGAGGGACGGGATTGGGACGACAACGCGCTGCGCTTCGGCGTGCTCTCGCGCGCCGCCGCGCGGCTTGGCGGCGCGCGCAGTCCGCTCGACTGGCAGCCGGAGATCGTGCACTGCCACGACTGGCCCGCAGGCCTCGCTCCGGTGTACCTGCGCGACGAGCCCGAGCGCGCTGCCTCGGTGATGACGATCCACAACATCGCTTTCCAGGGAAACTACGACGCGGGCCTGCTCGCGCGGCTGGAGCTGCCGCCCTCGGCATTCACGATCGACGGCGTCGAGTTCTACGGCCGGCTCTCGTTCCTGAAAGGCGGCATTGCCACCGCGGACGCGGTGACCACCGTCAGCCCGACGTATGCGCGCGAGATCCAGACCTCCGAGCTCGGCCACGGCATGGACGGGCTACTGCGCCACCGCCGTGCCGTGCTGAGCGGCATCCTGAACGGCATCGATACCCGCGTGTGGGATCCGGCGAGCGATGCGCGCATCGCGCAGCGCTACGATGCCGACACGCTCGAGCGCAAGGCCGAGAACAAGGCCGCGCTGCAGCGGCGCCTGCAACTGGAGCCGCGCGCCGGCGTGCCGCTCGTCGGCGCGGTCTCGCGCCTGACGCACCAGAAGGGCGCTGACCTCATCGCAGCGGTGGCTGACGCGCTCGCCGCGTTGCCGGCCCAGCTCGCCATCTGCGGCAAGGGCGAGCGCGAGCTGGAACACGCGCTCGCGGCTGCCGCCGCTCGCCGCCCCGGCCAGATCGCCGTGCGGGTGGCGTTCGATGAAGACCTGGCGCATGCCATCGAAGCCGGCGCCGACCTCTTCGTGATGCCCTCGCGCTTCGAGCCCTGCGGGCTGAACCAGATGTACAGCCAGCGCTATGGCACGCCGCCGGTAGTGCGGGCCACCGGCGGACTGGGCGATACCGTCGAGGACGGCGTGACCGGCTTTCTTTTCGAACAGGCGGAGAGCGAAGCGCTGCTCGAGGCGCTGCGGCGGGCGCTCGCCGCCTACGCCGAGCCGGCGCGCTGGCGAAGGCTGCAGCGCGCCGGGATGGGGCGGGATTTCAGCTGGTCGGCAGCCGCTCGTCGCTACGCAGATCTTTACCTGAAGCTCGCCAGGCTGCCGCGGCGCTAGAGGCGGCGTCCACTTGGGCCGCCGCCGCGACGGGCTCGGGCTGCCAGCCGCGCAACTTCTCGAGGAGCGCCGCGTCGTGCTCGCCGCGGATCGGCCAGCGCCGATTCCAGAGGTTGAAGCGCGGCCGATGCCCCAAGGCGTCCTGCTGCGCGGCGGCGAGCGCCGTCAGCGTGCCGACGTCGCGCCAGTACGCGGGCTCCTCGTACTCGAGGAGTCCCGGCACCTCGTTCTGGGCGAAGTCATATGCGTAGACGCGGGCCTCCTTACAGAGGCGCGGCAGCAGGTCGCGGCCGAAATCGATTTCGCC
>JBIOYV010000109.1:0-74254 GCA_044870335.1 Burkholderiales bacterium | reverse complement strand
GCCAAGATCCTGAGGCCCGATGGCAACGGCCCCTACGGCGCGGTCATCCTCAACCATGGCGCAGCCGTGTCGGCGGAAGAGCGACGCACCGAGTCTCCCGAACTCCTCATCCATACCGCGGCCCAAGTCGCGCGCCGCGGCTACGTCGTGGTGCTGCCGCTGCGCCGGGGCTTCGGCGCCACCGGCGGCGAGTTCGCCGAGGACGCCGGCTCCTGCCGCAACCCCGACTACCGGCGCGGCGAAAGCGCCGCGTCCGAGGACATCATGGCGGCCTACGAATACACGCGGAACCTCCCTTACGTCGACGGCTCGCGCATGATCCTCGCCGGCCAGTCCGCGGGCGGCGTCGCCTCGATCTACACCGCCGCGCGCGCGCCGCAGGGCCTCGTCGCGGTGCTTGCCTTCGCCGCAGGCCGCGGCGGCAACCCCGCCCGCAACCCGGGCGTGCCGTGCGCCGTCGAGCCGCTTGCGCGGGTGTTCGATGAGATCGGCAAGTCGGTCAAGGTGCCGGTGCTGTTCCATTACGCCGAAAACGACCATTTCTTCAACGCGCAGACCTCGAGGCTTTGGTACGACCGGTTCACCGCCGCCGGTGCGCGCGCGGAGTACGTGCTGCAGCCGGCCTTCGGCAAAGACGGTCACTATATCTTCAGCGAGGACTCCGGCGTGCGATATTGGCTGCCGGCAGTCGAACGGTTCATGGCCAAGAACGGCGTCCCCTTCGAGGCCATGGTGCCCTTCGAGGCGGAGAAGAAGCCGATGCTGGCCGGCCAGAGCGTCCAGTAACAGGCTAGAACGCCGGAATCGGGGTCAGACCCCGATTTGTCCAGATCACCCGCAGCTTAGATCCGGATCAGCTGGTTCATCTCGATGATCGGCAGCAGGATCGCGAGCACGATCAGGAGGACGAGCATGCCCATGGCGAGGATGAGCGTGGGCTCGAGGATGCCGGTGAGGAGGCGGATCCGGGCGTCGTTCTCGACCTCCTGCTGGCGCGCGGCCTGGCCGAGCATGTGAGCGAGGCGCCCGCTCGCCTCGCCGGAGGCGACGAGGTGGATGAAGATCGGCGGAAAGAGCGCGCTGCCTGCTAGCGCGCGGTGCAGGCTCTCGCCCTCGCGCACGCGCTGCTGCGCGTCCTCCACCGCCTCGCGCAGGGCGATGTTCTTCACCACGCGCGCGCCCGCCGCGAGCGCCTGCAGGAGCGGCACGCCGCCGGCCGAGAGGATGGCGAGGCTCGCGGCGAGGCGCGCCGTGTCGATCCCTCGCCAGAGCGGGCCGACGAGCGGCAGGCGAAGCAGCCGCGCGTGCCAGCGCTTCTTCGCCGCTTCCCGCCCGTAGGCCCAGCGCAGGGCGAGGGCGGCAATCACCAGGGCGGCAGCGATATAGCCGAGCTTTCCGTGGAGCACCTCGCTTGCCCAGAGCAGGGCGCGCGTGAGAAAGGGCAGCGTCTGGCGGCTCTGGGCGTAGACCTCCACGACCTGCGGCACGACGTAGGTGAGCAGGCCCACCACGATGCAGAGCGCCACGGCGGCGACGATCGCGGGATAGAGGAGGGCGAGGCCCGCGCTCTGGCGCGTCGCCTGGCGCCGCTCGAGGTAGTCGGCGACGCTCGCCATCACCGCCGAAAGCTCGCCCGAGTGCTCTCCCGCGCGCACCAGCGCCCGGTAGATCTCGGGAAACGACGACGGGTAGCGGTCGAAGGATGCTGCAAGCGGCTGTCCGGAGAGCACCTCGGCGCGCACGGCGGCAAGGATGCGCCTGGCCGACTCGCCCTGCGCCTGCTCGATCAGCGCGTCCAGGCATTGCTCGACCGTGAGGCCCGCCTCGAGCAGCATGGCGAAGCGCCGGGTGAGGAGCGCGAGCTCCCCGGCGCCGATGCGCATGCGCGCCGCCCAGAAGAGCCGGCGCTTGCCCGGCGGCGCCGCTTCGCTGTCGACCGCGGCGACCTCGATCGGCACGAGGCCCGCGCTGCGCAGCCCGGCACGCGCCTGGCGCGGCGCTTCGGCCTCGACCACGCCGCGGCGCTTGCGGCCTTCGGCGTCGATGGCGACGTAGCTGAAAGCGGGCATCGTGCTACGACTCGCGCGTGACCCGGATCACTTCCTCGAGCGAGGTGAGGCCGCTCAGCACCCAGCGCAGGCCGTCCTGGCGCAGCGTGCGCATGCCTCGCTTCGCCGCGTGCGCCCTCAGGCGCTGCTCGGAGCCCGCGCCGTGGATCAGCGTCTTGGCTTCCTCGTCGATCACGAGGAGCTCGTAGATTCCGGTGCGCCCTACGTAGCCGGTGTTGTTGCACGCGGCGCAGCCGCCCGGCGCGTACAGCTTCTCGCCGCTGTAGCGCTCGCCAAGCTCGGCGAGGTCGGGCGCGCTGGGCTGGTGCGGCTGCTTGCACGCGGGGCAGAGCTTGCGCACCAGCCGCTGCGCCAGCACGCCGAGCAGGCTCGAGGAGAGGAGGTAGGGCTCGACGGCCATGTCGACGAGGCGGGTCGGCGCGCTCGCGGCGTCGTTGGTGTGCAGCGTGGCGAGGACGAGGTGGCCGGTGAGGCTCGCCTGGACCGCGATCTCCGCGGTCTCGCTGTCGCGGATCTCGCCCACCATGATGACGTCCGGGTCGTGGCGCAGGATCGAGCGCAGGGCGCGCGCGAACGTCATTCCGATCTTGGCGTTGACCGGCGTCTGGGCGATGCCGTCGAGCTCGTACTCGACCGGGTCCTCGACCGTCATGATGTTGAGACCGAGCGAGTCGATGCGCTCGAGCGCGGCGTACAGCGTAGTGGTCTTGCCCGACCCGGTCGGACCGGTGACCAGGACGATGCCGTGCGGCTGGTGGATCAGGGTGTCGATCGCCGCGAGGGCCGCCTCGTCCATGCCCAGGCCGCCGAGCTGGAACTGGCTCGCTTCCTTGTCGAGCAGGCGCAGCACCGCGCGCTCGCCGTAGCCGGTGGGCAGCGTCGCGACGCGCACGTCGACCTGGCGCCCGGCGAGCCGCAGCGAGATGCGCCCGTCCTGCGGCAGGCGCTTCTCGGCGATGTCGAGGTTCGCCATGATCTTGATGCGCGAGAGCATCGCGGCATGCAGCCCCCGGTGCGGCTCGGCCACGGTGCGGAGCGTGCCGTCGAGGCGGAAGCGCACCACCGAGCGCGCGTCGTAGGGCTCGATGTGGATGTCGGAGGCCTTCTGGCGCAGCGCCTGGGTGAGCAGCACGTTGATCATGCGGATCACCGGCGCGTCGTTGTCGGAGTCGAGCGGGTCCTCGATCTTCGGCATCTCCTGCACCAGGCGCGAGAGGTCCATGTCCTGGCCGATGGCGTCGGCGACGTAGGCCGGCGACTGGCTCGCCTGCGAGTAGGCCTGCGCTAGGCGCCGCTCGAACGCCTCGGGTTCCTCCATCTCGGTGACGCGCACCGGGACGCCCAGCACCCGGCGCAGCTCGGCGAGCACTTGCGGCCGCGCGCCCTGGCGCAGGCAGACGAGCGCCTCCTTGTCGGAGATCTCGAGGAGCAGCGCCCCGTTCAGCCGCGCGAACGGATAGGGAACGAGGCGGACCGGCGTGTCGCGGGCGAGATCCATGGCGCCACTTTACTGCGCCGGGGCGGTCTGCGCCGGGGCGGTCTGCGCCGGCGCGCTCTGGGCCGGCGTGTCCTGGGCCGGGACGTTCTGCTCGGGCCCGTAGGCGGGCGGCAGCGTGGGGGTCTCGATATTGGGCAGGATCACGGAGGGCGGTATGCGCGCTTTATTCTGCTCGTCGATCATCTGGCGATAGCGCTCGGAGGTCACCGGGCCGTAGGTGCTGCGCTCGCGCATGACGAGCGGCCGCAGGAACACCATGAGGTTGGTCTTGGTCTGCTTGCGCGTCTCGTAGCGGAAGAGCGCGCCGAGCAGCGGGATGTCGCCAAGAAGCGGCACTTTTTCCATGCTGTTGGCGGTGCTGTCCTGCACCAGGCCGCCGATCACGATGATCTGGCCGTCGTCGACCAGCACGCTCGATTCGAGCGAGCGCTTGTTGGTGATGATGCCGGCGGGGTTGGTCTGGTCCTGGACGCTCGAGACTTCCTGGTAGATCTGCAGGCGCACCGAGCCCCCTTCGGAGATCTGCGGCTTGATGCGCAGCGTCAGGCCGACGTCCTTGCGCTCGATCGTCTGGAAAGGCGTGGCCGTGGCCGCGGCGCCCGTCTGCGCGTACTGGCCGGTGATGAACGGCACGTTCTGGCCGATGACGATCTTCGCCTCCTCGTTGTCCAGCGTCAGCAGGTTCGGCGTGGAGAGGATGTTCGCCCCGACGTCGGATTCGAGCGCACGCGCGAGGAAGGCGAGGTTGGTGATCGTGCCGATGCCCGGGATGGTGACCTGGCCGCGCACCACGCCGAGGTTGAGGCCCCTGCCGAGGTTGCCGGGGTTGACCGCGCCGTCGATGATGTTGGTGCTGTTGGGGCCGGCGCCGCGCGCGCCGAAGTTGGTTCCGCCGAACCCCTGGGTGGCGTTGGTGTTGAGGTCGTGCGCCGCCAGCCACTGGATGCCGAACTCGGCCGCCTTGTCGGCGGTCATCTCGACGATCAGCGCCTCGACGTGCACCTGGTTGCGACGCACATCGAGCTTGTCGATCACCGCCTTCAGGCTCGCGAACACCGCGTCGGGCGCCGAGATGATGAGCGCGTTCGAGGCCGGGTCGGCCTGCACGATGCCGCCGCCGGCGCCCACCGCTCCGAGCGGACCGTACGGCGCGGGAGAAGGGCCCGGCCCGCCGGCGACCGGCTGGCCGGGGGCGGCGGTCGTGAGCGGCGCGGCGGCGGCGATCGGCGCCGGAGACTCTCCGGTGAGCACCGCACGCAGCGTCTGCGCCACGCGCACCGCCTCCGCATTCTTCAGGTACACCACGTGCAGGTTGCCGCCCGCGGCGGTGGGCTTGTCGAGGCCCTGCACCATCTCCTGGATGCGCGCGAGCCGCGCGGGATTGTCGGCGCGCACGATGAGGCTGTTGGTGCGCCCGTCCGCGGCCACGCTGATGCGGCCGCGCGCATCGGCCTGCGCCGCGGCGTCGGCCGCGTAGAGGCGGTTGACGGTAGCGGCCATTTCGACGGCCGAGGCATTGCGCAGCGGCATGAACACCGGCTCGCCGCCGCCCGGCCGGTCGATCGCGTCGACGATGCGGTCGATGCGGCGAAGATTGTCGGCGTAGTCGGTGATGACGAGGGAATTGTTCGCCGCGTAGACCGCGATGGTGTTGTTCGGGCTGATGATCGGCCGCAGCACCGGCAGCATCTGCGACGCCGATTCGTACTTCAGCGTGTACACTCGCGTCTGGAGCCGGTCGCCCTCCGCCGCGCTCCTCGGCGAGACCGAGTTCAGGTGCAGCTTGGCGTCGGCCTCGGGGAGGATTTTCACCACCCCGTCGCTCTCGACCGCGGTGTAGCCTTGCAGCCTGAGCGCCGACAGGAAGATGTCGTAGGCGGCCGACGGCGGCACCGGGCGCGACGAGACAATGTTGACGTTCCCCTTGACCCTCGGATCGATCAGGAAATTGCGCTTCGACATCTGGCCGATCGCGGTCGCGACGGCCTCGATGTCGGCATTGACGAAGTTGAGCATCACCGGCTCTTCGGCGGCGCGCACGCCAAAGGCGACGAGCGCGAGAAGGAGGAGACCACGCCTAGCGGCCGGCATTGCCCCGTGCGCCGCCCGGCGCTTCGAGCGGCACGGTGCGCCGCTCGAGCACGAGGCGCTCGAGCTCGCCGCGCCGGCTCACCACGACGTGGTCAGGATGGATCTCGCGCACCACCAGCTCGCCGACCGATTCTCCGACGGCGGCCGCGCGCGGCCGGCCGTTCTCGCTGAAGATCGCCCGGGAGGGCGACACCACGCCGATGAGGCGCACCGCCCCGGAGGAGGCGGCCTGCGGCGCCGCGCCGGCGCCGAAGAGGCGCCGCGCCGCGGGCGAGGGCGCCTCGAGCGCGCGCGCCTCGCCGCCGAGCGCCGGCGCGGCCTTCGCGCGCGGCGCGAGCAGCACCCACGTGCCGTAAGCGGCGGCAGCCGCGAGCGCCGCGATCAATGCGAGATCGAGCGCCAGAGCGGCGGAACCTGCATGCAGCCAGCGCTGCAGGGTGTTCTTGAACCGGCCTGCCATCTACAAGGTATAGTATCCCGATCCCCGAGCCACTACAATTACTTGTATTGGGCGCGGCCAGCGGAGGACCCATGAGTCGACGTCGCATCCGCGCGTTCACTCTCATCGAGGTGATGGTGGTGGTCGCGATCCTGGCGGTGCTCGCCGCGCTGATCGTGCCGAAGGTGATGAGCCGCCCGGACGAGGCGCGCGTGGTCGCGGCGCGCCAGGACATCGCCAGCCTGCTGCAGGCGCTCAAGCTCTATCGCCTCGACAACCTGCGCTATCCCACCACCGAGCAGGGGCTCGCCGCGCTCGTGACGCGCCCGAGCCTCGCGCCGGTGCCGCCGAACTGGAAGCCCGGCGGCTATCTCGAGCGGCTGCCGCGCGATCCGTGGGGCCATCCGTACCAGTATCTCAGCCCCGGCCTGCGCGGCGAGGTCGACGTATTCAGCTTCGGCGCCGACGGCGTGGCGGGCGGGGAAGGCTTCGACGCGGACGTCGGCTCATGGAACCTGTAGCGGCGCGCCGCGCGGGCTTCACGCTGATCGAGGTGCTGGTGGTGCTCGCCATCATGGCGGTGGTCGCCGCGGCGGTCGTCGTCGTCGCGCTTCCCGGCGACGCGGAGGCGGCGCGCACGGAGGCGCGAAGGCTGGCGGCGCTGCTCGAGTCGGCGATGCGCGAAGCGCGCGCGAGCGGCAGCAGCATCGCGTGGTCCGCCCAAGGGCAGGGCTACGCCTTCTGGCAGCGCGGCGAGGATGGCGACTGGGCACCGTACCCCAGCACGAGCCTGTACCGCAGCCGGGCGTTCGCCGGGAACACCGAGCTTGCGCGGGTGCGCGTCGACGGCCGCGAGCTCGCGCCGGGCGAACGGGTGGTGTTTTCGCCGCACGGCCTGCGCAGCGAGCTTGCCGTGACGGTGGTGGGCGCGGGCGAGCAGTTCACGATCTACGGAGACGTCATTGGGCGGGTCAGCCTCGCGCGGGTTTACGCTGATTGAGGTGCTGGTGGCGCTCGCCATCGCGGCGATCGCGCTCGCGGCGGTGAGCCGTTCAGCGGCGGTATCGAGCGCCTCGGCCACCGAGATCAAGCTGCGCGCGCTCGCCGGGTTCGTTGCCGAGAACCGCCTGGGCGAGCTCGACGCGCGCCGTGCCTGGCCGCCGGTCGGCGTGAGCCAAGGGCTCGAGCGCCAGGCCGGCCTCGAGTTTCCCTGGCGCGTCGAAGTCTTCGCCACCCAGCATCCGCTGCTGCGGCGGGTCGAAGTCCAGGTTCTCGACCCGGACGACCGGACGCACGTGCTGCGCACGCTGGTGGGCATCCTGCCCAGGGGAACTTGATGAAATCAAAATCAGGTTTCACGCTTCTCGAGCTGCTGGCGGCCCTGGCCATCCTGGCGGTGCTGGCGTCGCTCAGCTTTCGCGGGCTCTCCTCGGTGCTCGATGGCGAGGCCCACGTGCGCGAGCAGGCGCGCCGCTGGAGCGAGGTGGGCCTTCTGCTCGGCCAGTTTCGCGAGGACATTTCCTCGGCGATGGAGAGCCGCGGCTTCGCGCTCGGCGCCTCGACGGAAGCTGACCTCGTGCTGACGCGGTTCGCCGATCAGGCCGGGGCGCCGCCGCGGCGCGTCGGCTATCGCCTGCGCGAGGGCACGGTGCAGTATCTCCTCTGGCCGCAGGGCCTCGACGGCGGGCCGCCGGCCGCTGCATACGCGGTGCTCGCCAACGTAGCGGAGATGAGGCTGAGCGCGCTGCGCGAGGACGGCACCTGGATGCCGGTGTGGCCCGCCGGACAACCGCTGCCGCGAGCGGTCGCGGTGGAGCTCGCGCTGGCAAGCGGCGAGCGTGTCACGCGGCTCTTTTCGCTGAGATGAGCGGCCTGCGCTCCCAGCGCGGCACCGCGGTCATCATCGCCATGCTGGTGCTCGCGCTCGCGGTCGCGGGCGCCGCCGCGATGCTCGAGCGCCAGGACCTCGACACGCGCGCGCTCCAGTCGCAGCGCGACTACGAGCAGGCGCGCTGGATGCTGCGGGGGGGCATGCACTGGGCGCGCTCGATCCTCGCCGAAGACGCGCGCGCGGGGGCGAGCGACCACCGGCGCGAGCTCTGGGCTTCGGGGCTGCCGCCGACCGACGTGCAGCTCGGCTCCCTCGCCGGCGAAATCCGCGACGAGCAGGGGCTCTTCAACCTCAACAACCTGCTGCGCGGCGGCAAGCCCGACCCGCTGCAAATCGACGCGCTCAAGCGCCTGCTCGGCGCCATCGGGCTCGCGCCGGCGCTCGCCGATGCGATCGCCGCGCGCATCGACCCCAAGCGCCCGCTCGCCGACGTGGGCGAGCTCGCCGGGCTGGGCGGCCTCGACCTCAACGCGCTCGACCGGCTGCGGCGCTACGCGACGGCCCTCCCGCGCCCGACCGCGGTGAATGTCAACACCGCGCCCGCCGAAGTCCTTGCCGCGCTGGTCGAAGGCCTCGCGCTCCCCGAGGCCCAGGCGCTCGCGCGGCGCCTCGCCACCGACCCGGTGCCCAGCTCGGGCGAGTTCCAGGCGCGCCTGCGGCCGAATCTGAGGCCCAGCCTCGAAGGCATTTCCGTCTCGAGCCAGTTCTTCGTGGTGCAGGGGCGGGCCAAGGTGGGCGACGCCGATCTGCGCATGGAGGCGCTCCTGCAGCGCACGGGAAGCGGCCTCCCGGTCATCGTCTGGCAGCGCAACGCATGAGCATCTGCCGCGTGCGCCTCGGCCGCGATTTCCCGGAGAGCGGCCGCTTCGAATGGGCGCTCGCCAACGAGCTCGGGTCGGTCCTGGAGAGCGGGGTCTCGGATCTCGCCATGCCGCCGCGCGGCCGGCCGTGCGAAGCGGTGCTCGCGGCCGAGCTCGTGCTGCTCGAACGCGTCGCCCTGCCGGCCGCGCAGCAGCGCCGCCTGCAGTCGACGCTGCGCTTTCTCGCCGAGGACAGCATCGTGCCGGATCCTGCGCGGGTGCACGTCGCCGCCGCGCGCACCCCGCAGAAGGACGTGGTGTGCGTCGGCGTGGTCGACCGCGAATGGTTCGCGCAGGCGCTCGCCCGCCTCGCCCGCGCCGGCATCGCGCCGGTCGCGGCCTACCCCGAAACCCTCTTGCCGCCGCTCGAGCCAGGCGCATGGGTCGTGGCGTGCAACGGCGACGAGAGCTTCGTGCGCACCGGCGAGGCGGAGGGGTTCGCGCTCGACAGTGCGGCGCAGGACGAGCCGCCCGTCGCGCTGCGCCTCGCGCTCGAAGCGGCGCGCGCCGCCGGACGTCTGCCGCAGCGCGTCGTGCTGCGCGCCGCATCCGGCGCGGCGCTGCCAGACGCGGCGGGCTGGGCCGCCGCCTTGGGCCTGCCGGTGGAGCCCGGCGCGGCCTGGCGCTGGTCCCAGGCGCGGCAGCGGCCGCGCTTCGAGCTCCTCCAGGGTGAGTTCGCGCCCCGCGGGACGGGCGGCGCCTGGCGCGAGGCGCTCGCGCGCCCCGCGCTCCTGGCCGCTGCGCTGCTCGTCCTGATGAGCGTCGCCATCGCCGCAAACTGGGCGCTGAAGTCGGCCGAGCGCGACCGCCTCCAGGAAGAGATGCGCGCTCTCTACCGGCAGAGTTTCGGCGAAAGCGCGGTGCTGGTCGATCCACCCCTGCAGATGAGCCGGGCGCTCGCGGACCTGCGCGTCGCCGCGGGACAGGGCAGCGCGTCGGATTTCGTTGCGCTCCTCAATGCCGTGGCGGAGTCCATGCCCGAGCCCGGCGCGCAACGCGTCGAAGCGATCGACTACGAGAACGGACGGGTCTCGCTTTCGCTTCGTGCGCGCGAGCCGGGCAAAGCCGCTGCGCTCGCCGCGCAGCTGCGCGCCAGGGCGAACGCCCCGGGCCTGGAGATTCGCGTGGAGGAGGGCGCCGGCGGAGCCCTGCGGCTGATCGCCGCCGTGCCGGGGTCGAAATGAATCCGCAGCGCCTGCGCGAATTCTGGAGCGAGAGAGCACCCCGCGAGCGCGCGCTGCTTGCCTGCGGCGCGCTCGCCGTCGCGTTGGTCGCGTTGTACCTCTTCCTGTGGCAGCCGGGTCTTGCGGCCAGTCAGCGGCTCGCGGCTGCGCTGCCGAAGCTGCGCGCCCAGGCGGAGCTCATGCGCGCGCAGCAGTCCGAGATCGCAGCGCTGCGCAAGAGCACGGGCACCGCCGCGCAGGGCGGCGACTTGAGAATGGTCCTGCAGTCGTCGCTGGGGCGCACGCCTTTCGGCAAGTCGGTGCAGCGGATCGATGCCGCCTCGGGCGATCGTGCCACCGTGCTGGTCGCATCCGCCGACTTCGACGACTGGCTGCGCTGGGTCGCCGAAGCGCAGCGAGAAGCCGGTGCGCGCCTGGAAAGGTGCCGCGTCAGCGCGCTGGACACGCCCGGCATGGTGCGCGTCGAAGCCACCTTCGTCGCCCTCGGCGCGGCCGCGAAGCCATGAGCCCCCGCCGGTTCGTTCTGTACGCGGCGTGGGGGTTGGCTGCATACGTGCTCGTCTTCCTCGCCCTTGCGCCCGCCGCGTGGCTCGCGCAGAGCGTCGAGCGGGCGTCGCAGCAGCGGCTCGAGCTGCGCGATGCGGCCGGTTCGGCCTGGTCGGGCAGCGGGCGGCTCTATGCGCGCACGCGCGGCGGCGAATTTCTGGACCTTGGCTCGGTGCGATGGAAGAGCACGCCCGCGGCGCTGCTGCGCGGCAAGCTCGCCGCCGACATGACGCTCAACGAGAGCCCGAAGCCGATCCGGGTCGAGCTCTCGCCGGGCGCCGTGACGCTGAAGGATCTCGCGCTCGAGGTGCCTGGAAAGGCGCTCGGCACGCTCGCGCCGCCGCTCGAGATCCTCGGGCCCGGCGGACGGGTGCGCATCCAGTCCGACGATCTGCGCCTGGAGGGCGACTCGGTCCTCGGCCTCGCGACCATCGAGTGGCGCGACATCCGCCTGGCGCGCGCTTCCGGCGTCGAGCTCGGCTCGCAGGTCGCGCGCCTGCGCGGCGCGGGAAGCCGCGTCGACATCGAGCTCGCCACGCTCGACGGTCCGCTGCGCGTCGCGGGCAGCGGAACCTGGTCGCCGCGCGGCGGGCTGGCGCTCTCCGGCACCGCCGAGCCGCGGCCCGAAGCCGCCGCGACGCTCGTGCCCTTCCTGCGCGGCGTGTGCCCCGAATTCCGCGACCAGCGCTGCATCTTCCAGATCAAGTACTAAAAAGAGCGGGGCCCGCTTGCGCGGGCCCCGCTTTCTTGGAAATGCCCGCCGGCCGGGCTCCCCTAGCCAGAGGAGGAGGAGGAGGCTTCGGATTCGCCCGGACGGCGAGGCAAGCCTTTAAGCAGCCTGGATTGTTCTGCTGAACGCGCTTCTCGCGCGGGTCAACCCTTTGACGGCGGCGTCGATGCGCAGTTCCCAGCGTTCCGCGGCGGCAATGTCGGCCGCGTAGCGGCCGCGCACGGACGCGGGAAGCGAAGCGAGCGCATTTTTCCAGAACGGAGTCAAGATATCGTTACGCATGGCGTACCACCTTTGCAGTGAGGGCCGAGTGCGCCCGCTCGTAGATCGAGTTCACCAGCGAGCTGACGAGCGCAGCGACGTACAGCGCACGCTCGCGGCGAGCGCGCTTTTCCAGCGCGTACAATTCCTCGGCCGTGGGCAGTTGGAACATGGCCTTTTTCATGCAGTGGAAGATAAGGCCGCGCCCGGCAACAAACAAACGATCGTTCTTCAAGTCTTGCATAAGAAAAACTCATCATGAGCGTGCGAATTTCCCCATGATTTACCGCCTGCCGCCGCTGAATGCATTGCGCGTATTCGAGGCCGCCGCGCGCCATCTGTCCTTCAAGGACGCGGCGAACGAGCTCTCGATCACGCAGGCCGCGGTGAGCCACCAGATCAAGAGCCTGGAGGAATATCTCGGCGTGGAGCTGTTCCGGCGCGCCGGGCGCCGCGTCCAGCTGACCGAGGCGGCGCGCGCCTGCCTGCCGCGCCTGCGCGAAGGCTTCGATTCCCTCGCCGCGGCCGTGGAGATGATCCGCGAGCGCGCCGCGGAAGCCGACCTTCTCATCACCGCGCCGCCGGTGTTCACGGCGCGCTGGCTGATGCCGCGGCTCGCCGGCTTCGCCAAGCGCGAGCCGAAGGTCGAGCTGCGCGTGTTCGCCTCCAGCAAGATGGTCGACGCCGGCGCGCTCGATTCACCGACGCTGGTGAGCGGCCTCGACCTGCGCGAGGACGCCTCGGGCGTCGAGATCCACCTCGGCAGCGGCCACTACCCGGGCTATCGCGCCGACCGCCTCTTCGGCGTTTCGATGACCGCGGTGGCGAGCCCCGAGCTGGTGAAGGGCAACCCGCCGCTGCGCGAGCCCGCCGATCTCGCGCACCACGTCCTGCTGCACGACGACGCGATGGAGCTCGTCGCCGGCGGCAACGCCTGGCAGCGCTGGCTCGAGAACGCCGGCGTCGGCGAGCGGGTCGATGCGAGCCGCGGGCCGCGCTTCTCCTCGAACATCCTTTCGCTCGAGGCCGCTTCGCAGAAGCTCGGCGTCGCGCTCGCGCTCAAGCCCCTGGTCGATGCGGATCTCGCCTCCAACCGGCTGTGCGCGCCGTTTGACATCGAGATGAAGCCCCAATCGGCCTATTACCTTGTCTGCCCCGAGGTCATCGCCGAACGGCCTGCGGTCAGCGCATTCAGGAAGTGGCTCCTCGAACAGGTATAATCGCAGTCCCTCCGAGGTTCCGGACCCCGAAGTCCAACAGCGGTAGTCCAATGCGCTCCCGGGAGCGCCAGAGGTTATTTTGGCCAAGGAAGAAATGCTGGAAATGGACGGCACCGTCCAGGAAGTGCTGCCGAACACGCAGTTCCGCGTCGAGCTCGAAAACGGCGCGAGCGTGCTCGCCTACGCCGGTGGACGCGTGCGCCAGCATCGCATCCGCATCCTCGCCGGCGATCGCGTGCGCCTCGAGATCTCGCCTTACGACATCACGCGCGGGCGCATCAACTACCGCCACAAGGACGAGCGCGCGCCGGTGTTCAACCCGCAGCGCAAGCCGGCTTACAAGGCGAAGAAGAGGTAGAAAAATCGGGCTCCGACCCCGATTTTCCGTTTCAGCCGCCATAAGCGGCTGAATACGGGCGTATTTCTTGCGGCGGGGCTTGATTCCCTTCCAACCGCCGCCATTTACCGCCCGTGAGATCGCGCGATTTTTCCAGCTGGATGTGGGGCGAGGCGCTCTCGCTCCTCGAGCAGGCCGATCGCCTGCACCGCCAATTCTTCCGCGTCGCCGGAGCGGGATCCACGCACACGTGGGAGCCTCCGGTCGACGTGGTCGAGTCCGCCGATCGGCTCGACGTGCATATCGCGCTGCCTGGCGTTTTGGCAGAGTCGATCACGATCGCGCTCGAGCCCGACGCGGTCGTGGTGTCGGCGCTGCGGCCATTCCCGTGCCGTGAGAACGGCTCGCACATCCACCGCCTCGAGATCCCGTACGGGCGCTTCGAGCGGCGCCTCGCGCTGCCCCCCCAGGCGCCGATCGAGCTCGCGGCCAGGCAGCTCGCCGACGGCGTGCTCACCCTCTCGTTTCGCAGGAAGGAAGGCGCATGAACACCAAAGTGCTCTCCGACGAAAACCAGGACCGGCCGAGCGCCGCCGGCGCCGCGCCCGGGAGCGCGACGGCGTCGAAGCCGCTGCCGGCGGACGCGCTGATCGTGATTCCGATGCGCAACACGGTGCTCTTCCCGGGGGTGATCACCCCGATCACGGTCGGGCGCGCGAGCTCGGTCGCGGCGGCGCAGGAGGCGGTGCGCAGCGAACGCAAGGTCGGCTTCGCCCTGCAGCGCGACCCGCAGAAGAACGACGTCGGGCCCGGCGACCTCTACTGGGTGGGCACCGCCGGGCAGGTGGTGCGCTACATCACCGGCGCCGAAGGGGCGCACCACCTCGTGGTGCAGGGCCTCTCGCGCTTCCGCGTGCTCGAATTCCTCGAGGGCTGGCCGTTCATGGTGGCGCGCGTCGAGATGGTGAAGCAGGACGAGAGCGCCTCGCCCGAGATCGAGGCGCGCTTCCTCCAGCTGAAGCAGCAGGCGGTCGAGGCGATCCAGCTCCTGCCCAACACGCCCGAGGAGCTCGCGCTGGTGGTGCAGCAGGTGAGCTCGCCGGCGCTGCTTTCCGACATGGTGGCCAACCTCCTCGACGTGAAGAACGAGGACAAGCAGGATCTGCTCGAGACCTTCGACCTGAAGCGGCGTCTCGACAAGGTGCTCGAGCTCCTGTCCGAGCGGGTCGGGGTGCTGCGCATCTCCAAGGAGATCGGCGAGAAGACCAAGAAGCAGTTCGACGAGCGCCAGCGCGAGCACGTGCTGCGCGAGCAGATGCGCCAGATCCAGAAGGAGCTCGGCGAGGGCGACGACACGGCGGCGGAGATCGAGGAGCTGAAGAAGTCGATCGACGACGCCGGCATGCCCGAGGACATCCACAAGCACGCGGTCAAGGAATTGAAGCGCCTGCAGCGCATGGGCGAGGGCAGCGCCGAGGGCTCGATGCTGCGCACCTACCTGGAGTGGCTTGCCGAGCTGCCGTGGAAAGATTCTGAACAAAAGGAAATTGATATTGCGCAGGCGAGGCGGGTGCTGGACGAGGACCACTTCGGCCTCGACAAGATCAAGCGCCGCATCCTCGAGCACCTGGCGGTGAGGAAGCTGAACCCTTCGGGCAAGAGCCCGATCCTGTGCTTCGTCGGCCCCCCGGGCGTAGGCAAGACCTCGCTCGGCCAGTCGATCGCGCGCGCCACCGGGCGCAAGTTCCAGCGCATCGCGCTCGGCGGCGTGCACGACGAGGCCGAGATCCGCGGCCACCGGCGCACCTATATCGGCGCGCTGCCCGGCAACGTGATCCAGGCGATCCGCCGCGCCGAGTCGAAGAACACGGTGCTGATGTTCGACGAGATCGACAAGCTCGGCCAAGGCGGCTTCCACGGCGATCCGTCCAGCGCCTTGCTCGAAGTGCTCGACCCCGAGCAGAACTCGCACTTCCGCGACAACTATCTCGCCGTGGACTTCGACCTTTCGAAGGTCATGTTCATCACCACCGCGAACGTGCTCGACACGATTCCGGGGCCGCTGCGCGACCGCATGGAGATCATCCAGCTGCCGGGCTACACCGAGGAGGAAAAGCTCGAGATCGCGAAGCGCTATCTCGTGAGGCGGCAGCTCGAGGCGAATGGCTTGACCCCTGGAAATGTCGGCGTCACGGACGACGCGCTCCGCTCGATCATCGGCGACTACACCCGCGAGGCCGGCGTGCGCAACCTCGAGCGCGAGATCGGCGCCGTGCTGAGGTCCGCGGCCATGAAGATTGCAGAAGGTTATTCCGGGAAGCTGGAACTCAAATCCGAGGATCTGCATGCGGTCCTCGGCGCGCGGCGCTTCGAGAACGAGGTGGCGCAGCGCACCGCCGTGCCGGGCGTGGCGACCGGGCTCGCCTGGACGCCGGTCGGGGGCGACATCCTGTTCATCGAGGCCTCCAAGGTGCCCGGCAGCGGCAAGCTCATCCTCACCGGGCAGCTCGGCGAGGTCATGAAGGAGTCGGCGACCGCGGCCCTCACGCTCGTGCGCAATTTCCTGGGCGACCCGTTCGACAAGACCGACGTGCACATCCACGTTCCGGCGGGCGCCACGCCCAAGGACGGTCCGAGCGCGGGCGTGGCGATGTTTCTCGCCCTGGTGTCGCTCCTCACCGGCGTTGCGGTGCGCTCCGACGTGGCGATGACCGGCGAGATCTCGCTGCGTGGCCTCGTGCTGCCGATCGGCGGCGTCAAGGAGAAGACCCTCGCGGCGCTGCGCGCAGGCATCCGCACGGTGATGCTGCCCAAGCGCAACGAGAAGGACCTGGAGGACGTGCCGGCGGAAGCGCGCCAGAAGCTCGAGTTCGTGCTGCTCGAGCGCGTCGAGGACGCGGTGAAGACCGCGATCGGCGAGCTCCCGCGAATCGAGCGCCGCGCGGCCTAGCCGGTTTTTGTCGGGATTTGCGCCGCGCTCTCGACCTTGTCGAGCAGGCGGATGACGGCCCGCTTTCTCGCTTCCCGCGGGGAAAACAACCAGCGGCCGGCCTGGGAAACGTGAATCCAGAGCGGGGGACTGCGGAAGCTCCGGTCGGGCATCGACCGTTCCTTCGAAACCTTGCTCATTCGCAGGAGAAGCGTACGCGAAGCGCGGCGGGAAATCATCTCGCGCCGCGGCATCGGTTCAAGTCCTTGCTGCTGCTGGAAGTTTCGGCACTGCCGCCGATGTCAGGCGATCCCGGTGGCTGTCACCCCGCCCGGCGACGGGGTGTCGACGCCGCTCCGCTTTCGATTCCACGGATCGCGACAGAACGAAGCCACGCTCGGCGATAGTGTCGCGGGCCGGTCCGGCCGATACTCGGTTCCGCGGCGAGAAATTGCAGGTATCAAAAAAGAGGGCACGGCCGCTAGCCGTGCCCTCTCGTGAAGCTCAAGCGGCGATCAAACTGCGACTACACCTTGTTTGGCCCTGACGTGGACCGATCCCTCGGACTGCATCGTGGCTCGGTCTCTCGTGCTGGGGCTGATAACAGCGTGCTGGCCACCCGTTCGTCGCTGTGTAGACTGCGATCTACACAGGTAGAGATCATGCGTCACTTGCGTCCTACACGTCTACGATGGGGCATAGTCCGGTAGGACTACGGCGGCGGCGCCGAACGGCTGTTTCAGGAAGCTAGAACGCCATCTTGATGCCCAGCGAGCGGTTGTGCTGGACCACGCCAAGCTCAAGCGTCAACACACCCGCGAGGAAGAGCTGCCGCCAATCGCCTGGCAGCACGTGCGCCAAGGCGACGGTGCCGACCATGGCGCCGACGAAGTAGGCGTCGACCTTTCCGACCGAAGGGGTGGTCCCGAGCAGCGGATTGGTCTCGTTGAAGCGCTGCGGGTTCTTGGCGATGTGGCGCGTCTGGCCCCAGTCGGCCGCGAGCGCGGCCACGGCGGCGCCGGCGAGCGCGTAGTCGGTTGTTTCCCAAGGGTCGCCGGCCTGGCAGAGCGACGGGAACAGGACAAGAACCAGAACCAGGAGCGCGGCTCGCGCGGTGCCGGGCCGCCGACGGATCGCTGCGACATGGGCGTTGTCCATGGCGAGCGATTGGACCGCATCGGCGCCGCGCGCGGGGTTAGGATCTGTTTTGGATGCGCGCCAAAGTGGTCATGTGCCGGCCAAAGCGCAGCGGAACTGAAAATCTTTGACGCGCAGGCGGGCGGCTGTTAATCCCTGTCAGGGACTTCGGCGAGATTTTCGAGCCAGGTGGTGGCGTTGCCGTCCGAGGGTGCGCGCCAGTCGCCCCGCGGCGAGAGCGAGCCTCCGGATCCGACCTTCGGCGAGTTGGGTACGGCGCTGCGCTTGAACTGGCTCGTTTCCAGGAAGCGCTTCAAGAACACCCCCAGCCACTTCTTGACCTCGCGCAGCTTGTACTTGCCGCGCCAGGCGTGCCAGGCGAGGAACGCGATCTTGGTCGGCGCGTAACCGAAGCGCAGCACGTAGTAGAGGTTGAAGTCCTGCAGCTCGTAGGGGCCGACCACGCTTTCGGTCGCCTGATTGCCCGGAACGAGCTCGGGGCTGATCTCGGTCTCGAGCACCCGCCGCAGCGCGCGCTTCACGTCGGGACCCAGCTCGTCGGATTCGGCCACCCAGCCGACCAGGAACTTGATCAGCGTCTTCGGGACGCTGCCGTTCGGGTTGTAGTGCGACATGTGGTCGCCGACCCCGTAGGTGGACCAGCCGAGCGCGAGCTCGGAGAGGTCGCCGGTGCCGACCACCATGGCGCCGTGCTGGTTGGCGAGGCGGAAAAGATGGCTGGTGCGCTCCCCAGCCTGCACGTTCTCGAAGGCGATGTCGTAGACCTTGCGGCCCTTCGCGTAGGGGTGGCCGATGTCCTTCAGCATCTGCATGCACGAGGGCTTGATGTCGATCTCCTCGGCGCTGCAGCCGATCGCGCGCATGAGCTGCCACGCCTGGCTCTTGGTGCGGCTCGAGGTGGCGAAGCCCGGCATGGTGTAGGCGAGGATGTTCTTGCGCGGCAGCTTCAGGTGGTCCATCGCCCGCGCGCATACCAGGAGCGCGTGCGTCGAATCGAGGCCGCCCGACACGCCGATCACCAGCCTCTTGCCGCCCGTGGCGCGCATGCGGGTGGCGAGCCCGTTCACCTGGATGCGGAACACTTCCTCGCAGCGGGCGTCGCGCGTTTTCGGATCGCTGGGAACATAGGGCAGCGGGTCCACTCGCCTTTCCAGGAGCAGCTTTCCACCCGGAGAAGGAAGCGAGAAATCGACGGTGCGGAAGCGGCGCACGTCCTCGTGGTGGCGCAGCGCCGCGGCGCCGAAAGTGTTCTGGCGCATGCGGTCGGCGGCGAGGCGCCCGAGGTCGATGTCGGCCGCGGCGAGCTGCGGCGCGTCGGCGAAGCGCTTCGACTCGGCCACCAGGGTGCCGTTCTCGTAGATGACCGCATGGCCGTCCCAGGCGAGGTCGGTGGTCGATTCGCCCATCCCGGCCGCGCTGTAGAGGTAGGCGGCGAGGCAGCGCGCCGACTGGTTGCCGACGAGCTGGCGGCGGTAGCCTTCCTTGCCGATGACGACGTTGGACGCCGAGAGGTTGGCCACCACCGTCGCGCCTGCGAGCGTGGCGTAAGACGACGGCGGCGTCGGCACCCACAGGTCCTCGCAGATCTCGACGTGCAGGGCGAAGCCGGGCTGCTCGGCGACACGGAAGATGAGTGCCGTACCGAACGCGGTCGACTGGCCGGCGAGCTGGATCCCGGCGCACGGGGCGGTCTCGCCGGGCGTGAAATAGCGCGCCTCGTAGAACTCGCGGTAGTTCGGCAGGTAGATTTTTGGCACCACGCCCACCAGGCGGCCGCGGCAGAGGAGCGCAGCGCAGTTGTAGAGCAGGCCGTCCACCGCCACCGGCAGCCCCACGAGCGCGGCGGTCGGCAGCCTGCGCGTGCGCTCGATCAGCCGCGCGAGCGCTTTCTCGGCTGCGTCGATGAGCGCGCGCTGGTGAAAAAGATCGTCGCAGGTGTACGCGGTGAGGCCGAGCTCCGGAAAGACGACCAGGGCGGTGCGCTCGGCCGCGGCCCGCTCGATCAGCTCGAGGGTCGCTTCGGCGTTGTGCTGCGGATCGCCGATGCGCACGATCGGAGTCGCCACCGCGACGCGCGCGAAGCCGTGCCGGTACAGGTTGAAGAAGTCCTTCACCGGCGCATTCTAGCGCACCGACTGTATGGTACTCTAAGCCATATATGATGCTCGAAACCGTGCTGATCGCCGGCACCGTCCTGACGGTCGAGCTGCGTGATGATCTGACGTACGTCCTGCGCTACGGCGATCTCGTCGAGTACTCGAACGCCCGCCGGCGTGTGCGCGGCAGGACTCTGCCGTATGAATTCAGGTCGGTCGAGCAGCTGCGCTACGACTTCGAGCAGGACGTGCGCGCGGCGGGAGGCACGCTTGCCTAGGGAGGCACGCGTGCCGGGGCAGATCCTCGAGATCCGCGTCGGCCCGGCTTCGGATGCGCTCGACCGCTTCGAGGCGGCGTGGAACCGCCTCGCGGAGGGGCGGCCGGTGAAGACCCTGAGCGTTCTCACGCTGCCCAGCCTGCGGCAGCTGGTGCAGGCGCTGTCGCCTGCGCGCTGGGCGCTGCTCGAGGCGCTGCGGGGCTCGGGGCCCCTCTCGATCTACGAGCTCGCCAAGCGGTTGCAGCGCAACTACAAGAATGTGCATACGGATGTGACGCAGTTGGCCGCCCTGGGCGTCATCGCGCGCACAAGTGACAACCGCGTCCTAGTTCCTTGGGAGGTGTTGCGCGCAGAATGGAGCCTCTAGCTGTCAAAAAGAAAGCGTAGGGTGGCATCATGAACGCGCGCGCCGACCTGCAGGCCATGACCCCAGTCAACCTCCAGCACTACTGGATGCCTTTCACCGACAACCGGCGATTCAAGGCCAAGCCGCGCCTCATCGCTTCGGCGAAGGACATGTACTTCACGACGGTCGAGGGAAAGCAGGTGCTCGACGGCCTGGCGACGCTGTGGTGCGTCAACGCGGGGCACGGCAGGCCGCGCATCGTCGAGGCGATCAGGAGCCAGGCGGGCGAGCTCGACTTCGCGTCCTCGTTCGCGCTCGGCCATCCGCTGCCCTTCCGCCTGGCCGAGCGCATCGCGGCCATCGCGCCGCAGGGCATGCAGCAGGTGTTCTTCACCAACTCGGGCTCCGAGGCGGTCGACACCGCGCTCAAGATCGCGATCGCCTACCATCGGCTGCGGGGCCAGGGCACGCGCACGCGCTTCATCGGCCGCGAACGCTCGTACCACGGCGTCAACATCGGCGGCACCTCGGTCAGCGGCGTGGCGGCGAACCGCAAGGCCTACAGCGGCATGCTGATGCCGGGCGTGGACCACCTGCGGCACACGCACGATCCTTCCAGGAATGCATTCTCGCGGGGACAACCCGATCTCGGCGCGGAGCTCGCCGACGAGCTCGAGAGCCGCATCATCCCGCTGCACGACGCCTCGAACATCGCCGCGCTGATCGTCGACCCGGTGTCGGCCTCGGGCGGCGTGCTGGTGCCCCCGAAGGGCTACCTCGAGCGGCTGCGCGACATCTGCACCCGGCACGGCATCCTGCTCATCTTCGACGAGGTCATCACCGGCTGGGGGCGCCTGGGCGCGACCTTCGCCGCGCAGCACCTCGGCATCAAGCCCGACCTCATCACCTTCGCCAAGGGCATCACCTCCGGCGCGGTGCCGCTCGGCGGCGTGCTGGTGCGCGACAGCATCTACCAGACCTTCATGGGCTCGCAGGGCGCGGGCATGGAGTTCTTCCACGGCTACACCTACTCCGGGCACCCGCTCGCCTGCGCCGCTGCGCTCGGCGCCCTCGATACCTACGAGGAAGAGAACCTGTTCCAGGCGCCCCAGGCGAAGTACTTCGAGGACGGCGTGCATTCGCTCAAGGGACTGCCGAACGTCGTCGACTGCCGCAACCTGGGCCTCATCGGCGCGGTCGAGCTGGCCTCGCGCCCCGGCGCCGTCGGCGAGCGCGGCTACGAGACTTTCGAGAAGTGCTGGGACCGCGGCGTGTTCGTGCGCCCGGTGGGCGACTCGGTCGCCTTCTGCCCGCCGCTCATCGCGCAGAAGAAGCACCTCGACCAGATGTTCGGCACCGTCGCCGAGGTGCTCAAGACCGTCAGCTGATTCTTAAAGCCATCCCGCCTTCCGAAAGCGCGTAAAGAGGAAGGCGTCGATGCCAGCCATCAGGGCGATCGACACCGGATAGCCCAGGGTCCAGTCGAGCTCCGGCATGTGCTTGAAGTTCATGCCGTAGACCCCGGCGATCATCGTCGGAACCGCCACCAGGGCGGCGTAGGCGGCGAGGCGCTTGGTGATCTCGCCGTGCTGCTGGTTCACCATGGCGAGCGCGACCTGGATCGCGGTATTCACCGTGTCGCGCGCGGCGTCGATCGACTGGTTGATGCGGACGAGGTGGTCGGAGACGTCACGGAAATATTCCCCCAGGCCCGCGCACACTTGCGGCACGCGGCCGCCGTAGAGCTTCCCCGTGGTCTCGAGAAGCGGTGCGGCCGCATGCTTCAGGATGGTCAGCTGTTGCTTGACGTAGTAGAGCGCCTCGATGTTCTCTCGCGGCGAGGCCCCGCCGAAGAGCCGCTCCTCGATCTTCTCGAGCTGCATCTCGACCGCGTCGAGCACCGGGAAGTAGCGGTCCACCACCGCGTCCATGAGCGCATAGAGCACATAGCCGGCGCCGTAGCGCAGGAGGTCGGGCTCGCGCTCGACGCGAGCGCGCACCTCCTGGAAGCCGCGCTCGGTGCGGCTGCGGACCGAAAGCACGAAGTTGCGGCCCACGAAGATGTTGACCTCGCCGACGCCGAGCTCATCGCCGCCGACCTCGACGGTGTGCAGGACAACGAAGAGCTGGTCGCCGTACTCGTCGGTCTTCGGCCGCTGGTGGCCGTGGCGGGCGTCCTCCACCGCGAGGGGGTGCAGGTCGAACTCCTCGCGCATCTGCTCGAGCTCGTCCTCCGTCGCATCCTTGAGCGCCACCCAGACGAAACATCCCGGCCGCGCGAGGTAGCTGTGGATCTCGCGGAAGTCGATGTCCGCGAGCTTACGACCCTCCTGGTAGACGACGCAGTTGATGAGCATAAATGGGGTCAGATCAACTTTTCGCGCCGCATGTTACCCCGTTACAATCGCAGGCTCCGGAAAAGTTGATCTGACCCCATTTATGCCCGAGATCAGCAAACGCGCCGCCAGCCTCGGCACCGAAAACGCCTTCGTCGTGCTCGCGGAAGTGAACGCGCTCGCGCGCCAGGGCCGCGACATCATCAGCTTCTGCATCGGCCAGCCGGACTTTCCCGCGCCCGAGAACGTGCAGCAGGCGGCGATCCGCGCCATCAAGGGCGGCAAGCACGGCTATACCCCCTCGGCCGGCATCGACGAGCTGCGCGAGGCGGCCGCCCGGTACATCGCCGCCATGCGCGGCGGCCTGCCGATCCGTCCCGAGGACGTGGTGGTCGGCGCAGGCGCGAAGCCCTTCATTGCTTACGCCATCCTTTCAGCCACCGACTACGGCGCGGGCGACGAGGTGATCTACCCCAATCCCGGCTTTCCGATCTACGAGTCGCAGATCCTGGCGCACGGCGCACGGGCGGTCCCGATCCATCTGCACGAAGCGCGCGGATTTTCGTTCGACCCGGCCGAGCTCGAGCGGCTCATCACGCCGCGGACGAGGCTCCTCATCCTCAACTACCCTCATAACCCGACCGGCGGCCTGCTCTCGCGCAAGGAGCTCGAGGAGATCGCCGCCGTTCTGAAGAAGCACCCCCAGGTCTGGGTGTACGCGGACGAGATCTACTCGCGCCTGGCGTATTCGGGCGAGTTCTTCTCGATCGCGCAGGTTCCGGGGATGTACGAGCGCACGATCATCTCCGATGGCGCCTCGAAGACCTGGGCGATGACCGGCTGGCGCATCGGGCTCACCTCCAATCCGGCGCTGGCGAGCGTCTTCACCCGCTGGATCACCAACACCGACTCCTGCGCCTCGCAGATCAGCCAGTGGGCGGCGCTCGAGGCGATCAACGGGCCGCAGGATGCCGCCGAGGCCATGAAGAAGAGCTTCGAGGAGCGGCGCGACCTCATCGTCGGGCTGCTCAGCCAGGTGCCGGGCGTGAAGTGCCAGAAGCCCGGCGGGGCGTTCTACGTCTGGCCGAACGTCACCGAGGCCTGCCGCATGGTCGGTGCGCAGGACTCGGAGGAATTCAGGAAGCGCCTGCTGAACGAGGCGGGCGTGGCGCTGCTCGCCGACATCCACTTCGGCTCGCGCGTCCCGGGCGAAGGCCAGCACGTGCGCTTCTCCTACGCCGCCTCGAAGCAGGCGATCGAGCAGGGCGTGGCACGAATGGCCGATTTCATCCGCAGGAACACCAAAAAAGCAGCATGACTATTTGGAAGCCGTCTGCGACGGTTGCCGCCGTCGTCGAGCGCGGCAGTCGTTTCCTCTTCGTGGAAGAGCGGGTAGAAGGCAGGCTGGTGCTGAACCAGCCCGCCGGCCACCTCGACCCGGGCGAATCGCTGGTGGCGGCGTGCCGGCGCGAAGTGCTCGAGGAAACGGCGCACCGCTTCGAGCCGACTGCGCTCGTCGGCATCTACCGCTGGCACTACGCCCCAAAGGACGTGACGTTCCTGCGCTTCTGTTTCCGCGGCCGCGTCGAGGGCGTCGACGAGCGGCCGCTCGACCGGGAGATCGTCGCGCTGCACTGGCTCTCGCGCGACGAGCTCCTCGAGCGGCGCGCGCAGCACCGCTCGCCGCTGGTGCAGCGCTGCGTCGAAGACTACCTCGCGGGACGTGCCTTCCCGCTCGAGATCTTCTCCTCGGAATATGCCTGAGCGGGTCGTGGTCGGCATGTCGGGCGGAGTCGACTCCTCGGTCGCGGCGCTGCTTCTCAAGCGCGCCGGCTGGGACGTGGTCGGTCTCTTCATGAAGAACTGGGAAGACGACGACGACGACGAATACTGCTCGACGCGCCGGGACCTGATCGACGCGGCGGCCGCCGCCGACGTCATCGGGGTCGATCTCGAGGCGGTGAACTTCTCCGCCGAGTACAAGGACCGGGTGTTCGCCGAGTTCCTCCGCGAGTATTCGGCCGGCCGCACCCCCAACCCCGACGTGCTGTGCAACGCCGAGATCAAGTTCAGGGCTTTCCTCGACCACGCCATGCGCTTGGGGGCCTCGAGAATCGCCACCGGGCATTACGCCCGAATAAAAAAGACAGGCGAGAGCTTTGAGTTGCTTCGAGGAGTGGATGCGGGCAAAGACCAGAGCTATTTCCTGCACCGCCTGAGCCAGGAGCAGCTCTCGCGCGTGGTGTTCCCGCTCGGCGAGCTGAAGAAGTCGGAGGTGCGGCGCCTGGCGCTCGAGGCGGGGCTGCCCAACCACGCCAAGAAGGACTCGACCGGCATCTGCTTCATCGGCGAGCGGCCGTTTCGCGAATTCCTGAACCGCTACCTGCCGAAGGCTCCGGGGCCGATCAAGACCCCGGAAGGCCGGGTGGTCGGCGAGCATATCGGGCTCGCCTTCTACACCATCGGGCAGAGGAAGGGCATCGGCATCGGCGGCATGGCGAAGATGAAGGGCGAAGCCTGGTACGTCGCCGGCAAGCGGCTCGGGTCGAACGAGCTCATCGTGGTGCAGGGCCACGACCATCCTCTGCTCATGAAGCAGGCGCTGACGGCAGCGGATGCGAGCTGGGTGGCCGGCACGCCTCCCGCGGCGAGCGCGGTCACGGCGAAGACGCGCTACCGCCAGGCGGACGCCCAGTGCAGGCTCGAGCGCGTGCGGGAGAGCGAGATCCAAGTGAAGTTCGATGCGCCCCAATGGGCGGTGACCCCGGGGCAATCGGTCGTGCTCTACGAGCGCGAAGTCTGCCTCGGTGGCGGCGTCATCACGTAGGCATGCCCAGGACGCTCTTCGACCGGCCCGGCGAGAAGCTGCGGCTCGACGACGTCTCGGCCGAGCCGCCGAAAGGCATGACGCGCGAGAAGGCCGAACCGCGCCTGGCGGAGCTCGGCGAGGAGCTCTTTGTGCTGCAGGACGAGATGTTCGCCTCCAAGGCGAGCAGCGTGCTGGTGGTCCTCCAGGGCCGCGACACCGCCGGCAAGGATGGCACCATCAAGCACGTCGCCGGCTACCTGAACCCGCGGGGGGTCAGCGTGGTGTCGTTCGGCGTGCCGACCGCGGAGGAGCGCGAGCACGATTTCCTGTGGCGGGTGCACCGCCACGCGCCGCGCCAGGGCGAGTTCGCCATCTTCAACCGCTCGCATTACGAGGACGTGCTGGTCGTACGCGTGCACGACCTCGCGCCGAAGAAGCTGTGGAAGGCACGCTTCGACCACATCGCCGATTTCGAAGCGCTGCTCGCCGAGCAAGGCACCATCGTGCTGAAGTACTTCCTCCACATCACCAAGCGCGAGCAGAAGGAGCGCCTGCTCGAGCGCGAGAAGGATCCGGCGAGCGCCTGGAAGCTCAATCCCAACGACTGGAAGGAACGCGACCATTGGGACGAGTACACCGAGGCTTACGAGGACGCGATCTCGAAGACCGCCGCGAAGCACGCGCCCTGGATGGTGGTGCCGGCGAACGCCAAGTGGTATCGCAACCTCGTCATCGCCGAATCGATCGTCGCGGCGCTGCGCGCGCACCGCAAGGGCTGGCGCAGGAAGCTCGAGGAAACGGCCACGCAGGCCAAAGGCGCGCTCGCGGCCTATCGGCAACGCAAGACTAGAAAAGGGGACTGACCCCCATTCTAGCGAGGCGTCGTTTCCGCGAAAGCCGGGCGCTCGAGGAGCTTCTGGTAGTGCCGAGCGGGCACTGGATATTCGCTCGGCCAGTCGACGTTGCCCGGCTTGCGGAAGCCGAGCCAACCGACGCAGCAGCCCAAGGCGACGTCGGCGAGCGAATAGCGTTCGCCATGGCACCAGGCCCGGCCTTCCAGCTCAGCCGCGAGGCGAGCCATGGCGCGGCGCATGCGCGCGACCTGCTTTTCGACCTGGAAGCCGTTGCGCGCCAGGATGCCGGCATCGAGCACGCCGTCGGCGAGCGCCTCCCAGCGGCGCAACTGCACGCGCTCGCGAAAATCGGCGGGGATGAGGCGATTGAGCGGCGAGGCGTGGTCGAGGAACTCGACGATGACACGCGAGTCGTAGAGCGCCGTGCCGTCGTCCAGCACGAGCGTGGGAATCTTGCCGAGCGGATTGTGCGCGTTGACCGGGTTTTCCGCAGGCGCGACGTCGACAAGCTCCAGGTCGAAGTCGATCTTCTTCTCGGCGAGCACCACGCGCACCTTGCGCGTGTACGGGCTGGCGAGGGAGGCGAGGAGCTTCATCGGGGTGGCCGCGATTATAACGGCCCGATGCAGCTCCGTACCCTCCGCCGCAGCGCCGGGATCACCTCGCCTGCGAACCAGGGGTTCTTCTTGAGCCAGGCCTTGTTGCGCCAGCTCGGATGCGGCAGGACGAAGAACTCGGGCAGGTAATCGCGGAACGCGCGCACGGTTTCGGCGACGCTCTTTTTTCTTCTGTCCTTCAAATAGAAGGATTGTGCATAGGTGCCGACGAGCAAGGTCAGCCGGATGTCGGGAAGCGCGGCGCGAAAGCGCGGCTGCCACTGCGGCGCGCACTCGCGGCATGGCGGAAGATCGGCACCGTCGACCGTGCCAGGATAGCAAAGGCCGGTGGGCACGATGGCGATGCGGGAGGTGTCGTAGAAGCGCGCGCGGTCGAGCCCCAGCCACTCGCGCAGCACGTCGCCCGAGGGATCGTTCCACGGGATCCCGGTCTCGTGCACCCGCCGCCCGGGCGCCTGGCCGACGATGAGCAGGCGCGCGCGCCGCCCGACGAGGAAGACGGGCCTCGGCTCGAACGGCAGCTTGGCTTCGCACAGGGTGCAGGCGAGCGCCTCGCGGCTCACACGGGAAAGCGAAACAGGCATCCCCTTTATAATAGAGGCCCATGCCCTCGCCGCTCGCCGCGCTCTCGCCGCTCGACGGGCGATACGCCAGGACCGCGGACCCGCTGCGCGGCTATTTCAGCGAGCAGGCCCTCATCCGCTACAGGGTACGCATCGAGCTCGCCTGGCTCGAGGCGCTCGCCGCCGAGCGCTCGATCAAGGAATTGAAGCCGTTCTCTGCGCAGACCAAGGCCGCGTTCGAAAAGCTGGTCGCGGGGTTTTCCGAGGCGGACGCCGAAAAAATCAAGGAAATCGAGGCCGAGACCAACCACGACGTCAAGGCGATCGAGTACTGGCTGAAGGCGAAGCTGGGCGAGAATGCCGAGGCGCAGCGCTCGCTCGAGTTCATCCACTTCGCCTGCACCTCCGAGGACATCAACAACCTCGCGTACGCGCTGATGGTGCGGGAGTCGCGCGACGCGGTCATGCTGCCGCGCCTGGACGAAATCGTCGAGGCGCTGAAGCGCCTCGCGCACCGCCATGCGGGCCTCGCGATGCTTGCTCGCACCCATGGCCAGCCGGCCACGCCAACCACGCTGGGAAAGGAGATGGCCAACTTCGCCTACCGCCTCGCGCGCGCGCGAGGCCGCATCGCCGAGGTCGCGGTGATGGGCAAGGCGAACGGCGCGGTCGGCAATTACAACGCCCACCTCGTCGCCTATCCCGACTTCGACTGGGAGCGCTTCAGCCGCCGCCTGGTGGAGCGCCTCGGCCTCGAGTTCAACCCCTACACCACGCAAATCGAGCCGCACGACTGGCTCGCCGAGCTTCTCGACGCCTACGCGCGGGCGAACAGCATCGTGCTCGATCTCGACCGCGACCTGTGGGGCTACATCTCGCTCGGCTACTTCCGCCAGAAGACGAAGAAGGGCGAAGTGGGCTCGTCGACCATGCCGCACAAGGTAAACCCGATCGACTTCGAGAACTCCGAGGGCAACGCCGGCGTGGCCAACGCGCTGCTGCGCCACCTCGCCGACAAGCTGCCGGTGTCGCGCTGGCAGCGCGATCTCTCGGACTCGACCGCGCAGCGCAACCTCGGCACGGCGCTGGGGCATAGCCTGCTCGCCTATGCCTCGTGCCTGCGGGGAGTGGCCAAGCTCGAGGCCGATCCCGAGCGCCTCGCCGGCGACCTGGAGGCCAACTGGGAGGTGCTCGCCGAAGCGGTGCAGCAGGTGATGCGCCGCCACGGCGTGCCCGAGGCCTACGAGAAGCTGAAGGACATGACCCGCGGCCGGCGCCTCGACCGCGCGCAGCTCGCCGTTTTCGTCAAGGCGCTCGCGATTCCGGAGGAGGCGAAGAAGCGCCTCCTCGCCCTCACGCCGGCCAAGTACACCGGCCTTGCCGCCGAGCTCGCCAAGCGCCTCTAAGAATCCCCCGAGCAGAGTCGAATGATCTACGCCGCGACGATCTTCCTGTCCTCGTTTTTGCTTTTTCTGGTGCAGCCCCTGATCGCGAGGCTGATCCTGCCCTGGTTCGGCGGCAGCGCGGCGGTGTGGACGACCTGCATGCTGTTCTTCCAGGCTCTGCTCCTCGCGGGCTACGGCTACGCTCACCTCCTCGAGAAGAACCTGGGACGTGGCCGGCTGCAGCCGATCATCCACACGGCGCTTCTCGCCGCGGCATTAGCGACGCTGCCGATCTCTCCGTCGGAGGCGTGGAAGCCGGGCGGCGATGAAGAGCCCATCAGCCGCATCCTGCTGCTCCTCGGCGCCTCGGTCGGGCTGCCGTACCTGCTCGTCGCCTCCACCAGCCCGCTGCTCCAGGCCTGGTTCGCGCGCGCCCGGCCCGGTGAGAACCCGTACCGGCTCTTCGCCATCTCGAACCTCGCCTCCCTCATCGCGCTGGTGGGCTATCCGTTCGTGGTCGAGCCATTTCTCGCCGCGCACGAGCAGGTGAGGCTCTGGTCGTGGCTGTTCGCCGCATTTGCAGTCCTGTGCGCCGTGGTGGCCTGGCGCACCCCGCGCGCCGTCGGGGTCGAAACTGCGCCGGTCGCGGCGCCGGTCGCCAAGCGCGAGATCGGGCTATGGCTCGCGCTTTCGGCCACCGGCTCGGTCCTCTTGCTTGCCACGACCAACCACCTCACGCAAAACGTCGCCTCGATCCCGCTTCTTTGGCTCGCGCCCCTCACCCTTTACCTTCTCACCTTCATCATCGCCTTCGAAGGGCGCAACTGGTACCGGCCGCAGCTCGTGTGGCCGTTCGTGCTGGCGTGGCTCGCGGGAATGGCGTGGCTGCTGGTCGATTCGGATTACCACTACAACCTGGCGCTGCAGCTCGGCATGTTCCTGCCGGGCCTGTTCCTCGGCTGCCTCTTCTGCCACGGCGAGCTCTACCGCCTGCGGCCCGAGCCGCGGCAGCTCACCAAGTTCTACCTCATCGTCTCGGCCGGCGGGGCGCTCGGCGGCCTGTTCGTGGCGGTGGCCGCGCCGCTCGCGTTCGATGGCTATTACGAGCTCGGCATCGGCATGACGGTGCTCGCGCTGCTCGCGGCCATGCGCTTCGCCCAGCTTGGCCGCTTCCATAGCCTGGCGAGCCTCGGGGTGCTGATGGGCGTCGCGGCCTGCGCCGCCTACGACGCCTTCTCCTATCACCGCGATGTGCGCGTGTCCGAGCGCGGGTTCTACGGCGTGCTGCGGGTGAAGGAGTACGGGTCCCCGGGCGAGCAGGGACACCTGCGCCGCCTGGTGCACGGCACGATCATGCACGGCGAGCAATACCTGGAGCGGCGCGGGTTCATCACCACCTACTACCAGGAGACCTCGGGCATCGGCGTCGCGATCAAGTCGCGCCAGGAGCGCGGCCCAATCCGCGTCGGCGTCATCGGCCTGGGCACCGGGACCATCGCGGCGTACGGCAGGCCCGGCGATGTCTACCGCTTCTACGACATCGACCCGCGCGTGGTGCAGCTCGCGAGGCAGCAGTTCAGCTTCCTCGGCGACAGCCCGGCGAAGGTCGAGGTCGCGCTGGGCGATGCGCGGCTCACGCTCGAGCGCGAGCCGCCGCAGAACTTCGACGTGCTCGCGGTCGACGCTTTCTCGAGCGACGCCATCCCGGTGCACCTCATCACCCGCGAGGCGCTCGGCGTCTACCTCAAGCACGTGAAGAGCGACGGCATCGTCGCCTTCCACGTCTCCAACCGTTTCCTCGACCTGATCCCGGTGGTGGCGCGCATCGCCAAGGAGCAGGGCGCGCATGCCGTGCTGGTGAACGACGACCCGGACGACGAGGACGAAAGCCTGCGCTCGCGCAGCGACTGGGTTCTCGTGTCGCGCGACCCGGCCGCGCTCGAGAGCGAGCCGATCGTCGAGGGCGGCGGCCAGGAGGCCGAGGACCAGCCGCGCTGGCGTACCTGGACCGACGACTACTCCAACCTGATCCAGATCCTGAAGTAGAAAATCAGACGACCGCGCCCTCGTGCTCGTCGCGGCCGCGCTCCTTGCGCGTGGCCTTGACGAACTGCTCGCGGCTCGCGCCGAGCCACATGAGGAGCGGGCTCGCCACCAGCACCGAGGAGTAGATGCCGAAGCAGATGCCGATGGTGAGCGCGAGCGCGAAGTAGTGCAGCGCCGGGCCGCCGAAGAGCAGCATCGTGGTGACCATCATCTGGGTGCACAGGTGGGTGATGATGGTCCTCGAGATCACCCCGGTGATGGCCGAGTCGATCACCTCGGTGGTCGAGGCCTTGCGCATCTTGCGGAAGTTCTCGCGCACCCGGTCGAACACCACCACCGACTCGTTCACCGAGTAGCCGAGCACCGCGAGCACCGCGGCGAGCACCGGCAGCGAGAACTCCCACTGGAAGAAGGCGAAGCACCCCAGGATGATGACGACGTCGTGCAGGTTGGCGATGATCGCCGACAGGCCGAAGCGCCACTCGAAGCGGATCCACAGGTACAGGACGATGAATACCGCCGTCGTCAGAAGCGCGAGCGCGCCGTACTCGACCAGCTCCTTGCCCACCTGCGGACCGACGAACTCGACCCGCCGCAGCTCGGCGCTGGAGTCCTGTTCCTTCAGCACCCCGTGCACTTTCTGCGACAGATCGGCGCTCGACTGGTTTTTCTCCAGGTGCAGCCGCAGCAGCACGTCGCGCGAGGAGCCGAAGTTCTGCACCTCGGCCTTGTAGCCCGCGCGGTCGAGACTGGCCCGGATCTTCTCGATCTCGGCCGGCCGGGAGTACGCGACCTCCATCAGCGTGCCGCCGGTGAACTCGATCGAGAAGTTGAGGCCGCGGTGCAGGAGGAAGAACACGGCGGCGAGGAACGTGACGAGCGACAGCACGTTGAACACCAGCGCGTGCCGCATGAACGGGATGGTGCGCCGGATCTTGAAGAATTCCATGCGCTATTTCCAGGCCGTGTTGCCGATGGCGAGGCGCGCCAGGCGGCGGCGGTGGCCGTAGACCAGGTTCACCATCGCGCGCGACACCATCACCGCCGAGAACATCGAGGTGAGGATGCCGAGGCAGTGCACCACGGCGAAGCCGCGCACCGCGCCCGGCACCATGAGCAGCGACAGCCCGACGATGAAGGTGGTGACGTTGGAGTCCAGGATCGTCGCCCAGGCGCGCTCGTAGCCCGCCGAGATCGCGGCCTGCGGCGTGGCGCCGCCGCGCAGCTCCTCGCGGATGCGCTCGTTGATGAGCACGTTGGCGTCGATCGCCATGCCGAGGGTGAGGGCGATCGCCGCGATGCCGGGCAGCGTGAGCGTCGCCTGCAGGAGCGACAGCAGCGCGACGAGCAAGAGCAGGTTCACCCCGAGCGCCACCGAGGAAATCAAGCCGAAGAGCACGTAGTAGACCGACATGAACGCCACGATGGCGACGAAGCCCCATTTCGTGGCATTGAACCCCTTTTCGATGTTGTCGCGCCCCAGGCTCGGTCCGATGGTGCGCTCCTCGACGATTTCCATCGGCGCGGCCAGCGCCCCGGCGCGGATGAGGAGCGAGAGGTTGTTGGTCTCCACCGGCGTGAACGAGCCCGTGATCTGGAAACGGCTGCCGAACTCGCCCTGGATCGTCGCGACCGAGATCGCCTCGCCCTTGCCCTTCTCGAACAGCACGATGGCCATCAGGCGCTTGAGGTTCTCGCGCGTGGTGATGCGCATGGCGCGGCCGCCCGCCTGGTCGAGCTCGACCGCGACCGCCGGCCGATGGTCCTGGTCGAAAGTCGCCTGCGCGCCGACAAACTGGTCGCCGGTGACGATCACCTGTTTCCTGGTGGGCACCTGGCCGACGCTGCCGTCGCGCCGGCGCTCGGGAAACACGTCGGTGCCGAAGTGGTTGCCGCTCTGCATCGCCTGCTCGTCGACGAGGCGCACCTCCAGCGTCGCGGTGCGGCCAAGGATCTCCTTGGCGCGCGCGATGTCCTGCACCCCTGGCAGCTGCACCACGATGCGGTCGGCGCCCTGCTGCTGGATCACCGGCTCGGCCACGCCGAGCTCGTTGACCCGGTTGTGCAAGGTGCTGATGTTCTGCTGCACCGCGGTTTCCTGGACGCGCTTGAGCACCTCGGGGCGCAGGGTGCCCACCAGGAGCAGGTCCTGGCCGTCGTCGCGCTCGGCGAGCGCGAGGTCGGGAACGCTCGCGAGAATGGCGCCGCGCGCCGCCTCGCGCGTGGCCGGGTCGCGGAAGCGCACCCGGATCGCCTGGCCTTCGCGCGTCACCCCGCCGTGCCGGATGTTCTTCTCGCGCAGCTGGTTGCGCACGTCGGCGGCGAGGTTCTCGATGCGCTTGAGGCTCGCCGCGGGCATGTCGATCTGCAGGAGGAAATGCACCCCGCCGCGCAAGTCGAGGCCGAGGTACATCGGCAGGGCGTTGATCCGGGCGAGCCAGCTCGGCGAGGCCGGCAGCAGGTTGAGCGCGACGGTGAAGGCACCCTCGTCGGCGCCGGCGTTGAGCGCGCGCTCGACCAGATCCTTTGCCCTGAGCTGGGTGTCCGGGTCGGCGAAGCGCACGCGCACGCCGGTCGCGTCGACCTGCGCGCCGCTGTAGGCGATGCCTTCCTTCCTGAGGATTTCTTCGACCCGGGCGAGAAGGGCGGTGTCGACCTTGACCGTCGACTTGGCGCTCGAGACCTGCACCGCCGGAGACTCGCCGAAGAAGTTCGGCACCGTGTAAAGGAAGGCGGCGAGCACGACCAGCGCGATCAGCACGTACTTCCAGGTGGGGAAGCGGTTCACTTACTGGAGGCTTTTCAGCGTGCCCTTTGGAAGAAGCATCTGCACCGCCGCCTTCTGCACGCTGATCTCGGTGTTCGGCGCGATCTCGAGGCTCAAGTACTGATCGCCCATCTTCGAGATCCTCCCCACGATGCCGCCCGCGGTGACCACCTCGTCGCCCTTTTGCAGCGCCTCGATCATCGCCTTGGTGTCCTTCGAGCGCTTCATCTGCGGGCGGATCATGAGGAAGTACAGCAGCACGAACATCAGGATGATCGGCAGGAAGCCGATGAACCCCGAGTCGCCGCCGGTGGCGGCCTGGGCATAGGCGGGCGAAATCAACAGGAACTCCGGAAACATTTGAATAAACGGAAAATTATACACGGCGGGGCGCGTCGTCCTGCGCCTCGAGCGAACCGCGTTGCGAGACGAGACGCGCCGCCGTCGCGGCGAAGGATCCCGACTCGATCGCCGCGCGCAGCTCGCCCATGAGCTCCTGGTAGTAGTGCAGATTGTGCAGCGTGTTGAGGCGCGCGCCCAGGATCTCGTTGGTCTTCTGCAGGTGGTAGAGGTAGGCGCGGGTGAAATTGCGGCAGGCGTAGCAGGCGCAGCGCTCGTCGAGCGGGGCGAGGTCGTCGCGGTAGCGCGCATTGCGGATGCGGATGTCCCCGTGGCGCGTGAATAGCCAGCCGTTACGCGCGTTGCGCGTGGGCAGCACGCAATCCATCATGTCGATGCCCCCGGCGACGGCCTCGACGATGTCCTCGGGCGTGCCCATGCCCATCAGGTAGCGCGGCCGCTCGCCGGGCATGCGCGGCACCAGGTGGGCGAGGATGCGGCTGCGTTCCTCCTTCGGCTCGCCCACGGCGAGGCCGCCTAGGGCGTAGCCGTCGAAGCCGATGCTTTTCAGTTCCTCCAGCGATTCATCCCGGAGCGGCTCGTACATTCCACCTTGGACGATTCCAAAAAGGGCATTCCTGCTACCAAATGCAGATTTGGAGCGCTGGGCCCAGCGCATCGAAAGGCGCATCGAAGCCGCGGCCTCGGCCTCGGTGGCCGGATAGGCGGTGCACTCGTCGAACGCCATCGCGATGTCGGAGTCGAGGATCGCCTGGATGCGCATCGACTCCTCGGGCGTGAGCAGCAGCCGGTCGCCGTTGATCGGAGAAGCGAAGCGCACCCCTTCTTCGGAGATCTTGCGCAGCGCTCCGAGGCTGAACACCTGGAAGCCGCCGGAGTCGGTGAGGATGGGACCGCGCCACCCCATGAAGCGGTGCAGGCCGCCGTGCTTTGCGATGACCTCGATCCCGGGACGCAGCCACAGGTGGAAGGTATTGCCGAGCACGATCTGCGCGCCGGCTTCGGCGAGCTCGACGGGCGACACCGCCTTGACCGCGCCGTACGTGCCGACGGGCATGAATGCCGGCGTGTCGACGCGCCCGTGGGCGAGCTCGAGCACCCCGCGCCGCGCCGCGCCGTCGGTGGCGATCACGCTGAAGTTCATCTTTCGATCAGCATAGCGTCGCCGTACGAGAAGAACCGGTAGCGCAGCGCGATGGCGTGGTGATAGGCCTCCAGGATGCGGTCCTTGCCGGCGAAGGCGCTGACCAGCATGAGCAGGGTGGACTTCGGCAGGTGGAAGTTGGTGAGCAGCCGCCCGACGACGCGGAACTCGAATCCCGGATAGATGAACAGATCGGTCTCGCCCTCGAGCTCGCCGCTGCGCGCGGCGCTCTCGAGCGCGCGGAGGGACGTCGTGCCTACCGCGAGCACGCGCCGATTCTCCAGGGACTTCATTGTCTGAAGGGGAATCGAGTAGCGCTCCTTGTGCATGCGGTGCGCCTCGACCGTGTCGCTGCGCACCGGCTGGAAGGTCCCGGCGCCGACATGCAGCGTGAGCCGCGCCAGCGCCGCGCCGCGCGCCTCGATCGCGGCGAGGAGCGCTCGATCGAAGTGCAGGCCGGCGGTGGGCGCCGCGACCGCCCCCGGGGCGCGGGCGTACACGGTCTGGTAGCGCGCGGCATCGGCTTCGTCGGCATCGTGCGAGATGTAGGGCGGCAGCGGCACGGCGCCGAAGCGCTCCAGCACCCCCTCGACGTCCTCGTCGAACGCGACCCGGTAGAGGTCCTGCTCGCGTGAAACTACGGTCACGCGAACCGCACCGACGAGGAGCGCGGAGCCGGCCGCAGGGGGATGGCTCGCCCGGATGAGCGCCAGGGCCTCGCGCGGCGCCACGATGCGCTCGACGAAGAGCTCGATCCTGCCGCCGCTCGCCTTGCGCCCGGCGAGACGCGCCTTGATCACGCGGGTATCGTTCAGCACCAGCGCGTCGCGGCCGTCGACCAGGCGCGGCAGGTCGGCAAATGCGAGGTCCTCGATGGCGCCGTCGGCGCGCAGGTAAAGCAGGCGGCTCCCGCGGCGCTCGCGCGTGGGATGCTGCGCGATGAGCTCGGCCGGCAGCTCGTAGTCGAACTCGGAGACCAGCATCCGGCACAATTATAATTTTCACCCCTGTTGCGCGACCCACGGGACAGCGCGGCCGGAATGGCGGAACCGGTAGACGCAGCGGACTCAAAATCCGCCGGTGGCAACACCATGAGAGTTCGAGTCTCTCTTCCGGCACCACTTCACAACAGGGCCTTTAAAAAAGTGTAAAAGCCTCTGATTTGCTGGACAGCGGCGAGGGCGCCCGTTACCCTTTTCGCGAGCGAAATCAATAACCCCGGGGTGATGATGGCCAAGGCGCAGGTAAGGGTCCTGCCTTCGGCGCGTAACACGGTCATGGTGGTCGACGACCAGTCGACCGGCCGTGCCATCCTGGAGCAGGTAGTGCGCAGCCTCGACGAGCGGGTCGCGGTCGAGGGCTTCGCCCGGCCGGTCGATGCCGTGGTCTGGGCCACGCGCCACGTTTCGGACCTGGTGCTCGTCGACTACATGATGCCGGACATGGACGGCATCGAGTTCGTGAAGCGCCTGCGCGCGCTTCCGGGCTACGAGCACGTGCCGATCGTTATGGTGACGGTCCACGACGACCGCAAGGTGCGTTATGCGGCGCTCGACGCGGGCATCACCGATTTCCTCACCAAGCCGGTCGATGCGCGCGAATGCCTGGCGCGTTGCCGCAACCTGCTTACCCTGCGCCGGCAGCAGCTTGCTCTCGAGGACCGCAGGCGCCTGCTCGAGCACATGGTGGAGGACGCCACGCGGGAGGTACGCGAGCGCGAGAAGGAGACGCTCCTGAGGCTCGCCCGGGCGGGCGAGTTCCGCGACGAGGAGACCGGCTACCACCTGATCCGCATGGCGCGCTACTCGCGCCTCATCGCGGGTGGCATCGGGCTGGACCGTGACGAGGCCGAGACCATCGAGCTCGCCGCGCCGCTGCACGACATCGGCAAGATCGGCATTCCCGACCAGATCCTGCTCAAGCCCGCCAAGCTCGACGAGGCCGAGTGGCTGATCATGCGCCGCCACCCCGTGATCGGCCACGAGATCCTCAAGGGCAGCGCGTCCAAATACGTCCGCATGGGGGCGCTGATCGCGCTCGGCCATCACGAGAGGTTCGACGGCTCGGGGTATCCGAACGGCCTGGTGGGCGACCACATCCCGCTGTGCGCCCGCATCGTCGCTGTGGCGGACGTCTACGACGCGCTCACCTCGCCGCGGCCCTACAAGCAGGCGTGGCCCGCGGAACGGGCGTTCCAGTACCTCGCCGCCCAGCGCGGCCGCCACTTCGATCCACGCCTGGTCGACGCCTTCATCAGCCTGCGAAGAGAGATCACGGAGATCCAGAACCAATGGCAGGACCCCGGGCCAGCGGCGGCGAGCTCCTGAGCGGCAGACAGGAACCGCAGGCCGCGGTTCCCGGCGAGGCGCCCGCGCGGCCGAACGCGCTGCAGGGGCTGCGGGCGCGGCTCGCCGCGCGTCCCGACACCGAGCACGAGCAGGGCATCCTGCGGCTGATCATCAGCTCGCTGGTGTTCCTGTACCTGCTGCCCGACGCCCTCACCAAGCACGACACGCTGCCGCTGTACGTGATGGGCATCCACCTGGTGCTCGCGCTCGCCATTTTCGTGCGCATCGCCTATTCGACCGTGGTGTCGCCGGCGCGCCGCGTGTTCGCGCAGTTCGCCGACGTCGCGGCGATCACCTGGTACATGACGGTGTTCGGCGAGTCGGCGGCGCCGCTCTTCCTGCTCTACATCTGGGTGACCCTGGGCAGCGGCTTCCGCTTCGGCCCGCGCTACCTCGTGTCCGAGCTTGCCATGAGCGTGGTCGGCTTCGGCATCGCGCTGTACTTCAACGAATTCTGGCGCGCGCACACGGCGCTCGGCGTCGGGCTGCTGCTGGGGATGTTCGCGGTCAGCCTGTATGTGCTGTCGCTGGTGCGGCGCATGTTCGACGCGCTGGCGCGCGCCGAAGCGGCAAACCTCGCCAAGCGCCGCTTCATCTCGATGGTGAGCCACGAGCTGCGCACGCCGCTCAACGCCATCATCGGCATGGCGGACCTGCTGCGCGACACCCCGCTCAGCCGGGAGCAGGCGGACATGCTCCAGACGCTGCGCAGCTCGTCGCGCGTGATGCTGGGGCTGGTGGAGGACGTGCTCGACTTCTCCAAGATCGAGGCCGGCAAGGTGGTGGTGGAAAAGACCGACTTCGACCTGCACGCGCTCGTCAACAGCACCTCCCGCATCGTTTCGGCGCAGGCCGCCGCGAAGGGTGTCGAGTTCGTCGTCTCGATCATGCCCGAAGTGCCGCCGGGGGTGCGTGGCGACCCGCACCACTTGCGCCAGGTGCTCATCAACCTCGCCGGCAACGCGGTGAAGTTCACCGAGAAGGGCAGCGTTACCGTGCACGTCTCGGTGCAGGCCGAGACCGACGCGATGGTGCGCCTCAAGTTCTCGATCCGCGACACCGGCATCGGCATCGCGCCCGAGGCCCAGAGCAAGATCTTCGAGAGCTTCGCCCAGGCCGACGAGTCCACCACCCGGCGCTTCGGCGGCACGGGGCTTGGGACCACCATCGCGAAGCAGCTCGTCGGCCTGATGGGCGGGCGCATCGGGGTCGAAAGCGCGCTCGGCCTCGGCAGCACCTTCTGGGTCGAGGTAGACCTCGACAAGCAGCCCGAGCGCGCCGCGGCAGGCAGCGGCGAGACCGCGCGGGAGCTGCACGAAGCGCGCATCCTGCTCGTCGGCTTCCCGCCGCCCGAGCGCGCCGCCCTGGAGGAGGCGCTGGCGGGCTGGGGCGCCGTCGTGCTTCCCGCAGCCACGCTGGAAGACGGGGTGGCGCGCCTGGTATCGGAGATCAGCCTGGCGAAGCCCTATCACAGCGCGCTGCTCTACGCGACGCGCGAGGACACCCAGCTCGCGCAGCGTTTCTGCCGGGCCGCGCCCAATCCTGCGCCGCCGACGATCCTCGCGGTGCCGCGCGAAGCCGACGTGCGCCGCTTCGAGATGCTTTCCTCCGGATTCGCCGCGGTGCTCGAGCTGCCGTTCGACAAGCGGCGCCTGTTCAACGTGCTGCATTCGGTCGCTGCCGGGGACGAGCTACGCGAGGGCGTGGTCCGCCTGCAGGACTATGCGCGCCGCGGCAGCGCCGCGACGCCCCTGCGCATCCTGGTCGCGGATGACAACCCCACCAACCGCGAAGTGATCGGCCGGATCCTCGAGCGCGGCGGCCACGCGGTCACCCTGGTGAACGACGGCGAGCAGGCGCTGGACGCATTCGAGCGCGACACGCCGGACCTCGTCATCCTCGACCGCAACATGCCGGGCATGGGCGGGCTGGAGGCGCTGCAGGCGCTGAGGCTCATGACTCGAGGCCGCGAGCGGGTTCCGGTCATCATGCTTTCGGCGGACGTGAACACCGACACGAAGCGCGAGGCGCTCGAGGCGGGCGCGGACGCCTTCCTCGCCAAGCCCATCGAGACCCTGCGCCTGCTCGATGAGATCCATGCGCTTGCTGCGCCGAAAGCGGCTGCCGGGCGCAAGGCCGAGCCGCGGCTGGTGCACACGCGGCCGGCGGCAAGCGCAGCGCCGGCGGTGCTCAATGCAGACACGCTGCAGCACCTCGAAGAGCTCGGCTCGTCGCTTGCCTTCGTCGAGAAGCTGGTGGGGGTGTTCGTAGCCGACAGCACCGCGATGCTCGCGCGCATCGAGAAAGTGCTCACGGGGCGCGACTACCACGAGTTCCGCTCGCTGCTCCACGCGATGAAGGGGTCCTCGGCAAGCATAGGCACCGACCGGCTGACGAGCCTGTGCGAAAGGCTCTCACGCCTGTCCGACGGCGAGCTTCGGCTTCAGGCCCCGGCGCTGCACCGCAAGCTCGCCGAAGAGATGGGCGAAGCACGCAGGCAGCTCGAGCACCATATCCACGAGCGGCGCAAGGCGGTCGGTTAGCTTATTCTCGGCGGGTGGCGAGTCCCGAGGCATCGGATGCGGGCGAGGTGCGGCTGCGCGCGCACGACGGCTACGAGCTCGGCGGGGTGCTGTATGCCGCCCGCATGCGAGAAGAGCCGGCGCGCGTGGCGCTGCTTCACGGCGGAGCCGGCATCCCGGCGCTGCGCTACCGTCGATTCGCGCGCTTTCTTGCCGAGCACGGCATGCCCACGCTGACCTACGACTACCGCGGGATCGGGCTGTCGCGGCCGGCGAGCCTGCGCGGTTTTCAGGCATCGATCGAGGACTGGGCCTTCTACGATTGCGCTGGCGGGGTCGCGTGGCTGCGCGCGCACTTTCCACGCGCCTCGATCGTGGGTATTGCTCACTCCATCGGCGCGCTCCTCTTCGGCGGTGCGCACAATGCCGCCGAGCAGAAGCAACTTGTCATCATCGGCGGCCACACCGCCTATTACGGCGACTACGACACGCGCTACCGGCTGCCGATGGCCTTACTCTGGCACGGGCTGATGCCCGTCGTTACCAGCCTGGTGGGCTATTTCCCGGCGCGCCGGCTGGGCCTCGGCGCCGACTTGCCGGCGGCGGTGGCCCTGCGGTGGGCCGGGCGCCGCTCCCCGGAGCTTCGCCCCTCTCGCAAGGAACCCCACTATGAGCGCTTCCAGATGCTGCTCGATCGCTGCGCCGCTCTGCAGCGGCCAGCGCTTCTGGTCTCCATCAGCGACGATGCCTTTGCCACACCCGGGGGCATCGGCCGGCTGATGGCGTACTACCCGCGCCTGTTCCCGCTGCGGCGCCTTCAGTTCACTCCCGCGGAGGCCGGGGTGCAGCGCATCGGCCACTTCGGCTTCTTCACGCGCCGCGCCGGCTCGCGGCTGTGGCCGCGAGTGCTCGCCGAGCTGGAAACGGGCCGCGCCGAAGCTAGGCCGCCGCCTCCGCCGCTAGCGGTTCGCTGATGCCGGGCGCGGATTCCGCCCTGCGCATCTGCGCGCGCACCAGCCGGTTCATCATCTTGAGGTCGCGCTCGGAGAGACGCAGCGCCGCATCCACCCAAAGCCCGACGATACCGTCGAGCTCTTCGCGCGTGATCGGATGGATGAACTGCCGCGCGCGGTACACCGCCTGCATGCCGTTGCGCCGCTTCGCGTTCTTCGCGATCCAGTTGCGCACCGCGGTCTCGCCCTGGCCGTCGGTCGCGAGCACGTCGACCACCCCCATCCTGTGCAGCTCGGCCGCGCTCATGATCTTGCCGGAAAGCACGAGCTCCTCGGCTGCGCGCAGGCCGATGCGGCGGGCGAGCAGGCTGCATGCGCCCATTCCCGGAAACAGGTTGAAAAGGATCTCGGGCAGGCCCATCTGCGCGCTTTCCTCGGCCACGATGACGTCGGAGGCGAGCGCGCACTCGAAGCCGCCGCCGAGCGCGTCGCCCTGCACCAGCACGATCTTGGTCAGAGTCGGGCTGAAGAACGCCTGCGTGCGCGGATAGACGTTGTCGATGCACAGTTTCGCGTACTGCGAAAGCGCCTCGCGGTCCTGCGTCTTGATGAGCATCGAGAACAGCGCGAGGTCGCCGCCGGTGTTGAACACGCCCGGAATGCGCGAGGCCGTGATGTAGTAGTTCACGCTGTGGCGCATGCCCTCGACTTCGACCTTGCCATTGTTCGCCACCAGCTCGCGGTCGTGCGCGAGGATGTCCTTGAGCAGCCCGAGCGTGTAGCACGACGCGCCGTCTCGCGGATTGAAGTAGCCCCACAGCGTTGCGGTCGCGGGCTCAAACTCGGTCTCGTATTGTGAATTCAGCCTGCCGTATGGAATGCAAAGACCTACAGTGTCGCGGAGGTTGCTCACGGGACTTCTCCTTTCCCCAGAAAGTTCGCCCCTCGGGTCGGGGGCATTTGAATTCGGCCCGGAGCCATGCGCGGCGGCGGAGCTCCAGTACCTCCCACATCCATTAAAACGAGGCGTGACCAATGTCGCAATCAGGGACTCCCTGAGCTCGCGTTTCCAGGCGCAGCGCCGGATTCGTGTAAATTACCTCGCAACCCCCCCTGCCCATGTATGCAATAGTTTGCAAATCGGACGGATTTCCTATCTGCCGCCAGCTTCCCGGTGTTACGCCGGATCCGGTCGTCACGTGGAGCACGGAAGCCGCAGCCAAGGCATTCATCTCCTCGAAGGGGGCGGAGAGCGAGTTCCATGCCGTGCAACTGACCGACGAAGCGATGGACCGCATCGCGGGCGCAATGGGCTACCCGGTCGAGGCGATCACCTTCGACCCCTATCCATCGTAGGAAGAGCTAGAACTTAAGACCTAGAACTCGAGGTTGTCGATGAGTCGAGGGCGGCCGAGGCGCGCGGCGCCTAGCACTACCAGCTCGCGCTCGCCCGCTCGAGGCACCTTGAGATCCGCGCGGCGGCGCACCTCGATGTAGTCCGGCTTCCACCCCGCGGCGGCGAGCTCATCGAACGCCTGACGGCTCGTTGCTGTTCCGCTCGCAACAGCTTGCAGCACACGATGCAGCCGCGGCGCTTCGACCCGCTCGGCCGCGGAAAGATAGGCGTTGCGCGAGCTCATGGCGAGCCCGTCGGGCTCGCGCGCCGTCTCGCCGGCGACGATTTCGACCGGAAGGTCGAGCTGGCGCACCATCTCGCGCACCACTGCGAGCTGCTGGTAATCCTTCTTGCCGAATACCGCCGCGCCTGGCTGCACGGCGTTGAAGAGCTTCAGCACGACGGTCGATACGCCGTTGAAGAACCCGGGCCGGAAGCGCCCCTCGAGCTCCTCGCCGAGCGGGCCCGGATGGACCATCACGGTTTGCGCCTGCGGATAGAGCACGTTCTCGGCCGGCGCAAAAACGAGCTCCACGCCCTCGGCATCGAGCAGGCGCCGGTCGTCGTCGAAAGTGCGCGGATAGCGCTCGAAATCCTCGCCCGGCGCGAACTGCAGGCGGTTGACGAAGATGCTCACCGCGACCGCGCGTCCGTGGCGCCGGGCGAGGCGCACCAGCGAGACATGCCCGGCGTGCAGATTGCCCATCGTCGGCACGAAGGCAACGGGACCGAGCTCGGCCGCCGCCGCGCGCAACGTGGGGAGGTCGCGCGCGATCTTCATCCCAGGCTGAAAAACTCGCGCCGGCTGCGCATGCCGCGGATGCGCGACACCAGGAGCTCGAAATCCGCGTCGCGCTCCACGAAATTGAGGTTCTCGGAATTCACCGTGAGCACCGGCGCGGCGCTGTAATGATAGAAAAAGCGCGCGTAGCTGTCGGCGAGCAGCGCCAGGTATTCCTCGGAGATGCCGCGCTCGAACGCCGCGGCGCGCCGGCGCACCCGCTCGGCGAGCACCGCGGGCTGCGCCTGCAGGTAGACCACGAGGTCGGGAGCCGGCGCCTGCGGCCGCAGCGCCCCGTAGATCTTCTGGTACAGGGCGAACTCGTCGCCCGACAGGGTGACGCGGGCGAACAGCAGGTCCTTGTCGAGAAGGAAGTCCGCGACCGTCGGCCGCGCGAACATGTCGGGCTGCTTGAGCGGCTCGACCATGCGCGCACGCTGGAACAGGAAGAAAAGCTGCGCCGGAAGCGCATACCGCGCCATGTCCTGATAGAAGCGCGCGATGAAGGGATTTTCTCCCGGCTGCTCGAGCAGGAGGTCGGCCGAGAACCGCGGCCCGAGGCGCCGCGCCAGGCTGGTCTTGCCGGCGCCGATCGGCCCTTCCACCACCAGGTAGCGGAACCTATCCACGGAAGACGAAATACACGGCGCCCATGATGCAGAGCGACGCCCAGAGATAGTCGAGCTTCACCGGCTGCTTCATGTAGAGGATCGCAAAAGGCACGAACACCGCGAGCGTGATCGCCTCCTGCATGATCTTGAGCTGCGGCAGCGTGAGCGCGGTGTAGCCGATGCGGTTGGCCGGCACCTGGAGAAGATACTCGAAGAGGGCGATGCCCCAGCTCGCCGCCGCGGCCGCCCACCACGGCCAGGCCGCGAGATTCTTCAGGTGCGCATACCAGGCGAAGGTCATGAACACGTTGGAGGCGACGAGCAGCGCGGCCGAGACCAAGACCGGCGAGAGCTGGGTCAATCGAGCTTCTCCACGCCCTGGCTCTTGCAGTGGTCCAGAAATACCTTCGCCGGACCGCGTCCCGGAATCGCGACGTCCTCGGCAATCTCCACCAGAGGAAACAGGACGAAAGCGCGCTCGTGCATTCGCGGATGTGGAATTTTCAATCCTGGAACCTCCAGGACCGCATTGCCGAACAAAAGCAAATCCAGGTCCAGCGTGCGCGGCGCATTCGCGAAGCTGCGCCGACGGCCGTGCCCCGCCTCGATCACCTGCAGCTCGGCGAGCAGGCGCTCGGCCGGAAGCCCGGTTTCGAGCTGCGCGACCGCGTTCACGAAGCTCGGCTGCTCGCCGTAGCCGAGCGGCGCCGAGCGATACAGCGACGAAGTGCGCACCACGCGAGTATGCGGGATGGCATCGAGTTCCCGGAAGGCCTGCTGCACCTGGCGCCGCGGGTCGCCCAGGTTCGCGCCCAGGCCGATGAACGCCGCGGTCACGCCGCCTCGGGCGTCGGGGCCGCCGCGGGACCCTTCTTGCGCCGGCGCCGCCTGCGCTTGCGCGCGCCGCTCTCGGGCAGCAACATCGCCTTGCGCGACTCGGCGTCGGCGCTCTGGAATGCGCGCCACCATTCCTCGAGGTCAGCCGCCACTTCGCCGCTCGCGGCGCGCAGCGCCAGGAAATCGTAGGCCATGCGAAAGCGCGGCGCTTCGAGCAGGCGGAACGCGCGGCTGCCGGAGCGTTGCTCGAAGCGCGGCTGCATCGTCCAGACCTCGCGCATCGTCGCGGTGAGCTTGCGGGTGATGGCGAGCTTCGCGCACTGGGTGTCGAGCACCTCGTCCATCGCGCTTTCCAGGGCGGGCAGCGCCCGCTCGCCCCGCGCCTGGCGCGCCTTCCATGCCGCGAGCACCTCGTGCCAGAGGAGCGCCGCGAACAGGAACGCCGGCGAGACCGGGCGCTCGGCGAGCACGCGCTCGTCGGTCTGGGCGAGCGCCAGGGTGACGAAGCGCTCGCCCAGGGGCTGCTCGAGGATCACGTCGAGCAGCGGCAGCAGGCCCTCGTGCAGGCCCACATCGCGCAACTGCCGCAGGCAGGCGCTGGCGTGTCCCGACAGCAGGAGCTTGAGCATCTCGTCGAACAGACGCGCCGGCGGCACCCGCTCCATGAGCGGCGCGAGGCTGCGGATCGGCTCGCGCGTCTGCGCCTCCAGGGTGAGTCCGAGCTTCGCCGCGAGCCGCACCCCGCGCAGCATGCGCACCGGATCCTCGCGATAGCGCGTCTCGGGATCGCCGATCACGCGCAGCATGCGCTTCTTGAGGTCGTCGAGCCCGCCGTGCAAGTCGACGATCTCCTCGCTGGCGGGGTCGTAGTACAGCGCGTTGACCGTGAAGTCGCGGCGCCGCGCGTCCTCCTCCTGGGTGCCGAAGACGTTGTCGCGCAGCACCCGGCCATGCTCGTCCTTCTCGGCGGTCGCGGCGTCGGCGCCGCGAAAAGTGGAGACCTCCACCGTGTCGCCGCCGAGCATCACGTGGACCAGGCGGAAGCGCCGGCCGATGATGAGGGCGCGCCGGAAGAGCGGCCGGATCTGCTCCGGGCGCGCATCGGTGGCGATGTCGAAATCCTTCGGCGTGATGCCCAGGAGCAGGTCGCGTACGGCGCCGCCGACGACGTAGGCGGAAAAGCCCGCCTCGCGCAGCGCCGCGCACACCTTGGCCGCCGACGGACTGAGGGCTTCGCTGGCGAGGCCGTGCCTTTCGCGCGGCACCCGCTGCAGGCTTTCGGAGGGCAACCCTAGTACCCGCCTGATGAACCTCTTGATCATTAAGGGCCGGGATTCTACCGGCGAAGGGAAATCCGTTCCCACCCGCGGCGCGCCGCCTCGCGCGCGAGCTCGGCGTCGGGGTCGACCGCCACCGGACGCGTCACGCGCTCGAGCAGGGGCAGGTCGTTGTGCGAATCGCTGTAGAAGGCCGATTCGCCGAATTCATCGAGGCGCCGGCCCCGGGAGCCGAGCCAGTCCTCGAGCCGCCGCACCTTGCCTTCGCGGAAGCACGGGATGCCAGCGACCCGTCCCGTGAAACGTCCGTTGCGGGCCTCGGGCTCGGTCGCGATGAGGTGCGCCACCCGGAATTCGCGCGCGATCGGCGCGGTGACGAAGCTGTTTGTGGCGGTGATGATGGCGCAGAGATCGCCGCGCTCGAGGTGGCGCGTCACGAGCGCGCGCGCCTCGGCGCTCACCATGGGCAGGATGCGGCTGCGCATGAAATCGGCGTGCCAGCGGGCAAGATCCGCCTGCGTGTGCGCGGCGAGCGGACGCAGCGCGAACCCGAGGTACTCGTGGATGTCGAGCGTGCCGGCCGCGTACTGGTCGTAGTAAGCCTGGTTCTGGGCCTCGTAGGCGTCGCGCTCGAGGATGCCGCGGTCCACCAGGAATTGGCCCCACTCGTAGTCGCTGTCGCCGGCGAGGAGGGTGTTGTCGAGGTCGAACAGGGCGAGGCGCATGGCGCCCCGCAGTCTATCCCGGCGAGGTGCTCAGAACCGGCGCTGGACGCCGATGCGGAAGTCCTGCAGGCGCAGCAGCCCCGTCGGCTCGCGCGAAAGGCTCTCGGCGCTCACCGCCCAGTCGTTGGCGAACCAGTAGCGGCCGAAAACCGACAGGGCACGCGGGTCGTAATCGTAGTCCCGGCTGTTCACCGAGAGGCCCAGGCTGGTGCGCTCGCCGAACGAGTACGACCAGTGCATGCGCTGCGGCGGCGCGAAGCCGGTGCCAAGCGCCTGATAGGAAGCGAACCCGAAGCGGTCGAATTCCGGCGCGAGCCAGCCGCGCGCGAAGCCTGGATCGATGCCAGGCTCGCTGCGCTCGGGCAGGCGCAAGCCCGATTGGGCGTACACCGGCGCGGCCGCGGCCAGCGTGATGACAAGGACTCGACGAACGAGAGTGCGGAAGGACATCGCAGCGTCCTTTGGGTAGCTCTCAATCTAGTCTTCGCGGGGGTGGTTGTCCATGGAGAAGTTCTCCGGGAGGGGGTCGGAGCCAGCCCGCTGTTGCTTTTAACCGTCGTCATTTTTTGACAGCGCGTCGCGAACCAGCGCCAGCGTCACCGCGCGCTGGCGGGCGAGCGAGTGCCGATCGAGCCGGTCGAGCACGGCATGGAGGCTCGCGAGGTCGCGCGGCAGGTGGTTCAGGAGGTACCAGACCACCTCCTCCGGGATGGCGAGGCCCCTGCGCAGGGCTTCGCTGCGCAGGTGCGCCGCCTTGTCGGCGTCCGAGAGCGGTTTCAAGTGGTAGACGAGCCCCCAGCCCAGGCGCGTGCGCAGGTCCTCGCGCAAGCCGAGGCCCGCCGGCGGCGCGCTGCCGGCGGCGAGGACCGCCGGACCGCCATCGCGCGCGTCATTGATGGCGCTAAAAAGCGCCTGCTGAACCCCCTCGTCCAGCGCATCGACGTCGTCGGCGATCACGAGCGCCGGGTTGGCGCTTGCGGCGGCCCGCAGCAGGTGGGTGCGGCCGCTGCCCGGCCCGCCCCAAAGGTAGACGATCGCTTCCTTGAGCCGGCCGCGCACGAGCGAACGAACGCCTTCGAGCGCCTCGGCATTTGCCCCGGCGACGTAGTTGTCAAGGCTCGGCTGCGCGGCCGCGGAAAGGGGAAGCGGAAGCTGCCGCATTAGAATGGCGGAAAGCTTGGAATCTAGCATGTCGGAACCACCGCTTTCCTACCGCGACGCCGGCGTCGACATCGACGAGGGCGACGCCCTCGTCGAGGCGATCAAGCCGTTCGCGCGGCGCACATTGCGGCCCGAGGTGCTCGCCGGCATCGGCGGCTTCGGCGCGCTGTGCGAGATCCCGAAGCGGTACCGCCAGCCGGTGCTGGTGTCGGGGACCGACGGCGTGGGCACCAAGCTCAAGCTCGCGTTTGAGCTCGCGCGCCACGACACGGTCGGCATCGACCTCGTGGCGATGAGCGTGAACGACGTGCTGGTCCAGGGCGCCGAGCCGCTTTTCTTCCTCGATTACTTCGCCTGCGGCAAGCTCGACCGGCGCGTCGCGGTGGAAGTGGTCAAGGGCATCGCGCGCGGCTGCGAGTTCGCCGGCTGCTCGCTGATCGGCGGCGAGACCGCGGAGATGCCCGGCATGTATCCCGAGGGCGAATACGACCTCGCCGGGTTCTGCGTCGGCGTGGTCGAAAGGGACAGGATCATCGACGGCCGCTCCATCGCGCCCGGAGACGCACTCCTCGGCCTCGCTTCGAGCGGCCCGCATTCCAACGGCTATTCCCTCGTCCGCCGGATCCTGCAGCGCGCCGGGCCGGCGCCGTTCGACCTGCTCGAGCCGACGCGCATCTACGTGAAGCCGATCCTGCAGCTCGTCGAATCGCTGCCGGTGAAGGGCCTTGCGCACATCACCGGCGGGGGGGTGGTGGGCAATGTTCCGCGCGTCTTGCCTGCTGGAACGAAGGCGGTGATCGACAAGGGCGCGTGGCCGCGCCCGCCGGTGTTCCAGTGGCTGCAACAGGCCGGCAACGTCGCCGAGGACGAGATGTGGCGCGTGTTCAATTGCGGCATCGGCATGGTGGTGGTGGTTGCGGCCGCACACGCCAAGGCGGCCGCGGAGCAGCTGAGGAAGGCCGGCGAAACGGTCTACGAGATCGGCGCCGTCGAGCGGTCCGCCGGCGAGGCGGCAGCGCTCGTCGTCTAGTTATTTCACCCTGTAGACGACGTCGTGCTCGCGCGCGTGGTCGACGACTTTCAGGCCGAAGTCGTCGTCCGGCCCGACCTGCTCCACCGCGGCATGACCGACCTGCAGCGAGTCGACGCGCTGGCCGAAGTCGCTGGTGTGGCCCTTGATGTGAATGTTGTCTCCGACTCGCAGCGTCGTGCCGGGGTCGAGCTTCACCACGGCGACCGACAGATCGCTGAAGTAATGCGTCACCAGGCCGATTCGCTCGCCCGGCGGCGCGGCGGGCGGCGGGCTCTGCGGTTTGACCGGCTTTGGCGCCGGTTTCCTGGAAACCGGTTTCCTAGAAGCTTTTGCCTTGGCCTTGCGCGCCGGTTTCTTGCGCGGCGCGGGCTTGTTCGTCGTGAGTTTCCTGCGCTTGAGCTTCGGCGCCGCTTTTTTGCGCTTGAGCTTCGATGCCGCCGCTTTCTTGCCCTTCTTCGCCTTGGCCATGTCACCTCCCGGTCAGTCATTGTCCCGTGCTCGATCCGCGCCGCGCAAGGTAGATTCCCACGAGCACAACCACGCCCCCGGCCACCTGCAGCGGCGCGAGCGGCTCGGCGAGCAGGAGCCAGGCGAACAACGCGGCCACGACCGGCTGGAACAGCAGGCTGACCGACGAGAACGCCGCCGGCAGGTGCGCGAGCGCGTAGGCGATGAGGCCCTGGCCGGCGGCGTGCGACACCAGCGCAAGACCGGCGAGAATCCACCACCCGGCCGCCGTTTGCGGAATCATCGGCTCGCCGGCGGCGAGCGCCACCGGGAAAAGCAGCAGCGCGGTGATCGTCGTGGTCACCGCCATCAGATGAAGCGTGACCTCCCCCCGGTCGCGCAGCGTCTTTACCGCCAGGAGGTAACCGGCGTAAAACATCGCCGTCACCACGCCGAGCGCATCGCCCGCAAGCCCGGTGGAGGCGAACTCGAGGCTGCTGTGGACGAGAAGTACGACGCCGGCGAGCGCCGCCGCGAGCCCGGCAAGGAACACGCCGGTCGGCCGCTGGCGCAGGAAGATCCACGCCGCCAACGTCACGAAGATCGACGCGAGGTTGGCGAGCAGCGTGGCGTTCGCCACCGAGGTGAGCTGGATCGATTTGTGCCAGAAGGCGAGGTCGCCGGCGAATGCGGCGGCAGCGGCCAGGAGTAGCGGCGCCTGACCAGAATAACGGCGGCCTCCATAACGTCGCGCGTGCGGCCCGCCGCTGACGCCGTACACGATCCAAAGGGCGGGAACCGCAAGGGCTACGCGCCAGAACGCGGCCGCCGTCGGCCCGACCCCCGCGGCCAGGGACTCGCGTACGAAAATCGGGGACAGCGCGATGAAAGTCGCGCCCGCCAGCAGTGCTCCCAGAGCGGGCCTTATGGACCGCGCTCCCATGCGGCGGGGTTCATCCCCGCGCATGCTAAGGGTTTTGCGACTTTGCTACTTCAGGTCATTCCAGCGCTTGAGCGCGGCGTCGTAGCGCTTGCGCGCGAGCTCCACTTCCTGCTCGATGAGCATCTGCCGGCCGCGATACTGCTCGCCAGGGCGCGTGCCTCCGGAGGCGGTGCCCTGCATCTCGCCGGGCTGCGGCTCGACGCCCTGGTCGCGGCGCGCTTCGGCTTGCTTCAGCGCGAGCGCCGCGGCGCGCGCCTCTTCGTAGGCCTTGTCGAGCTCCCGTCCGCGGTCCTGCGCGGTCGCGGCGCATGGAACCATGCCGACCATGAGCGCAGCAAAAACAACGGTTAAGGCCTTCATGGATTGCTTCCGGTAAAATTTTTTTGACATGCCGACGCCGCGCTTCGTTCACCTCAGGCTGCACAGCGAGTACTCGGTGAGCGACGGGATCGTCCGCCTGGACCAGGCGGTGAGCCGGGCGGCGGCCGACGGCATGCCGGCGCTCGCGCTGACCGATCTCGCCAACCTGTTCGGCCTGGTCAAGTTCTACGGCGCCGCCCGCGCCGTTGGCGTGAAGCCGATCATCGGCGCCGACTGCTGGCTGCAGAATCCGGGCGATCGCGACAAGCCCGTGCGCATGCTGCTCCTCTGCACCTCGCGCGCGGGCTACCTGCGCCTGTGCGACCTGCTGTCGCGCGCCTGGCTGCGCAATCAGTACCGAGCACGCGCGGAGGTCTCGCGCGCCTGGCTCGAAGAGGGAACCGAGGGCCTGATCGCCCTTTCGGGGGCCGCGGCGGGCGACGTCGGGCAGGCGCTGGCCGCCGGCAATGCCGAGGCCGCCGAGCGCCTGGCGCGCGGCTGGGTGGAGCTCTTCCCGGGTCGCTATTACATCGAGGTGCAGCGCGCGGGCTTCGCCCAGGGCGAGGCGCTCCTCGCCCGCTCGGTGGCGCTCGCCGGGCGTCTCGCGCTTCCCGTGGTGGCCACGCATCCGGTTCAGTTCCTGGAGCGCGACGACTTCAAGGCGCACGAGGCGCGCGTGTGCATCGCGCAAGGCCACGTGCTCGCCGACCAGCGCCGGCCGAAGCTGTTTACTCCCGAGCAGTACTTCAAGCGCCAGCACGAGATGGCCGAGCTGTTCGCCGACCTGCCGCAGGCGCTCGAGAACTCGCTCGAGATCGCGCGGCGCTGCAATCTCGAGATCCAGCTCGGCAAGAGCCGCCTGCCCGCGTTCCCGACCCCCCCGGGCGTGACCATCGACGACTTTCTGCGCCGCGAGGCACACGCGGGCCTCGCCCGGCGGTTCGACAAGCTCGGTCTCGGGGAAGACGAAAGGCCGCGCTACCGCGAGCGGCTCGAGTTCGAGATCCGGACCATCGTGCAGATGGGCTTCTCCGGCTATTTCCTCATCGTGGCCGACTTCATCAACTGGGCCCGAGCGGTACGCGAGCCATCGTTTCCGCACGGCGTTCCCGTGGGCCCGGGTCGCGGCTCGGGCGCCGGGTCGCTGGTGGCGTACTCGCTGGGCATCACCGACCTCGATCCGCTGAAGTACGACCTCCTGTTCGAGCGCTTTCTCAACCCCGAGCGCGTATCGATGCCCGACTTCGACATCGACTTCTGCCAGGACGGGCGCGACCGCGTGATCGAGTACGTGCGCGGCAAGTACGGCGAGGCGAGCGTCTCGCAGATCGCCACTTTCGGCACCATGGCCGCGCGGGCGGTGGTGCGCGACTGCGGCCGGGTGCTCGACCTCGGCTACAACTTCTGCGACCAGATCGCGAAGCTGATCCCGGTGCAGCCGGGCAAGGCCATCACGCTCGAGGACGCGCGCGAGATGGAGCCGCTGCTCGCCGAGCGCGAGGAGAAGGAAGAGGAAGTCAAGGAGCTGCTCGAGCTCGGCGGCAAGCTCGAAGGCCTGGTGCGCAACGTCGGCATGCACGCCGGCGGCGTGCTGATCGCGCCCGGGCGGCTGACCGACTACTGCCCGCTGTACGCCGCCGAAGGCACCGCCAACGTGATCTCGCAGCTCGACAAGGACGACGTCGAGGCGGTCGGTCTGGTCAAGTTCGACTTCCTGGGCCTCACCACGCTCACGATCCTCGACTGGGCGGAGCGCTATGTGCGCGGGATGGGCGACCCGTCTTTTTCGCTTGAGAAAATCCCGCTGAACGACGCGCTTGCCTACAAGCTGCTCTCGGCCGGCAACACCACCGCGGTGTTCCAGCTGGAATCGCGCGGCATGCGCGATCTCATCAAGCGCGCGCGTCCGGACCGCTTCGAGGACGTGATCGCGCTCGTGGCCCTGTACCGCCCGGGGCCGATGGACCTGATCCCCGAGTACATCGAGAGAAAGCACGGCAAGCGCGTCGAATACCTCGACCCGCGCCTCGCGCCGATCCTCGGCCCGACCTACGGCATCATGGTGTACCAGGAGCAGGTGATGCAGATCGCGCAGGTGATCGGCGGCTACTCCCTCGGCGGCGCCGACCTGCTGCGCCGGGCGATGGGCAAGAAGAAGCCGGAGGAAATGGCCCAGCAACGCGAGATCTTCGTCGCAGGCGCCGAGAAGAACGGCCTCGCGCGCACCCGCGCCACCCAGCTCTTCGACCTGATGGAGAAGTTCGCCGGCTACGGCTTCAACAAGTCGCACGCCGCGGCGTACGCGCTGCTTGCCTACCAGACCGCGTACATGAAGGCGCACCACGCCGCGGCGTTCTTCGCGGCGAACCTTTCCGCGCTGATGGACGACACCGACAAGGTGCGCCAGTTCCACGAGGACGCGGCTGCGAACGGGCTCGTCATCCTGCCCCCGGACGTCAACGCATCGGAATACCGGTTCGTCCCGGTGGACCGCGCAACCATCCGCTACGGCCTCGGCGCGGTCCGCGGCACCGGGGAGAGCGCCATCAGCGCGGTCCTCGATGCGCGGCGCGAGAAGCCGTTCGGCGACCTGTTCGACTTCTGCAGCCGGGTGGACAAGCGCGCGGTCAACCGGCGCGTGGTGGAAGCACTGGTGCGTGCGGGCGCCTTCGATTCGCTCGACCCCAACCGCGCGCGCCTGCTCGCCTCCGCCGGGCGCGCGCTCGAAGCGGCGGAGCAGGCGCTGGCGCAGGCGTCCCAGGAGAGCCTCTTCGGCGAAGCCGAAGCGCCGCGTGGCGGCGCGGCGGTGTACGTCGACGCTGCGCCGTGGGACATGCGCCAGAAGCTGACCGAGGAGAAGGCGGCGCTCGGCTTCTACCTGTCCGGGCATCTGTTCAAGGTCTACGAGCGCGAGCTGGCGGGCTTTCCCCGGGTGCCGCTCGCCAAGCTCTCCGCGGGCGAGCGCGTCACGATGGCCGGCATCGTGGTGGCCGCGCGCACCCAGATGACGCGGCGCGGCCGGATGATGGTGGTGATGCTCGACGACGGCACCGCGCAGGTCGAGATCTCGGTGTTCAACGAGCTGTTCGAAAAGCACCGCGAGAAGCTGAAGGAGGACTCGCTGCTGGTGGTCGCCGGCAAGGTCCAGCCGGACGAGTTCTCGGGCGGCCTGCGGGTCAGCGCCGACGAGCTCATGGACCTGGAGACGCTGCGCAACCGCCATGCCTCGCTGCTCAAGCTGTTCTTGAACGGCCAGGCCGACGCCAGACGGCTGCAGCAGCTGCTCGGGCCCTACCGCGCCAGCGGTAACGGCAGCTGCCAGGTGCTGGTGGAGTACGAGAACGGAACGGCGCTGTGCAAGCTCGCGCTCGGCGAAAGCTGGCGCGTGCGGCCGGACACGCGGCTCATCAGCGAGCTCGGCGCCTGGCTCGCGCCGGAAAACGTCGAGGTCGTGTACGGCGCCCTCTAGCTGCCCCAGCGCACCTCGCAGGGCTCGCGGGTGAGGAGGCTCCTGTGGTGGCGCAGCCAGCCGTTTGCCCAGCGCTCGTGCGGGTCGATCCGGCGCTGCTCGGCGAGGAAGCCGGCGAGCTGCGGATAGCAGGCGTAGATCTGCTCGCGCGTGGCCTCGGTCGTGCATGCGATCGGAAAGCCGCCGCCGTGGGAGATCGCGAGGTCGATGAGGCTGCGCTTGAGCTGCGTCACGCGCACTTGCGCTCCGAGGTTGGCGCCTTCGGCGAGGCCGAGGCCGACCTCGCAGTATTCGCGCCCGGGGAGGCGCAGGAACGTTTCCTCGTCCGCGCGCACACGCCGCACGGCGAGGCTCTCGAGCTCGAGGCGCCATTCGGCGCAACGCTCACGGCACGCCGCCACCAGCGCTTCGAGCCTGGGGGGCGGCACCAGCAGCACCAGCCTGCGCGCCGTGCGCAGGCGCGGCTCGACGTGCGGGTCCGGCGTCTGCGCCTCGGCGATCGCGCGCGCAAGCGATTCGAGCCGCAAGGTGACGCTGTAGATCGCGCCGAAGAGGCCCTGTCCGCCGACCACCAGTGCGAACAGACTCGGGTTGTTCGTGCGATCGACGCGCCTCAGCTGGCCGTCCGGCGTGACCATGGTGAAGGAATGCACGTGGTCCACGGTCGGGCGTCCGTCGGGGCCGGCGGCGTTGCAGGCGAGGCTTTCGCCGATGGCCGGATGCGTGGTGCGCACTTCCTGTGCGCGGCGCTCGCCGGGGCGCAGCCGCGCCGCCAGGCTCTTCCACGTGGCTCCCGACTGAACCTCGACCAACCCCCGCGTCTCGTCGACGGCGAGCACGCGATTGAGCCGGGACGCGTCGAACGGCGCGCAGGCGCGAACCGACTGGCACAGCTCCTGGGCGGAGAGCGGCCGCGCGGTCATGTTACTTCCTCCCCCTCGAGCACCTGAAGCTCCGAGGCGAGGCGTGCGAGCTCCTCGAGGGGTATGCCGGAATCGGTCGGCTGCGCGGCCGAGCGCCGGCCGCCTTGGGCTGCCTGCAACGCTGATTGGATCCAGATAAGGAGCACCTGGCGGGGACTGGCGGTCATCGTTCTCCCCTCGATCGATGTAACGCGGGCATTTTTCTCCCCGCGCGGGGGCGCGGCAATGGCGGCGAGGAAAGTCGCGCTGCCCGATACCCGAAGCCGCGCTACGCGCTCGGTCGGCGCTCGAATCCCGCGTGCGCAGGCTCGTCGTCGCCCGCCTCGACCAGCAGGTCGTCGACGCGGGAAGCCGGAGGCCCGCGCCTCGCCCAGGCGATGAGCTCGGCTACCCGGTCGGGCGGGCCTTGGACGAGCGCCTCCACGCTGCCGTCGGTCCGATTGCGGACCCAGCCGGCGACCCCACGCTCGAGTGCCTCGGCGCAAAGGGCATCGCGGAACCCGACCCCCTGCACTCGTCCCCTGATCCTCAGCCGTCGCGTAATCATGTAAAAGACCTTAAGGAACCGCCGCAAGCCTCGGAACTAGCTTCTAAAGTTCATGGTAAGCTCGGTTCGCGTGTGGCACTAAAGGGATAAAAAATGCGCATCGCGTTGTTGGTTGTCGCCGGGGTTGCCCTGATCGGCTTTCTCGCCGTCGCGGTGGTGTTGCCGCAACGGGCGGGGTCCGAGGCTCGTGAAGCTGCGCAGGCGCTCATTGTCGGCGCAGAGCCGGCCAAGCAGCAGGTGGCCGCTTATGCCGAGAAGTCGGGCAACCTCGTCGGCGTGGGGAAGGAAGTCAAGCTCGCCACGAAGAGCGATCCGAAGCACGGCGAGATGAAATGGATCGTATCGGAGAACGGCGATATCCGCGGCTGGAACGAGAAGAACGCGCTGGAAGTTACTTTCACCCCGACGCTGCAATCGGGCAAGGCAAGCTGGAACTGCAAGGGCTATCCGGTCACGGTGATGCCGGCGAGCTGCGGCGGTCGTTCGTAACGGCGGTCAGGATCGCCTGCAGGATCGCGGCCGGCTGCGGGGGGCAGCCCGGCACGGCGACGTCGACGGGCAGGACGTTCGATACGCGACCCCGGCTCGCGTAGCTTTCACCGAAGATTCCTCCCGTACAGCCGCAGTCGCCGACCGCGACCACGAGCTTGGGCTCCGGCATCGCGGCGTAGGTGCGCAGCAGCGCCTGCTCCATATTGCGCGAGACCGGCCCGGTAACGAGCAGCAGATCGGCGTGCCGCGGGCTCGCCACGAACTTCATCCCCAGTCCTTCGAGGTTGTAGTAAGGGTTGCCCAAAGCATGGATCTCAAGCTCGCAGCCATTGCACGATCCCGCGTCGACGTGCCGCACCGCGAGCGCGCGGCCGAGACGCGCGAGGACCAGCGGCTCGAGGCGCTGCGACAGCGCGCGCAGCGCCGGATCGGGCGCGCGCGCCGGCTCGGTGACGATTCCGGCGCGCACGATGCGCCGCAGGATCTTGTGCATCAGAGGTCTGCGCCCGAGTAGGACAGGTTGAAGGACTTGTTGATCAGCGGAAAGTCCGGAACGATGTTTCCGAGCACCGCGTGCTCGAGCGCGGGCCAGTTCTGCCACGACGGATCGTGCGGATGGCAGCGCCGCACCTTGCCGGCGGCGCCGGCTTCGAGGGCGACGAATATCTCGCCGCGCCAGCCCTCGACCCAGCCGATGCCGCTCGCGCCTTCAGAGGGTTCGGGCACCTCAATTCTTGAATCGCCCGGGGGGAGCGTGGCGAGGATGCGCCGCACGAGGCGTAGCGACTCGAAGATCTCCTCGAAGCGCACGACGATGCGCGAAGCGACGTCGCCGTTACGATGCGCACACAGCGCGGGCGCGAGCTCGTCGTAGGGGGCGAAGCCCGGGAAGATGCGCGCGTCGATCGCGATGCCGCTCGCCCGCGCGGCGAGGCCGACGACCCCGAGCTCGGCGGCCAGGCGCGGCGCCAGCCGCCCGCAATTGATGCAGCGGTCCTGCAGCCCCGGGTGGTCGTAGTAGATGGCACGCAGCGCCAGTACCTCCTCCTCGAGGCGCGCTGCCTCCTCGAGAATGGCACCGGCTCCCGCGTGGTCGATATCCACCGAAGTGCCACCCGGTACCACTCGGTCCATCAGAAGGCGGTGGCCGAAAAGGCGCGCGTTCAGGCGCAGCAGGTCCTCCTTCAGGCGCGAGAATTGTGCCAGCCCGAAGGCGAGGCCGCCGTCGTTGCCGAGATACCCGAGGTCGCCGAGGTGGTTGGCGATGCGCTCGCGCTCGAGGAGCAGCGCACGCAGCCACAGGCTGCGACGCGGCGGCGTTGCGCCGGCGGCGCGCTCGAGCGCCATGGCGTAGGCCCAGGCAAACGCGACGGTGCTGTCGCCCGAGACCCGGCCGGCGAGGCGGGCCCCCTCGGCGAGGCTCATCGATTCGAAGCGCCTCTCGATGCCCTTGTGGACGTATCCGAGGCGCTGCTCGAGGCGCAGCACGCGTTCTCCCACCACCGAGAACCGGAAATGTCCGGGCTCGATGATGCCCGCATGTACCGGTCCGACCGGGATCTCGTGCACTCCATCGCCCTCGACCTGGACGAAAGGATAGGACGCGTCGCCGTGGACCAGCCAGGGCCGCTCGTCCTCGCCCGAGCGAAAGCCATGCAGATCACGGATCGCACGCTGCATGCGCGCCGCGGCGGGGAAGACGGTGGAGAGGTCCGGATAGGACAAGTCGGTCAGCCGGAGCTCGAGGCGGAGCAGCCGCTCGTGCACAACGCTCAGGGCATGGACCGCGGCGGGCCGCTCGCTCGCCCACAGCGCTCCGAGCCGGCCTCCGTCCTCCTTTACCGAAAGGTGAAGCGGGATCCAGTCGGCCGCGTCGATCGTGTGCCGTTCGACGAGGACGCTCATCCGATGAGCTGCGCCGCGCGCCGGTACCAGTCGACCAGGTACGGCGGGATGTAAAGGCCGAGCGCCAGCACGAGCAGGAGGTGCGCGAAGACCGGGGCGAGCGCCGGTCGGTGCGGCAGCCGGGCGGCCGTGGGATCGCCAAACACCATGGCCTGCACCTTGCCGAAGATGGCGGCGAACGAGACGCCGAGCGACACCAGCAGGATGGGCGCGGCCCACGGCTGCTGCGCGATCGCGGTGGTTAGGATCAGGAACTCGCTCGCGAACACGCCGAACGGCGGCAGCCCGAGGATCGCCACCGCGCCGAGCATCATCCCCCAGCCAAGCGCCGGGCTCACCCGCACCAGGCCGCGGATGCCCTCCATGAGCTGGGTCCCGCTTTTCTGCGTCGCGTGGCCCACGGTGAAGAAGATCGCGCTCTTTGTAAGCGAGTGCACCGTCATGTGCAGCAGGCCCGCGAAGCTCGCCACCGGTCCGCCCATGCCGAACGCGAAGGTGATGAGGCCCATGTGCTCGATCGACGAGTACGCGAACATGCGCTTGATGTCGCGCTGGCGCGAGAGGAAGAACGCCGCGACCACCACCGACACGAGGCCGAATCCGGTGAGCAGCGCGGCGGCGAACGGGCGCTCGAGCGCGCCGTCGGTGAGCACCTTGAAGCGGATGAGCGCGTAGAGCGCGACGTTCAGGAGCAGGCCCGAGAGCACCGCGGAGATCGGCGTCGGGCCCTCGGCGTGCGCATCGGGCAGCCAGTTGTGCAGCGGCACGAGCCCGACTTTCGTGCCGTAGCCCACCAGCAGGAAGACGAACGCGATCGACATCACCGTCGGCTCGAGCCCCGCCTTCACCGAATCGAGGTGCGTCCACAGGAGCGCCGTGACGCCCGCGCCGAGGATGCGCTCGGCCGCGAAATACACCAGGATCGTGCCGAACAGCGCCTGCGCGATGCCGACTCCGCAGAGGATGAAGTACTTCCACGCCGCCTCGAGCGCGGCGTGCGTGCGGTACAGCGCGACGAGCAGCACGGTGGTGAGCGTGGCCGCCTCCATCGCCACCCACATCACGCCGAGATTGTTGGTCGTGAGCACGAGCAGCATGGTGAAGCAGAACAGCTGGTACATGGCGTGGTACAGGCGCATGCCCGCGTCGGACACGCGCCCGTGCGAGCGCTCGATGCGCATGTAGGGCCGGGAAAAAAGCGAGGTCGTCATCGACACGAACGCGGTCAGCGCCACCAGGAACACGTTCAGGGAATCGACGAAGAACTGCTCCTCCAGCGCGCTGATCGAGCCTTCCTCGATTACGCGCCCGACCAGAAGAGCCGCGGCGCAGAGCGTGACGGCCGAGAAGCCGGCGTTCACCTCGGGGGCGTAGCGGCGGTGGCCGATCAGCGCGAGCACCGCGCCGCCCGCGAGCGGCGCGACGAGCAGCGCGAGCACCGCACCCATCAGTGCTCCTTCAGCCGCTCGAGATGGCGGGTATCCACCGAATCGAAGCGGCTGCGGATCTGGAACAGGAACACGCCCAGGATCAGCGAGGCGACCAGCACGTCGAGCGCGACGCCGAGCTCCACCACCATCGGCATGCCGTACACCGTGGCGGTGGCGGCGAAGAACAGGCCGTTTTCCATCGCCAGGAACGCCACCACCTGGGGCACGGCCTTGGAGCGCGTGATCATCATCAGGAACGAAAGCAGCACCGAGGCGAGGGCGATGCCGAGGGTGGAGCGGGTCAGCGTGCCTGCGAGCAGGGAGATCGGCGCGGCTAGGTTGAAGGCAAGGATCACGATCACCAATCCGAAGATCATCAGGGTCGGGATGTTGACCAGGGTCTCGACGTCCCACTTGACGTTGAGCCGGCGGATCAGCCGGTGCAGGATCCACGGCAGCAGGAACACCTTCAGCAGCAGCGTCACGGCTGCGGACCAGTAGAGGTGGCCCTGCGCCGTGATCAGCGCCACCAGCACGGTGGCGAGGAACAGCACCAGCCCCTGGGCGGCGAACAGGTTGATGAGCGAGAGGATGCGCCGTTGCGACAGCATGGCGAAGGCGAGCAGCAGCAGCACCGCGGCGAGCAGGTTGACGAGCTGCGGGCCGTAGTGCGCGAGCATCAGCGTTCCAGCAGCACGTGCACCAGGAGGGCGAGCACCGCGAGCATGAACGCGGTGCCGAGGAACTCCGGAGCGCGGAAGATGCGCATCTTCGCGCTCACCATCTCGATCGCGGCGAGCGCGGCGCCGCCGACGGCGAGCTTGGCGGCGAACGCGGGTAGCGCCAGCAGGAGCCCGAGCCAGTCGCCGCCCTGCGCCACGCCGAACGGAAAGAACAATGCCAGCCCGATGCAGGAGTAGACGAAGAGCTTGAGGCTCGCGGCCCATTCGATCATGGCGAGGTGGCGTCCCGAGTATTCGAGCACCATCGCCTCGTGGATCATGGTGAGCTCCAGGTGCGTCGCCGGGTTGTCGACCGGGATGCGTGCGTTCTCGGCGAGCGAAACCATGGTGAAGGCGACGCCGGCGAAGGCCATGCTCGGGTAGATCACGAACTCGCGGTGGGCGAGCGTCCCGACGATGGTGGAGAGCGAGGTCGAGTGCGAGATGAGCGAGGCGGTGAACAGCACCATGAGCAGCGCGGGCTCGGCGAGAAAGCCGACCATCATCTCGCGACGCGCGCCCAGGCTGCCGAAGGCCGTGCCCACGTCCATCCCGGCGAGCGCGATGAAGAAGCGCGCGAGGGCGAGCACGCCCACCAGTGCGATCGCGTCGGCGGCGGGGTTGAGCGGAAGGTCGGTCCCCAGCGTGGGCACGATGGCCGTGGCGAGCACCAGGCATCCGAAGATGAGGTAGGGCGAGCTGCGGAAGAGCGAAGACGCGTTGTGCGCGAGCACCACTTCCTTCTCGAACAGCTTCGCGAGCACGCGGTAGGGCTGCAGCAGGCCGGGTCCGCGCCGGTTCTGCAGCCAGGCGCGGCACTGGCTCACCCAGCCGCTGAGCAGCGGCGCGAGCAGGATCGCGAGCGCGACCTCGGTGAGCTGGGCGACCAGGCCGGAGGCGTTCATGGTCCGCGCTATGCGCTCAGCGGATGAAAAAGAGCAGCACGAGCAGCGTGGCGAAGCTGTACATGAGGTACACCGAGATGCGGCCACGCTGCAGCACCGTCACCAGGGCGGTGGCCCTCTCGACGGCGCGGGCGACCGGCAGGTAGAGCCAATACCACAGCCTGTCCTCCGCGCTCTCGCGGTACCGCGGGCGAGGATCGCCGGGCGCCGGCGCCTCGCCTTCGATGCGGAACACCGGCCGGAACACGACCTTCACGGGCTGTCCGAAGCCTTCGGCAGTGTCCTGCATGCGCGCGGTCAGCCAGGGGAAGCCGCAGCCCCAGGGCGGCGCGCGCCGCACGCGGCCATGGTAGAAGGCGCGCACCGCCAGCCAGGTCGCGGCCACGAGCAGCGCCGCGACCGCGAACAAGAGGGGCGGGCTGTAGCTCGCACGCTCGGCGTCGATCGGCGCGAGGAACAGCCACCCGCCCCCCAGCCCGGCAAGCGAGTAGCCCGTGAAGCGCTGCGTGACCGGCTCGAGGAGCGCGAGTACCAGCGTCGGCGCGAGGCCGAGGACCACGCATCCCCCGGCGAGCCATACCAGGGCGACGCGCTCCCACGGCCCCGCGTCGCGCGCTTCCGCGGCGCGCGCTTCGCGCGGCTGGCCGAGGAACACCACGCCGAAGAACTTCACCATGACGTAGCCCGACAGCGCCGCCGCCAGCGCCACCGCGGCGCCCGCCACCGGCACGAGCATGTTGACGTAGCCCTGCGGCAGCCCCGGCGTGAAGAGGAACGCCTGCAGCAGCAGCCACTCCGAGACGAAGCCGTTGAGCGGCGGCAGCCCGGCGATCGCGGCCGAGCCGATGAGCGCACACCAGGCGACCCAGGGCATGCGGTGGATCAGTCCTCCGAGACGCCCGAGGCTGCGCTCGCTCGTGGCATGAAGCACCGAGCCGGTGGCGAGGAACAGCAGGCCCTTGAAGAACGCGTGGTTCAGGCAGTGGTAGAGCGCGGCGGTCAGCGCGAGCGCGGCGAGGCTGCCCATGCCGAAGCCGCGAAACAGCAGCGCCAGGCCGAAGCCCGCGACGATGAGCCCGATGTTCTCGATGGACGAGTAGGCGAGCAGCCGCTTCATGTCGCTCTGCGTCGCGGCGAAGATCACGCCGAAGAGCGCACTGGCAAGCCCCACCGCCAGGGCAACCAGGCCCCACCACCACAGGGGAAAGCCGATGAGGTCGAGGGTGACGCGCATCAGGCCGTAGACCGCGGTCTTCAGCATGACTGCCGACATCAGCGCCGACACCGGCGACGGCGCGGCAGGGTGGGCCTCGGGCAGCCACACGTGCAGCGGCACGATGCCGGCCTTGGCGCCGAAGCCGGCGAGCGCGAGCGCGAAGGCCACGCTGCCCCAGCCGGCGGGCTGCTGCAGCGCCCGCATCGCGTCGAAGCGGTAATCGCCGGTGCCGGCCTGCAGGGCACCGAAGCACAGCAGGATCGAGATCGCGCCGAGGTGCGCGATCAGGAGATAAAGGTAGCCCGCGCGCCGGATCTCGGCGTGGCGGTGGTCGCTCGTGACGAGGAAGAACGAGGACAGCGCCATGGTTTCCCAGGCCACCATGAAGAAATAGGCGTCGTCGGCGACCAGGACCAGCGCCATGCTGGCGAGGAACACGTGGTGGCACAGGCACTGCAGGCCGGGCGCGGCGCCCGGGCCGTGGCGCAGGTAGCCCGCGGTGTACACCGACACGCCGGCGGCGACCGCAGCGAGGAGCAGGAGGAAGAAGGCCGAAAGCGCGTCGAGCCGCGCATGGAACGGCAAACCGGGAAGGCCGAGCGGCAGCACGCGCGTGCTCTCGGCGTTGCCGACGGACGCGAGCGCCGCGGCGCCGAGCGCGACCCCGACCAGAGCGCCCGCCGGGTAAAGCACCCGCGCCGACAGGCGCAGGTTGCCCGGCGCGGCCATGCCCGCGGCCCCCAGGACGATCCAGGCGCACGCGGCGGCGAGCACGGCGTCGACGCCGGAGGGCAGGCCGAGGGGGAATCCCATGTAAATTATATTATCATGCAATTCGAACGGTGTTATCCTAGGACGCCAATGGAACAGCGCACCGCCCGGCTCACCATCCTCGTCGACCCGCGCAAGAAGGCGCTGTTCGAGGAGCTGTGCGCAGCCGACGACCAGACGCCGTCGCAGGTGGTTCGGCGCCTGATCCGCGAGTACATCGAGAAGCGCACCGGCCGGCCGTGGCAGCCGCCGGAGGCGAACAAGAAGCACCGCTAGCGCCCTGGGCCTTGCCTAGGCGCGCAGGATGGCCGTCGCGATGAGCAGGCCGAGCAGCAGCGCGGCGCCCACGAGCAGCCAGTCGCGGCGGCGCCAGCCGTGGCTCGGCGGCCTGAGCGAGCTCATCGCCTGCGTCGCCGACACCGAATCGGACAGCGTGGTCGACGCGCCGGTGAGCACTGCGAGGCGCTGGGTCGCCTCCGCCGAGTCGAACGAGTGCGCGAGGCCATGCGCCGGCGGATCGGTGCCCTCGCCGCGGCTCGAATCGTCCTGCCGGGTGCGGTTCAGCGTCTGCGCCATCACCACCGACTGGGCCTGGGTCAACGCGAGCTCGGGCTGGGTTCCGGCGGCGAGGCCGCCGGCCGACGCGAGCCCCGCCGTGCCGAGCCCCGCCGTGCCGAGCCCCAAGGGCCGCAGCGGCTGCGTGATCGTCGCGGGCGAGGCGATCTGGCGCTCGCAGTTGCGCAGGTCATTCGCCAGCTCCTGCGCGCTCTGGTAGCGCTCCTCGAGCGGCTTGGCGAGCATCTTGGCGACGATGAAGTTGAGCAGCTCGGGCACCGCGGGGTTCACCGCGCTCGGCGCTGGCGGCGCGAAGTTCACGATCTGGTACATGAGCGCCGTCACGTTCTCGCCGCTGAACGGGGCGCTCCCGGTGAGCGTCTCGTACACGATGACGCCGAGCGAGAAGAGGTCGGAGCGGTGGTCGGCGCGCTTGCCGATCACCTGTTCCGGGGACATGTATTTCGGCGAGCCGAGCATCATGCCGCTCTGCGTGAGCTCGTCGTTGCTCGCGCGCATGCGCGCGATGCCGAAATCCGTGATTTTCACGGGCCCGTCGGAAAGCACCATGATGTTGGCGGGCTTGATGTCCCGGTGCACCACGCCGTGCTGGTGCGCATAGGCGAGGCCCTCGGCGACCTGCGCAGCGATCGACACCGCTTGCGACACCGGCAGCGCGCGCCCCTCGGCGAGCAGCGAACGCAGCTCCTGCCCCTCGATGAACTCCATCGCCATGTATGCGACGTTGCCTTCCTTGCCCACGTCGTACACGGTGACGATGTTCGGATGGTTGAGGCTGCCGGCGGCGCGCGCCTCCTGGTAGAACCGCGCCTCGTATTTTTCGGCGCCGTCGCGCTCCAGCGCCATGTTGACCGTCTTGACCGCGACGGTGCGCTCGAGCGCGGTGTCGGTCGCCTTGTACACCACGCCCATCGCGCCGCGCCCGAGCTCCGACAGGATCGCGTAGCGGCCGAGCTTGCTTTCCTCCATGTCCGGGGCGGCCGCGCCGCTAGCGGCCGGCCTTGACCGATCGGAAGACCCGGCCCCACATGGGGTGGTCCGCCTCCTCGGGAGCGAGGTCGGGCTCGGGGAGGCCCTGCTGGATCGCGCCCTGCAGGGTCTTCAGCGACTGCGCGTACTCGCCGTCCTCGTACTGCTTGAGGCCCGCGCTCAGGGCCTGCTGGGCTTTCGTCGGCTGGAACAGCTTCTGCACTTCGCGCACCGGCTCGGTCTCGCAGCCGGCCAGCGCGGCGAGCACCAGCACCATCAGCGGTCGGGTCATTTCTGGAACCTGTGCCTTATTCTTATGGCTTCTCCGGCTTTCACGTTCACCTTCTCCACGTGGCTCGGAAACGTGGAGTTGCGTATCTCTATCGTATGCGAGCCGGCGGGAATATCAAGCGTCCGCAGCGGCGGACTGACGCCGCGGCTCTTGCCGTCGACCAGGATCTCGCCCCAGGGCGCCACCGCGAGCTCGACGCGGGCGAGCTCGCCCGAAGGCGCCGGCTTGTCGCTCGCCCGCTCGGGCTTCTTTTCCAGGCGCGCCACCAGCTTCTTGTCGAACTTGCCGTCGCCGGCGGCCGCGGACGTCTGCCTCGCCGCGGCCGGCGCGGAGGATTCGAGCATGGTCTTGGCGGCGACGGCGGCGCCGATCACGAGGAAGAAGGCGAGCGGCGCGGCGAGGAGCGCCGAGCGGCGCAGCCCGAGCGGGCCCATGCCGGCGAGCCAGCCGCCGTCGCGCGCCTGCACCATCGACTCGGTCTGCGCCACGCGGCGCGCCATCGGCGCGCCGCCGACGACCGAGTACACCTCGTGCTCGCGCACGTGCTTGTCGGTGCGCGAGCCCTCGTGGCGGAACAGATTCATGTAATCGCGCGACAGGCACGACACGACTTCGTAGAACGAGCGCGACACCAGCAGCTGCCCGGGGTCGGCGAAGCTCATCACGCGCTGCGCCACGTTGATGCCGTCGCCGATGATGTTCATCTGGCCGTTCAGGTCCTTCACCAGGCGCACCGGCCCCAGGTTGACGCCCAGGCGCACCGGCATTCCGTCGGAGGCCATGTTGCGCACCGCGAGCGCCGAGAACAGCGCGTCCTCCGGGTCGCCCATGAACGTGACCGCCGCGCCGTCGCCGGTGTCGAGGATGATGCGGTCGCGCTGCGGAACCTGCTCGAGCGCGGTGGCGAGCGCGCGGTTGAACGCCTGCTTCAGCTCGAGCTGCTCGGCGACCGGCTTCTTCGAGTACTCGACGATGTCGAGGAACAGCACGCTGCAGACGAGCGTGCGGCTCGAGCTCTCCACGACGATCTCCGCGGTTGCGGCTCTGCGGCCGCGATACTAACTATTTTACGCGCATGCCGGGTTTCGCCCCGGCGTCCGGGGAAACGAGAAAAATTCCCGGTCCTTCGTCGCCCGAAGCCGCGAGCACCATGCCCTCGGAGACGCCGAACTTCATCTTGCGCGGCGCGAGATTCGCCACCACGACTGCGAGCTTGCCTTCGAGCTGGTCGGGCCGGTACGCGGACTTGAGGCCTGCGAACACGGTGCGCGTGGCGCCGCCGAGGTCGAGCTCGAGTTTGAGCAGCTTGTCGGCACCCTCGACCGCCTCGGCGCGCGTGATTTTCGCCACGCGCAGATCGAGCTTTGAAAAATCTTCAATGCTGATGGTGTCGCTCACGGCTTGGTCCTTCGCTTGGTGCTGCTGCTTCTCGGCATGGCGCTGCGGCGCCGCGGGCTGCGAGGTCGACACGACGTCGAACAGCTGGTCGAGCTGCTTTTGTTCCACGCGGCCGAGCAGGTGGCGGTACTCGTTGATGCGGTGCCCCCCGGGCATGGTCTCGGCGGCGTCGCCCCACTGCAGCGGCGGCACGTTGAGGAAGCGCTCGGCGTCCGCGGCGAGCTTGGGCAGCACCGGCTTGAGGTAGATGGTGAGCAGGCGAAACAGGTTGATGGCGAGGGAGCATGCCTCCTGGAGCCTGGTCTCCGAGCCCGTTTGCTTGGAGAGCTCCCAGGGTTTTTCCTCGTCGACATACTGATTGGCGAGGTCGGCCAGCGCCATCACCTCGCGCAGCGCCTTGCCGAATTCACGCTGGTCGTAGAGCGCGGCGAGCGCTGCCGCCTTGGCCTGGAATTCGGGCAGCAGACGGCCTCCCGGCGCGGCGAGCTTGCCGGCGAACTTTCGATTGAGGAACACCGCGCAGCGGCTGGCGATGTTCACGTACTTGCCCACCAGATCGCTGTTCACCCGGGCGACGAAGTCGTCGGGATCGAAGTCGATGTCCTCGACGCTCGAGTTGAGCTTGGCCGCGATGTAGTAGCGCAGCCACTCCGCGTTCATGCCGAGCTCGAGGTAGCGCAGCGGACTGATCGCCGTCCCGGTGCGCTTGCCCATCTTCTTCCCGCCGACTCCAATGAAGCCGTGCACGTAAACGTGGTCGGGTACCTTGTACGGCCGGCCGGCGAACTCGAGCATGGCGGGCCAGAACAGCGTATGGAAGTAGATGATGTCTTTGCCGATGAAGTGGATCTGCTCGGTGTTCGGATCCTCGAGAAACTGCGTGAACGAGCGGCTTTCGCCGCCGGCCCTTGCTCTTCCGGTGTCGAAGTAGTTCTTAAGGGAAGCGAGGTAGCCGATCGGGGCGTCGAGCCACACGTAGAGGTATTTCTCCTCGGAGATATCCGGGATGCGGATGCCGAAGTAGGGCGGATCGCGCGAAATATCCCAGTCGGACAGCGCCTTGTCGAGCGTGCCGTCGAGCCATTCCTTGGCCTTGTTGACCACCTCGGGCTGCAGGCGTCCCGGGGCGTCGAGCCACTGTCCGAGAAAGCGCTTGCAGTGCGGGGCGGACAGCTTGAAAAAATGGTGCTCGGAGCTCTTGAGTACCGGCGTTGCGCCCGAGAGGGTCGAATAAGGGTTCCTGAGCGCGGTGGCGGGATACACGCTGCTGCAGTTCTCGCAGGCGTCGCCGTACTGGTCCTTGGCGCCGCAGTTGGGGCATTCGCCCTTGATGTACCGGTCGGCGAGGAACATTCCCTTCACCGGGTCGAAGAACTGCTCGATCCGTCTGGTATAGACGAGCCCCGCGGCCTTCAGCCGCCGGTAGATGTCCTGGGAGAGCGCTGTGTTCTCTTGCGAATGGGTCGAGTGCCAGTTGTCGTAGCTGATGTGGAAGCCGTCGAGGTACTGCTTGCGGCCGCGCTGGACCTCGCCGATGAACGCCTCGGGCGACTTGCCCGCCTTTTCGGCGGCGAGCATGATCGGTGCGCCGTGGGCGTCGTCCGCGCCCATGAAATGCACCGTATGCGCTTGCATGCGTTGGAAACGCACCCAGATATCGGCCTGGATGTACTCCATGATGTGACCGATATGAAGCGGCCCGTTGGCGTAGGGCAGCGCCGTGGTGACGAAGAGGGTGCGAGGCATCGGCGGCCGGAAAACCGGCGATTTTAGCTTACACTTCAATCATGTCCCTTAGTGAAGCGGCCGTTCAGGACGCTCTCAGGCAGCTCGTCGATCCGAACACCGGCAAGGATTTCGTCGCCACCCGCTCGGCTCGCAACATCAGAGTGACGGGCGAGGATGTGTCGCTCGACATCGAGCTTGGCTACCCCGGCAAGAGCCAGGTCGAGCCGATCCGCCGGCAGGTGGCCCAGGCGCTCAGGCAGGCGGGCGCGCGCAACGTGGCCGTCAACGTGGCCTCGAAAGTCGTGGCGCACGCCGTACAGCGCGGCGTGAAGCTCATCCCCGGGATCAAGAACATCCTCGCCGTCGCCTCGGGGAAAGGCGGCGTGGGGAAATCCACGACCGCGGTCAACCTTGCCCTGGCGCTCGCATCGGAAGGCGCCTCGGTCGGGGTGCTCGACGCCGACATCTACGGACCTTCCCAGCCGATGATGCTCGGCATCGCGGGCCGGCCCGAGTCCCGGGACGGCAAGCACCTCGAGCCGATGGAGGGCCATGGGCTGCAGGCGATCTCGATCGGCTTCCTCATCGACGTCGACACGCCGATGGTCTGGCGCGGGCCGATGGTCACCCAGGCGCTGGAGCAGCTCCTCAAGGACACGAGATGGCGCGACCTCGACTACCTCGTGGTCGACCTGCCCCCGGGCACGGGCGACATCCAGCTCACGCTCGCGCAGAAGGTGCCGGTGACCGGAGCGGTGATCGTCACCACGCCGCAGGACATCGCCCTCATCGACGCGCGCAAGGGTCTGAAGATGTTCGAGAAGGTCGGTATTCCGATCCTCGGCGTGGTGGAGAACATGTCGGTGCACGTGTGTCCGAAGTGCGGCCACGAAAGCCACATCTTCGGCGCCGGCGGCGCCGAGAAGATGTGCCGCGACTACGGCACAGAGCTCCTCGGCCAGCTGCCGCTCGACGAGGCGATCCGCAGCCAGGCCGACTCGGGTAAGCCCACGGTGGTGTCGGAGCCCGACGGACCGATTGCCGCGATCTACCGGCGCATCGCCCGGCGCTGCGCGGTGAAGATCGCCGAGTCGCAGCGCGACATGACCTCCAAGTTCCCCAACATCGTCGTCCAGAACACCTAGGCTGGGATTTCCCCGAGGACGGTGCAGCGCCGGATGACGCGACTCTGGTTCGCGGCGTCGTATGGCGTTGCCCGGTGCATCACGCAGCGGTTGTCCCAGACGATGAGCTCACGCGTCCGCCAGCGATGCTCGTAGCTGAGGTCAGGATGGACGGCGAGCGCGTTCAGTTCCTCGATCAGCGAGCGGCCTTCTTCGTAGGGGAGGCCGACGATGTATTCCGCGTGATCGCCGAGAAACAGGCACTTGCGCCCGGTTCCGGGATGCGTGCGCACCACCGGGTGGTCAACCGGGGGCTTCGCCAGCCGCTGCGCTTCGGTGAGCGGATCCTCGCCATGGCGCCGGTTGCGGGAAAAATCCAGGTTGTGCACGGCGCGCAGATTGGCGATGCGCGACTTCCAGGGCGCATCGAGGCGCTCGTAGGCGCCGTACATGTCGCAGAAATGCGTCTCGCCGCCGCTTTCCGGCATGACCTCGCCGTAGATCAGCGTGGCCTGCCCGGTGACCCGCTGCCAGGAGCCGTCGGTATGCCACGCGAGGGTTCCCTTGTCCGGATGGCGGCCGCTGGGCCTGCCGCGCTCGTCGAGGTTCGAGAGGCGGTAGAGCTCCGGATAGCCGTCGGCGTGATACTGGTTCATCACGTGGACCTGCACTTCACCGAAGCGGCGTGCCAGCGCGACCTGCCGTGCGGGCGCAAGATCCTGCGGTGAAAGGACGAGCACCTGGTAGCGCAGGAACGCCCGATGCAGGGCGCGGAAAAGCGCCTCGTCGAGCTCCTGCGCCAGCTCGAGGCCGTCGATCTCGGCGCCAAGATGCGCCGTCAACGGCCGTACCGAGAATGGCCAGGGTTCGTCGCCGGAAGCCATGAGATAAAGTCTAGTCAACGGAGAAAAGAATGACCATCAAGTCAGACAAATGGATCCGGCGCATGGCGGCGGAAAGGGCGATGATCGAGCCCTTCGAGCCGGCGCAGGTGAAGGCGCTGGACGGAAAGCGGATCGTCTCGTACGGCACTTCGAGCTACGGCTACGACATCCGCTGCTCCACCGAATTCAAGATCTTCACCAACGTCAACTCCACCATCATCGATCCGAAGCACTTCGACGAGAAGAATTTCGTCGACTACAAGGGCGAGGTCTGCATCATCCCGCCCAACTCCTTCGCCCTCGCCCGCACCGTGGAGTACTTCCGCATCCCGCGCAACGTGCTCACCATCTGCCTGGGCAAGTCCACGTATGCCCGCTGCGGGATCATCGTGAACGTCACGCCGCTCGAGCCGGAATGGGAAGGCCACGTCACGCTCGAGTTCTCCAACACCACGCCGCTTCCGGCGCGCATCTACGCGAACGAAGGCGTCGCGCAAGTGATCTTCATCGAGTCCGACGAGGCGTGCGAGACGTCGTATCGCGACCGCGGCGGCAAGTACCAGGGACAGCGCGGCGTGACGCTGCCGCGCATTTAGTAAAACAGCCGAAAATCCGCCAAAAAAGCGCTTGACAGCGGGGGTCATGTCCCTATACTCCGCTCAAGTTTTTTTCCTTTTGGATTCAGCGAGAAAAAGGAGGTCATCATGAGAAGCACCCAGAGAGGTCAGGTCATGGCTTACGAAGTCGAGATTCGGGACATTCCGGAAACTTAGTTCCACACCAAGGAGAACTTTGATGGGGGACCGCAGTAGCTTCGCGCGCAAAGCCGCGCTTCCAAAGCAGCAACCGCAAGAACAGCTCTTCGACACGCATTCCGAGGTCAGCCTCGACTTCGAGATCGTGCGCCAGGCAGCACGCCAGAAGTACACCCGCCCGTTCCTGATCCTCGACACGGCCATCGTGCGAGACAAGGTGCGCCGTTTCCGTGCGGCCATGCCGCGCGTGCGGCCGCACTACGCGGTCAAGGCGAACCCCGACCGGCGCGTGCTCAAGGTGCTGGCGCAGGAGGGCGCGGGGTTCGAGATCGCTTCGACGCAGGAGCTCGACCTGCTCCTCAGCCTCGGCGTCGCCGCGGAGGAAATCTTCTACTCCAACCCGGTCAAGTCACGCGAGTCGATCGCCTACGCGGCCGCCAAGGGCGTGGAGTGGTTCGTGGTCGACAGCGTCGACGAGCTGCGGCGCGTGCACGAAACCAAGGCCGACGCCAAGCTCTACCTGCGCATCGCGACGCCGAACATCGGCGCCGACTGGCCGCTGTCGGGCAAGTTCGGCGCGGGGGCGGGCGACGCGCGCGAGGTCGTCGCCGCGGCGGCGAAGCTCGGCGCGGATCTCGCCGGCGTGACCTTCCATGTCGGGTCCCAGTGCCGCAACCCGGAAAACTGGCGCGTCGCGCTGGAAAAGGCGCGAGCGCTCTTCGACCTCATGGCGAAGGCCGGCCTCAAGCCGCGCTTGCTCGACATCGGCGGCGGCTATCCGGTGCGCCACGTCAAGCCCATTCCGTCGATCGAGGTGATCGGCGACGTGGTCAACGAGGGCCTGAAGGCCTTCCCTGAGGAGGTCCAGGTGATCGCCGAGCCGGGCCGGTTTCTCGTCTCCGACGCCGGCTACTTCGTGTGCCGGGTGCTTGGAACGGCGATGCGCGCCGGCAAGCGCTGGATGCACTGGGACGCCGGCCTCTTCGGCGGCGTGATCGAGTCGAGCGAAGGCCTCAAGTACCGGATCCGCACCGACCGCTCGGGCCCGGACGTGCCCTGGACCGTCGGCGGGCCGACCTGCGACTCGGTCGACATCGTGATGCGCGACGAGCCGCTGCCCTCCGACCTGCAGGAAGGCGACTTCATCTACATCCGCAACGCCGGCGCCTACACCACCGCCTACGCCAGCCAGTTCAACGGCTTCCCGCTACCCGAAGTGCGGGTCTTTGAATCCAAGAAGGCGCAGAGGCACGCCGGGGTTCAGGCCGGTTCGTAAAGAACGAAGTCGAACTCCATCCCTTCCGCCGTAGCGTGCCGCTCGCGCTGGGTCTCCTTCCAGTGCGAGCGGTCGTACGGCGGAAACCAGGTGTCGCCTTCGAAGTCCTTGTAGATCTCGGTTATCACCAGACCGGCCGCGAACGGCAGCGACTCGGCGAAAAGGCGGCTGCCGCCGATCACGAACACCACGGGCTCGCCAAGGCATAGCGCCAGCGCCGCCTCCAGCGAGCTCGCCACGGCGGCGCCCGGCGCCTCATACCCGGCGGTTCGCGTGACGACGATGTTGTCGCGGCCGGGCAGCGGCCCCTTGAGCGATTCCCAGGTCTTGCGGCCCATGATGACCGGATGGCCCGTCGTGATGCGTTTGAAGTGCTGCAGATCCTCCGGCAGGCGCCACGGCAGGGCGCCATTTGCGCCTATGATTCCGTTCGAGGCGACCGCCGCGACGAGGTACACCCGGGGAGCCTGGGGCAGGGGGGACATGAATCCGCTAACAATGGTTTTTCGCGAGAGATTATAAGGACATGGGTTATCCCCGATCGTTCCTTGGACTGCTCCTCGCGGGTTTCACCCTGGTCGCGCTCCCGCTCGTCGGCGCGCTCGCGTACTCCGCCTGGAACACCGAGCGCCTCACCGAGCAAAGCCGCAACGCGGTCTACAGCGCCTCGCAGGCGGCGCGCGCCAGCCGCTCGCTCGTCAACCGCATCGGCTCCATCGAGCGCCTTGCCCAGCAGATGGCGGTGGTGAACGATGCCGAGCTCGCGGCCGACTATGTTCGCGTGCACCGCAGCTTCAAGCAGGTCGCGGACGAGTTGATGCTCTTGCCTCTGGAGGAGCAGCAGCTCGCAGCGCTCAAGAAGACCGTCGAGCAGGAGCAGGGTCTCTACGAGAACCTGAACACGCTACCCTGGCGCAAGGGCGATGCGCGCCGCGTCGGGCGGCTCACCGCGGAACTCGCCGAAAACGCGCAGGAAGTGCTCGCCATCAGCTACCTTGTCGCCGACCGCGAGGTGCTGCGGCTGCGCCACAACGCCGAAACCGTGCAGCGTCAGCTCATTCTCCTGGTGATCTTCAGCACCGCGGTGGTGCTGACCATCTCGCTCGCGCTCACGCGGTACATCTCGCGGCCGATCGCGGAGCTCGACGCGGCGATCCGGCAGCTCGGGGGCGCCGACTTCACGCGCAGGATCACGGTGCGCGGCCCCGAGGACCTGCAGTCGCTGGGCGAGCGGCTCGACTGGCTGCGGCGCCGGCTCGCCGAGCTCGAGGCCGAAAAGAACCGCTTCCTGCGCCACCTTTCGCACGAGCTGAAAACCCCGCTCACCGCGCTGCGCGAGGGCGCCGAGCTGCTCAACGACCAGGTCGGCGGACCGCTCGCACCGCCGCAGCGCCAGGTCGTGTCGATCATGCGCGACAACAGCGTGAAGCTGCAGCGCCTGATTGAGGACCTGCTCGACTACCAGCGGGCGCTGCACGCCGCCGCCTCGCTCGCGCCGAAGCCGCTGTCGCTCGACAGCCTGGTCCGCGATGCCGTGCGCCCGCACGAGCTCGTCATGCAATCGAAGGCACAGAGCCTGACGCTCGAGCTCGACAAGCTGACCATCGAGGTCGACGGCGAGAAGCTCTTTTCCATCGTCGACAATCTGGTCGGCAATGCGGTGAAGTTCACCCCTCCGGGCGGGACGATCGCGGTCAGCGCGCACGCGAGCGGCGGAGATGCCGTGATCGACGTTATCGATTCCGGCCCCGGCGTTCCCGCCGAGGAGCGCGAGGCAATTTTCGATTCATTCTTCCGCGGCCGCGCCAAGGCGAGCGGCCGCATCGAGGGGACGGGGCTCGGGCTTGCGATCGCGCGCGAGTTCGCCGAGGCCCATGGCGGACAGATCGACGTGCTTGGCAGCTCGAAGGGGGCGCACTTCAGGGTAACGCTCCCGCGTAGGGCGCGCAGCAGGCTCGCGGTGGCGGCATGAAGGGCCGGCTTGTCCTGCTTGCGATCGTGGCGGCGGCGGCGCTCGCGGGCTGCGCCGAACTGCAACTGCCGGCGATGCTGCAGCCTCCCGCCGACCAGGTCGACAGCGTGATCCGCGAGGCCGCCCACCTGGCTCGAGCGCCGGCGGCGGACCAGAAGGCGGCGCTCGCTGCTGCCCAGCAAGCCTTCGTGGGCGACTCGGGCACCCTCAACCGTCTGCGCCTCGCGACGCTCCTGGCCAGCCTGCCTGCCCCGCTGCGCGATGATGCGCGTGCAGCCGAGCTGCTCGAGCCCATGGTGGATCCCGCCGGCTCGGCCACGGGCCGCTTCGCCGCTTTCCTGGCGACCCAGGTTGCCGAGCGTCAGCGCATTGCGCGGGAGATCGAGCGGCTCAACAAGGAAAGGGCGGCTTCAGAGCGGGAGCGCCAGGCCGCGGACAAAGAGCGCGACAAGCGCGAGGAAGCGCTGCGTCAGCAGCTCGAGGCGCTCCGAGCCATCGAGCGCGGCATCCTCGACCGCGAGGAGCGCTTGCGCCGGAACTCCGGAGGCAAGCCATGACTTCCAGCGTGCTGCTGGTTGACGACGACAAGGATTTGCTGCAGCTGATTGCGATGAGGCTGAGTGCGTCGGGGTATGCGGTGACGGCGGTGGAGAGCGGGGAGGCGGCGCTGGCGGCGCTGTCGGTGTCGCGGC
>JBIOYV010000108.1:0-5833 GCA_044870335.1 Burkholderiales bacterium | reverse complement strand
GCTCGGGGAAATAGCGGTCGAACACTTCGATCTGGCGCGCCGAAATCGCGCCCGGGGCGTCGCTCACTACGCTGCGGTGGTTGCTGTCGAGGTCGCACACCGAGAGCGTGGTGAGCTCGGAACCGATGAGTGCTGCGAGCGAGGCGACGCCTCGGCGGGCGAAGCCCCCAGGAGCCTCGCATTCGGCGCCGATGGCGTGGAGCGCGTCGAGCGCCGCATGCAGATCCTGGCGGGTGAGCCCGGACATAGGATCGCATTTCTACCTACTGGTAAGTCACTTGTCAACTAACTAGTTGGTAAGGTTGCATGCTACGCTCCGGGCGTGGCGAAATCGGGTCACTCAGGTCAGAACGGCGGCGACAGCGCCCAGCGCATCCTGGATGTGGCCGAGCGGCTGGTGCAGACGCGCGGCTTCAACGGCTTCAGCTATGCCGACATCGCCGAGGCCCTGGACGTGACCAAAGCCAGCCTGCACTACCACTTCCCTTCGAAGGCCGATCTCGGCAGGCGGCTGATCGAGCGCTACGAGTGGACCTTCCTGGCGGTGCTGAAGGGCATCGACGCGACCGGCGCGGCGCCGCGGGAGAAGCTCAAGCGCTATGCACGCATCTACGCCGACGTGCTGCGCGACAAGCGCATGTGCCTGTGCGGCATGCTCGCCTCCGACTACGCCACGCTGCCGAAGGCGATGAAGGAGGACGTGAAGCACTTCTTCGACGAGAACGAGCAATGGCTCGTCGCGGTGCTCGAGCAGGGCCGCAAGAGCGGCGCCCTCGAGTTCAAGGGGTCCCCGCTCGACCTCGCGCGCGTCATCGTGGGGTCGCTCGAGGGCGCGATGATGCTCGCGCGCTCCTACGGCGAGCCCGCGCGCTTCGACACCGCCGCCGAGCGGCTGATCGCCTCGCTCTAGCCGCGCCTACGTAGTCCTACGCATTTGCTGTCGCCGCGGCAGGGCTTCCAATACCCGCATCCTTTTCATCGACAGGAGGGGCGCATGAAGCAGGCTGAACACAAGGATTTCCGCAAGCCCGACGAGATCCGCGAGTTTCCGAAGGGCCGCGTCGAGCTGATCACCATCGGCGGCGCGACCGTAGGCCGGGCGGTGTTCGAGCCCGGATGGAAGTGGTCGACCTCGGTGCAGCCGCTCGCCAAGACCAGGAGCTGCGAGGCGCCGCACTTCCAGTACCACGTCTCGGGCGTGCTGCGGATCCTCATGGACGACGGCACCGAGTTCGACTGCCGCGCGGGCGACGTGTCGCTGCTGCCGTCCGGCCACGATGCGTGGGTCGTCGGCAACGAGCCCGCGGTGGTGGTCGATTTCCAGGGAATGATCGATTACGCGAAAGCTCACTCTCACTGACCGGAGCCCGCCATGAACCTTCTCGATGGACGCAACTTCACCGGCATCGTGCTCGAGCGCGGCAAGACCGAAGGCGACGCAGACACGATCACGTTCAACGCCGGGCGCTTCCGCTCGAGCGCCTGTGATCGCTACGGGTACGGCGACGGGCCGTACACGGCGAGCGCGGCCGGCGACAGCCTGAGCTTCGAAGCCCGCACCGAAAGCCCGAAGTACGGCAGCCTCGTCTGGCGCGGCGTGGTGCGCGGCCCGCGGCTCGACGGCACTCTCACCATGATGCGTGACGGCAAGACGCTCGGGGAGAAGTGGGTCCTCGCCGGGGAAATGGGCTGAGCGCCGTGCCGCGCGTCGCCGTGATCCAGCGCCCGCCGGTGTTCCTCGACCGCGCCGCGACCCTCGAGAGCGCCGTGGCCTCGCTCGCCGAGGCCGCGTCGAACGGGGCGCGGCTCGCGGTCTTTCCGGAGGCGCTGGTTCCCGGCTATCCGGCGTGGATGTGGCGGCTGCGGCCCGGACCGGACATGGCGCTCACCGAGCGCATCCACGCGCGCCTGCGGACGAATTCCGTGAGCCTCGCCGCCGACGAGCTCGCGCCGCTGCGCGAGGCGGCGCGGCGGCACGAGCTCGCCATCGTCTGCGGAATTCACGAGCGCGACGACGCGCTCGGCGGCGGCACGCTCTACAACACGGTGGTCACCATCGGCGCCGACGGGGCGCTCGCCAACCGCCACAGGAAGCTGATGCCGACCAACCCGGAACGCATGGTCTGGGGCTGCGGCGATGCCACCGGGCTCAAGGCGGTCGGCACCCCGTGCGGACGCGTGGGCGCGCTGATCTGCTGGGAAAGCTACATGCCGCTGGCGCGCTATGCGCTTTACGCGCAGGGAATCGACATCTACGTCACGCCGACTTACGACAGCGGCGAGCGGGCGGTCGCCACCATGCAGCACATTGCCCGCGAAGCTGGCTGCTGGGTCGTGAGCTGCGGCTCCGCGTTCCAGGCGCGCGATATCCCGGATGCGTTTCCGGGAAAGAGCGAGCTCTTTCGCAACCCCGACGAATGGGTCAACCCCGGCGACTCGGTCGTGGTCGCACCGGGCGGCAAGATCGTCGCCGGGCCGCTGCACGAGGAGCGCGCGATCCTGTATGCCGACATCGACCTCGAGCGCGTCGGCATGGCGCGCCGCAGCCTCGACGTGGTCGGCCACTACGCGCGCCCCGATCTGTTCGAATTGCGCGTGAACGCCCGCCCGCAAAGCGTGGTTGAATATCATTGATGGACCTCTATCACGACCACAGCCGGGCGCTGCAGGACCGCTTCGACAGCCGGCGCATCGCCGACCGCTTGGCGGAGAAGCTGCTGCGCGCCGAGTTCAGCGACGAGGACCGCGCCTTCATCGCCCAGCAAAGCTTCTTTTTCCTGGCCACCGCCGATGCGCTGAGCCAGCCCGATTGCTCCTACAAGGGCGGCGCGCCCGGATTCGTGCGCATGGTGGCGCCGGACACGCTGGCTTTTCCGAGCTACGACGGCAACGGCATGTTCAAGAGCCTTGGCAATATTTCGGCGAATCCGGCGGTCGGCCTGCTGTTCATCGATTTCCAGGCGGGTAAGCGGCTGCGGGTGAACGGCGATGCTGCGCTGCATCTCGACGATCCGTTGAAGCAGGCCTACCCCGAGGCGCAGGCGATCGTGCGGGTGCGCGCGCGCCACATCTTCCCCAACTGCCCGCGCTACATCCATCGCATGCAGATGGTCGAGGCTTCGCCCTACGTTCCGGACGCGGGCCGCCCCACCCCGGTGCCGGGCTGGAAGCGCAGCGAGGTGTTCCGGGACTACCTGCCCCAAGACGATTGACAAGCAGACGATTGACAAGCGCCGCGTAATTGCTTCAAGCTTCATCTATTGAGGCTTGGAGTAGATCACCTGCTGACAGACCGTGAAAGCAGCGCCCGCGCCGGCGACCACCGCGCGCTGCGCGTCTGGCTGCGGCTGCTCACCTGCACCCAGCTGATCGAGCGGCGGGTGCGCTCGCGGCTGCGCGCGCGCTTCGCCACCACCCTGCCGCGCTTCGAGCTCATGGCGCAGCTCGAGCGCCACCCCGAGGGCCTCAAGATGAACGCGCTGTCGCGCCTGCTGATGGTCACCGGCGGCAACGTCACCGCGATCGTCGACCAGCTGGAGAAGGAGGGGCTGGTCGAGCGCCTCGAGGAGCCCGCCGACCGGCGCGCGTTTCGCATCCGCCTCACCCGCGCCGGCGAGAAGAGCTTCGCCGGGATGGCGCGCGCGCACGAGGCATGGGTGGTCGAGCTCCTCGCCGGCATGAGCCGGCGCGAGCAGGACGAGCTCCTCAAGCTCCTCGCCAAGGTGAAGCAGCACGCAGCGGAGGTCGAAGCATGATCGAGACCCGGCACTTCCTGTGGCGCACCGAGGGACGGGTGGGCGTGATCACGCTGAACCGTCCCGAGCGCAAGAACCCGCTCACCTTCGAGTCCTACGCGGAATTGCGCGATCTTTTCCGTGGAATGGAAAGTGAAAACGCGATCAGGACCATCGTTCTCACCGGCGCGGGCGGCAATTTCTGCTCGGGCGGCGACGTGCACGAGATCATCGGCCCGCTCACCCGGATGCGGCCCGACGAGCTGCTCGAATTCACGCGAATGACCGGCGACCTGGTCAAGGCGATGCGCCGCTGCCCGCAGCCGGTGATCGCGGCGGTCGAAGGCGTCTGCGCCGGGGCGGGCGCGATCCTCGCCATGGCGAGCGACCTGCGCTACGCGGCGCCGAGCGCGAAAGCGGCGTTTCTCTTCGTGCGCGTGGGTCTCGCCGGCTGCGACATGGGCGCGTGCGCGATCCTGCCGCGCATCGTCGGCCAGGGCCGCGCCGCCGAGCTTCTCTACACCGGCCGGTCGATGAGCGCGGAAGAGGGCCTCGCCTGGGGCTTTTTCAACCAGGTGTGCGATCCGGTGCTCGCGAAAGCGCTTGAAACGGCGCGGGAGCTTGCCGAGGGACCGAGCGCGGCGCACGCCATGACCAAGAGGATGCTGCACGAGGAATGGAACGCCGGCGTGGACCAGGCGATCGAAATGGAAGCGCAGGCGCAGGCAAGCCTCATGCAGAAGCAGGATTTTCGCCGCGCGTACGAGGCGTTCGCGGCCAAGCAGAAGCCGCGCTTCCGGGGCGATTGATGGACCGGCTCGCACATTACGACTGGCCGTTCTTCGATGAACGGCACGCGAAGCTCGCGATCGAGGCCGACGCGTGGGCGCACGCCAACCTCGCCCATGCGCACGGCCAGGACGCGGATGCGATCTGCAAACGGCTGGTGCAGGACCTCGGCTGCGCCGGGTTCCTCCACCACTGCGTGGCGGAGCGCCCCGACGTGCGCTCGATCGCGCTGCTGCGCGAGGTCTTCGCCTATCACGCGGGCCTCGCGGACTTCGCCTTCGCCATGGCGGGTCTCTCGACCATTCCGATCTCCCTCGCGGGAACGCCCGGGCAAAAGCAGCGCTACCTGGGCAGGGCCGCCGCCGGGGAGGCCATCGGCGCGTTCGCGCTTTCCGAGCCCGACGCCGGGTCCGACGTGCAGGCGCTGACGACCCAGGCGCGGCGCGCGTCCGGCGGCTGGCTCCTCGACGGCGAGAAGACCTGGATCTCCAACGGCGGCATCGCCCACTTCTACGTCGTCTTTGCACGCTCGGAGGAGGGAATCAGCGCGTTCATCGTCGAGGCCGGCGAGGTCGACGCGTCCCAGCGCATCGAAATCGTGGCGCCGCACCCCATGGCGACCGTGCGGCTCAGGCAAGCCCGCGCGGAGCTGCTCGGCGAGGCGGGCCAGGGCTTCAAGCTGGCGATGCGCGGGCTGGATGTGTTTCGCACCACGGTCGCCGGCGCCGCGCTCGGGTTCGCTCGCCGCGCGCTCGACGAGGCGCTTGCCAGGGCGCGCGGCCGCAGGATGTTCGGCCAGACCCTGGCCGACTTCCAGATGACCCAGGCGAAGCTCGCGGACATGGCGACCGGCATCGACGCCGCGGCGCTGCTCACCTATCGCTCGGCGTGGAAGAAGGACACCGGCGCCGCGCGCGTGACGCGCGAGGCGGCTATGGCGAAGATGTTCGCCACCGAGGCGGCGCAGCGCGCCGTCGACGAGGCGGTGCAGATCTGCGGCGGGCTGGGCGTGATGCGCGGCCACCCGGTGGAGAAGCTCTACCGCGAGGTGCGCGCGCTGCGCATCTACGAGGGCGCCACCGAGGTCCAGAAGATCGTCATCGCGAGGGATCTGCTGAAATGACGCGCTATACCGCGCACGTCGATACGTTCGCGCGCGACAACCTGCCGCCCCTCGCGGCGTGGCCCGAGCTGCTGTTCGAGCTGCCCGAGTTCCAGTATCCCGGGCGCCTCAACTGCGCCACCGAGCTTCTCGACAAGCCGGTGACGCGCGGCTACGGACACCGCATCGCCCTGCGCACGCCCGACGG
>JBIOYV010000107.1:0-45285 GCA_044870335.1 Burkholderiales bacterium | reverse complement strand
TCACCCCCGGAATCAATGAGGCGTCATTGCGGGAAGTGGGCGGCTGCGGTGAGACGGTGGTTCACCGCGATTCAGTGTCGGCTTTGCGGAAGTTCTTCTGCATATTTCGACCGACCGTTGATGGCCGAAAACAGTCATTCCCCAGTGTGGATTCAAATTCGGTGTCTAAGACGCGTTCTCTCAGCGCCGGGTGGCCTGAGCGAGGAGCTTGTTGGTCTGAGCAAGGCGCTCGATGAGGACGCCCGCGACGGCCTTGCTCAAGGCCCGTCCTGGCAGGCGTCGGGTGGCGTTGCGAAGGGCGGAGACGCAAATTTGGACGACGGTTACCTTGCTGGTCGCGGTGACGGTGGTGTGCGGCGGCCCCGACGGCGGGCGAAGTAGACCATGTCGCCGAGCACGCGCTCGGCGTGCCGTGCTCGTTCTGAGACTCGGCTACCGCATCAGCATCATTGCGGCCGCCATCACGAACAGCATCGCCGCCACCATGACGGCGATATGCAGCGGACTGCTCAGCATGTGAAGCAGGAACGGATGCCTTGCGCCCTGCGGTACGAGCTTCATGCCGCAGCGCGGACACTTCGACCCCTCGGCGGCCTTGACTTCCGGATGCATGGGACAGGTGTACACAGGGGCGGCGTTCACGGGCTACGCGCGAGGATGGACTTCTTCTCCTCGAACTCCTCCTTCGATATTTCGCCTTTGGCGAAGCGCTCGCCGAGGATTCGCCGCGCCGAGGCCGTGGTATCGCCGAGATGGTCATGGCGATGGCCGAACGGCATGCGAGTCATGAAGAAGAAGCACGCGGCGAATAGGAGCACCATCATCAGCACGGGGAAGATCCAGCCGAAGCCCCAGCCCCACATGTGCCATGGACCTGGCCAGTCCCCGTAGCTCCATGGAGGCGCCGCCTGGGCAAACGCAAACGGGGGTAGCGCCAGCAGCAGCGCCACGACCCCCGGCAGCACTGATTCGAGGCTCGCACGCATATCGCCCTCCTTATATTCCGATGGACGAACGTTTCCACCTTATGCGCGGTTGAATCGAGCGCGTTGACCCGCATCAAACAACCTCGCCGCTGAATCGCGGCGGAGCGCATCAGGTTCGCGGCTCGGCGAGCGCCGAGGCGAACAGGGCGGAGCGCCTAGCGAGAACTACTTCACAATTGGCGCCGGAACGGTCGCGCTGACCGATCCGATCTTTGCCCGTTGTCCTGAAAGCTGACGAAGCCTTACACGGCTGCGCGCGGCGAGGGCTAGGATGAAGTTGCATCACAGGTCAGTACCGCGCGTTAGCGGCACTGGTCCTGAAAAAGGCAAACCTGTCGAAAGGCAGGGACGCAAAGTCACCGGTCTAAAAGGGGTCGACCCTCATGACAGCGGGACCGCCAGGACGAAGGTGGGTCGAGCCGCCCGGCTCAGCTCGCTCGCGCTCTGTCGTCCCAGTTGATCCCCCGGACCATTGAGAGGAGCGCGCCATGTCCGCATCAACTGTGAACTGCCGCCTAATCAGCACCCTGTTTGCGCTGGGCGTGCTGGCAAGCACCCACGCTTCGGCCCAGGGGGATCGGATCATCATGGGGGTCTTTCCCGGTGTGGAGTCGGGCCAGGCCGAGGCGGCCGAGATTCTCGACCGTTACATGCCGCTCGCCGAGTACCTCACGGCGAAGGCCGGCATCCAGGTCCTGGTCTCTCCCGTCAAGCTTCCCGCGAGGGCGATGAAGGAGATGGTGGAAGGCCGGTCGATCTACAAGCTGTTCTTCGGCCCGCCGGTCTTCGCCTCGGAGGCCATTCACAAGGCGGACTATCTGCCGCTCGTCGTGGAGCAGGAAAGGATACGGGGCTTCTTCGTCGTCAAGGCGGAGAACAAGGTGCAGAGCCTGAAGGACTTCGCAGAGACTACCCGTGTCGCCATGCCTGGGCCGAAGCTCCTGCTCTCGATTCTCGCCAACGAGACCCTCGCGCAACAGAAAATCATGCTGAAGCCCGAGGCGCGCCGCCACATCTCGTCCGTCGACAGCATCCAGCTCGCCCTGGACAACGGCATGGTCGATGTCGCCGTGATGCGCGACCGCATCCTCAAGAAAGCCCTCGCGGACAAGCCTTCGGCGTATCGCGCGGTCGGACCGCTGGTGGATGCCCCGGGGTTCGCGCTGATCGTGCACAAATCCGTTCCCGACAGGCTGCGCGCCAGGCTCCAGCAGGCGGCGCTCGCGCTGAACGAGGACGGATCGACGCGCGCCGCGCAGGCGCGGGCAGGCCTGAAGACGAGCCCGTTCGTGGCCGGGAAGGACGACGAGTTCCAGGCCCTGCAGCGCATGATGACGAGCTGGGCCAGCTGAGCCGACGGTCTGGTTCACGCTCGGGGAGACGCGTTCTCTCAGCGCCGGATGGCCTGAGCGAGGAGCTTGTTGGTCTGAGCGAGGCGCTCGATTAGGACGCGGGCGACGGCCTTGTTGAAGGCGTTCTGGCAGGCGTCGGTGGCGTTGCGAAGGGCGGAGGCGCGGATCTCGACGACGGTGACCTTGCTGCGAGCGGTGACGGTGGTGTTGCGGCGGCCCTGGCGGCGGGCGAAGTAGACCATCTCGCCGAAGCAGCCGCCGGGCTGGATCTTGGCGAGCTCGTTGTCCTCGAGGGTGACGGCGACCTCGCCCTTGACGAGGAGGTAGAAGGCCTCGCTCTCGTCGCCCTCGCGGATGATGACGGTGCCGGGAGCGACGGTGCTCCAGGTGGCGATGCGCACCACTTCCCAGAGCGCGACGTCGCCGAAGTCCTCGAAGAACGCCATGTTGCGCAGCTCGCTGAACTTCTCCGAGTCGGTGACGGTGGCGCCGACGAGGCGCAGCGCGGTGAAGGCCTGGCTGAGCTCCTTGCCGAACTCGAGCCACGAGGCGTAGCGCTCGGAGGGCTTCTTGGCCATCGCCTTGAGGACGATGCGGTCGAGCACCTCGGGGAGCTCGGGCCGCAGGGTCGCCGGAGCGGGCGGATCCTTGTACAGGATGGCGTGGGCGAGCGCGGCCTGGTGGTTCGCGTAGTACGGGAGCCTGCCGGTGAGCAGGCGATACATCGTGACGCCGAGCGAATAGATGTCGGTCTGCTGGGTGAGCGGCTCCATGCGCACCTGCTCGGGCGACATGTACGCCGGCGAGCCCACGCCCGCGACCTGCGTGGTGGTGAGGCCGGGGCGGTGCTGGAACGAGGCGCCGAAATCGCTGACCTTGGTCTCGCCCTTGTCCGAGAGCAGGATGTTCCCCGGCTTGATGTCGCGGTGGATGATGCCGTGGGTGAAGGCGTACTCGAGCGCGCGGATCGACTTGAAGACGATCTCGACCACCTTGTGCAGCGGCAGCAGCGAGGAGACGCGGGCGTGCGCTTCGAGCGTCGCGCCGGGCACGTACTCCATCACCAGGTAGCTGTGGTCGGGCTCGACCACCGCGTCGTAGATCTCGACGATGTGCGGATGGTTGAGCCTGCCGGCGAGCGCGGCCTCGGCGACGAAGGCCTTGTGCTTCATGCGCTCGTCCTGCGGGTCGGCGTCGCGGTCGAAGAGAAACACCTTGATCGCGACGTCGCGCCCGCCGAAGGGGTCGCGCGCGAGGTACACCGAGCTGGTCGCGCCGCTGCCGATTTCGCGCAGGAGCGGGTATTTCCCCAGCTGCTCCTGCAGCTCGAACTTCACCTCAGCCTACCGTGGCGCCGAGGAACGCCGCGATCTGCTGCAGCAGCTCGGCCTCCTGGTAGGGCTTGCCGAGGAAGGCGTTGACCCCGAGCGCCGCGGCCTGGCTGCGGTGCTTCTCGGCGGTCCGCGACGAGATCATGATGATCGGGATGTCCTTGGTGCGCGGATCGCCGCGCACGTTGCGCGTAAGGTCGAAGCCGTCCATGCGCGGCATCTCGATGTCGACCAGCATGATGGCCGGGAGCGTCTCGCGCATGTGCTCGAGCGCCTCGAGGCCGTCCTTCGCCGTGATGACCTGGTAGCCCTCGCGCTCGAGCAGGCGGGTCGTGATCTTGCGCACGGTGAGCGAGTCGTCGACCACCATGACGATCGGCGCGACGGTCGCGGCCTTCTTGCCGCGTCCCGGGAGATGGGGCACCAGCGTGGTGTGCTCGAAGTCGGGCACGCCCGAGAGGGTACGGCGCGCGAGCACCACCGGGTTGATGAGGGGCACGATGCTGCCGTCCGGCAGCACCGTCGCGCCGCTCACCCAGGACATGCGCGCGAGCTGGGGCCCCAGGCTCTTCACCACGATTTCCTGGTTGCCCATGAGCTCGTCGACGTGCAGCGCGACGCGCTGGATGCCGCTGCGCAGGAGCAGCACCGAGTTGTAGTTCTGGAGCTCGGTCGAGATCGAGCCGCCGAACATGTGCGCGAGCGAGTGCAGCGGGTAGTTGCGGTTCTGGAACTCGACGCGCTTGGTGGCGTAGAGCCCCGCCATCTCGTCGCTGCGCACGCGCAGTACCTGCTCGACCATCGCCGTCGACAGGGCGAAGACGCCGCCGCCGGAGCGGATCAGCACCGCCTGCGTGACCGCGAGCGTGAGCGGCAGGTACACCGTGAAGGAGGTGCCCTGCCCGCGCACCGTGGCGATGTCGATCCGGCCGCCGATGGTCGCGATCTCGTTTCGCACCACGTCCATGCCGACGCCGCGGCCGGCGAGCTCGGTCACCGCCTCGGCGGTGGAGAGGCCCGAGGCGAAGATGAGCTGGGCCTTCTCGGCGTCGGAGAGCTGCTGCGTCGCCGAGACGATGCTCTTGTCGATCGCCTTCTGGTGCAGGCGCTCGAGGTCGATGCCGGCGCCGTCGTCCGAGAGGACCAGCGCGATCTCGTTCGCCTCCTGGCGCAGCGTCAGGACGATGCGGCCCGCCTCGGGCTTGCCCGCGTTGACCCGCGCCGCGGGCGACTCGACGCCGTGCGCGAGCGCGTTCCTCAGCATGTGCTCGAGGGGCGCGCTGATGCGCTCGAGCACGCTGCGGTCGAGCTCGACCTCGGCGCCCTCGATCTCGAGCTCGGCCTTCTTCTCGACCTCGCGCGCGGTCTGCCGCACCACGCGGTAGAGGCGCTCGTTCAGGGTGGAGAACGGCACCGCGCGCATGCGCATGAGCTGCTGCTGCACCTCGCGCGTGGTGCGGGTCTGCGCGAGCAGCGCGGCATCGGTTTCGCCCAGGTTCTTGCCGAGCGCGGTCTGGATCGACGCGATGTCGCTCAAGCTCTCGACCATCAGGCGCGTCAGCTCCTGCAGGCGCGTATAGCGGTCGAACTCCAGCGGGTCGTAGTCGGCCTTCTTGTTGTCTTCCTGCACCGAGAGCTGCGACTGCATCTGGCTGTCGGCCTGGATCTCGACCTCGCGGAGCTGCCCGCGCATGCGGCCGACCGATTCGGAAAGGTCATGCAGCGTCTGGCGGATGAGGCGCAGCTCCGCCTCCACCCGCGAACGCGCGATCGCGACCTCGCCCGCCTCGTTGATGAGGTGGTCGAGCGTGTCGGCGTTGACCCGCAGCATGGCCGCCTGCTGCAGCGGTGCGGCCTCCGCCACCTTCGAGCGCTCCTGCGGGCCGGGGGCGGCGCCCGCCGGCGCCTGCGCCGGCTCGGGCCCGGCGCGCATGCGCTCGACGTCGGCGGAGAGCCGGTCCATCTTCTCCTCGAGCTCGGCGAAGAGCTCGGGCGAAAATGCGTTCGCCTCGATCGCCGCCTCGATGCGGCTTTCCATGAGGTGGGTCAGCTCGCCGAGGCGGATCGCGCCGGCCATGCGCGCGCTGCCCTTCAGCGTGTGCAGGCCGCGGCGCAGCGACTGCGAGACGTTGTCGTTGGCCGGGTTGGCCTTCCAGTCGCGCAGGTCCGCGCCGATGGCGGGAACGAGCTCCTGCGCCTCCTCGAGGAACACCGGCAGGAGCGCCTGGTCGAGATCGTCGTGCAGCGCGCGCTTGTCCTTGTCGGCGTCGTCGGATTGCGGCTCGGCAGGCGGGGTGAATTGCGGCGGCGCCGGGGCCTTGTGCACCACCGGCACGTCCGCCGCGGCCAACTGAGCCGGCGCCCATTCCAGGCGCGCGGTCAGCGCCTTCAGGCGTCCGGTCTGGTCGGCACCCTTGCCCGGGGTTTCGTGGCGCGCCATCGCCTCGGTCATCAGGCGCAGGCGCGCGATCGCAGCCTCGATCAGCCGGACATCGGCCGCCTCGATGGTGTGGCGGGCAAACGGCAGCCATTGCTCGAGCGCTCCGGCGAGCTCGGCGATCTGGTTGAATCCCGCGGTGCTCGAGCTGCTCGCGAGGGTGTGCGCCGCGCGCATGAAGGGCTGCGGGGTGTCCGCGCCCGGCGTGGCGCGCCACTCGGCGAATCCGGCCTCGAGGGCCTCGACGTGCTCGGCGGCCTCCTTGAGGTAGATCTCGAACATCGTCTGCGTGAGCGTGGTCGTGCCGATCGTCACCGTCGGCTCGGCCGGGGTAATCTCGGCGAAGTCGAGGTCGATCACCGTCGGCTCGGCCGGCGCGAGGGCCGCGGTTGCGGCCTCGGTCGATCCACCTGATGTAGAAGACGACTTCAGCGCTCGAGCTGCCTGCACCAGCTGCTCGGCCTGGATCTCGCCCTGGAGCGTGCCGTTGCCCAGCTGCTGGAGCCACGCCGAGAACGACCCGCACGCCGCGGCGAGGAGATCGAGGAGCGCGGGCCTCGCCAGACGCTTCTCCTCCAGCCACAGGTTCATGAGCTGCTCGATTTCCCAGGCGACCTCGCCCAGGTCCATCAGGCCGACCATGCGGCCGCTGCCCTTGAGCGTATGGAAGCCGCGCCGGATCGTCGTGAGCGACTCGAGGTCGTCGGGCTGCTTGCGGCACACGGGGAGCGTGGCCTCGATGCGCCGCAGCACCTCGACCGCCTCCTCGAGGAAGATGGCGAGAAGCTCGGCGTCGACCTCGGGCCGCGGCGCGGGCGCCGCCGGCTGGGACCGGCGCTCGGCGTCCTCGAGCTTGATGGTGACATCGGCTTCGACCTGGGTGTCGACGGCCTCGACGCGCCGGCTGAAGCGCTGGAAGAAGAGGTCGAGCGCCTGGTCGCTCGGCTCGCGTCCCTGCACGCAGGGGTTGAGGTAGAGGCCGACGCTGGAGAGGCCCTCGGCCACCCAGTCCATGCCCTCGGCGGCCTGGTCGGGCGCGGCGACGCTGCAGGCCGCGATCATGTTCTCGCAGATCGCGACGGCTTCGGCCGCGCGCTCGAACGCGAGCACCTTGAGCGCGCCGTGGACCTGGCGCAGGTACGCGCCCAGCCCGTCGAGGCCCTCGCGCTTCGACGCGTCGCGCGAGAACGAATCGAGCACCTGCTCGATGTGCTGCAGGTTGGAGAGCGCCTCGCGCGCCACTTGCGCGCGCAGCTGCAGCCCGCCCACCTTCTGGACGAGATCGGCGCGCAGCCCGGCGGGCGGCTCGGTCGTCGACTTGCCCTTGGTGGAGTCGAGGAGCCAGCCGCCCATGATCACGATCTGCCGCTCGATGTCCTCCGGCGGGTTGCCGAACTGGTCGATGACGCTCTCGACCAGCAGGAAGGCCGAGGCCATCTCGATCACCATGTACTGCTTCTGCCGCGGATACGGGTCGGGCAGCTGCTTGGTCACCAGGCCGATCGCATCGAGCAGCTTGATGAGGTGCTGGTTGCCGAGCTCGGCGGCCTTGGTCCTGAACGAGGCCACCAGCTCGCGGAAGCGCGCCGCCGCCTTCTGCTCGCCCGAGATGTATTGCACCCAGGCCGACTTGACCGCCTCGAGCCTGGAGTGCAGGTCGTAAAGGGCCGCCTCCAGGAATTCGGTGTTGAGCTCGAGGCTCGCGCCGCGCTCGGCGGGCGCGGCCGGGAACAGGCTGTCGAGCTGGTAGAGCGCGCGGATCTCCTTCGCGAGCGGCGCCGGCGCGCTCGACTTCCCGATCGCGTAGAGGAGCTCGCGCAGCAGCGCCTCGTTGACCGGGGCGGCGCCCGCGGCGAGGTCGCGCATGTGGAAATCCATCCGGTTGAGCAGCGGCTTCGCCAGGGCGAGCCACTCGGTGCCCTTCGCCTCGCGCAGGGTCTCGAGCAGCCCGAGCGCCGCCCACCACAGGGCGCGCGGCTCGGGCAGGTGCGACGCGAGCTTATGGAGCGTCTGCACCGCGCGCGCCATGTCGTCGATGCCCGCAGGCCCCGAGCGCAGCCACGCGAGCACGCCGCGCTGGAAGAGCGCGCGGCTCGCCTGCACGGTCGGCACGAGGCCTTCCTTCGGCATGGCGGCGGGCACTGCCGGCGCCGGCGCGGCGATGCCGAGATCAGGGTAGAAGAGATCCTTTTCGCCGCCGGCGTTCTTGCCATGCAGCGCCGAGAGCTCCTTGTAGACCGGGTACAGCACGAGCGGCTGGTTCGGCTGTCCGCGCTCCAGTCCTTCGACGAACTCCTTGAGCGCCAAGACCGAACGGTCGAGCACCGCGATGGTGGCGGCGTCGGGAAGCGCGCCGCCGAGACCGCTGAACCCGGCCTCGATCGCCTCGCAGAAGCGCGTCGCGCCCGCGAGACCCACCATGCGCAGCGCCCCGCTCACCTGGTGCATGTGGCCGGGACAAGGCTGCAGCAGCGCGCCGTTCTGGGGGTCGGCGCCGAACTTCGCCATCTGCTCGCGCACCACCGTCAGGGCCTGGCTGACCTCGGCGGTGATCCACGACAGCAGCGTCGAATCGGGGTTCAACATCGGCTCCTTAAGCGACCTTGAAGTTCGATACCGAGCTCTTCAGCGAGTCCGCCAGGGCCGTCAGGCGCTGCGAGGACGCCGCGGTCTTCTTCGTGCCTTCCGTGGTCAGCTGGGTGATCGCGAGAATCGCCTTCATGTTCGCCGCGACCTTGGCCGCCGCGCCCGCGTGCTGCTGGGTCGAGTTCGAGATCGCGCCGATCAGCTCGGCCAGGCGGTTCGAAATCTGCTCGATGTCGCGCAGCGCGTCGCCCGCTTCGTCGGCGGTCCTGGTTCCCTCCACCACGCCTCGGGTGCTGCGCTCCATGGCCTCGACCGCGTCCTGGGTGTCGCGCTGAATCGACTTCACGATCGCGCCGATGTGGCGCGTCGCCTCGCCGGAGCGTTCCGCCAGCCGCTGCACCTCCTCCGCGACCACCGTGAAGCCGCGGCCCGCTTCGCCGGCCGAGGCCGCCTGGATCGCGGCGTTCAACGCCAGCACGTTCGTCTGCTCCGTAATGTCCGAGATCAGCTGCACGATCTCGCCGATCTCCTGCGAGCTCTCGCCCAGGCGCTTGATCCGCTTGGAGGTCTCCTGGATCTGCTCGCGGATGTCGTTCATGCCGCGGATCGCGTTCTGCACCGCGCTGCTGCCCTTCTCGGCGGCCGCGAGCGAGGTCTTCGCCACCGAGGCCGAGTCGCTCGCGCTCTTCGACACCTGGTGCATCGACACGGTCATCTCCGCCACCGACTGGCCGGTACCCTGGATCTCGGTCGCCTGCTTTTGGGCCGCTTGCAGGAGCTGGCTCGAGACCGACTGCGCCTCGGCGGTCGCGCTCGTCACGTGCGTGGCCGCCGCGTTGATTCCCGTCACCAGGCGGCGCAGCTCTTCAATCGTGGAGTTGATGGCGTCGGCGATGGCGCCGGTCACGTCCTCGGTCACCTTGGCGCGGATCGTCAGGTCGCCGCGCTTGAGCAGCTCCATCTCGTCGAGCAAACGCAGAATGGCTTCCTGGTTGGACTTGTTGGTCTGTTCGCTGTCCTCCGCGCGCCTGCTGCTGTCGTCGATCCACACCTTGCCGATCGCGAGCAGCATGAGCAGCGCGAGCAGCGAGGCGCCCGCCATCACCGCGTAGTTCACCTGGCGCGCCGCGGCCTCGCCGGCGTAGCCTTCGTCCAGCACGTCGGCGGACTTGAGCAGCGTCTCGCTGTCGTTGAAGATGTCGCGCGTGGCGCGCTTGGCGTTGACCAGGCGCTGCATGTTGCCGAGGATCTCGGCCACCGCCTTCTGGTACTGCTTGAAGCCGGTCTCGAGGTCGGCAAGCTTGGCGCGCATGTCGGCGTCGGTGACCTTGCCGATGCGCATGCCCTCGTTGCCGTTGAGCAGCGCCTGCAGCGTGTCGCGGAAGGTGTTGGTGTCCTTGCCGAGCAGGAACGCGACCTCGGGGTCGACCACGTCGCCCGCCAGCATCGTGTTGGCGTTCTTCGCCATCCGCTGCGTCAGCATGACGAGCTGCGCGGTAATCGCGTTCTGGCGCACCGAGCCGCCGAGCTGCACGCTGAGCGCGGCGATCTCGTCGGCCAGCTCGAGCAGCGCAGGGTTGTTGGCGTTGATCTGCCGCACCGCCTCGCCCAGGGCCACCAGGTTGCGCTCCTCGCCGATAACCAGGCCGGCGTTCTTCTCGGTCTTCTGCCATTCCTTGTCGAGCGTCTGGAGCTGCGTGCGCACGCCCTGGGGCGAGGCCGGCAGGTCGACGCCGGAGGCGATGCCGCCGACCAGAAGCAGCTTCACCGACTTCGCGAACTCGTCGCGGCTGTCGCGCAGCTGCTTGAAGGCTTCGCGGTTACCCTGCGAGGACTGCTGCGCCGCTTTCGCGAGGCGCTGCGAGAGCATCCGGATCTTTCCCACCGTCGACACGTAGAGGGTGGCGAAGGTGCCCTGGCGCGTGTCGTACGCGACGACCGCCGCGTCGATCACCAGGAACGCCACCAGCGCGGTGGTCAGGATCTGGAGCTGCCTCGCGGTCGACAGGCGCCCGATGAGCGGGAGCGGCCGCGACAGCCACGAGCGCGAGCGGACCGGCTCGGCCTGAGCCGCCGCCAGCGGCGCGCGGCGGCGGCCGACGAAAGGTAGTTTGAGCGCTAGCTTCATTGCCATTTGAATCTCCCTATCTCAGGAACTTGCCCGCTTGCCCGACGATCGTCAGGTCAACGAACTTCGAGCCGGCGTGGTTCTTAGGTGAATAGCTCACATAGAAGCCGCCGAGGTCGGCCTCGAGCTTCTCCATGGTGTCGACAAACTTCTCGCGGGTGAGGTCTTTCCCGGTACGCTTGAGCCCCTCGACCATGACCTTGGCGGTCAGAAAGCCCTCCAACGCGCTGAAGTTGTAGTCGCGCAAGCCCGCCTTCTCGGAAAGCGCCTGGTATTCCTTCACCACTGGGATGCTGCGGCCCCACGGGAACGGCACCACCTGCGAGATCGCGACGCCGACCCCCTCTTTGCCCAGCGCGTCGGCAAGCGCCTTGCTGCCTACGAAGGAGACGTTGTAGAAAGCGGCCGCGCTGCCGGCCTTCTTCATCTGGCGGATGAATTCGGCGCACGACGTATAGGCGCTCACCATCACTACGGCGTCGGGCTCTGAGGCATTGATGATCTTGACCGCCTCTTCGACCTTGACGGTGTTGCGCTCCACCGTACCGCTGGCGTGGATCTTCATGCCGCGCTTGGTGAGCGCGATCTCGGTTCCCTTGCGTCCGGCCTCGCCATACGCGTCGGCCTGGTAGAAGACCGAGATCTTCTTGCCGCCGGTCGAGACGACCTGCTCGACGATCTTGTCGGTCTCGTCGTAGTAGCTGGCGCGCACGTGGAACACGTAGCGGTTGATCGGCTCGCGCAGGACCTCGGCGCCGGTAAACATGCCGACCAGCGGGACCTTCGCTTCCGTCACCACCGGAAGGTGCGCGACTCCGGTCGGCGTACCGACGTAGCCGAGCAGCGCGAACACCTTGTGCTGGTCGATGAGCTTTTTGCTCGCTTCAGCTGCCTTCGATGCTTCGTAAAAGTCATCTTCGGTGACCAGCTCGAGCTTGCGCCCATGCACGCCGCCTGTCTCGTTCACATGGTCGAAGTACGCCTTGATGCCGTTGCGCATCTGGATGCCGAGCTGGGCGGCCGGTCCGCTAAACACGGCCGACTGTCCGAGGCGGATCCTGTCCGCGGTGACCCCGGGCGCGGTCTGCGAGAACGCGGACTGCGAGAAGAGCGCCGCAACGACGAGCAGTAGCTTTTTCATGTCTAGGTCCCCACTCCAAGAAAGTCCGGGTGCTGCGCGAGCTGCACCACGTCGAGCTCCTTCCACACCCTGCCCTCGGCGTCCGTGTACTGCGCGCGGACCCACTGGGGCAGCTTCCCCTGCTTCTTCTCGAGCTGCGCCGGATTGCGCAGGCCGAGCGAGCGGTCGATGAGCAGCGCCGCGCCGAGCCGGAAGCGGTCTCCCAGGAGCAGCAGCCGCGCCTGGTCGCCCGCCGCCACCGGCCGCTTCTGCAGCAGGGCCGGAAAGTCGATCACGCTGTAGAGGTTGCCGCGGATGTTGCTGAGCCCCTTGAACCAGGGGCGCGTCAGCGGCAGCGGCGTGATCGGCGGCACGGGTATCACCTCGCCCGCCTCCCGCAGGTCGACCAGCCAGGCCTCGTCGTCCACCTGCACGCCGAGCAGCGACGCGTTGGCGGCGCCCTTGGCGCTCTGCAGGCGCTCCGAGAGGTCGCGCTGGTAATCCCGAAGGGAGGTGCGGGCAGCCATTAGCCGAGCGCCGAGATCTTGGCGAGCAGCTCGGCCGGCTTCACCGGCTTCACCACGTAGTCCTTCGCGCCCTGGCGCATTCCCCAGACCTTGTCGGTCTCCTGTCCCTTGGTGCTGCAGATGATGATGGGGATGTGCTTGGTCGCTTCGTCGGTCGACAGCGCGCGCGTCGCCTGGAAGCCGTTCTGGCCGGGCATCACCACGTCCATGAGGACGAGGTCGGGCTTCGCCTGCTTAACCTTGGCGAGCGCCTCCTCGGCGCTCGCGGCGCCGGTCACCTTGTAGCCGGCCTTGGTCAGCACGTCGGTGAGGTGCTGGCGGTCCGTCGGCGAGTCGTCTACTACGAGAATCGTCTTGATCGTCATGGCATGACCTTTCAACTGGCGAGGGGAATGAGGTGGATCGTTTCCTGCACGGCCTGGATCAGGCCTTCCTTCGTGAACGGCTTGGTGAGATAGCGGTCCGAGCCGGCGAGCCGGCCGCGCGCGCGGTCGAACACGCCGTCCTTCGAGGACAGCATGATCACCGGCGTGGATTTGAGCTGCGGGTGCTGCTTGATCAGCGCGCAGGTCTGATAGCCGTCGAGGCGCGGCATCATGATGTCGACGAAGATCACCCGCGGCTGGTGGTCGCTGATTTTCGCGAGCGCGTCGAATCCGTCCTCGGCGAGGATGACCTCGAAGCCGGCCTGGCGCAGGAACATCTCCGCGCTGCGCCGGATCGTATTGCTGTCGTCGATGACCAGGACCTTGATCGGCCCGGTGTTCGCCTCTGGCATTGCTACCGCCCCCAATGTCCGCACTTGGCTGCGTCCTTGTTATTGCGGATCAGGCCGTTAGTGCGTTTATTTGAAGAGGCAGGATACCCACCTACGAAGTGGAGGCAAGAACAAATGTCACGTGCGCGGCGACAAAGTTTGTTATCGCGCCATCCAGTTTCGACATTCACTTCAAGTGAAGTCGCAAGCTCGCGCGCGGCGCGCGCCGAGGAATTCCGCACGCGGCCGAGCGCGTCGATGTGAATTTCCGCACGCATCGGGCCGCTCAGCGCCGCAGCTCGTTGCAGGTTAGCGTGATCGTCGTCTCGCCAGGCGCCGGAAGCGTCTCGTGGCGCTCCGCCGGCTGGTAGCGCGTGCGCATGCGCCTGTGCTCCTCGAGCGACCCCGAGTCGCGGCGCTCGTCCCCGTGGTTCATTGCGGCGTACGGCCATTGCGTTTTCATGACGCCTCCCGTAGCTGGTGATTTCATGAAACGATGGCGCCACAATACATACGAGCTGCGCGCGCGTGCGCAAGCGTTCGTCAGCAGAGTGCAAGCAGTGTTGAATCCGGTTTTTTGTCACGCCTCGCGCACGCAAACCCGGCATAGTGCGCGCCGCTGAACCTTCATGACAGGACAGCGGGGTTAAGGCCTGTCAAGTCGCTTGTACGCACCAGCGCGCATTGAGAGCATGAGCGTCGTGTTGAAACCCCAACCAAACACAGGGAGCTCGAACATGAAAACGCTCAAAGCGATGGCGCTGGTGATGCTGGTGGCGGTGACGGGCTGCGACAAAGCGGCCGATCAGGTGGCGATGGTCGCGACGGCGAACGCGGCGCAGGTCGAAGTGCGCTACTGGTACTCGGGCGCGAACATTCCTGACAGCGCCCCGCGCGGCCAGGTTTTCGAGTACTAAGCCGTAGCAGGACGGATTTTTCGAGCGGCACCCGAGAGGGTGCCGCTTTTTTTTACGTCGCGCCGAGCGCGGCCTTCACGCGCTCCGGGCTGAGCGGCGCCTTGCGCATGCGCACGCCGGTCGCGTCGAACACCGCGTTGGCGAGCGCCGACGGGATCACCCGGATCGAGGGCTCGCCGGCGCCGCTCGGCGCGACCTCGGGACGGTCGATGAGCACGATCTCGATCGACTCGGGTGCGTCGGGCATCTCCAGGATCGGGTAGCTCGCCCAGTCGACGCTTTTCACCGAATCGCGGTCGAAGCGCACTTCCTCCAGGAGCGTGCGCGACACGCCCTGCACCACGTTGCCCTCGATGGTCTGGCGCAGCCCCATCGGGTTGATGATCAGGCCGCAGTCGTGCGCGATGACGAAGCGCCGCGCCCACACCCGCCCGGTCGCGCGATCCACCTCCACCTCGGCGACCGCCGCGACCGAGGTTCCGTTTCGCTCGGCAAAGGAAATACCACTACCTCGCAAAAGCGTTCCCGTTTCACGTTGTTTCGGTGAAACCCGGGGCTTCCAGTTCGCCTTTTCGGCCACCGCCTTCACCACCGCGGCATGGCGCGGATTGGAGAGGTACTTGAGGCGGAAGGCCACCGGATCCTCGCCCGCCGCGGCGGCGAGCTCGTCCATGAACGATTCGGACGCGAAATGCAGCTCCGGCCCGACCGGGTCGCGCAGGTGCCCGGTGCGAAGCGGCGAGTAGTTGTCCACGAGCGGCGCGATCGTCTCCCACGCGAGGAGCTTGTTGTCGAAGGCGTAGGACTCGACCGGCGCGCCGAAGATCCAGGTCGGCTTCGCCTCGATGCCCAGCGCCTGCCCGATCAGGCTGTCGGCGGGCCGCGACTCGTTGGTGGCGATGTGCTGCCTCGAGAAGCCCTTGGCAACGAATTCGTAGGCCACCACGCGGCCGGAAGCATCGAGCGCGGCGCGCGCCCGGTGCAGGCTCGCCGGACCTTTCGGATCCCACGCCGTGGCATCGGCGCGCATGCCCTGCACGCGCACGGGCTTACCCACCGCCTTGGCGAGATACGCCGCCTCGAGCGCGGCATCTCCGGCGTCGTTGCGCCCGTAGGAGCCTGGGCCAGTGACCCAGATGGTGCGCACTTTCTCCTGCGGCATGTCGAGCAGCGCCGCGACGCCGTTGCGCACGTAGTGCGGCTTTTGCGAGCCCGACCGCACCGTGCACGAGTCGCCTTTCACCTCCGCCAGCGCGCAGGCCGGCCCCATGCAGGCATGCGACTGGAACGGCCACTCGTATTCCGCCTCGACGATGCGCAGGCCCGGCTGCTTGAAGGCCGCGGCCACGTCGCCTACCTTGACCGGCTCCTCGCGCTTCACCGCCTTGGCGCTGCGGATGTGATCGTGCAGCTTCGCCATCTCCGGGAACGCGCCGTCGGGCGCCTGCCAGTCGACCTTCAACGCCTGCGCCGCGCGCACCGCGTCCCATTCGCGCGGCGCGAGCACCGCGACGAAATCGCGCTCGCGGAACACGCGCACGCCGGGAATGCCTTTCACCGACGCCTCGTCGACTCCGCGCAGCTTGCATGCGGCGCGCGGCGGGCGGATCACGCGCGCGTGCAGCATCCCGGGCAGGCGCAGGTCGGTGACGTAGTCGCCGGTGCCATACACCTTCCAGGCGACGTCGCGCCGGGCGAAGGACTTGCCCACCACCTTGTAGGCGCCGGGTGCCTTGGGCTTCGCCTGGACCTTGATGTCCATGGCGTTGCCGGTCTGCTTGTTCCATTCGACCTGCTGGTTGAAGCGCTTGCCGCCGATCAGCTGCGCATACGAGACCGACTTGCCGCCGCCCGACACCACGCCGTCGGCCACCGCGAGCTCCGACTCGGGCACGCCAAGCCGCTTCGACGCCTCCTGCACGAGCAGGCGGCGCGCTTCCGCCGCCGCGTTGCGCAAAGGCCGCGCGCCGAGCGAGATCCCGGTGCTGCCCGAGGCGCCGCCCTGGTTGCAGGAGGTGCCGGTATCGCCCATCAGCACGTCCACCCGCTCGAACGGCACGTCGAGCTCGTCGGCCACGATCTGCGCGATCGCCGGCTCCAGGCTCTGCCCCATGTCCATCTTGCCGAAGAAGGCCTGCACCCGGCCGTTGGGCAGCACCGCGATCCAGGAGTCGAGCTCGCCTGGAACCAGGTTCTGCCTCGCAGCAGCAACCCCCGCCGCGATCGATTCATCAAAAGGAACAAGAACCGAAACCACCAGCGCGCCGCTCGCTTGCAGGAACTCTCGGCGGGAAATCGGTGCGTTCATGATTTTTCCCCTCAGGCCATGCTCTGCTGCGCGCGCTTGATTGCACGCAGGATCGATAGGTGGGTGCCGCAGCGGCACTTCAGACCCGCGAGCGCATCGCGCAGCTCGGCATCGCTCGCTTTCGGGTTCTTCTTCAGCACCGCGGCGGCGGTCATGATCCAGCCGTTGACGCAGTAGCCGCACTGCGGCACCTGCTCCTCGACGTAGGCGGCCTGCAGCGGGTGCGGCTTCTTCGGCGTGCCCAGTCCCTTGAGAGTAGTGACGCGCTTGCCGCTCGCCGCCGACACCGGCAGCACGCACGAGCGTACCGGCTCGCCGTCCAGGTGCACGGTGCAGGCGCCGCACTGCGCGAGCCCGCAGCCGAAATGCGGATTGTTGAGGCCGAGATCGTTGCGCAGCGCGTACAGCAGCGGCATCTCGGGCTCGGCGTTCACCGAAACGCGCTTGCCGTCGACGGTCATCCGGAACGTCGCCATGTCGGGTGCTCCTCGGGGGATTTGCGAGACAATCTTACCCCTGACCGTCCACAACTGGGCATTCCGGGTTGCCGCGGCCGTGACCCACAATACCCGGATCTAGATGTTCGTCAGCGGAGGAGGTCCATGAAACCCCGTCGTGCCCTGATTGTCGCCGCTCTTTCTGCCGCCGCATCGGCAGTCCACGCGGCCGAGCCAGCACCTTCGAGCGCCGGAAAACCGGGCTCAAGCCGATGGCAGATCCACCCGGTCGTCTACGGCAATACAACCGACGGCAGGGTCGTCAGCCGCTCCGAGAATACGATCCTGCTCGACGCGGAGACCGGAAAAAGCTGGATTCTCTGGCCTACCAAGGACGTGCCGTTTAGCTGGGTCGAGCTTCCGCAGCGAAAGGATGCGGCCGGCATGCGCAAAGCCGAGTAGCGAACCGGCCCTTCTTTGGACTAGTGACTCACGCTGGGCAGCCACGTCGCGAGCGGCGGAAACGCGATGATCATCGCGATCAGCGCCAGCACGCAGGCGATGAAGGGCATGCCGGCCAGGTAGATGTCGCGCATGGTGGTGCCGGGCGGCGACACCCCCTTCATCACGAAAAGGAGCAGGCCGAAGGGCGGCGTGGTGTAGCCGATCTCGAGCGCGAGCAGCATGATGAGGCCGAACCAGGTGAGGTCGAAGCCGAGGGTCTTCGCCAGCGGAAAGAAGATCGGCGCGGTGAGCAGCATCATCGAGAGCTGGTCCATGAAGCAGCCGAGGAACAGGATCACCCCGATCATGACGAGGAGCATCCCGAGCCGGGACAGGTCGAAGCCGAGCGCCCAGTTCATGAGCCCGCCCGAGGCGCCGGTGAAGGCGAGCACCTGCGCGAAGGTGGCCGAGCCGAAGATGATGAGGAAAGCCATCACGGTCACCCGCAGCGTGCCGTCGAGCGACTTGAGGAACGCCCGCCACGTCATGGTGCCGTAGCACAAGGCCACCAGGATCACCGACACGGCGCCGAGCGCGGCGGCCTCGGTGGGCGTGCACCAGCCGACGATCATGATGAGCACCGAGAACACGATGATCGCGACCATCGGGATCACGTCGAAGAAGAACAGGCGCAGCTTCTCGCGCCGCGGCACCGGCTCCGTCGCGTAGGCCGGGGCGGCCGACGGGTCGATCACCGTCCACGCCCAGATCAGCACGCCGTACATGAGCGCGAGCACCAGCCCGGGAATCACGCCGGCGATCAGCAGGTCCCCCACGTCGGTGCGCCCGAGCGTCGCGAGGAGCACCGTCAGCGCCGAAGGCGGAATGATGACCGCGAGCCCGCCGACGCCCATGATCGGCCCGATCGACAGGTACTTGTTGTAGCCGCGGCGCATCATGTCCGGCACCATCAGGCTGCCGAGGAGCGCGCACGCACCCATGCTCGACCCGGCCGGCCCGGCGAAGGCGGTGCCGCCGATCAGCGTCACGTAGGCGAGGCGCCCGCGGATGTTGCCGAGCAGCTTGTCGGCGGCGTTGAAGCACTTTGCCGCGAGGCCCGTGTGGTAGAAGAGCTCGCCCATCAGGAGAAACATCGGGATCGGGACCAGCGCGAAGTTGGTCATCGCGCCGAAGCCGTTGTTGATCACCTGCATGATCCCCGCGCCGCCGCCCATGAAGAGCACCGCGGCGACGAGGTTGGTGGCGAAGAAGGCGATCGCCACCGGCACGCCCAGCATCATCAGGGCGATGCCCAGGCCGAAGAGGATCAACGCCGCCCCGTACCACTCCACGCCGCAATTCCCCCTTTACTCTTCGGCCTGCCCGGCGAGGCTGCCGAGGAAGTTCTCGCGCCGCACGACGAAGCGCAGGAACTCCAGCGCCATCATCGCGAAGGAGAGCGGCACGAACCCGACGACGATCCAGCGCGGCATGTCGAGCGAGCGCACGTCCTTCTCGTTGCCGAAGTAATCCTGCAGCGTGACCTGCAGGCCGTACCAGGCGAGCACCGCGCACACGACCATGCACACGATCCCGATCGCGAGCCGCAGGGCCGCACGCGGCCGCGGCCCGAGGTACATGAGCAGGATCTCGACGTAGATGTGGCCCTTCTCGCGCACCAGCCAGGGCGCGCCGAGGCAGGGAACGATCAGCAGCGCGTACTCGGTGAAGGTGAAGAAATGCGCCGAGCTCTGGTAGCCGAGGTTGCGCACCACGACGTCGATCGTGATCACCACCATCATCGCGACGATCAGCGCGGCGGCGCACCACGCCATGCCGTAAAGCAGGGCGTCGTAGACCCGTGAAATCGGGGTCAGACCCCGGTTCACGATTCTTCTTGGTTGGGGTCTGACCCCGATTTCACGTTAGAAAGGCGTGAAGAGCTGGACGACCCGATCGTAGTTTTCGAGGCCACCCGACTTCTCCATGCGCTCCTTCATGCGCGCGAGGCTCGCCGAGCGCGCGCCGGCGTAGAAGCGCTTCGACGCGTCGGGCGACTGGGCGACGGTCTTGATTCCGCGCTTCTTGAGCTCGGCCTCCTCCTGCTTCCACAGCGCCTGCAGCGCCTGCAGGCTTTCGGTCTCGTGCTGGATGGCGACGCGCTGGAGGATCTCGCGCGTCTGGGGGGCGAGCGCGTTCCATTTCTTCAGGTTCACCAGGATCACGAGATCGGTGGAGAAGAAGTCGGGCAGGATGCGGTACTTCAGGTAGCGGTCCCAGTTCAGGTCCATGAGCCCGATCTGGGTCCAGGCGCTCATCTCCACCGTGCCGCGCTCGAGCGCGGTGTAGAGATCCGGCGAGTTGATGTTGATGGTCTGCGCGCCCAGGTAGTTGGTGAGGAACGCCTGGTAGATCGGGTGGCCGCGCACCTTGAAGCCCTTGATGTCAATGTGGCCGGTCGAGTCGAGCTTCGGCTCCTTGGTCGACCACAGGTTGAAGCGGATGCCGCTGTCGACCCAGCCCAGGAGATAGACCCCGGCGCGCTTCTGGTGGATCTGATTCAGGAGCTCGGTGCCGCCGTTCTTGCGCGCCGTGGGCCCGTCCAGGGTCGAGGCCGACATGGCGTCGCACTCGGGCACCTGGGCGGCGTAGAACGCGCAGGCGGTGTAGACCATGTCGACCACCCCGTCGCGCACCGCGCGCGGCTGCTCCATCATCGGGATCGCCTCGGGCCCGCCGCGCACCTGGATCGCGAACACCCCCTTGCCGGCTTCGTTCGCCTTCTTCACGAACTCCAGGAAGCTGCGCGAGTAGACGAGCGAGGCGGGGAACACGTGCGTGGCGCTGATGGTGTCGGCGGCAATGACTGGCGCCGCCGCTGCAGCACAGGTAAGCGCCAGCGCGGCGGCCAAACAACGTGCTTTCAAGGAACCTCCTCCGGTTGTCCAGACGGCGCGCGGCATCTTACCATCCAGCGAGTGACGACGGTCTTCTCCGCCTTCGAGCGCACTGCCCGCACCCACGGCGCGAAGCCCTTCCTTCACGTCCTGCCCGAGGGCATCGAGTACAGCTATGGCGATGCCCTAAGACTCGTCGACTCCATTTCCCGCCTGTATCGCGAGGCGGGATACGGAACGGGGCACCGCGTGGCGCTGCGGCTGCCGAATTGCCCGGAGTTCCTGCTGCACTTCCTCGCGCTCAACTCCATCGGCGCCGCGGTCGTGCCGGTGAATCCCGACTACCGCGCCGCGGAGCTCGATTACGTGCTTGCGCACAGCGAGGCAGCCGCGGTGATCACACCCGGCACGCTCGAGCGCCCTCCGCCGGCCGGGCCGCGCGGCGACGCCACCGAGTGCGCGCTCCTCTACACCTCCGGCACCACCGGCAAGCCCAAGGGCTGCCTGCTCGGCAACTTTTATTTCCTGAACGCCGGCAGACGCTATCTCGAGGAAGGCGGGCTATGCGCGCTGCGCGAAGGCGGCGAGCGGCTCATCACGCCGCTGCCGCTCTTCCACATGAACGCGCTCGCGGTGTCGACGACCGCGATGATCCTCGCCGCCGGCTGCGTGGTGCAGCTCGACCGTTTTCATCCGAAGAGGTGGTGGCGCGACGTGGCCGCCTCGCGCGCCACCATCGTGCACTATCTGGGCGTCATGCCCGCCATCCTGCTTTCCCAGGAAGCATCCCCCCTGGACCGCGCGCACCAGGTGCGTTTCGGCTTCGGCGCCAACGCGAACCCGAAGGACCACGCGGCGTTCGAGGCGCGCTTCGGCTTCCCGCTGGTCGAGGCCTGGGCCATGACCGAGACTGGCGGCGGCGCGATGATCGCCGCGAGCCGCGAGCCGCGCCACGTCGGGACGCGCTGCTTTGGTTTTCCTCCCAAGGAAGTAGAAACCCAGATTACCGAGGAAGGTGAACTCCTGGTTCGGCAGACCGGTGCCGATCCGCGTCGGGGCTTCTTCTCCGGCTATCTCAAGGATGCCGCAGCCACCGAAGAGGCCTGGCGCGGCGGCTGGTTCCACACCGGCGATGCGGTGCGCCGCGGCGAGGACGGCCAGCTTCACTTCGTCGACCGGAGGAAGAACATCATCCGCCGCGCCGGCGAGAACATCGCCGCCCTCGAAGTCGAAGCCGCGCTTGCCGATCACCCCGCGGTCGCGCAGGTGGCGGTCATCGCCGCACCGGACCCCGTCCGCGACGAAGAAGTCTTTGCTTGTATCGTCCTGAAGAAGGAGCAAAGGGCGCCGAGTCTGGAGCTTGCACGGTCGATACAAGACCATTGCCTCGCGCGGCTCGCCTACTTCAAGGCGCCGGGCTACGTCGCCTTCATCGACGCCCTCCCCACCACCTCGACCAACAAGGTGCAGAAGGCGAAGCTCACCGATTTCGCTTTCGATCCCGCCGTGCGCTTCGACCTGCGCGGCCGCAAGCGCCGTCCTCAGTGAGGCAGTCCTACAAGGGCGTGGTCCTCGCGGCGCCGGTCACCGTGCCTTACGTGCGCTACTCCATCCGCTCGGCACACTGGTGGCTTGCAAGAGCTTTTTCTTCTCTTCTCGAAAAATCCAAACTGGAAAAAGAGCAGATCGACGGTCTCACCGTCTCGAGCTTCACGCTCGCGCCCGACACCGCCATCGGCTTCACGCAGCACATCGGCGTTTCGCCGCGCTGGCTCGACCATGTGCCGCTCGGCGGCGCGAGCGGCGTCGTGGCCCTGAGGCGCGCCGCGCGCGCGGTGCAGGCAGGCGACGCCGAGGCCGTGGCCTGCCTCGCGGGCGACACCAACCACGTCGATTCCTTCCGGCTGACCCTCGCGAACTTCAGCCAGTTCGCGCGCGACGCGGTCTACCCCTACGGCGCCGGGGGCCCGAACGCGAGCTTCGCCTTCCTGACCGCGCACTACATGCGGCTGTACGGCGCGAAGCGCGAGGACTTCGGCAAGCTTTGCGTGGCCCAGCGCGCCAACGCGCTGCGCTACGCTCATGCGCTCTTCAAGAAGGCGCTGACGCTGGAGGAATACCTCGGCGCGCGGCCCATCGCGGAGCCGCTGCACCTCTTCGACTGCGTCATGCCTTGCGCCGGCGCAGAGGGTTTTCTCGTGACAAGTGAAGATCGGGCAAGGTCACTGAAGCTACCCTTCGTCCGCTTGCTCGGGACGATCGAACGGCACAACGCCTTCAGTTCCGACCCGGTGCAGCTCCGCGCGGGCTGGGCGCTCGATCGCGACGAGCTCTACGCCCAGGCGGCCTGCTCGCCGGCCGACATCGATTTCGTGCAGGCCTACGACGACTACCCGGTCATCACGCTGATGCAGCTCGAGGACCTGGGCTTCTGCGGCAAGGGCGAAGGACCCGCCTTCGTGCGCGGGCGCAGCTTCACCTGGGAGGGCGACTTCCCGCTCAACACGAGCGGCGGGCAGCTCTCCGCGGGGCAAGCCGGCGCGGCGGGCGGCTTGCTCGGCATGGTGGAGGCGATCCGGCAGCTCACGGGCGAGGCAACGGGGCGCCAGGTGCCCGACGCGAAGCTGGGGCTCGTGAGCGGCTTCGGCATGATCAACTACGATCGCGGCCTCGGCAGCGGCGCTGCGATCCTGGCTTCATGACACCGAAGAAGAAAAACCCTGTCCTCAGGACCCGGCTGCCCACGCTGCCGCCGGCCGCGCGCAGCCGGATCGCGCTCGGCCTCACCGCCGCGGCGGCGCTCGGCCGCTTCGAGCTGCAGCAGTGCCGCGACTGCGGAACAGTGCAGTACCCGCCTCGAGAAGCTTGCCAGCGCTGTCTCTCTGTTCGCTTGCTTTGGAAATCCCAGGCGCAGGAGGGGGAGCTCCTCGCGAGCACCGTCCTGCACCACAGCAACGATCTTTTCTTCCGCGAGCGGCTGCCGTGGCGCCTCGGACTCGCCAAGCTTGCCTGCGGCCCGACCGTCGTCGTCCATCTGCATGCCGGTGTGCCGCCCGCGCCGGCGAAGCTGCGGGTCGCGGCGCGCCTCGACCGCGCCGGGCAGGCAGTGCTCGTGGGCTTACCCGACAAGGAGAACGTGAACATGGCCGAAGACCGCCAGCTGCGCGAGTTCACCTGCGATCCGAAGCACCGCAAGGTGCTGGTCACCGACGGCAAGAGCGGCGTCGGCCAGGCGCTGGTCAGGGCGCTCGCCGCTGCCGGCGCCGAGCTCGTCTGGGTCGGCTACGCCGAGCCATGGAAGCGCTTCCCGGGGTTCGACGAGTTGCAGAAGCTCCCCCAGGTCACGCTCGTGCCGCTCGACGTCACTGATTCGAAGAGCGTACGCGAGCTCGCCGCCGAGATCGGCGCCAAGGTCGACATCCTCCTGAGCAACGCCGAGCTTCACCGCCCCCACGGCATCGCCAATCGCCAGGGCGTGGAGACCGCGCGCGCCGAGATGGACGTCAATTACTTCGGCCTGCTGCGGCTCGCCCAGGCCTTCGGACCGGCGCTGCGCGCGCGCGGCGCGGACGGCCTCGCAAGCGCGGTGGCCTGGGTCAACCTGCTCTCGATCTACGCGCTCGCCAACTTCCCGCCGCACGGCACCTTCTCGGCGTCGAAGGCCGCCGCGCAGTCGCTCGCCCAGTGCCTGCGCGCGGAGATGCGCCCGGCCGGCGTGCGGGTGGTGAACGTCTTTCCCGGTCCGATCGACGACGAATGGAGCCAGCTCCTGCCGCCGCCCAAGCTCGCGCCCGCCGCGCTCGCGGCCGCGATCGTAAGCGCGCTGCGCGAAGGGGTCGAGGACCTCTATCCCGGCGACGTGGCGCAGGAGTGGCTCGAGCGCTGGCGCGACAATCCGAAGGCCCTCGAAAGAGAATTGTCCTCATGAGCGCGCTGGCGAGCTTCGTCCAAGCCTTCTCTGCCGGAAAGATCCGCGTGGTCGACCTCACGCAGACCCTCTCGCCCGAGTTCCCGCAGATCAGCCTGCCACCCGAGATGGGCCAGGCGTGGCCGTTCCGGATCGAGGAAGTGTCGCGCTACGACGAGCGCGGGCCGGCCTGGTACTGGAACAACTTTTCCTGCGGCGAGCACACCGGCACGCACTTCGACGCGCCGATCCACTGGATCTCGGGCAAGGACCTGCCGCACAACGCCACCGACAGCATTCCCCCCGAGCGCTTCATCGGCCCGGCCTGCGTGGTGGATTGCTCGCGGGAGTCGGCTTCCGATCCGGATTTCCTGCTGACGAGAAAGAAGCTCCTGGCCTGGGAAAAGCAGCACGGCCGCATCCCGCCCAGGGCCTGGGTGCTGATGCGCACCGACTGGTCCAGGCGCACCGACCCGGTGGCCTACCAGAACTACGACGAGACTGGGCAGCACACCCCGGGACCGGACGTCGACGCGGTGAAGTTCCTGGTCGAGGAGCGCGACATCCTGGGCTTCGGCACCGAGTCGATCGGCACCGACGCGGGCCAGGCCCAGCATCTTCGCCCGCCCTACCCCTGCCACTACTTCATGCACGGCGCCGGCCGCTACGGCCTGCAATGCCTCGCCAACCTCGAACAGCTCCCGCCGACCGGCGCGGTCGTGATCGCCGCGCCCCTCAAGATCCGCAACGGCAGCGGCAGTCCCTTGCGCGCCATTGCGCTCGTGGAGACCGCATGACACCCATAATCAGGGACAGACCACGTTTTCTGCCGCCCGCTCTGAAGGGGAAGCAAGAAAAGCGTGGTCTGTCCCTGATTTTTGGTTTTGCCAAGCACGGGGTGAATCGATGAGCAAGCAAAAGATTTGGTTCCAGGGTGCGACCGACAAGGTCCACATGGCGCCTTACATCGCCAAAGTCGAGGCGCACCTGAAGTCGATCCTCGAGCCCGACTTCGAGGCGACGTTCCATACCACGACGCCGCCCGCCACGACGACGCACGCGATCACCGAGTTCCGCATCGCGCGCAACCTGATCCGCAACGCGGTCGAGGCCGAGAAGCAGGGCTACGCCGCGATGGCGATCACGCATTTCCAGGACGCAGGCCTCGCCGAGGTGAAGTCGGTCGTCGACATCCCGGTGCTCGGACTGGGCGAGACCACGCTGCTTCACGCGTGCACGCTAGGACGCAAGCTCGGGCTCATCACCATCAACCCGGTGTTCGTCCCCTGGCACGAGGACCAGATCATCCGCTACGGCCTGCAGCAGCGCGTCGTGGGCGTGCGCGCGGTGGAGGCCACGGTGAAGGATTTCATCGATGCCTTCGCCGACAAGAAGTCATATGATTTGCTGTATCCCAAATGGGAACGCGAATGCCGCATCCTTCTGGATGCCGGCGCCGACGTCATCGTCCCGGCCGGCGGCCTGCCGATGATGCTCTTCGGCGGCGCCGAGATGGACGGCGCGCCGGTGGTCAACGGCGTGACGCTCATCGCCAAGAGCGCGGAGATGGCGGTCAAGCTGCGCCGGCTCGGCATGGCGAAGGTCAGCCGCCGGTCGAATTACGCGAAGCCGCCGGAGAAGGCGTTGAAGGAGTTTCTCGAGCAGGGCTGAGCGCGGGTAAAAGTCGCAGATGGCTGAAATCGGTATAGCCCAAGTAATCTCCGAAGAAGAGGCGCTTCGCAGATTTATCGCTTGCGCGATATGCATCGGGTACTGCTTTGATTCCAATCGTGCACAGCTGGTGGACGATTTTCAGAGAGACATCTATGGCCTTCATCTCTTGCTCGGCCGTGACGAGGAGAGTCGACTCAATGCGCTTTCCGCACTAGTGGCGACCGACTCGAGTCCCTGGGTCAGATACCACGCAGCGATTTTCATGTGGCGAGCCGGAAGGCAGGATGCCTTGGCCGTGCTCGAAGAATTGGATAAGGAAAACGGCGGCATGTACTCTCCACTCGCATGCGCTATCGTGCAAGTCGCGAAGAACGCGAAGCGATAGACTTCAGAACTCTAGAAACCGTGGCACAGACCCTTGCGCAGAAGCTCGTCGCGCGCGCCGCCGGCCGCAGTGCCGTCGCGCCGGGGGAGATCGTCACCTGCAAGGTGGACCTCGCGATGATCCACGACTCCAGCGGCCCGCGCCGGGTGAAGCCGATGCTCGAGCGCCTCGGCGCCAAGGTATGGGACCCGTCGAAGGTCGTCCTCATCACCGACCACTACGTCCCGGCCTACGACGAGGAAAGCCGCAAGATCATCCGCATCACGCGCGACTGGGTGCGCGAGGCCGGCATCGACAACTTCCACGACGAGCAGGGGATCTGCCACGTCGTGCTTCCCGAGCGCGGCCACCTGAAGCCCGGCATGTTCGCAGTCGGCGGCGACAGCCACTCGCCCACCGGCGGCGCCTTCGCCGCCTACATGTTCGGCGTCGGCGCCACCGAGATGCTGGGGGTCCTCGTCACCGGCGAGATCTGGCTCAAGGTGCCGCACACCATCGCCATGGAGTTCGACGGCGCCTTCGCGCCCGGCGTCTCGGCCAAGGACGCGATCCTCTTCCTCATCGGCCGCTTCGGCCTCGACGGCGGCCAGTACCAGGCGCTCGAGTACCGCGGCTCGGCGATCCGCGCGCTCCCGATGCAGGAGCGCATGACCCTGTGCAACATGGCGGCCGAGCTCGGTGCCCAAACGGGGTTGATCGCTTCCGATGGGGTAACCCAGGCTTTTCTTCAATCAGAAAACCTCGACACCTGGGATGGCGACCCGGACGCGCCGCTGTTAGCCCACCACCGCTTCAAAGCCGACGACCTCGCGCCGCAGGTCGCAGCGCCGCACAGTCCCGCGAATACCCGGCCGGTGACCGAGTTCGTCGATGTCAAGCCTCAACTCGCCTATATCGGCGCCTGCACTGGAGCGAAGCTCGAAGACCTGCGCATGGCTGCCCGGGTCTTGAAGGGAAGAAAGTCGGCGATCCGGCTGCTCGTCGCGCCGGCGAGCCTGCGCGACCAGAACGTCGCCCGAAACGAAGGAACCTTGCAAATTCTTCTGGATGCCGGCGCGGAGCTGCTTCCCAATGGCTGCGGCATCTGCGCCGGCTACGGCGAGCACCTGCTCCCCGAGAACATGGTCGCCATCTCGAGCACCGCACGCAACTTCAAGGGCCGCATGGGCGCCGCCTCCTCGCAGGTCTACCTGGCCTCCCCCTATACGGTCGCGGCGAGCGCGGCGGCCGGGCGCATCTGCGATCCGCGCGAGCTCCTGCAATGAGGGCCTGGGTGCTCGGCGACAACGTCGACACCGACGCCATCGCGCCGGGGCGCTACATGAAGTTCGGCATCGCGGAAATCGCGCCGCACTGCCTCGAGGCGCTCGTTCCGGAGTTCGCGCGCGGCGTGAAGCCGGGAGACGTGGTGGTCGGCGGCCGCAACTTCGGCGCCGGCTCCTCGCGCGAGCAGGCGCCCGCGGCGCTCAAGCACCTTGGCGTGGCGGCGCTGGTGGCCGAATCCTTCGCCGGGCTCTTCTACCGCAATGCGCTCAACCTCGGCCTGCCCGCGGTGGTGTGCGCCGAGGCAAGGCGGGTTCATGACCGGGACACCGTCCGCGTCGATCCAGAGGCAGGCAGGATTTACATCGAGAACCGCAACGAGACGCTCGAGTGCGAGCCGATCCCCGCTCACTTGATGGAGATGGTGCGCGACGGCGGGCTGCTCGCGCACCTGGAGAAGCGCCTTGGCCGAAGCCGGTAAGAACTACGACCTCCTCATCAAGAACGTGCGCGTGGTGCGGCCCGACGCCAAGGCGGTCGAGGACGTCGACATCGCCATCACCGGCGATAAATTTTCAAGAATTGCTCGTGGCATCGAGGTTCGAGAAGCAAAAAACGTCTATGACGGGAAAGGCCGGCTCGCGTTTCCGGGCGCGGTCGACGCGCACATGCACACCGGCATCTACGCCCCCCTCGCCGAGGACGCGGTGAGCGAGAGCCGCGCCGCGGCCCAGGGCGGCGTGACGACGAGCCTCAACTACTTCAGGACCGGCCAGTACTACCTCAACCGCGGCGGCCCCTACACGGCGTTCTTCCCCGAAGTGCTGCGGCTCTCCGAGGGCCGCTTCCACGTCGACTACGGCTACCACCTCGCGCCGATGGATCGCGCGCAGATCTCCGAAATTGCAGACCTGATCGAAACGCATGGCGTGAGCTCGTTCAAGATTTTCATGTTCTACGGCTCGCACGGCCTGCACGGCCGCTCCGACAGCCAGCGCGATTTCCTCATGATCGGCGACGACGAGCGCTACGACTACGCGCACTTCGAGTTCGTGATGCGCGGGGTGCAGGCGGCGCGCGAGCGCTTCCCGGAGAAGGCGGCGCAGATCAGCCTGTCGCTGCATTGCGAGACCGCCGAGATCATGACCGCGTACAGCAAGATCGTGGAGAAAGAGGGCCGGCTCTCGGGCCTCGCCGCCTACCATGCCGCGCGGCCGCCGCATTCCGAAGGCCTCGCGGTCTTCATCGCTTCCTACCTCGCCGCCGAGACGGCGCTGCCGAGTATCAACCTGCTTCATTTGAGCTCGAAAAAGGCGCTCGAAGCGGCGCTGCAGATGCAGGCGCTTTTCCCGCACATCGATTTCCGCCGCGAGGTAACGATCGGCCACCTCATGCTGGACGCGGATTCAAAGGCGGGCGTGCTCGCCAAGGTCAATCCGCCGATCCGGCCGCGCGAGGACGTCGAGTACCTGTGGCAGAAGCTCGCCGAAGGCGCGATCGACTGGGTGGCGAGCGACCACGCCTGCTGCCGCCACGAGACCAAGGCGGCGAAGAACGCTTTCGGCAACATCTGGCTCGCCAAGTCGGGCTTCGGCGGCACGGAATATCTCCTTCCGGCGCTGGTATCTGAAGGTAGTAGAAGAGGATTGAGCTACAACCGCATCGCCGCGCTGACGAGCGCCAACCCGGCGCGCCGTTTCGGCGCCAACGCGAAGGGCGACATTGCCGAGGGCTTCGACGCCGACCTCGCGCTGGTCGACCCGCGCGAGACCTGGACCGTGCGCGCCGCCGACTCGCAATCGACGCAGGGCTACACGCCTTTCGAGGGCCTCGAGCTCTCGGCTCGCGTGAAGGCGACGTTCCTGCGCGGCGAGCTGGTGTGCGAGAACGGGAAGGTGTCGGGCGCGCCGCGCGGGCGCTACCTGCACCGGCCGACCGGCTGACGTTATGATCCTGAGACACCGGTCGAGCGGCATGCGAGCGAGCCTGTTCTTCCCCGCCATCCTGGCCCTGTGCATCGCACAGCCCGTGCGCGCACAGGAGAAGATCGCGGTCGCCGTTCCGGCGCTCCTCGGTGACGCTGCGGCGGTCGGGGCGAACGTGAAGCGCGAATGCGCCGTGGAAGACAAGCTCGGCGAAGAGGTGTTCCAGCGGGTGAGCGAGCGCTTTGCCGGCACCGGGAAGACGCAGAGCTCGGGCCCATTCGCAGCATCCGATACGGTCGTGCGGATAACCATACTCGGAATGCACGGCGCAGGCGGCGGTAGCTGGAGCGGCGCCAAGTCGATCATCATTCGCGCAGAAGTCCTCCAGGACGCGAAGGTCGTCCACAGCACGATCCTGACGCGCACTTCCAGGGGCGGCGCCTTCGGCGGCTTGACCGGCACCTGCCCGATCATGGATCGCATCGCTGCCGCGCTCGGCCGCGACGCCGCGGCGTGGCTGCCGCCCTTAGGCGTGCCCGTGAAGCAGGAGTAGCACCGCTTCTCGTTACGGGGAATGCGGCAGAGTCAGGGTCGCGGCGAGCCCGCCTTCGGGCCGGTTCCTCAGGGTCAGCTCGCCGCCGTGAGCGCGAGCGATGTTGCGCGCGATGCCCAGGCCGAGGCCGAAGCCGCCGGTCTCGCGGCTGCGCGAGGCGTCACCGCGGAAGAACGGCTCGAACGCGCGCTCGAGCTCGGCTTCGGGAATGCCCGGCCCCTCGTCCAGCACGCGCACGACGACGCAGCCGGCTTCCTCGGCGACGTCGATCGTCGCGCGCACACCGTAGCGGACGGCGTTATCGACCAGGTTGGTCAGGCAGCGGCGCAGCGCCACCGGCCGCGCGGCAAGGGGCCGCGAAACCCGGCCCGAAATCCGGACCTCCTTGCCCATGTCCTCGTAGTCTCCCTGCAGGCTCTCGAGCAATGCCGTGAGATCGACGCGCTGGACCGGCTCGGTGTCGGTTGCGTCGCGCATGAACTCCAGCGTCTGGGTCACCATCTGTTCCATCTCGGCGAGGTCGCGGTCGAATTTCTCGCGCACCGCCTCGTCCTCGAGCATGTCGGTGCGCAGGCGCATGCGGGTGATGGGCGTCTTCAGGTCGTGCGACATCGCGGTAAGAACGCGGCTGCGCTCCGCCATCGACCGCGACAGCCGTTGCTGCATCGCGTTGAACGACCGCGCGGCGCGCTGCACCTCGGCCGGGCCGGCTTCCGGAATGGGGGGCCGGTTGATGTTCTCGCCGAGCTTCTCGGCCGCGTCGGCGAGGACGGTGAGCGGGCCCGTCACCCAGCGCACCGCGATGAGGGAAATCACGATCACCGTCGCGAGCAGGACCGCGAGCGTGAGCGCGAGACGCAGGGTGGTCGTCGCCACCGGCGGCAGCACGCTCGAATCGAACGTCACCAGGGTGGCGTCGTGCAGGGGGACCTGCACGGTGAACGCCGGCGGGCCGAAGCCGCCCCTGCGCGGCCCGAAGCCCCTCCCGCCATGCTCGTGAGGCCGCTGCGTGCGGCCCACCGAGATCTTCGCGTCCTCGCCGAGCGCGTAGCGCAGCACCGAGGCAAAGACCGAGAGCTGGAAATCCGCGTCCTCTTCGTCCGCAGGCAAGGCGAGCGGCGGCCGGTCGAGCGACACGGCGAGCGGCGGCCTGTTGAAGACCGCGACGACGCGGCGGCGCTCGGCGCCCGGCAGCGAGTCGAGCAGCTTGACGATGTCGGAGATCTGCTGCGCGAGGCGCATGCCGCCGGCGCGGTAGAGAAGACGGTCGCGCTCGGTCTGGTTGATGTAGAGCGTGGCGAGCTGCGAGAGCGCGAGCCCGGCGAGCAGCACCAGCACGAAGCGCCCGAACAGGCTTTTCGGCGCCAGGCGCATCAGCGCTCCATCGTCACCGGCGCGGCGAGCACATAGCCCTGCCCGCGCACCGTCTTGATGATCCTCGGCTCCGCGCCATCGTCGCCGAGCCGCTGCCGCAGGCGGCTCACCCGCAGGTCGATGGCGCGCTCGAAGGGCTCGCTCTCGCGGCCCCTGGCGAAAGTCATGAGCTGGTCGCGCGACAACACCTGCCCCGGGTGGCTCAGGAAGGCGCGCAAGAGCTGGTATTCCGCGCCGCTCAGCGGCTTCACCACACCGTCGGCCGAGACGAGGTGACGCGCGCGCACGTCGAGCGTCCAGCCGGAGAACCGGATCGAGCTCGCGTCGTCGGCGCGCAGGTGCATCGGCAGCGCGCGATAGCGGCGCAGCACGGTCTTTACCCGCGCCAGCAGCTCGCGCGCGCTGAAGGGCTTGGCGAGATAGTCGTCGGCGCCCATCTCGAGGCCGACCACCCGGTCGGTCTCCTCGCCGCGCGCGGTGAGCATGATGACCGGCGTATCCGATTCGACGCGCAGCTTCCGGCAGAGCGACAGCCCGTCCTGCCCGGGCAGCATCAGGTCGAGAACGATGAGGTCGATCTTGCCGCGCGCGAGCGCGGCCCACATGGCAGCGCCGTCGGCGACCGTGGTCGCGCGGTAGCCGTTCTTCCGCAGGTAGTCACCGAGCAGCCTGCGGATCTCGGCGTCGTCGTCGACGACCAGCACATGGTCGCTCGTCTCCATGACCGCCTTTCTAGTCGATGGCCGTAAAGCTGGATGGGAGATTTGTAACCCAGTGTATCAACCGGCTCCTGCGCAACGCGCGCTTACAAAGGCGCGTCGGCCGGCTTGCGCGCGGATGCTGTAATGAGCCGTCGCTTTCGACAACTCTGATGGAGACAAGACATGAAGAGCTGGAGAAACATCGCAGTCGGATTGGCAGCCACCCTGGCGCTCGGCGCCGCCGCGAGCGCGGTACAGGCCCACGGCGCGAGCGGCGGAGCGAGCCACGGACGAGGCCATGGCGATCCCGCTGCCGCCGCCGACCAGAGGCTTGCCCGCCTGAAGGCCGATCTCAAGATCACCTCGGCACAGGAACCGGCATGGAACGCGTACGCCGAGCAGATCAGGCAGCACGCGGGCGAAATGCAGGCGTTGCACAACACAATGCGCGACAGCGCGTCCGGAAACACGCGCCCAAGCGCGCCGGAGCGCGTCGAGCGCCGGGCTCAGTTCGCGAAGCAGCAGCAAGAGTACCTGGAGAGGCTGGCGGTCCTGACGAAGGACCTCTACGCCACGCTCACGCCGGAGCAGAAGACGCTCGCCGACCAGCGCCTCGGCGGCGGACGCCGCGTCGCCATGGGCCATGGGGGCCAGCACCAGTAGCAGACAAAGGCGGCATGCTGCCCGGAACACCGGGTAGCATGCCGGTCCGAAAGGAGCTTATGCGAAGATGACGACAGGACTTTTTCGCGGCCTTTGCGCCGCCGCGGCATGCACGTTGATGGCGGGCGGCGCGCAGGCGACCGGCTTCGCGACCTGCGATTCGGGGCCGCGCGAGGGCTGGCAGCCGCAGGACAAGCTCGCCGCGGTGCTGAAGGAGAAGGGCTGGCAGGTGCGGCGGATCAAGGAAGACGGCGGCTGCTACGAGGTGTACGCCCTCGACGACAAGGGCCAGCGCATGGAGGTCTACTTCCACCCGCGCACGCTCACGCCGGTACCCCGCGGCGCGAAGGACCACAAGGGCTGATCGCCGGTGAAGGTATGGGACCGGTTCGTGCGCGTCGCGCACTGGTCCCTGGCCGCGTGCGTGCTCGCGGCCTGGATCACTGCTGAAGTGAAGCTCAAGTCGGCCGAGCCGCTCCACGAATGGCTCGGCTATGCGGCGCTCGCCGTGATCGCGCTGCGCATCGCGTGGGGCTGGATCGGCCCTCGCTATGCCCGCTTCGCACAGTTCGTCGCGGGGCCGGCGCGCACGCTCGCCTATGCGAAAGCGCTGCTGCGCGGCGCCGAGCCGCGCCATGTCGGGCACAACCCGCTCGGCGGCTGGATGATCGTCGCCCTCCTCGCTGCCGCGGCGCTCGCTTCGCTGAGCGGATGGCTTTCGGTCACGGACCGCTTCTGGGGCGTCGCGTGGGTCCAGGAAGCGCACGAGGTGCTCGGCAACGCGATCATCGTGCTCGCCGTCCTTCACGTCGCCGGCGTGGTGTACACGAGCTGGCGCCAGCGCGAGAACCTCGCGGCCGCCATGGTGAGCGGCGTCAAGCGCCCGCCCGAACCGGGGGACGTTGCTTAATTTGTCGGTTATGGACATCCGCGACGGCTTCGTCGGAGCAATCGGCAACACGCCGCTCATCCGGCTGCGCGGAGCCTCCCAACTTACGGCCTGCGAGATCCTCGGCAAGGCCGAGTTCCTCAACCCGGGCGGCTCGGTCAAGGACCGCGCCGCCCTCTACATCATCCTCGACGCCGAGAAGCGCGGGCTCCTGAAGCCCGGCGGCACGATCGTGGAAGGCACGGCGGGCAATACCGGCATCGGTCTCGCGCTGGTCGGCAACGCGCGCGGCTACAGGACGCTGATCGTGATCCCGGACACCCAGAGCCAGGAGAAGAAGGACATGCTGCGCCTCTGCGGTGCCGAGCTCCGTGAAGTGCCGGCAGTGCCGTACAAGGACCCGAACAACTACGTGCATGCGTCCGAGCGCCTGGCGAACGAGCTCGGTGCGTTCTGGGCAAACCAGTGGGATAACACCGCGAATCGCGAGGGCCACATCCTCGGCACCGGGCCAGAGATCTGGGCGCAGACGAACGGAAGCGTCGACGGCTTCGCCTGCGCAATCGGCACCGGTGGAACCTTGTCGGGTGTTGCAACCTATCTAAAACAGGAAAACGAGAACATCAGGATCGCGGTCGCCGACCCGCTCGGCGCGGCGATGTACAGCTGGTTCAAGCACGGCACGCTCGAATCCGACGGCTCGTCCATCACCGAGGGGATCGGCCAGGCGCGCGTGACGAAGAACATCGAGGGCGCGCCGGTCGACGACGCCTACCAGATCCCTGATTCCGAGGCGCTTCCGATCGTTTTCGACCTGCTGACCAGCGAGGGGCTGTGCCTGGGCGGCTCGAGCGGCATCAACGTCGCGGGTGCGATTCGCCTTGCGAAGGACCTCGGCCCCGGACACACCGTGGTGACCATCCTCGCCGACTCGGGGACGCGCTATCAGTCGAAGCTCTTCAACCCCGCATTTCTGAAGTCGAAGGGCTTGCCCTACCCCGACTGGCTGAGCGAGGTGAATCCAAGCGTTCATTCGTTCCGCGGTCTGTAGTAGGTGCGGGAGACGTAACTGCCGATCCGCGTGCCGAGCTGCTCGCCCGCCACGACGGAGTCATCCGGCCCGCCCACGATACTGGCCTGGACTGTCACCGGGCCATCCGGATATATCAGCGAGGGAAGCGAATCCGCAAAACCGTCCGAGCCGAATTCGAGCCGCAACACCGTATCGACCGCCGCGTGGACCGCGCAGGCCGCGCATGGACGCGTCCCGCGTGCCGGCGACCCGGCTCGCCCGATCCTCGAAGCCGCCGTCATCGACTCCTCCGCCGCAATGGAAATCAGCGCATAGATTCTGGCCCTCTCGATCGGCCGAAGGCTCTTGATCGCTACGACATCGACGATGCGGTCCCACGCCTGCGCGTTGATGGCCGGCGCGGCGCGTATCGGTCCAGCCGGCGCGCTCGAGGCCCGCGCGCGCACAACCCAGACTATCGTGGCGAGGTTCCTGCCGACGCTCGCGGTCGTCGACACGGCCCGGTCTCCATCGATCAGCTCCAGTGAAGCATGCAACTCTTTGTCGAGAGCAACGCGGCGATCCGGGTAAGCTTCCGTCAGGACGTACTGCGCAGCCGCCGCCACGGCCGCATCGCCCGGCATTGCCCGCGGCGACGGCTGCTCGACCACGTAGCGAGGCGTGTATCGAGCTTCGATGAAATTGAGGGACTCGAACATGGCGGCGTGCACGGTAGCGAGCGTGTTCAGCGCGTCCGGCGTAGATTGCCGCGATTCGAGGACCGAATTCAGAGCGATCTCGCTCCAATCGGCGACAGCGTCCGCACGCGCACCGGCAGGGGCGAGAACCACAGCGGACGCGATTGCAATTGCGATGGCTCTGAATGTGATCCTGGGCATGAGCGTTCTCCTCGAAGGGCCGCGACCCGCGGGAAGCGGCTCGCCGACGCGCCCAATATCGGCGCAACGGACACGCAGGGATATTCGCCAGCTGGTTTACGACAGTTGGCGAATAGTCAGTCGCCGATCGAGAATCCGAGCCGGTGAAGCGCGATGATCGCCTCGGTGCGGTTCATCACGCCTAGAGCGCGCAGAATCGGCTGCAGGTGCGCTTTGACGGTCGCCGCCGAGATGTCGAGATCGCGCGCAATTTGCTTCACGGGCCGCCCTTTCACCATGAGCGCGCAGACCTGTTGCTGCCGAGGGGTCAGCCCAAGCTCCGACAGCCTTCGCAGCCCGGGCTGCGCGGGGGCCGGACCCGGCGCGCCCTCCCGGCGGCGCAGCACCGTAGGCGGCACGTAAATTCCATTGGCAAGCACGAGCCGCAGCGCGCTTTGCAGGATCGCCGGGGTGGAGGTCTTCGGGATGAAGCCCATGGCCCCGGCGTCCAGTGCCGCGGTGACGGTGCCAAGGTCGTCGGTCGCCGAGAAAACGACCACCGGCGGGCACGGGTCCAGCGACGCGCGAAAGGCGGTCAGAGCCTCGATGCTGGAAACGCCCGGCCGCCCGGACGGCTTCCTCCAGATCCGCCGCTTCGACGAAGCCGATGGTGGCATCGAGATCATGCAGGCAGGCGCGGATTCCGCCGCGCATGACAGGATGGTCGTCCACGATCAGGATTCGCATCGCTGTTTCCGGGATGCGTTCACCCGGCCTTGGTCCTCGCGGCGCCCGGCTCGAGCGCCGCGAGCAGATGCCGGCGCAGCTCCTCGACGGCGACCGGCTTCTTGACGACGGGAAAAACCGCGGCAGCAGTCAGCGCGTCTGCCTCCAGGAATTCCTCGCCGGTCACGATGAGCGCCGGGGTATTTTCCCCGGTGTAGGCGCGTACGGCCGAGATGGCCTCGAGACCCGTCTCGCGCGCGCCGATGCGGTAATCGGCGATGACCGCATCGGGAAATCGCAGCTCACGCTCGAGCGTGACCGAGAGCTGTTCCAGCGACCCGGCCGAGGCGCTGTGGCAACCCCATTCGCGCAACAGCGCTTCGGTACCGAAGCGCGCATCGGCCTCGTCGTCGACGACCAGAACGAACTTGCCTTCGAGCGCGGCCCAGCGGCCGGGCTCCGCCGCGCGCGATCCGGTTTCGATCCGGCAATACGAAGCGAGCGGCACCTCGAGCCCGAAACGCGATCCCGCGCCCGGAACCGAGGAGACCTCGATTTCCGAACCGAGTAGCCGCGCCAGCCTTCTCACGATAGACAGCCCGAGCCCCAGCCCCTGGCTGCGGTCGCGCGGGCTGCCGTCCACCTGGAAATACTCCTCGAACACCTGGTCGAGATGGTCCGCAGCGATGCCGACGCCCGTGTCCCAGACGGCGATCAGCAGCCGCCCGCCGCGGCGGCGGCATCCGACCAGCACGCGGCCTTCGCGCGTGTACTTGATCGCGTTCGAGACCAGGTTGCGCAGGGCGCGCTCGAGAAGCGCGGCATCCGTCTTCACCACGGCGCGCGAGGCGAACACGCTGAGCGCGAGGTTCTTTGCCGCGGCTTCGGGGGCGAAGTGCAGCTCGATCGCCTGGAGGATGGCGCGCAGCGGCAGCTCGGCGATCTCCGGTTTCACCGCGCCCGAATCGAGCTTCGACAAATCGAGGATGGCGTTGAACAGGGCGTCCATCACATCGACCGAGCGCTCCAGGCGCGCCATGATTTCGCGCTCGGCGCCCGAGCTGCGGGGGCGCAGTATTCCGACCAGCAGGCTGATCGCATGCATGGGCTGGCGCAGGTCGTGGCTCGCGGCGGCGAGAAAACGGGTCTTAGCGCGCTCGGCATGCTCGGCGACCCGACGCGCATCCTCGGCGATCGCGGTCTGCTCGCGCAGCCGCGCGCTGTGCGCCTCCAGGGCGGCCACAAGGCTCTCGTTCCGGATCGACAGCTTCATGGATTGGAACATGGACCGGTTGAGACTGGCCGCCATTTGATGACCCCATATGCCGGCTACCACCCCGCCAAGGGCGAGGAGCTTAGGTGCGATACCCGGGAACCGAAGCATCGAAGCCACGTAAGCGAGCACCATCGGACCGAGGATGATCGGAACAACCGGACGGTAAGCGGAGAACTTCAACGTGCTCCCCATCGTGACGACGTACACGAGCGCGCTGATCGCGAGGAGTATTTCCGCCTCATGCCCGGATCTCAAGGGCGCCAGCAGCAGAGGCGTTGCTCCGATGACGGCCATCGAGCACGCATGCGGCGCGACGAACCATTTCAGCCAGCCGCGCACCGCATCGTCGTCGGGCCGGGCTCTGGAGTAGGCGGCCCAGGCGACGAGGCGCACCAGCAGCATCGCGGCGATGGCCAAAACCCAGAGCAGGATCGTAGAGAGCTGCTCGGGGGCGTAGAGCAAAATCAGGCCGGCGGTGATGCCCACGCCGACGCCGACCGCGAGGACATGGAAGACCGGCGCGGTCTCGATATATTGGCGGATCTGGCGGGCACGCAGGATGCGCGGGTCGACGCTCGCAACCTCCGGCGCCTCGGCCTTCGGCGAAAGCAAAGTATGTTCGCTCGCCATGGTTGGCCGCTCAGATTACGCCGGTTCCGCTAGATGCCTAACTAGTATTGGTTGGCAGATGAGAAGCTAGAGCGGCTTCTTCAGGAGATGGGCGATCTCGCCGACCACGCCGCGGCGGAAGGTGAGCACGCAGACGACGAAGATCGCGCCCTGCACCACCGTCACCCAGGCGCCGAGCTGCGCGAGGTAGTTCTCCATGGCGATGATGATGAAGGCGCCGACCACCGGGCCGAAGATGGTGCCGAGGCCGCCGAGGAGGGTCATCAGCACCACCTCGCCCGACATGGTCCAGTGGACGTCGGTGAGCGAGGCGAGCTGGAACACGAGCGCCTTGACGGCGCCGGCGAGGCCGGCGAGCGTGCCCGAGAGCACGAACGCCATGAACTTGTAGCGCACGCTGTCGTAGCCGAGCGAGGTCGCGCGCGCCTCGTTCTCCCGGATCGCCTTCAGCACCTGGCCGAAGGGCGAGTGGATCGCGCGGTAGATGAGGAGGAAGCCGGCGATGAACACCACGAACACCGTGTAGTACATCGCCCAGATGTTGGAGAGGTCGATGAAGCCGAAAAGCCTGCCGCGCGGCACCGCCTGGATGCCGTCCTCGCCGCCGGTAAAGGGCGTCTGGAGGTAGAAGAAGAAGATCATCTGCGCGAGCGCGAGCGTGATCATCGCGAAGTAGATGCCGAGGCGCCGGATCGCAAGCAGGCCCGTGACGACGGACAGGAGGAAGGCGCACGCGGTGCCGAAAACGATGGCGAGCTCCGGGGGGAAGCCCCAGATCTTGGCGGAATGCGCGGCGGCGTACCCTGCGGTGCCGAGGAACATGGCGTGGCCGAACGAGAGCAGGCCGCCGAAGCCGATCAGCAGGTTGAAGGCGCAGGCGAAGAGCGCGAAGCACATCGCCTTCATCATGAACACCGGGTAGACGACGAGCGGCGCGATCGCGAAGAGCAGCGCCATGGCGGCGATACCGATGTATTGATGTTTCATCGCTGGGCGCCGAACAGCCCGGCCGGCTTGATCAGCAGGACGATGGCCATGATGATGAAGATCACCGTATTGGACGCCTCGGGATAGAACACCTTGGTGAGGCCCTCGATGATGCCCAGGCCGAATCCGGTCACGATCGACCCCATGATCGAGCCCATGCCGCCGATTACCACCACCGCGAACACCACGATGATGAGGTCGGCGCCCATCTGCGGGCTCACCTGGTAGATCGGCGCTGCCATCACGCCGGCGAGCGCGGCGAGCGCGACGCCGAACCCGTAGGTGAGCGTGATCATGCGCGGCACGTTGATGCCGAAGGCCTGCACCAGCGCCGGGTTCTCGGTGGCGGCGCGCAGGTACGAGCCGAGCCTGGTGCGCTCGATCACGAACCAGGTCGCGATGCAGATCACGAGCGAGGCCGCGACCACCCAGGCGCGGTAGTTCGGCAGGAACATGAAGCCGAGGTTGTGGCCGCCGGTGAGCTCCTTGGCGATCGGGTACGGCAGCCCGGAGGAGCCGAACTCGTTGCGGAACAGGCCCTGGATGACGAGCGCGAGGCCGAAGGTGAGGAGCAGCCCGTAGAGATGATCGAGCTTGTACAGCGGCTTCAGCATGGTGCGCTCGATCAGCACGCCGAAGGCGCCGACCACGAGCGGCACGATGAGGAGCGACCACCAGTAGCCGATGCCGAGCCTGTTGAGCAGGAAGTAGGCGCAGAAGGCGCCCAGCATGTACTGGGCGCCGTGCGTGAAGTTGATGATGTTGAGCAGCCCGAAGATCACCGCCAGGCCGAGCGACAGCAGCGCGTAGAACGAGCCGTTGATCAGGCCGATCAACAGCTGGCCGAACAGCGCCGCGGACGGAATGCCGAAGATCTCGGGCATGCCCGGCTTACTTCACTAGCGGACAACCGCCTTCTTTCTCAGGCCTGAACGCCTGGTCCGCGGGAATCTGGCTGCGCACCTTGTAGTAGTCGTACGGACCCTTGGACTCGACCGGCTTCTTCACCTCGACGAGGTACGCCGGGTGGAGCTTGCGGCCGTCGGCGCGGATGGTGCCCTTGCCGAAAAGCGGATCGTCGGTCGGCATCTTCTTCATCTGCGCCACCACCTTGGTGCCGTCGTCGGTCTTGCCGGCCTCGATCGCCTTGAGGTAGTGCAGCACCGCCGAGTACACGCCAGCCTGCACCATGGTGGGGTACTTGTTGTTGTTCAACGGCGCGAAGCGCTTGGCGAAGGCGCGCGTCTGGTCGTTCAGGTCCCAGTAGAAGCTCTCGGTGAAGATCAGGCCCTGCGCGGTGGTGAGCCCCAGGCCATGAATGTCGCTTAGGAACACCAGCATCCCGGCGAGGTTCTGCCCGCGCTCGACGATGCCGAACTCGGCCGCCTGCTTGATCGAGTTGATGGTGTCGCCGCCGGCGTTGGCGAGGCCGATGATCTTCGCCTTGGAGCTCTGCGCCTGCAGCAGGAAGGACGAGAAGTCCTGGGCGTTGAGCGGATGGCGCACCTTGCCGAGCACCTTGCCGCCGTTCTTCAGCACCACCTGCTCGGTGTCGCGCTCGAGCGCGTGGCCGAAGGCGTAGTCGGCGGTGATGAAGAACCAGCTGTTGCCGCCGCTCTTGACGATCGCGCTGCCGGTGCCGTTCGCGAGCATCCAGGTGTCGTAGGTCCAGTGCACCGTGTTCGGCGAGCAGGCCTTGCCGGTGAGGTCGGAGCTCGCGGCCCCCGACACGAGGAACGCCTTGCCCTTGTCGCGCGTCACCTGGTTCACCGCCAGCGCGACCGAGGAGGTCGGCACGTCGACGATCACGTCGACCTTGTCGACGTCGTACCACTGGCGCGCGATGGCCGAGCCGACGTCGGGCTTGTTCTGGTGGTCCGCCGAAACGATCTCGACCTTCATGCCTTTCTTGGCGGCGCCGAAGTCCTCGACCGCCATGCGCGCGGCGGCGACCGAGCCGGGGCCGCCGATGTCGGCGTAGAGACTCGACATGTCGGAGAGCACCCCGATCTTGACGACGCCGTCCGATACCTGAGCCTGTGCGCTCATCGCCGCGAAGGCGAGGCCCATTGCTGCACTGAGCTTGCGTACTGCAGACATCCTCATCTCCTTGATGGTTTGTGAATCAGACTCCGAGATACTCTTTCACCCGCCCCATGTTGGCCTCGAGCTGCGCTCCCGGGACCATGTCGACCACGCGGCCGTGCTCGACGATGTAGTGCCGGTCGGCCACGGTTTGGGCGAACCTGAAATTCTGCTCCACCAGCAGGATGGTGAAGCCCTGCTGCTTCAGCCGCGAAATGGTGCGGCCGATCTGCTGCACGATTACCGGCGCGAGGCCCTCGGTCGGCTCGTCGAGCAGCAGCAGGCGCGCGCCCGTGCGCAGGATGCGGCCGATGGCGAGCATCTGCTGCTCGCCGCCGGAGAGCTTGGTGCCTTGGCTCCTCAGGCGCTCGCGCAGGTTGGGAAAGAGCTCGAAGATCTGCTGCACCGGGAGCCCGCCCGGCGCGATCTGCGGCGGCAGCATCAGGTTCTCCTCGACGTCGAGGCTCGCAAAGATGCCGCGCTCCTCCGGGCAGAACGCGATCCCGAGCCGGGCGATCGCGTTCGAAGCGAGCTTGATCGTCTGCCGGTCCTTGAACTTGATCGACCCATCGCGTCGGCCGACCATCCCCATGATCGACTTCATGGTGGTGGTCTTGCCCGCGCCGTTACGCCCGAGGAGCGTCACCACCTCGCCCTCGCCGACGTCGAAATCCATGCCGTGCAGGATGTGCGACTCGCCGTACCACGCATTCAAACCCCGAACCTCAAGCATGGCCCGCCCCGAGATAGGCTTCGATGACCTGCGGGTTCTTGGACACGGTGGCGTAGTCGCCCTCGGCGAGGATCTCGCCGCGCTGGAGCACGGTGATCCTGTCCGAGAGCGTGGACACGACCGAGAGGTTGTGCTCGACCATGAGTACGGTGCGGTTCGCGGACACCTTCTTGATGAGCGCCGTGATGCGCTCCACGTCGGAGTGCGTCATCCCGGCGGTCGGCTCGTCGAGCAGCATCATCTCCGGATCGAGCGCCAGCGTGGTTGCGATCTCGAGGGCGCGCTTGCGGCCGTAGGGCAGCTCGACCGCCACGGTCTCCTCGAAGTCGGACAGTCCGACGGCTTCGATCAGCTCCCGCGCCGGCTCATCCAGCGCCTGCAGGATCTTTTCGGAGCGCCAGAAGTCGAACGAAGCGCCGCGCTTCCTCTGCAGCGCCACGCGCACGTTCTCGAGCACCGTCAGGTGCGGAAAGACCGCCGAGATCTGGAACGAGCGCACCAGGCCCATGCGCGCGATGCGCGCGGGCGCCGAGCCGGTGATCTCGCGCCCCTTGAAGAAAATCTGCCCGCGCGTCGGCTCAAGGAAATGGGTGAGCAGGTTGAAGCACGTCGTCTTGCCGGCGCCGTTCGGACCGATGAGCGCGTGGATGCTGCCGCGCCGGACCTTCAGCGACACGTCCTTCACCGCTACGAAACCCTTGAACTCCTTGGTCAGCCCGCGCGTTTCGAGAATCGTTTCGTCGACCAACCGCCCCTCGCAAGGGCCGGATGATACAACCATTCAATGCTTGGGCGGCGGGCGCTTGTCGATGAACGCGTCCATGCCGGCGCGCCCTTCGGCATGCGCGAAGCTCGACGAGATCACCTGGCTCGCGAGGTCGTAGGCTCTTGCGACGCCGAGGTCCATCTGCTGGTAGAAGGCGCGCTTGCCGGCCGCGGTGGTGGCGGGCGGCTTTTCCGCGATCTGCCTTGCCAGCTTCAGCGTCTCCTCCTCGAGCGAAGCGGCCGCGACGACCCGGTTGACCAAGCCCCATTCCAGCGCCTTGTGCGCGTCGATGAGCTCGCCCGTGAGAAGCATTTCCATCGCGCGCTTGCGCGAGATGTTGCGGCCCACCGCGACTCCGGGCGTCGAGCAGAAGAAGCCCCAGGTCACGCCCGGCGTGGTGAACCTGGCGGCCTCCGACGCGACCGCGAGGTCGCACTGCGCGACGAGCTGGCAGCCGGCCGCGGCCGCCGCGCCCTGAACGCGCGCGATCACCGGCTGCGGCAACGCGGTGATGGCCTGCATCATGCGGCTGCACTGGTCGAAAAGCTGCTCGACCTTCGGCAGCTCTTTCAGCGCGCGGATCTCCTTGAGGTCGTGCCCGGCGCAGAAGCCCTTGCCCGCGGCGGCGAGGACGACCACGCGCACTTGCTTCTCTTTCGAAATATCTTCAAAGGCGGACTGCAACGCCGCGAGCATTTCACTCGTGAGGAGATTCATCTGCACCGGCCGGTTCATCGTCAGCGTGCAGATACCGTTGCGCTCCTCGCGCAGCAAAATCTCTTCCGATTTCGGAACTGCGCTCACGTATCGATCGCGACCGCGGAGCGCGCCTTCTGGCGCAGCAGGAACTTCTGGATCTTGCCGGTCGAGGTCTTGGGCAGCTCGCCGAACACGACCGCGCGCGGCACCTTGAACCGGGCGAGGTGGGTCCTGCAGAAGTGGATGATGTCCATTTCCGTGACGCTTGCGCCAGGCTTGACCTCGACGAATGCGCACGGCGTCTCGCCCCATCGCTCGTCGGGCTTGGCGACCACCGCGGCCGCAAGCACCGCCGGGTGGCGGTAGAGCACGTCCTCCACCTCGAGCGAGGAGATGTTCTCGCCGCCGGAGATGATGATGTCCTTGGAGCGGTCCTTGATCTTCACGTAGCCGTCGGGCTGCACCACCGCGAGGTCGCCGGAATGGAACCAGCCGCCGGCGAACGCCGCCTGCGTCGCGTTCGGGTTCTTGAGATAGCCCTTCATGGTGATGTTGCCGCGGAACATGATCTCGCCCATGGTTTCCCCGTCGGCGGGCACCGGCGTCATGGTCTCGGGATCCATCACCGTGAGGCCTTCTTGCATCAGGTAGCGCACACCCTGGCGGCCGTTCAGGCGGGTGCGCTCGCCGATGTCGAGCGTGTCCCATTCCTCGTGCTTTGCGCACACCGTGGCAGGTCCGTACGTCTCCGTCAGGCCGTAGACGTGGGTGATGTCGAAGCCCATGCGCTCCATGCCTTCGATCATCGCCGCCGGCGGCGCCGCCGCGGCCACCATCGCATGCACCTTCTGCTCGATGCCTTCCTTGAGCTCCTCGGGCGCGTTGATCAGCATGCTGTGGACGATCGGCGCACCGCAATAATGCGTTACTTTTTCTTTCCTGATGAGATCGAAAATCGCGGTTGCGTCGACCCGGCGCAGACACACGTTGGTTCCGGCGTTCGCCGCCATGGTCCACGGAAAGGTCCAGCCGTTGCAGTGGAACATCGGCAGCGTCCAGAGGTAGACCGCGTGCTGCGGCATGCTCCACGTGACGATGTTGCAGACGGCGTTGAGGTAGGCGCCGCGGTGGTGATACACCACCCCTTTCGGATCGCCGGTGGTGCCGGAGGTGTAGTTGAGCGAGATCGCGTCCCACTCGTCCTCGGGCCAGGTCCAGGCGTACTCGGGATCTCCGCTCTGGAGGAAGCTTTCGTAGTCGGTCTCGCCGAGGCGCTTCCCGGGACCCGCGTATTCCGGGTCGTCGACGTCGATGATCTGACCCTCGTAATCCACCCTCTCGATGGTCGAGGAGAACTCGCGGTCGGTGATCAGGACCTTCGCCTCGCCGTGGCGCAGCATGAAGGCGAGCGCCTCGGCGTCGAGCCGCGTGTTGAGCGTGTTCAGCACCGCGCCGCACATCGGCACGCCGAAATGCGCCTCGTACATCGCGGGAATGTTCGGCAGCATCACCGCGACCGTATCGCCCTTTCCTATGCCGCGCCGGGCGAGCGCCGAGGCGAGCCTCCTGCAGCGCGCATAGGTCTCGCTCCAGGTGTAGCGCGTGCGGCCGTGCAGGACCGAGGGCCGCCCCGGATAGACGCGCGCCGAGCGCTCGATGAACGAGAGCGGCGTCAGCGGAACGTAGTTGGCGCCGCTTTTGTCGAGGTCCTCAGCGTAGGGATTGGGCTTCGCTGCCATGCTCGCAGTATAGCCTCCGGCCTCCGGCGGCCTCCAAAATATGACGCCGGTGGCGTCGCGGCATAGGCCGAACGCAGCGCCGCGGAGGTGGACGCTTTTCACCGACTCGACTGAAATAGCCGCCATGGAGTTCGTCGCGCTCGCGCTCTCGCTCGTCGCGCTCGCCGTGGCCGGCGTGACGGCGCTGAGGATG
>JBIOYV010000106.1:0-16362 GCA_044870335.1 Burkholderiales bacterium | reverse complement strand
CAGCGACGCGCAGCTTACGGAAATCGGGCTCTGACCCCGATTTTTTACGGCGTACCGATGTAGTCGCGCTTGCCGAGCTCGACGCCGTTGGCGCGCAGGATGTCGTAGGCGGTGGTGACGTGAAAGTAAAAGTTGGGATAGGCGAAGCCGAGGAGGTACTGGATCCCGGTGAAGGTCACGTCCCTGCCGCCCAGGCGCAACGTCACCTGGCGCTCCTCGCTGCCGTCGATCTTGTCCGGCGACACCGACAGGATGAAGTCGATGGTCTTCGCGATGCGCTGCTTGAGCTCGGCGAGGGTCTGCTCGGTGTCGTCGTGCTTCGGGATGTCGGCGCCGGCCAGCCGGGCCACCGCGCCCTTGGCGCTGTCGCAGGCGACCTGCACCTGGCGCGAAAGAGGAAACATGTCGGCGATGAGCCGCATGCCCGCCAGGGTCGCCGGCTCGATTTTCTTCGCCTCGCAGTGGGCCTGCGCCTTGTCGAGGATCGCGGAGAGGTTCTTCAGGGTGTTGGCGAAGCGCGGCGCGCTCGCCTGGTACATCGAGATCTTCATGTTGGCTCTGGCCTCGGCGTGAACTTGGGCTGGAAGCGCACGCTGCGGTTGCGGCCGCGCTCCTTCGCAGCATACAGGGCGCGGTCGGCATGCGAAATCCACACCGTGTAGTCGACGTCGTGCGCGCCGATCTCGGCGATGCCAAGGCTCGCCGTGACGCGCAGCCGCGCTCGCGCCAGGGCGGCGCGCTCGATGCGCTCGCGGATGCGCTCGGCGATCGCTTCGGCGCCCGCCTCGGGGGTGTCGGGAAGCAGCACGCCGAATTCCTCGCCGCCGTAACGCCCCGGCACGTCGTCGCCGCGCAGCGACCCCCGCAGGATCTCGGCCACCTTGCGAATCGCCTCGTCGCCCGCCGGATGGCCGTATTGGTCGTTGATCGACTTGAAATGGTCGATGTCGAGCATCAGGAGCGAGGCGCATGCGCCGGTGCGCGCGCAGCGCTCGAATTCGGCCGCGACCGCCTCCTCCCAGTGGCGCCGGTTGAGCAGGCCCCAGAGCCCGTCGGTGCGGCTCATCTCCGAGAGAATCTGGTTCTGCTCGCGCAGCCGCCGCGCCAGGCGGTAGGTGGTCCACCCGACCACCAGCGGGTAGAACACGAGCAGCGGCAGCGAGCCGATGATCTGCACCATGTTGGTATAGGGGCGCACCGGGTAGCCGGTGAGCGCGGCGGTCGCCGCGCACGCGAGCGCCAGCACGCCAGCGCAGCGCGCGAGGAACCGCGCGCCGCCGATCGCCATCTTGTCCATCGTGAGCATGATCAGGATCACCACGCTCGGCAGCAGGTTGAACTGCATCAGCGCGATCCAGGCTCCGCCGAGCGCCGAATCCACCGTCAGGCTCGCGAGCTCGGAGCGGTACGGGTTGGCGCTGCGGCTCCCGAGCCAGAGGGCGAGGTGCGGCCAGAGGATGGTGCTGGCGAAAAGCGCGCCCCACATCGCGAGGCCCGCGCCGCTGTAGATCAGCACGCCGGCGATCGCCACGGCGCCGAGCGCGAGGCCGATCATGCGCGGGCGGTACATCCTGCGCACGAAGGCCCGGCCCTGCTCGCGGCGCGAGGCGGGTGGCGGCGGGGGTGAGGCGGCTTCGGTCTCGCTCATTAGGAACAGGGGAGCTCCGCCTCCCCCGTTACGCCCTCAATTGCACCCGGCGAGTTTAGCCGCAATCCCGGCGCGGATTACGCGCCGTGCAGGTCGATCGGGCGGGGGTGGCCGTTGCCGAGGCGCTTGACCAGCTCTTCCCACATCGTGCCGGCGTCGTTGCGGAAAGCCTGGCCGGCGTCGAACGTGTCGACGTACCAGTAGCCGGACTCGATTTCCTTCTCGAGCTCGCCCGGACGCCAGCCCACGAAGCCGGCAAAGTAGCGCGCGTCGTTCGGCGTCTGCTCGATGATGCGGTCGAGGCAGTCGGCTTCCGCGGTCACGAAGAGGTCGTTCAGCACCCGCACCGAGCCGGGGCCCGGATCCTTGCGCACCAGCGCGAACAGCGAGTCCACCATCTCCGGGCCGCCGAAGTAGATCGGCTCGGCCACCTTCGCGGAAGGCGGATGCTCGGGGAACACGCTCGCCATCTTGACGTCGGTCGAGCGGTTGAGGATGAAGCCGGCGTGCTGGTCGCGCATCGGGAACACGAGCAGCGCGGTGTGGCTGTAGGCGCCCTGCAGCGCAGGCGAGGCGACGAGCAGCAGCGGCCGCCCGAGGTCTTCGGCGCGGCAGGCAAGGGCGGCTGCGAGGAGGGCGAGGAGGGCGAGGGTCCGCTTCATGGCCTCACCCGCGGTTAGTGAAGCGTGCGGGCGAAGGTGCGCCCCGGCAAGAGCTCGGCCATCTCCGGCCGCTCCTCCACCAGCTCGAGCAGCGTATGCGAGACGACCTCGCACAGTTCCGCGCAGCGCTCTTCGTCGAGGAGCGGATGGCAGGCGACATCCGCGAGGTAAAGATCGCCTTCGAGGTGGTCGACCGCGCGCTCCCGGGTGACCGTGGAGGCCGGCTGCACCGAAAAGCCGTAGAGCGACGGGCAGCGCCGGAACAGCGTCTCGATGCTCGCCGCCAGATCGGCTTCGAGGCGCAAGCGCTGTTGTTCTTTGTGTCCCCGGTCCTGAAGCGTGTTCATCCCTTCCCCCTCAAGCCTGTTGTTCTTACGGCCCGACTCTCCACCCGCGGCGCGCGCATTGCGAGGAACAAATCGCGCCTGCGCCGCAGCGTTGCGCGCACGCGACAGACGGCTCTCGTGATGGAATGAACGGCAGAAAAAAGCCGCGCAAGCGCGGCTTTTCTCACGCCAGCTTCAGGTCAGTTTCGAAACTGCGCGCTACGCGATCTTGATGCGGCCGATTTCACCGCGCGACAGCGTCCCGGCCTGATAGTCGGCGATCGCCTGCTCGATCTCCTGGCGGGTATTCATCACGAATGGACCGTACTGCACGACCGGCTCGCGCAGCGGCTTGCCGGCGAGGAGCAGTACACGGGCACCCCCGGCCCCCGCCTCGAGCCTGACCGAATCCTCGTTCGAGGAAAGCAGTCCCGCGCTGCGATGCGCGAGCGGCTTCCTCTGCTCGCCCACCAGCGCTTCGCCCTCGTAGACGTAGAGGAACGCGTTGTGGCCCGCGGGGATTGCCCCCTCGAACACCGCGCCCGGCGCGAGATGCACGTCGAAGTAGTAGGGCTCGGTGCTCCCGCCGTGGATCGCTCCGACGGTGCCGCCGAGGGAACCGGCAATCACTTTCACCTGGGCGCCGTCCCTTGAAACCACGGGAATCTCGCTCGCAGCGATGTCGCGGTACGCCGCGGGCTTCATCTTCTCTTTCGCCGGCAGGTTGAGCCAGAGCTGGAAACCGCGCATGCGGCCTTCGCTCTGCTGCGGCATCTCGGAATGGATGATGCCGCGCGCGGCGCTCATCCACTGGACGTCGCCGGGGCCGAGGTCGCCGGTGTTGCCGTGGTCGTCCTTGTGCTGCATGTGGCCGTCGAGCATGTAGGTCACGGTCTCGAAGCCGCGGTGCGGGTGCGACGGAAAGCCGGCGAGGTAATCGTCCGGGTCGTCCGAAAAGAACTCGTCGAGCATCAGGAACGGGTCGTGGCGCGCGAGCTGGCTCGAGCCTAGGCTGCGGCGCAGCTTCACGCCCGCGCCGTCGGAGGCCGGGATCGAGGGAATCACGCGCTCGAGTGTGCGTACTGTCATTGCTGTTCCTTTCGTTACGCCGCAAGCCGGTTTTGCGCGGCGAGGCGCTGCGACCGGGCCTGGGCGGCGATCAAGCTGTTATTGCGGCTCTCGGGCGAGATTGCAAGCCCTTCGGCGTAGACGAACTCGACGTCCGTGATGCCGATGAAGCCGAGAAACTGGCGCACGAACTGGGTCTGCGCATCATGGTCGCCGTAGACGCCGCCGCGCGCCGCGAACACGTAAGCCTTCTTGCCGGTGAGCAGGCCCACGGCGCCCTTCTCGGTGTATTTGAACGTCACGCCAGCGCGCGCGATGTGGTCGAACCAAGCCTTGAGTTGCGAAGGCACGCCGAAGTTGTACATCGGCAGCCCGAGCACCAGCACGTCGGCGCTGCGCAGCTCGTCGATCAGCGTGTCCGAGTAGGCGATGACCGCGCTCTGCTCGGCGCTCCGCTCCTCGGGCTTGGCGAAGAACGCGCCCGCCCGCGCGCCATCGAGATGCGGTACGGGGTCGGCCACCAGGTCTCGCTGGACGAGTTTTGCTTCGGGGCGTTGCTTGCGCAGCAGTGCTACGAACGCCTCCGCAAGGCGGCTCGACTGGCCGCTTCCGTTGAACACGCTCGACTTGATTTGCAGGATCTTCATAAGCCCTCCGATTGACTGTTGGAGTGATTTAACTATTGATCCAGTCGATTAAAAAGCGGAATAATTAGGCCGTATCGTTCGACTGAATAGATGATTCATGGCACTCCCGAAAATCTCGCTCGACCAGTGGGCGACGCTGGTTTCGGTCGTGGAATCAGGCGGCTACGCGAGAGCCGGCGAGGCGCTCCACAAAAGTCAGTCCACGCTCACCTACGCGATCCAGAAGCTCGAGGCGCTGCTCGGGGTCAAGGCGTTCGAGATCCGCGGCCGCAAGGCGGTCCTGACGCCGACCGGCGAGGTGCTCTATCGCCGCGGCAAGACGCTCGTCGACGAGGCCGCACGGCTCGAGCACGCGGCGGGCGAGCTTGCGAAGGGCTGGGAAGCCGAGATCCGGATTGCGGTCGAGATCCTCTTCCCCACCTGGCTCCTGGTGCAGTGCCTGGGAACGTTTTCCGCCGAGCGGCCCGATACGCGCATCGAGCTTTTCGAGACCGTGCTCGGCGGCACCGACGAGGCGCTCGCCGCACGCCGCGTCGACTTCGCCATCTCGCCTAACCTGCCGGCGGGTTTCCTCGGCGACCCGCTGATGCCGCTGCGCACCCTCTGTGTTGCGGCGCCGTCGCACCCGCTGCACCGGCTTGGCCGGCCGGCAACGCTCGAGGACCTGCGCCAGCACCGCCACATCGTGATCCGGGACTCGGGAATCCAGCGCAAGCGCTCGGCGGGCTTTCTCAACGAGGAACGCTGGACGGTGTCGAACAAGGCGACCTCGCTCCACGCCGTGCTTCTGGGCTACGGCTACGCCTGGTTTCCGGAGGACGCGATCCAGGGCGAGCTGCAGCGCGGCGCGCTCGTCCCCATTACCTTGCGCGAGGGCGCCGCGCGCACCGGCAGCCTCTATCTCATCTTCGCGGACCGCGACGCCGCCGGTCCGGGCGCGCTTCGCCTGGCGGACATCATTCGCGCGAAGGTGAAGGAGGAGTGCTCGCGCGCGCCAGAATCCGCCCCCGCCTAGCCTCGGCGGGCAGCTTGCGCGTCGACTGGTACGGAATTCGGGGTCAGAGCCCGAATTCGCTTACTTGAGCTGGATGCCGGCGGTCTTGAGCACCTTGTCCCAGCGCGCGATCTCGCGCCGGACGTGCGCGTCGAGCTCGGCCGGGCCGGCGCCGAGCGGCAGCGAGCCCGAGGCCGCGAGGCGCTCGAGCACTTTGTCGTCTTTCAGCGCCTTGGCCGCCGCGGCGTGCACCTTGTCGACGATGTCCTTAGGCGTTTTCGCCGGCGCGAGCAGGCCGTACCAGCCGCTCACGGCGAAATCGGGCATGCCGGCCTCGGCGGTCGTGGGCACGTCGGGCAGGCCGGGCGCCCGCTTCTCGGCCGCGATCGCGAGGCCTTTCATCCTTCCGGACTTGACGTGCGGCGTGATGATGGAGATCACCGACCACATGTAGGGCACGTGGCCCGCGAGCACGTCCGCCGACGCGGGGCCGCTGCCCTTGTACGGGATGTACGCGGCGCGCACGCCCGCGAGCTGCTTGTACAGCTCCGCCGCGAGGAAACCGGCGCTGCCCGGATCGGTGGCGTAGCTCAGCTTGTCGCCTTGCGGCTTCGCCCAGGCCGTGAACTCGGCCAGCGTCTTCGCCGGCACCGCGGGATGCGTCACCAGCACGGTCGGCTCGTGCGAGACGAGCGTGATCGGCGTGAAATCGCGGATCGTGTCGTACGGCAGCTTGTCGACCAGCGTCGGGTTGGTCGCGTGGCTCACATAGCAGAGGAGCAGGGTGTAGCCGTCCGGCGCGGCTTTCGCCACGACGTCGCTTCCGATGACGCCCCCCGCGCCCCCGCGGTTCTCGATCACCACCGGCTGGCCGAGGTTGTCCTGCAACGCCGGGGTGAAGCTGCGCGCGGTGATGTCGGTTCCCCCGCCCGGCGCCGCGGGAACGATCAGCCGGATCGGCCGCGTCGGATATTGCGCTATCGCTTCCTCAGTGAAGAGATGAGCAAGAAGCAACGCAAACGCTACAGCGAGCCCTCGTGCCAGCATGTATCCTCCCTGGGATTTCAGTCTAACTTATCCGACATGGCCACCCACGGAGAATCGATGCAAACGAAGATATTGCTGCTCGCGGGGTCCGCGCTCGCGCTCGGCTTTGCCGCCGGCATCGCGGTCGGGCAGATGAAGCCGCCGGCCGAAAGCAAGGGCATCAGCGCGGACCAACTGCGCTCGATCGACCTCACCGGCGAGATCGAGTCGGTCAAGGGCCGGCCGCTGCGCATGCGCCGCATCACGCTGCTCCCCGGCGGCGTGATCGGTCTGCACAGCCACAAGGACCGCCCGACGGTGAGCTACGTCCTGCAGGGCGAGGTGACCTATCACGAGGAAGGCCAGCCGCCGAAGGTGGTGAAGACCGGCGAGGGCCTCGCCGAGGGCAAGTCGACCACCCACTGGGCCGAGAATCGCGCGGGCGTCGCCGCGATCTGGATCGCGGTGGATATCCCCAAGGAGCCCTGAGCCCAGGGCTTTCAGTCCAGCAGTCTCCGGATCGAAGCGAGCGGCACGCCGACGCGTTGCGCGACCTTGATGACTGACACACGGCGCAGCACCTCGCGTACGTAGCGGCGTTGGTTGCCGCGGCTGCGCGAGCTGCGGATGAGTCCGCGCGCCTCATAATAGTGCAGCGTCGACACGGCGACGCCGCTGCGCGCGGCGACCTCGCCCACGCTGAGCGCTCTTCCGATCGAATCGTGGTCCACGCTTGACCTCAAGTCAGGTTGAGGTCTTATGCTAGCAAGTGGCTAGCAAGTGAAGGAGATCAAGCCATGCTTTCCCTCAACGTCAACGGCAAGCACGTCAGCGCGAACGCGGAGGAGGACACGCCGCTGCTGTGGGTGCTGCGCGACCACCTCAACCTGACCGGAACGAAGTTCGGCTGCGGCATGGCGCTGTGCGGTGCGTGCACCGTGCACGTCGACGGGCAGCCGACGCGAAGCTGCACCACGCCCGCATCGTCGGTGGCGGGAAAGCGCATCACCACGATTGAGGCGATCGGCGCCACCAAGGCGGGCAAGGCGGTGCAGACGGCCTGGATCGCCGAGAGCGTGCCCCAGTGCGGCTACTGCCAGTCGGGCCAGGTCATGGCCGCCGCCGCGCTCCTCGCCGCCAATCCGAACCCGAGCGACGCCGACATCGATTCGGCGATGAGCGGAAACATTTGCCGCTGCGCGACTTATCCGCGCATCCGGACGGCGATCAAGCGCGCCGCGAAAGGTCTGCAGGCATGAACACCGTCACCAACCTCAGCCGCCGCGATTTCCTCAAGAGCTCGGGCGCGCTGGTCCTGGGCGTGGCACTTCCCGGTTCCGGCTTCGCGCAGATGAAGGCCCAGACTTTCGCGCCGAACGCCTTCGTGCGCATCGGCAGCGACAACACCGTCACCGTGATCGTGAAGCATCTCGAGATGGGCCAGGGCACCTACACCGGGCTCCCCACGCTGGTCGCCGAGGAGCTCGACGCGGCGTGGTCGCAGGTCCGCGCCGACGGCGCTCCCGCCGACGCCAAGGTCTACAACAACCTCTTCTGGGGGCCGGCGCAAGGCACCGGCGGCAGCACCGCGCTCGCGAATTCCTACGAGCAGCTGCGCAAGGCCGGCGCCGCCGCGCGGGCGATGCTGGTCGCCGCCGCGGCCGAGAAGTGGAAGGTGCCGGCGAAGGAGATCCGCGTCTCGAACGGCGTGGTGTCGCACGGCAGCCGCAAGGCGACCTTCGGCGAGCTCGCCGCCGACGCCGCGAAGCAGAAAGTGCCCGAAGACGTACCGCTCAAGGACCCGAAGGACTTCGTCTACATAGGCAAGCCCGCCCGCCGCACCGATGCACGTGCAAAGTCGACCGGAACCGCGCGGTTCACACAGGATGTGAAGCTGCCCGGCATGCTCACGGCGGTGGTGCTGCACCCGCCGCGCTTCGGCGCCAAGCTGAAGAGCTTCGATGCCGCGAAGGCGAAAGCCGTGAAAGGCGTTCAGAACGTGGTCGCCTTCTCCACGCCGGTGACCGACGGCGTCGCGGTGCTCGCGAAGGACTACTGGACCGCGAAGAAAGGACGCGACGCTCTCACGGCGCAGTGGGATGAGTCGGCAGCTTTTCGCCTCGGTTCCACGGAGATCATGTCGGAATACAAGAAGCTGGCGGCGACGCCGGGCACGGCGGCGCGCAAGGACGGCGATGCCGACCAGGCGCTCGCCTCCGCGGCGAAAACGCTCGAGGCGGCCTACGAGTTTCCCTACCTCGCGCACGCGGCGATGGAGCCGATGAACTGCGTGGTGCGGCTCGGCGCCGAGGGCTGCGAGGTGTGGAACGGCGAGCAGTTCCAGACCGTCGACCAGATGGCGCTCGCGCAGCTTCTGGGGCTGAAGCCCGAGCAGGTGAAGTTGAACCAGCTTTACGCGGGCGGCGGGTTCGGCCGCCGCGCCAATCCGGCGTCCGACTACTTGCTCGAGGCTGCCGCCATCGCGAAGGCCTCACTGTCCACCACGGGCGGCAAGGCGCCGGTGAAGCTCGTCTGGGGGCGCGAGGACGACATGCGCGCAGGATGGTTTCGCCCCATGTACTACCACCGGCTCCAGGCGGGACTGGACGCGGACGGCAAGCTCGTCGCCTGGAAGCACGTCATCGTCGGCCAATCGATCCTCACCGGCACCGCGTTCGAAAGCATGATGGTGAAGGACGGGATCGACGCCACCTCGGTCGAGGGCGCTTCCAATCTGCCCTACGGGATTGCGAACCTCGGCGTATTCCTGCATTCGCCAAAAATGGGCGTGCCGGTCCAGTGGTGGCGCTCGGTCGGCTCCACCCACACGGCGTACGCCACCGAATGTTTCCTCGACGAGATCGCGCTCGCCACCAGGAAGGACCCGTTCGAGCTGCGCCGCGCGCTGCTCGCGAAGCATCCGCGGCACCGCGGCGTGCTCGAACTTGCCGCGCAGAAAGCCGGTTGGAGCCAGCCGTTAGCCAACGGTCGCGCCCGCGGCATCGCCGTGCACGAATCTTTCAACACCTTCGTCGCGCAGGTCGTGGAGATTTCCAAGAAGGAAAACTCTTTACGGATTGATCGCGTAGTCTGCGCCGTGGACTGCGGCGTAGCGGTCAACCCGAATATCGTCGCCATGCAGATGGAGTCGGGAATCGGCTACGGCCTCTCCGCCGCGCTCGGCGGCGCCATCACCCTCAAGGACGGCATGGTGGAGCAGTCGAATTTCCACGACTATCCGGTGGTGCGGATGAACCAGATGCCGCGCATCGAGGTTCATATCGTGCCCTCGCGCGAGAAGCCGAGCGGCGTGGGCGAGCCTTCGACCCCGGTCATCGCGCCCGCGCTGGCGAACGCGCTGCTCGCGTTGGAGGGCAAGGCGCCGCGCGTGCTGCCGTTTTCGACCCAGGGGATCTCGTTCGCATGACGATCCAGCTCAACCACACCATCGTGCACTCGAAGGACCCGCAGGCCGCCGCGAGCTTCTTCGCCGAGGTCTTCGGCCTGGGCAAGCCGCGCCCGTTCGGCCCCTTTCTCGACGTCGAGGTGCAGAACGAGGTGACGCTCGCGTTCCTCGACGCCGACGGCATGGAGATCCAGGCGCAGCACTACGCTTTTCTAGTGAGCGACGCGGAGTTCGACCAGATCTTCGGCCGTCTGAAGGAGCGCGGGGTCAGGTACTGGGCCGATCCCGGGCAGAAGCAGGAAGGCAAGATCAACCGCCACTACGGCGGGCGCGGCGTCTACTTCGAGGACCCGAGCGGCCACCTGCTCGAGATCATCACCAAGCCCTACGGCAGCGACCTGCCTAAAGAGTAGCGGCAGTCTAGCTGCCTTAGCGAGTAGCCTGCGGGCGCTGCTGCAGGGCGGACCACATGTAGGCCGGGTGAGAGTGGAAGAGGAAGCCCTCGTCCGCGTCGGCGGTAGACCAGGCTCCGTGGGCGATCTCGCGGGAGAGCTCGCCCGGCCCCCAGGTCGCGAAGCCCGCGAAATAGCGTGCTTGTTGCGCAGACTCGCGAAGCACGCGGTCGAGCGCGTCGCTGCCCACCGCGAGGAATACTTCACCGAAGAGCCGGCGCGAGCCTTCGCCCGGGTCGCTGCGCACGAGCGCGAAAAGCGCCTGCGGGTTCCTCGGACCACCGAGATAGATCGGCTCGTCGACCTTCGCCGCATCCGGCTCGCCGGGAAACGCCGCCGCCACCGTCGTGCGCGTGACGCGGTTGATGATGAAGCCCACGTGCTCCGCGCCCTGCGGCAGGACGACCAGCACGGCCCGGCTGTAGAAACCCGTCGTCTTCGGCGAGGCGACGAGCAGGAGGGGCTTGTCCAGGTCTTGCGCGCGAGCCGACAACGACCCGGCCGCGATCAGGCAGCCCAGCGCGAATCTAGCCGCGAACCCGGTTGTCATATCGCCTCTCCCGGTTGTGCACTTCCTCCAAAGTACGGCTAAGTCCGCGCTCGGGGAGAGGAACGTCTTTGACCGCCTTAGACTCTTTTGCAACCGCAGGGTTATGCTTTGAGCGTAAGGAGGTCCTATGTCACGCTCCCGCGGCCCCGCCATCGACCCCCGCATCGACCCACAAGGCAAGCGCCTTCCGATCAAGCTGGACAGCACTTCGAACGGTGAATTCGTGCCGGTGCCCCTCTCGAGCGCCAACCTCGCCGCGAACCGCCTCGCGCATCAGGCCGCCTCCGATTTTTCCAGGGAACTCGGAATGAACAGAAGGCGATTCCTGGTCTCGGCCTGCGGCGCGGCGAGCACGCTCCTGGCTTTCAATACTGCGAACGCCGCGGCGGGCAGGAGCGGCGGCTTCTTCGACGTCTCGCCCGAGGCGGCGCTCGATCTCCAGCTCGCGCGCCTGCAGACCGGACCGGCGCGCGACGAGTTCATCTTCGACGTGCAAGGCCACTTCGTAGACACTCCAAAGGGAAATTCGAAAGGACCCGAGGTCTTCATCAAGGACGTGTTCATGGACAGCGACACCGACGTGATGGTGTTGTCATTCGTTCCGTCGACGCGCGCCGACGAGCCCGTCACCATCGAGGCGGCCGACGCGGTGCGCCGCATCGTCGACAAGCTCGAGGGGACGCACCGGCTCCTGGTCCACGGCCGGGTCAACCCGAACCAGCCCGGCGACCTCGAGGCCATGGACGAGCTGAAGGAGAAGTGGCGCGTCAGCGCCTGGAAGACCTACACCCAGTACGGCCCGCGCGGCCGCGGCTACTTCCTCTCGGATGACGTGGGCATGCGCTTCATCGAGAAGGCGCGCACGCTCGGCGTGAAGAACATCTGCGTGCACAAGGGGCTGCCGTTCGGCCGCCAGTCCTACGAGCACAGCCAGTGCAGCGATATCGGCGTGGTGGCGAAGCGCTTCCCGGACGTGAACTTCCTCGTCTACCACTCGGGCTTCGTCACGAGCGTCCCCGAGCAGCCCTATGACGAGAGCGGCCGGCGCGACGGCATCGACACCCTGATTACTTCATTACTGAAGAATGGGGTGAAACCCGGAAGCAATGTGTACGCCGAGCTCGGCAGCACCTGGCGCTTCCTCATGCGCGAGCCCGAGCAGGCCGCGCACGCCCTGGGCAAGCTCATTCGCTACTGCGGGGAAGACAACGTGCTCTGGGGCACCGACTCGATCTGGTACGGCTCGCCGCAGGACCAGATCCAGGCCTTCAGGACCTTCCAGATCGCGCCGCAGCTGCGCGAGCGCTTCGGCTACGCCGAGATCACGCCATCGGTGCGCGCGAAAATCTTCGGCCTCAACGCCGCCGGGGTTTACGGCCTGAGCCCCGCGGAAGTGCGGAAGTTCACGGCCAAAGATTCGATTTCAAGGGAGAGGCTCGCTTACCGCGAGCATCCCGAGCCGCACTTCCTCACCTACGGTCCCAAGACGCGCCGGGAATTCCTGCGCCTCGCCCCCCTGTGAAGGGGGGAAGCGACCCCCGGTCCACTCGGGGGAGCGCGGGGGGTTTGGTTTTCGTTTGATTTCTCCGAGAGCCTAGAAACCAACCCCCCGCTCGCCTGCGGCTCACGACCCCCTTGTATGTTGGGTCAATCCGGGCGTCTACTCGGGCGGAGCGACCTTGACCTCGCCGGCGAGGCCGGCCTTGTCGATCGCCCGTGCGCAACCGGCCGCAACGGCCAGCGCGCCAAGCAATACGATGGTCTTCATGAAGCCTCCTCTCCACGCATTGTAGAATCAAACCAATGCTCTACGACCTCATTCTGCGCGGCGGCCGGGTGATCGACCCGGCCCAGAGCCTCGACGGCGTGTACGACGTCGCGATCCGCGAGGGCCGCATCGCCGCGGTGCTGCCGTCGATCGCGCCCTCGAGCGCCCGCGAATCCGTCGACGTCTCCGGCAAGCTCGTGCTGCCCGGGCTTATCGACACGCACGCGCACGTGTTCCAGTACGTCACCGGCCGCTTCGGCCTCGAGGCCGACCTTTGCGGCGTGCGCTCGGGAGTGACGACGCTGGTCGACCAGGGCGGGCCGTCGTGCATGACGCTGCCCGCGTTCCGCGAATTCGTGGTGCAGGCCAAGCAAAGCCGTGTGGTGACGTTTCTCTCCGCCTATCTCGTCGGCGGCATGGAGGGCCACTTCTACCCCGAGCTCTACCGGCCCGACTGCATCGACGTCGACGCCACGGTCAAGTCGGCGAGCGAGAACCGCGACATCGTGAAGGGATTCAAGGCGCATGCGGAGCTCGGCGGCTTCGCGCGCTGGGGCATCGAGTCGATCCGGCTCGCGGCCGAGATCGGGAAACAGGCCAAGCTTCCGGTCTACATCCACTTCGGCCAGCTCTGGGGCCTGCCCGAGTCCGGAGCGAACGGCGTAGACCCGGACGCGATCCTCGAGCAGGTGGTGCCGCTCCTGAAGCCCGGCGACATCCTGGCGCATCCCTTCACCCGGCATCCCGGCGGTTTCGTGAACCGCGAGGGCAAGGTGCACCCGATCGTCAAGGAAGCGCTCGCCCGCGGACTGAAGACCGACGTCGGCCACGGCTCGCACTTCAGCTACCGCATGGCGCGCATCGCGCTCGACGCCGGCATCGTGCCCGACACCCTCGGCGCCGACATGCACGGCTACAACACCCGCGTGCCGGCGCCCCGGGGAACGCCGAGCGAGCACCCCGACAAGGAGCACATGTTCTTCGGCCAGACGCGCTTCTCGCTCGTCTCGGCGATGAGCTCCATGCTCGCGCTCGGGCTGCCGCTCGAGGCGATCGTGCCCATGGTCACCACCCATCCGGCGAGCATGCTCGGCATGCAGGGCGAGGTCGGCAATCTCAAGCCCGGCGCCGCCGCCGACGTGAGCGTGCTGCACGACGAGCGCGGCCGCTGGACCCTGCGCGACAACGAAGGCAACACGGTGCGCACCGAGCGTCTGCTGCGGCCGCATTTCTGCCTGCGCCAGGGCGCGCGCCACGACGCGGACGCCTCCATCCTGCCGCCGCTCGCGGAAGCGGCGTGACCGGGAAGGGCGTCGGTGCGCGGCTTCCGCGCAAGGAAGACCGGCGCTTCCTGCTGGGCCAAGGCGAGTACGTCGCCAACATCCGGCTCCCGGGAATGCTGGAAGTCGCTTTCGTGCGATCTCCCATGGCGCATGCAGCGATCCTGGGAGTCACCAAGCCGTCCGGCCTGGAGACCCTGGTTTTTACCGCTCAGGAACTGGACGGCGTCAAGCCGATCCGAGCCGTCTCGGCCCTGAAAGGCTTCAAGCCATCCGAGCAGCCGATTCTGGCGCGCGACAAGGTGCGCCAGGTCGGGGAGCTGGTGGCGATGTGCGTCGCGCCGACCCGGGCCGAGGCGGAAGATTTGGCCGATGCAACAGAACTCGCTCTTGAAGAGCTTCCGGCGGTCGTGGACATGCTGGAAGCGCGCACCAATCCGCCGGCGCTGGTGCACGAAGAGTGGGGCGATAACGTCTTCCTCGAATCTTTTGTCGATGACGACCTCGCTTCAATCGAAAAAGAAGCAAAAGTAAAAACAAGAAGGCGGATCCGTACTGCACGCCAGCACATGTCGCCGATGGAAGGCCGCGGCGTGGTGTGCGAGTGGAACCGGCGGCTCGGGCAGCTCGTGATGTACAGCGCGGCGCAGATGCCGCACATCAACCGCGCCGGCCTCGCCGAGTGCCTCGGCATCGATCAGGGCGCGATCCGCGTGGTCGCGCCCGACGTCGGCGGCGGCTTCGGCTACAAGGGCATCCTGCTGCCCGAAGAGGTGGCCCTTGCGTGGCTGTGCCGGCGCCTGGGCCGCCCGGTGCGCTGGATCGAGGACCGGCGCGAGCAGCTCTCGGCGAACGCGAACTGCCGCGAGCACCACTACGACCTCACGCTGTACGCCGACGCGAGAGGCAAGATCCTGGGGATCGACTGCGAGGCGACGGTCGACTCCGGCGCGTATTCCTCCTACCCCTTCTCGGCCTGCCTCGAGGCCGCGCAGGTGAGCTCGATCCTGCCCGGCCCGTACAAGATGGACCGCTACCGCTGCCGCACCTGGTCGGTCGCGACGAACAAGGCGCCGATCCTGCCCTATCGAGGCGTGGCGCGCACCGGCGTGTGCTTCGCGCTCGAGCTGATGATCGACGCCGCCGCGCGCGAGCTCGGCATCGAGCCTCACGAGATGCGGCTCGCGAACCTGGTGCAGCCGGCCGAGATGCCGTTCGACAACATCACGAAGAAGCACTTCGACAGCGGCGACTATCCGGAAGCGGTCAGGCGTGCGGTCAACATGATCGGCCTCGCCAAAATACGGGAACAACAAAGACTGGCTGCCACGGATACCTCTTCCGGAAAAACCCCTGTACGGCGTATCGGCGTCGGCTTCTCCATCTACTGCGAGCAGGCCGCGCACGGCACCTCGGTGTACTACGGCTGGGGCATCCCGATGGTGCCGGGACACGAGCAGTGCGCGGCGCGGCTCACGCCCGACGGCGTGCTCGAGCTTCGCATCGGCGCCCACTCGCACGGCCAGGGCATGGAGACCACGCTGGCGCAGGTCGCCAATACGGTCCTCGGAATCGACCCGGAGAATGTCCGTTTGATCCATGGGGATACGGCATTGACGCCGTACTCCACCGGCACGTGGGGCTCGCGCAGCATGGTGATGTCCGGCGGCGCCGTGGCAGCCGCGTGTGAAGCGATCGGCGCGCGCGTCAAGACGATTGCCTCGAAGCTTCTGGAGGTGTCGGAGGCGGATCTGATTTTCGAAGATGGAAACGTCCGAGTGGAGGGAACCGACCGTAGGCTGACCCTCGGAGAGGTCTCCCACGTCTGGTATCGCAAGCCGCAGCTCCTGCCCGCCGACGTCGATCCCGCGGGGCTGGAAGCGACCGCGGGCTACAAGGCGAAGGTCGACACCGGCACCTTCAGTTACGCCTGCCACGCGGCGGCCGTGGCGGTCGACACCGAGACCGGCCACGTCGAGATCCTCGATTACGTGATCGTCGAGGACGGCGGCACGCTGGTGAATCCGATGATCGCCGACGGCCAGGTGTACGGCGGCACGGCGCAGGGTGTGGGCACCGCGCTCTATGAGGAGATGCCGTTCGACGCGCAGGGCCAGCCGCTCGCGACCACGCTCGCCGACTACCTGTTGCCAAGCGCCACTGAAGTGCCCGCGATGCGCATCGACCACCTGGAGACGCCTTCGCCCTACACGCGCTTCGGCCAGAAGGGCATCGGCGAAGGCGGCGCCATCGCGCCGCCGGCGGCGATCGCCAACGCGGTGAACGACGCGCTCGCGCCGCTCGGGGTCGAGATCACCGAGTCGCCGCTCACGCCGCGCCGCATCGTCGAGGCGCTGCTCAGGGTGGGCCAATGAGGGCGGGCCGATGAAAGCGCCGGCTTTCGACTACGCGCGCCCGAAGGACGTCGCCAGCGCGGTCAAGCTTTTGGCCGAGGGCGGCAGGGCGGCCGCGGGCACCCAGTCGCTCGGCCCGATGCTCAACCTGCGCGTCGCCCATCCGACTCTCCTTGTCGAC
>JBIOYV010000105.1:0-2197 GCA_044870335.1 Burkholderiales bacterium | reverse complement strand
TCTTCCGGCATTGCCTCCGCCTTACTCAATTGCTTCGCTGTCATCCTTGGGACCCCGTTGTTGTTGCTTCTAACAGATCATGGTCATGCGGCGCGCTTGCGGCGGCGGACCAGAAGCGGCGCAAACGATTTCGACTGGCGGATTTCCAGCGCGCCCTCGCGCGTCATTTCAAGGGTCGCGGTGAAGCTCGAGGCGAGCGCCGTTGCTCGTCCGCCGCCGCAAGCGCGCCGCATGACCATGATCTGTTAGAACCACAACAACGGGGTCCAAGGATGACAGCGAAGCAATTGAGTAGGGCGGAGGCGATGCCGGAAGACGAGACTGAGCGCGAACGAAGCCGACCGCGCCTTCCTTTGCCGCTCCCCTCAAATGTCATCGCCTTGCAGTCGACCGATCGGCGCGAGAAATTGCGCATCGTCGAGGCGCTGTTGTTCGCCGCGACCGAGCCGCTCGACGAGCCGACCCTGGCCCACCAGTTCATGGAAGGCGAGGACGTGCGCGCGCTGCTCGAGGAGTTGCAGAGCCTCTATGCCGGGCGCGGCGTCAATCTGGTGCGCGTCGCCGGCAAATGGGCGTTCCGCACCGCCGACGACCTCTCTTTCCTGCTCGAGAAGCAGGCAGTCGAGCAGCGCCGGCTATCGCGTGCCGCGCTCGAGACGCTTGCCATCATCGCCTATCACCAGCCGGTGACCCGCGCCGAGATCGAGGAGATCAGGGGCGTGAGCACGTCCAAGGGCACCATCGACGTGTTGCTCGAGACCGGCTGGATCAAGCTGCGCGGGCGCCGCCGCGCGCCGGGGCGACCGGTGACCTACGGCACCACCGAGACCTTCCTAACCCATTTCGGCTTCGACTCGATCCAGGACCTGCCCGGGCTGAACGAGCTGAAAGGCGCAGGTCTCCTCGACTCCAACCTGCCGCCCGGCTTCTCGCTGCCCAATCCCGACGACGCGCCCGATCTGCGTGACGACGAGGAGCCGCTCGAGGACGAGCCGCTGGGCGAGGGCGACGACGAGGAGGGCGACGAGCCCACTTAGGTTGCTTGCTGGGTTGCGCCCGGCGCGCCGAAGCGCCTAGATGGGCGCCATGTTGGAGTTCCTGAAGACGCGGGGCGCCTCGAGCCGCCGCGGCAAGAACGCCGTCAGAGGCACGCGCGGCAAGGCCGCCGTCACCTTCGCCGCCCGCCTCACCTTGGAGGATCTGACGCGCCGCTATGGCGAGACGCTCGCGCTCGACAGCGTCAGCCTCGATATCGCGCCGTCGGAGGTCCTCTGCCTGCTCGGACCGTCCGGCTGCGGCAAGTCGACCCTGCTCAGGATTGCCGCCGGCGTCGAGCGCCCATCCTCGGGCCGCGTGCTGCTCGACGGCCGGGAGGTGGCGGGGCCGAGCGCTTTCGTGCCGCCCGAGCGGCGCGGCGTCGGACTCATGTTCCAGGACTTCGCGCTGTTCCCGCATCTCACCCTGCTCGACAATGTCGCCTTTGGCCTCAAATCGCTCACCCGGCGCGAGGCGCGCGCCGAAGCCCAGGCCGCGCTGGAGCGGGTCGGGCTCGCGCATTACGCCGCTGAATATCCCCATATCCTGTCGGGCGGCGAGCAGCAGCGCGTGGCGCTCGCCCGCGCCATCGCGCCCCGGCCCAGCGTGCTGCTGATGGACGAGCCGTTCTCGGGGCTCGATACGCAACTCAGAGAGCAGATGCGCGAGGAGACCCTCGCCATCCTGCACGAGACCCGCGCCACCTCGATCGTGGTCACCCATGACGCCGAGGAGGCCATGCGCATGGGCGACCGCGTGGCGCTGATGCGCAAAGGCCGCGTGGTGCAAACCGGCAAGGCGCTCGAGCTTTATCGCGCGCCCAAGGACATCCTCGCCGCGCGCACTTTCTCCGATCTGAACGAGCTTGCCGCGCGCATCGATCGGGGCAGCGCCGCAACGCCGCTCGGCCGGTTCGCCGCCAACGGCCTGCCCGACGGCACCGACGCCATCGTCTGCGTGCGGCAGCGGGGTGTGCAACTGCTCGCGGCGGGCGAGGGCGTGCCGGCGCGGGTGCTCGATGCGCGCTTCCTCGGCGACAGCGCCCTGGTCGAAGTGGCGGTGCAGGGGCTGGACGCGCCACTGTTCGCCCGCGTCAAGGAGAGCGACGTGCCGCCGCAGGGCGCCGAGATCGGCGTCGGCATCGATCGTGGGGCAGTGCTGG
>JBIOYV010000104.1:0-15509 GCA_044870335.1 Burkholderiales bacterium | reverse complement strand
TCGAGAGGTTCGGCCGCGGATCGAGCAGCCACATGAGCGACTTGAGCGCGAAGGCGTGGCTGCGCTCCTGGGCGACCACGCCGCCCTCGCCGTAGTCCTCGCCCAGCACGATCAGCGTGCCGCCCATGACGCCGGCGCTCGCCAGATAGGACAGCGCGTCCGCCGCGACGTTGGTGCCGACGATCGACTTCCAGGTGACCGCGCCGCGCGCGGGATAGTTGATCGAGGCGCCGAGCATGGCGGCGGCCGAGGCCTCGCTGGTGCAGGCTTCGACGTGCACGCCGAGCTCGTCCAGGTAGTCGCGCGCCTGCACCATCACGTCCAGCAGGTGCGACACCGGCGCGCCCTGGTAGCCGCCGACGTACGACACGCCCGACTGCAGCAGCGCCTTGGTGACCGCGAGGATGCCTTCGCCGTGGAAGGTCTCGCCGTCGCCCAGCTTCAGCGCGCGGATTTCCTCAGTGAACTGCCGTTCCATGGACGATTTTTCTCAGGAAAAACGCCAAACGATCAAACATGCCCGGATTCTGGATGACCTCTGCCCGATAGAATGAGGGGCACAGCACCGCGGCGTGCGCGTTCTCGCCGCACAGGCCGCAGCCGACGCAGCCGTCGATCACGGTCGCGACCGGGTCGCGGCGCAGCGGGTCGGGGTTGTCCTTGACGGTGAGCGTCGGGCAGCCCGAGAGCCGGATGCAGGAGTGGTCGCCGGTGCAGGTGTCTTCGTCCACGCCGTACTTGACCCGCACCACGCGCTTTCCCGACGAAAGTCTTTTTGAATTGATGGGTCTGAGTTTGCGCTGGCGCTCGAGCTGGCACTCGCCCTCGGCGATGATGACCTTCAGGCCCTTGTGGTCGGTGCTCATCGCTTCCTTGAGCACCTTCGCCACTTCGCCGACGCGGTAGTTGTCGACGGTGCGGACCCAGTCGGCGCCGATGCCGGCGAGCGCGCGCTCCATGCTCATGTCCGGCGCGTGGGTCTCGCTGTGCTGCGGCGAGGAGGGCAGCTCCTGCGTGCCGGTGGCCGAGCTGTAGCCGTTCTTCATGATCACCAGGATGCCGTCGTTCTTGTTGAACACGGCGTTGGCGATGCCGGAGGTGAGGCCGTTGTGCCAGAAGCCGCCGTCGCCCATCATCGTCACGGTGCGCTTGGCGAACATCGGGTTCACCGCTGAGTTCGAGGCGAGGCCCAGGCCGTAGCCGAGCACGGTGTTGCCGATGTTGAACGGCGGCAGCGTCGAGAAGAGATGGCAGCCGATGTCGGCCGAGAGGTGGAACTTGCCGGTATCGCCCTCCAGGATCTTCATCGCCGAGAACACCGGCCGCTCCGGGCAGCCGACGCAGAAGCCCGGCGGGCGCGCGGGCAACTGGCCGAGGAGGTCCGCGGCCTTGCCTTTCAGGGTTTTTACTTTTTCGACTACAGTTTCCGAACCGAAAAAACGGGAAAGACCCGTAAGCACCACCTCGCCCGTGTACTCGCCGGCCATCGGCAGCACGTCCTTGCCGCGCAGCTTCACGTCGTTCGAGCCGTAGCGCCGCAAGGTGGCGAGCACCTGCTCCTCGATGAAGGCGGGCTGGCCTTCCTCGACCACCAGCACTTCCTTCTTCCCGCTGCAGAACTCGACGATCTCGTCCGGGATCATCGGGTAGGTCACGTTCATGCAGTAGATCGGCACGCGCGAGACGCCAAACACGTCCGCCAGCCCCAGCGTCTGCAGCGCGCGGATTACCGCGTTGTACATGCCGCCCTGGCAGATGATGCCGGTGTCTTCCCTCTCGCCCGGGAAGAACTCATTTAGTTTTTTTTCTTTTATGAAAGCTACTGCGGCGGGCCAGCGCACCTCGATCTTGTGCTTCTCCTGCGCGTAGGTGGCGGGCGGCAGGCAGATGCGGCCGTAGTCGAAATCCGGGGCCTCGATGAAGGCTTTCTTGGAAAGCTTCGATGCAAGATTCTTCTTCGTCACGAAAGAACCCTGCACGTGGCAGGCGCGGATGCGCAGCTCGAGCATCACCGGCGTGCTGGAGGCTTCCGACAGCTCGAAGCCCTGCTCGACCATCTCGACGATCTTCGGCAGGTTGGGGCGCGGGTCGAGGAGCCACATCTGCGACTTCATGGCGAAGGCGTGGGTGCGCTCCTGGATGATCGAGGCGCCCTCGCCGTAGTCCTCGCCGAGGACCAGCAGCGTGCCGCCCTTGACGCCGGCGGAGGCGAGGTTGGAAAGCGCGTCGGAGGCGACGTTGGTGCCGACGGTCGATTTGAAAGCGACCGCGCCGCGCATCGGGTAGTTGATCGATGCGCCGAGCATGGCCGCGGCGCCGGCTTCGTTGGCGTTGGTCTCGACGTGCACGCCGAGGCCGTCGAGGATGTCGCGCGCGTCGTTCAGCACGTCCATGACGTGCGACACCGGCGCACCCTGGTAGCCGCCGACGTAGGCGACGCCCGACTGCAGCAGCGCCTTGGTGACGGCGAGGATCGCCTCGCCGTGGAAGGTGTCGCCGTCGCCGAGCTTCAGCTTCTGCACTTCCGCCTTGAATGATCTTTCCATTACACCAACACCTTAGGTAACCACACGGCGACCGCCGGAACGAAGAACACGAGCGCAAGAAGCAGCAGGCTCATTACGATGTAAGGCAGCACGGCCTGGAAAATGTGCCCCATTCTCACCGTCGGCGGCGCCACCCCCTTCATGGTCATGAGAAGCAGTCCGTGCGGCGGCAGGAGCAGGCCGAGCTGCATGCAGATCAGGAACATGACGCCGAACCAGACCGGGTCGACGGCGTACTTCTGCACCAGCGGCATGTAGATCGGCAGCGTGATGAGCATCATGCTCACCTGCTCGACGAACAGGCCCAGGAAGATGAGCAGCAGCATCATCGCCGCGATCACGGCCATCGGCGAGAGCCCCATCCCTGCGATCAGCTCGACCAGGCCATTGCTCGCGCCGGAGAAGGACAGCACCTGCGAGAATGTGGTGGCGCCGACGATGATGAAGAGAATCATCCCGGAGATCGCCGTCGTGCCGCGCAGGGCCCGCAACAGATTCTTGATTGATAAAGCCCTGTACAGCAGCGCGAGCACCATCGTGGCGAACGCGCCGATCGCGGCGGACTCCGTCGGCGTCGCCCAGCCCGCCGACATGGACGCCACCACGATGGCGAAAATCGACACCAGCGGCACCACGTACTGCACGAAGGGAAGCCAGCGATCCCAGCCGCGGTGCTCGACGAAGGCTGCGGTCGGCGCGAGCGACGGATTGAGCTTGACCCGCGTCACGATGTAGACAATGAACGCGAGGCTGAGCAGCAGCCCGGGCACCACGCCGCCGATCAGGAGCTTCGAGATCGAGATGCCCGAGAGGCTGCCGAGCAGCACGGTGAGCGCCGAAGGCGGGATCAGCATGTCCACGGCACCGATCGCCATGAGGGGGCCGGTCGCCATGGTGGGGTGATAGCCGCGCGAAAGCATCACCGGCAGCATCAGGCTGCCCAGCATCGCGGTGGTGGCGATGGTCGAGCCGGAAATCGCGGAGAACACCGTGCCCGCCACGACCGCGACGACCGCGAGGCGCCCCGGAAGCTGCCGAATCAGCCTCTCGACGCCGTCGATCACCTTCACCGCGAGGCCGGTGTGGAACAGCACCTCGCCCATCAGGATGAAGAGCGGGATCGGCGTGAGCGAGAAGCTCGCCACCGAGCCGACGCTGTTGCGAGCGAGTTGCGTGAGCCCCGCCTCGCCACCGAGGAACAGCCACGCGCCGAGCAGGTTGATCACGAGGAACGAGAACGCGACCGGCAGCCCGAGAAACAGCAGCACGGTCGAGCCGCCGAGCATCAGCAACGCCGCCGCGTCCCATGACATGACCTACCCGGTGCTGACCGCGTCGTCGCGCGGCGCGCGCTCGGAGAGCGCGAGGCGGCGCATGCGGAACAGCATCTCGAGCGTGAGCGCGAGGAAGGCGAGCGGCAGGGCGGCGAGCAGCCACCACTCGGGCGTGACCAGCGTCTTGATCGACACCGACCCGGCCTGGAAGCTGGCCAGAGCGGCACGCGCGCTGTACCAGGCGATCAGCGCGCAGCATGTCAGCCCGAGCACGTCGACGGCCCATTCCATCAGCCAGCCCACCTGCCTGGGCACCGCGCGCAGCACGATGTCGACCCGGATGTGCTGCCCGCGGCGCAGCAGCCACGGCGCGGTCAGCATGGTGATCAGGTAGAGCATCGCTTCCGAGATCTCGTTGGCCCATTCCAGGCCGGCGAGGCCGGGCACGATGCGCACGTTCCTGAGCAGCACGTCGGCGCAGATCATCAGCGTCATGCCGAAGACCAGCGCGCAGGCGACGAGGGCGAACCCCTCCAAAAGCTTCCCGTACGCCGCCTCGAGCCGGTGCATCACGAGTTACTTCGCCAGGACCTTCTTCAGCTGCTCGCCGTACTGCGGACTCGCCTTCATCGCGTTCGCCCAACCGATCTCCTTCGCCTTCTCGACATAGGCCTTGCTGGTCGCCGGATCGAAGCTGATCGTCTGGATGCCGGCGTCGGCCTGGCGCTTCGCCTCCTGCTGGTTGTAGGTCTTCCAGAAGTCGTTCTGCTGCTCGTAGGCGAGCGCCTTGCGGTCGAGGTACTCGCGCGCCTTCGGCGGCAGGCCCTTGTACTTGTCGAGGTTCATGATGAGCGACACCTCGGCGTTGTAGAAGCCGGGGTCGACGCGGAACTTGGTCTTCTCCTGCCAGTTGAGGTCGAAGAGGGCGTGGATCGGCCAGCCGTAGCCGTCGATGACGCCGCGCTCGAGGGCGGTGTAGACCTCGCCGGGCGCGGTGGTCATGACCTGCGCGTTCATCGACTGGAAGAACTCCCGGTACACCGGCGTGATGCGGATCTTCAGGCCGGTGAGATCGGGCTTGTCGATCTTCTTGTTGAGGTAGAGGTGGAAGGGCGTGAACTCCACCACCTTGGCGAGATAGCGCATGTTGCCCTTCTCGGCCCAGATCCTGTTGATGAGATCGTAGCCGCCGTTCTTGCGCTGCTCCGCGGCGCTCGTTTCGGAGAGCTTGAGGATGTCGGCCTCGGGCATGACGTTGGTGTAGAAGGCGCCGGTGCTGAAGCCGATATCGACCACGCCGCTCTGCACCGCCTTGCCCACCTCGAAGGTCGGGATCGCCTTCGGCCCGCCGATGAAGTTGATCTGCAGGACGCCCTTGCCGTCCCTGTTGACGTCCGCGATCCAGTCGGTGGTGCGCTTCACGTAGAACTGGTTCTCCGGGAACGCGCTCACCAGGCGCAGCGTCACTTCCTGCGAATGCGCCGGGTTCGCGACCAGCGCCGGCCCGGCGGCGAGGGCGAGGCAAAGAACGCGCTTCATGGGATTCGATTCCTCCTCTGTAGGGAGAGCGAGGTTAGGCGCCGCGCGGTTTATTTGTCAAATCAATGACACTCATGATATGAATCACTGTTGTGAATGTTCAGGACATCGACCTGAACCTGCTGCGGGTGTTCGACGCCGTGCTGCACGAGCGCGGCGTCACGCCCGCCGCGGCGCGCCTGGGCCTGACGCAGCCGGCGGTGTCCAACGCGCTCGCCCGGCTGCGGGCGCTCTTCGGCGACCCGCTCTTCCTGCGCACCCCGGGCGGCATGGACGCGACCCCATTCGCGCGCGAGCTGGCCGCGCCGGTGAGGCAGGCGCTGGCGCTGCTCGAGTCGGCGCTCGCCCACGGCCCGGGCTTCGACCCGGCCATCTCGACCCGCGCGTTCCGCTTCTACATGTCGGACCTCGGCCAGATCGAGTTCCTACCGCCGCTCATCGAGCGGGTGCAGCGCGAAGCCCCCGGCGTGCGGCTGGAAGCGGCGGGCCTGGACGTCGAGGATATCGCCGCGGCGCTTGCCGCCGGCGCGCTCGACCTGGCGGTGGGCTTCCTGCCCGGGCTGGGTGCCCCGGTGCGCCGCACCGCGCTTTTCCGCGATCCCTACGTGTGCCTCATGCGCGCCGACCACAGGATAAAAGCATTAACAAAAAAAAATTATCTAGATGCATCGCATGTGCTGGTCACCTACCGCGGCGGCCACCGCGTCATCGAGGAGGCGTTCGAGCGCGCCGGCATCTCGCGGCGAGTCGCGCTGCGCGTGCCGCACTTCACGGTGGTGCCGATGGTGCTCGAGCGTACCGACCTCATCCTCACGCTGCCGGCGCGCGTGGCGCGCGTCTACGAGAAGCGCGGCAACTTCAAGTCGCTGCCGCTGCCGGTGCCGATTCCGCAGGCCGACGTCGGGGTGCACTGGCACGAGCGTTTCGAGGCGGACGCCGGCAACCGCTGGCTGCGCGAGCAGGTCGTCGAGCTCTTCGGCGAGAAATAGACGGATGAACATCCTCGTCGTCGGCGCGGGTCCGGCCGGCCTGTACTTCTCCTACCTCGCCAGGCGGCGGCAGCCGCGCTGGCGCGTCCGCGTCGTCGAGCAGAACCCGCCGGACGCCACCTTCGGCTTCGGCGTGGTGTTCTCCGACAAGGCCCTCGAGTTCCTGCGCGGCGACGACCCGCAGACCTACGCTGCCATCACGCCGCACATGGAGGCGTGGACCGACCTCACCGTCGTGCACCGCGGCACGCCGGTCGTCATCGACGGCATCGGTTTCGCGGCGATCGGGCGGCTGAAGTTCCTTCGGCTCATGCAGCAGCGCGCTGCGAGCGTGGGGATCGAACCCGAATTCCTGAAGGCCATGTCTTCCCCCGAGGAGCTGAAAGGCTACGACCTTGTAGTGGCGGCGGACGGCGCGAACTCTTTTGTCCGCCGCACGGCCGATTTCGGCACGACCATCACCCCGCTCGGCAACAAGTTCGCCTGGTTCGGCACCACGAAGCTATTTCCCACGCTCACCCAGACCTTCGTCGAGAACGAGCACGGCACGTTCAACGCCCACCACTACCGGCATTCACCGCAGATGAGCACGTTTGTTTTCGAATGCGACGCGGCGACGTGGGAACGCGTTGGCTTCTCCGGCATGAACGAGGCGCAAACGCTTCAATACTGTGAAAACACGTTTGCGGCGACCCTGGGAGGGCACCGTCTCGTATCCAACAAGTCAGTCTGGAGGAACTTTCCGAACGTAAGAAATGCACGCTGGTACGCAGGCAACGTGGTGCTGATCGGCGACGCTTTGCGCACCGCGCATTTCTCGATCGGGTCCGGGACGCGCCTGGCGATGGAGGATGCCATCGCGCTGACGAAGTCCTTGGTTGAACACAAGAATGAAATACCGGAAGCGCTGGCTGCGTTCGAAACCGCGCGCCGCCCGATCGTCGAGAAGCTGGTCGCGGCGGCGGATGCGAGCGGCAACTGGTACGATCGGTTCCCCGAGCAGATGCGGCTTGCGCCCCGCGACTTCGCCTGGAGCTATATCCAGCGCAGCGGGCGCATCGACCCGGTCCGGCTCCGCAAAATTTCCCCCAAATTCGTAGATGGGTAAAAAGGCAGGATAGGAATGCTCTTCCCAACCACGCTGGTCGGCAGCTACCCGCAGCCCGAATGGCTGATCGACCGCAGGAAGCTCGCCGGGCGCTTCCCGCCGCGCGTGCGCGCGCGAGAGCTTTGGCGAGTTGAAGAATCTTTATTGAAGGAAGCACAAGATGATGCGACCGTGCTCGCGATCCGGGCGCAGGAGGAGGCGGGCCTGGACATCATCACCGACGGGGAGATGCGGCGCGAGAGCTACTCGAACCGCTTCGCCACCGCGCTCGAGGGCGTGGACCTCGACCGGCCCGGGACCGCGCTCGACCGCTCGGGGCATCCCAATCCGGTGCCGCGCATCGTGGGCAAGGTGAGGCGCAAGCATCCGGTCGAAGTCGACGATCTGCTCTTTCTGAGGAAACATACAAGAAAGCAGGTGAAGATGACCGTGCCCGGTCCCTTCACCATGTCGCAGCAGGCGCAGAACGACTATTACGCGTCGGAAGAGGAAGCGGCCATGGACTATGCGCTGGCCGTGAACGAGGAGATCCGCGACCTCTTCGCCGCCGGGGCGGACATCGTCCAGATCGACGAGCCCTACATGCAGGCGCGCCCGGAAAAGGCGCGGCAATACGGCCTGCGAGCGCTGAACCGGGCGCTCGAGGGAATTTCCGGCGTGACGGCGGTCCACATCTGCTTCGGCTATGCCGCGATCATCCATAGCCGGCCTTCCGGCTATTCGTTCCTGCCCGAGTTGGCGGGCTGCTCGTGCCGGCAGGTCTCCATCGAGACCGCGCAGTCGAACCTCGACTGCGCGGTGCTCGGCAAGCTCGCGGGCAAGAAGATCATGGTCGGCGTGCTCGACCTCAACGACCCGGCGGTCGAGACGCCGCAGCAAGTCTTCGACCGGGTGAAGAGGGCGATGCCTTACATCCAGAAAGAAAACATCATCCTCGCGCCCGACTGCGGCATGAAATACCTGCCACGCGAGGTCGCGTTCGGCAAGATGAGGGCGATGGTCGAAGCGGCGCGACTGCTTCGCGCCGAGTACGGATAGAATCATTCGTCATGAAGCAAATCTCACAGGAGATATGGAGCAACACATGAAGAAAATCTCTATCGCAGTGGTGTTGGCAGTCGGGCTGGCGGCGTGCGAGAACATCCCGACCAGTTACACGAACCAGGGCGTTGCCATCGGCGCGGTGAGCGGCGCCGTGCTCGGCGCCACGGCCTACAGCGGCAACCGCTCGAGAGGCGCGATCATCGGCGCGATCGGCGGCGGGCTCGCCGGCGGCGCCGTCGGCACCTACATGGACAACCAGAAGCGCGAACTCGAGAAAAACCTGGCGAAGGAGATCCAATCCGGGGACGCGAAAGTCGACAAGCTGCCGAACGACGTGGTGCGCATCACCATGACCAGCCACACCGCGTTCGACACCAACTCGACCGTGGTCAAGCAGAGCTTTTATTCCACGATGGACAAGCTTTCGGACGTGATGACGCGGTACCAGAAGACGACCCTGACGGTGGTCGGGCACACCGATAACGTGGGCGCCGACAAGTACAACCAGGACCTGTCGCAGCGCCGCGCCTATTCGGTGGCGCAGTACCTCGAGTCCAAGCACGTCAACCCGGTGCGGCTTGCGACCGCGGGCAAAGGCGAGAAGGAGCCGGTGGCGAGCAACGCCAACGAGGCGGGCCGGCAGTTGAACCGGCGCGTGGAGATCTACGTGGAGCCGGTGCGCGAGGGCTGACCGTGAGCGAAAAGAAGCCGAAGGGACTGGCGAAGGGCCTCACCAACTACGGGGACCCGGCGTTTTCGCTTTACCTTCGGCGCTCGTTCGCGAAGAGCATGGGCTACTCGGGCGAGATGCTCGCGCGCCCGGTGGTGGGCATCGCCGACTCGAAGAGCGGCTTCAACAACTGCCACCGCCATTTCCCCGAGCTGATCGAGGCGGTGAAACGCGGCGTGCTCGCGGCAGGCGCGCTGCCGATCGAGTTCCCCACCGTGTCGCTGGGCGAGGTGTTCCTCAGCCCGACCTCGATGATGTTCCGCAATCTCATGTCGATCGACGTCGAGGAGATGATCCGCGCCCAGCCGATGGACGCGGTGGTGCTGGTCGGCGGCTGCGACAAGACCGTACCCGCCCAGCTCATGGGCGCGGCCTCGGCGAACCTGCCGGCGGTGCAGCTTCTCGCCGGACCGATGATGCCGACGTCATTCCACGGCGAGCGCCTCGGAGCGTGCACCGATTGCCGGCGGTTCTGGGCGCTGCACCGCGCCGGAAAGGTCGATGGCGCAGAGATCGAGATCATCGAAGGCAACCTCGCCACCACGGCCGGGACCTGCGCGGTGATGGGCACGGCCTCGACCATGGCGTCGATCGTCGAGGCCCTCGGCATGGCGCTGCCGGGCAGCGCCGCCATCCCGGCGGTGCACGCCGACCGGCTGCGCGCCGCCGAGGCGAGCGGGCGGTGTGCCGTCGAATTGATCAAGACCGGGTTGAAACCTTCCCAGATCATCACTGAAAAGTCGGTCGAGAACGCGCTGCGCGTGCTCCTCGCGATCGGCGGCTCCACCAATGCGATCGTCCACCTCACCGCGATCGCCGGCCGCGCCGGCATCCGGATCGACCTCAAGCACCTGAACCAGCTTTCCGATTCCACCCCGGTACTGGTGGACCTCAAGCCGACCGGCCAGCACTACATGTCGGACCTGTACGCGGCCGGCGGCGTTGGCGCCGTGATGCGCGAGCTGAAGCCGCTCCTGCACCTCGACTGCATGACGGTGGCCGGCATCACGCTCGGCGAGGTTCTCGACGGCCACCCATGGGTCGACCGCGCCGTGGTGAAGCCGTTCAAGGAACCTCTTGCGAAGGAAGGCGGTCTGGTGGCCCTGTTCGGCTCGCTCGCGCCCAACGGCGCCATCCTCAAGCGCTCGGCCGCCGATCCGAAGCTCTTCGAGCGCGAGGGCCGCGCGGTGGTGTTCTCTTCGCTCGACGACCTCTCGGCGCGCATCGACGATCCGCAGCTCGACGTCACGGCCGACGACTTCCTCGTGCTGCAGAACGCAGGGCCGAAGTCCGGCTACGCCATGCCCGAGGCAGGCTATCTGCCGATTCCGCAGAAGCTCGCACGCGCCGGCGTGAAGGACATGGTGCGAATTTCGGATGCCCGCATGAGCGGCACCGCGTACGGCACCATCGTGCTGCACGTGTCCCCCGAATCCGCGGTCGGCGGCCCGCTCGCCCTCGTGCGCAACGGCGACCGCATCCGCCTTTCGGTGAAGAGCCGCACGATCGACCTCGCGGTTCCGGATGACGAACTCAGAAAAAGAAAGGTCGCATGGCAGCCGCCGGCCGCTCCGCCCACCCGGGGCTACGCCAAGCTCTACATGGACCACGTGCTCCAGGCCGAGCACGGCTGCGATTTCGATTTCCTGAGAAAAGCCTAGTTCGATTCCCGCCGCCTCCACCACTTCCCGTTTCCCAGCGCCCGGCACGCAGGTTGCTGAGATACCACCTTGGAGAGCTAACTACGGCGTTTAACGGGGTGGACCATGGAAAAACGTCTCACTGACTCATTCGTTCGCGGCGACGACGGCCGCTGGGTCTGTATCGAGGCAGTAACGCTGGACTTTCCCAAAGCTATCCAATTCCGGCCTGGGATGACATGGGGCCCGGAGGATAGCTATATGGGCATTAAAGTGGCGAAGCTGCTGGACTCCCTTGTAGATAAGCGACGCGCAGGATCGTAGGCTCCCAACGTGCTTTCGATTCCCGCCGCCTCCACCATTTACCCTCGTCGCTTGACGGCGAGCTTCACCTCATAGTCGACCCAGCGGTATTGGCGGCCGTCGCGCCGGTTCCGCGCCGTCGCGCCGCCCGTGTGCAGCACGCGGTGACACGGGACGGCGAAGGCGAACCAGCTCCGTGAGCAGGCGCTGGCGACCGCGCGGATCGCTTTCGGCGTGCCGATCGCCGCGGCGATCGTGGAGTAGGTGGAGGTCTCGCCGAACGGGATCTTGCGCACTTCGGTCCAGACGCGCCGCTGCAGCTCGGTGCCGCGGATATCCAGCGGCAGCGCGAAAGGCTGGAACGGCGCGGCGATGTAGCGGGCGACTTTCGCGACCGTGGCCTCGCTCGTCTTTTCGTCGCGAACGAGCTTCGCCTTGGGAAACCGCGCACCGAGGTCCCGGATCAGCCGCGACTGCTTGTCCCGCACCATGATCGAGACGATTCCCTGCTCGCTCGATGCGACGAGCAGCGCCCCGAGCGCGCAGCGGCCCGTGCCGTAGCGGATGGTCTCCGGCGCCCTGCGGGTGAGCGGTCCGTCCCTGAAAATGTTACTTCGCCGGAAAGTCGTAGTTGAGACGGAAGCTGCCGTCGCGCTCAAGCACCAGGCGCGCGCTGGTCCAGCCTCGGCGCTCGACCGGCTCGTGCTCACGCAGCCCGATCAGGGCTGTTGGCGGACCGTCGGTGTCGCAGGGGGTAAAGGATTCGGGCTTGTCTTCGGCATCCTTGCGGAAGACGAGATAACGCACCTTGCCGATGGCAGCACCCGGGTGCTCCAGGTCGACGATCATGTGCGCGCTCGCCCAGTCTTCCGGCAGGCCCAGCGCCATGCAGCGGAAGATCTCGCTGATCGCCTCCATCTGGGTCGCGTTCGCCTCCTGCGCCAGCGCGACGTGAAACGGAACCAGCGCGGCCACAGCTGCGGCGAGAAGCGCGGCGAGAAGCAGGCGGCGCATGATGCGATGATTCTAAAATGAAAGCGCCGGCGAAGCTGGTGTGCCTCGAGACCTACTGGAACGAGAAGCTGTTCGAGAGCTTTTCGGTCAAGCCGTTCCTGGACGCCATGGCGCCGCTTGTCACTCCGCCGCTGCGGGTGGCGCACCGGTTCGTGGAGTCGGCGCAGGGGCTCGCGTATTACGCTCGGCGCCCGGACGGCGTGATGTGGCGCCATGCGGATCTCTTCGACACGCCGGTCTATTACCTCGCATTCCACGGCAAGCCGGGAACGGTGATCTCGCTCACCGGAGACATCGGCGCCGAGCCGCTGGTCGAGGCGTTCGCGGGCTATGGACGCGGATATCGCAGTCTCGTGTATTTCGCCGCCTGCAGCGTGCTGCGCGGCGCGCAGGGCGAGCGCTTCGCGAAGGCGTTTCTGCGGAAGACCGGCATGCGCGCAGTGATCGGCTACACGATGCGCGTGGACTGGATGGCGAGCCTGGTCGCGGACCTGCTCTTCCTCCACCGGTTTTACCGCGACCCGTCGCCATGGCGCAATTTGCGGCGTATCTTCCGCTCCGTGCAGCGCGACTATCCCCGGGCGCGGCGGCTCGGGCATCTCCTCATCACGCGGGACTGACATGACGCTGAACATCCGAAGGGTGGTGACCGGCCATGACGCGCAGGGCAGGGCGCGCGTGGCGCTCGACGAGCTCTGCGGCAACGTGATCTCGCGCCGACCGAACCATGCGAGCTGCGTGGTGTGGTCCACCGGCGAATTTCCGGCGGACAACGGCGACGCGCGCGACGGCGCGGCGCGCGAGGTGGCCACCACCGACCCGAACGGCACGGTGTTCCGGATCGTCGAGTACCGTCCCGGCGTCGCGCCGCGCAACCATCGCACCGAATCGATCGATTACGCGGTGGTGCTGGCGGGCGAAATCGACATGGAGCTCGAGGGAGAGACCGTGCGGCTGCGCGCCGGCGACGTGCTGGTGCAGCGCGGCACGGTGCACAACTGGGTGAACCGCGGAGCCGAGCCTTGCGTCATCGCTTTCGTTCTGGTTGCGGCGCGGCCCGTCGAGCGCAATGGGAGGAAGCTGAATGCGGTGGGCTAGCGCAGTTCTAATAGGATTTTTGGTCCTTGGAAATGCAAATGGGCAAAGCGATTACCCGACCCGTCCGGTGAAGGTGATCGTGCCCTCGCCGCCGGGCGGCGGCACCGACATCCTGGCGCGCGTGCTGGCGCAGCACTTCTCCAAGGCGCTCGGCCAGCCCTTCGTCGTGGAGAACAAGCCCGGCGCGGGCAACATGATCGGCATCGAGAGCGTGGCGCGCGCTCCGGCGGACGGCTATACCCTGCTCCTGGTCGCGAGCACGCTCGCGCTCAACTCCGTGCTCTACAAGAAGGTACCCTACGACCCGGTGCGCGATTTTGCGCCGATCACTATCGCCGCCACCGCGCCCAACGTCCTCATCGTGAATCCCGCGCTGCCCGCGCAGACGCTCGCCGAATTCATCGCGCTGGCAAAGAAAAAGCCCGGCGCGCTGAGCTACGGCACCCCCGGCATCGGTACCTCGCCGCACCTTTCCATGGAACTCCTCAAAAGCATGACCGGGATCGACATCGTGCATGTGCCCTATCGCGGCACGGCCGCGGCCGTGACCGACGTCATCGGCGGCCAGATCGCGGCGACCTTCGCCAACGCGCTCACCGCCAAGCCGCAGGTCGACTCGGGCCGCGTGCGCGCGCTGGCGGTCTCCGGCCCGCGCCGCATCGAAGCCCTGCCGGCCGTGCCACCGGTGGCCGAAGCCGGAGTTCCCGGCTACGAGGCGATGCAGTGGTACGGGATGGTGGCCCCGGCGGGCACGCCCGCGCCGGTCATCGCGCGCCTGCACGGCGAGGCGGTGAAAGCGCTGCAAAGCGACGAGATGAAAGAAAAGCTCGCGCTCGACGGCGCCCAGCCGGTCGGCAGCAGCCCGGCCGAGTTCGCGGCGCTGATCAGGAGCGAGCTGGAGAAATGGACCCGCGTGGCGCGCGCCGCCGAGATCCCGCCCCAGTAGCCTGGAGCCAGATCTTCGCCTCGACCACGTCGGCGAAAACCTTCGCCTGCATGTCGTATCTGGGCGCCAGATGCTCGGCGAAGTGATACACCTCGTACTGCGGGTACATCAGCGCAACGAACGCGAGCTTGGACGGCGGCGGCGCTCCTGCTGCGTGCATGGCGTGAAGGGCGTCCGCCAGCGAAGCCGCAGTCGCCGGATCGTCCAGCCCGCTAATTACTAGAAGCCCATCTCGCCTCTTCTTCTTGGCGAGCAGGATTGCGTCTGCGAGGATCGGCACGATATCCGCTGCTGCGCTTCCGCGCTCCAGCAATACGCGTACACATCCCGGCAGCAAGAGGAACTTGTGTTCCACATGCCCTCGCCCGGGCGATTCCAATATCTGCCGAACGGCTGCCGGATGCAATCATGCAGCGCGGCAGGAATTCGAATACGCCCGCTCAACGCGAAAGGCGGCCAAGATTGCTCACGCGCCGGCGTCGCCCGCGACCGACAGGCCTTACGCAACTCTGCTCATTCGTCTTTTTGCTCTAGCGAAGCGATGAGGGAATACAGCCGCTTAGGATCGGCCGGCTTGGTCAGATGGTGGTCGAGCCCCGCCTGCCGGATGCGTTCGCCTTCGTCCGGCTGGCCATAACCGGTCAGCGCGGCCACCCGCCAAGATGGGCTGAATTACGAAGACCTGGCGCGCATCACCGCGGCGGTGCGCGTCTCGACGCCCAGCTTCTCGTAGATGCGCTCGAGGTGCTTTTCGATGGTGCGCGGCCGCGCGCCGAGGATGGCGGCGATATCGCGGTTGGTCTTGCCGGACGCGACCCATTCGAGCACTTCGCGCTCGCGCGCCGTGAGCGCCGCGGTGTTCACTGGGGTATCGGCGCCGACGAGCCGGTAGAGGTTCGCAAGATGCGGCCGCAGGGTTTCGGCGAGCTGGAGCTCGCGCTCGCCGAACGCGCGCGAGGCGCGGTTGAAGACGAAGCTGACGAGGAGCCCCTGGTCGACGTAGATCGGAAGCGCCATCGCGTGGCGGATGCCGATCGGGCGGTAGTAGTCGTTGTAGAGCGGTGTTTCCAAGAACGCCTCCTTCGGGACAAGGTCGCTGATCCGCCTGGTCACCGCGGCAGGGTTGCGGCCATGGGCGCGGACCAGCGGATGCTCGGGGAAATAGCGGTCGAACACTTCGATCTGGCGCGCCGAAATCGCGCCCGGGGCGTCGCTCACTACGCTGCGGTGGTTGCTGTCGAGGTCGCACACCGAGAGCGTGGTGAGCTCGGAACCGAT
>JBIOYV010000103.1:0-11969 GCA_044870335.1 Burkholderiales bacterium | reverse complement strand
CCGCGCCGCGCGCCACCGGCAGGTCGCCGAGCGATGCATGCAGCTTCTCGACCCGCTCGCGCGCCGCCTCGCCCTGCGTCACCACGCGCTCGGCGATCACGATCTCGCCCCAGGTTTCCCAGGCATCGTCGAAGCTGAACCCGACCGGGCTGCGCTCTTCCACCTTCACCTTGAGGTCAGTGAGTTGGTTGATCAGTCCTGTCATTGCCTGCACGGTTTCGCGCGAGGGCGTCTCGCCTGCAAATTTCGTACACCATGAGAACTTGAGAGCGGAAAGGCGCGGTGCAGGCGCATCGTCGAGCGGCGCGGGCGCGGTTTCCCAGTCGCGCTCGTCGGGGCCGGCGATGACCTTTAGGATCGTGGCGAGGTCGTCCACCGAGCGCGCGAGCGGCCCCAGCGTGTTCATGTGGCGCAGGGCATGGGGCGTGCCGGGCACCTCGGGAATGTGGCCGGTGTTCGGCACGCGGCCTTCGGTGGGCTTCAGGCCGAAGAGCCCGCACCAGTGCGCGGGCACGCGCACGGAAGCCGCGAGGTCGCTGCCGACGTCGAAGGCCGAGAGTCCCGCCGCGACCGCCGCGGCGCCGCCGCCGGTGGAGCCGCCGGGGGTGCGCTCGAGGTTCCAGGGGTTGTTGGTGCGGCCGAAGATCGGGTTGTCCGCGCGCCCGTCGGCGGAGAGCGGCGGTACGTTGGTTTTGCCGATGAGCACCGCGCCCGCCGCCTTCAGGCGCGCGACCGCGGTTGCGTCCTTCTTCGGCACGTGGTTAGAGAGCGGCGGATAGCCGGCCGTGGTGCGCACGCCCGCAGTCTCGAGCGCGTCCTTGATCGTCATCGGCACGCCGTGAAGCGGTCCCCACGCCTCGCCCCGCGCGAGCGCGGCGTCGGCTTCGCGCGCGCGGACTCGCGCGCCGGCTTCGTCGAGGGTGCAAATGGCGTTCAGCGACGGATTGTATTTTTGTATCCGACTTAAAAAAGATTCCAAGACTTCGACCGCAGATGCGCGCCGCAGGCGGATCGCCGCGGCGATTTCGGTGGCGGTGGAGAACGGATCGATCATTCCATTCGGAGCAGCTTCATGGCGTTGCCGAAGTAGATCTTGCGCTTGTCGCCTTCGGGGAGATTGAGATCCTCGACCGAGCGGATGCCTTCGCGGATGAACATCGGCCCGCCCTCGGGATCGAACGGGCAGTCGCTCGCGAACACGACGTGGTCTGCGCCGAAGAACGCGATGCCGCAGGCGAGCGGCGCGGCGGCGCCGCCGAGCACGGTGTCGCCGTAGAACATCTTGAAGTACTCGATCGGCGGCTTTTGCAGGTTCTTGAGAACCTCTGCTTCATCGCCGTCGGCGCTGCGAGAACCGAGCTGCGCCCAAAGCGTCTCGGCGCGGCCGGCGAAGTAGGGAATCATGCCGCCGCAGTGGTGCGTGATGATGCGCAGCTTCGGCAGCCGCTGCAGCAGACCCGAGAACACCATGCGCGCCATGGCGATGCTGGTCTCGAAGGGCCAGCCGAGCACCTGCCAGATCTCGTACTTCGACTTCGGCTCGCCGGGGTAGTCGGGGCGGTTCGCCGGACGCGCCGGGTGCATCCAGATCGGCCGGTCGTGGTGGTTCGCCATGCGCTCGAACACCGGGAAGAACTCCGGATCGTCGAGCGGCCGGCCGGCGACGCTGGTAATGATCTGCACGCCCTTGGCGCCGAGCTGGTCGATCGCCCGGTCCATCTCCTTCAGCGCTTCCGGGATGTTGTTCATCGGCAGCGAGGCGACGAAGGCGGGAAACTGGCGCGGCCACTTGAGGCACATCTGCGCCATGCCGTCGTTCGCGACGCGCGCGAACTCCGGAGACTTGTCGGGACCGCCGAGGAGCTCGGGCGAAGGCAGCCCCAGCGTCAGCACCTGCCGCACGTCGGGAAACTTGGTGCGCAGCATCTCCACCCGGTGCTCGATGTCCCAGAGCATGCGCAGGCTCGACATGCGCTTCACCATGCCGGGCTCCTTCGAGTGCTGCTTCACCCGCTCGAGATAGGCCTGCGGCATCACATGGTTGAAAATGTCGATCTTCATGGCTTCCTCAGACTCCCTTCAGCTCGCAATCGAGGCGGCGAGGCTCCTCGGCCGGTGGACGCTCATCGCGGAACGGCACGCCACCGGCTGCTCCTGCTGCCCGGGCCTCGGCGAGCTCACCATGCAGGAAGTCGAAGGCAAGGTGGTCGCCTGGCTGCGTCAGAAGCACCCGCTCTTCGCGACCCGCGAGAGCGTGACGGGCCTGCTCAGGGATTGTATTGCGCGCTCGCAGCCGGCCGGGCCGGAAGTTTTGCAGCCGCTCTTCAGGGACCTCGACGAGGCGCTGGAGCACCTCGAGGAGGTCCAGCACGGTTTTTGAGCTTCAGGACCAAGGCACCGAGCGCTCGGCGGCGTGCATGCGCGCGTTGTCGCGCATGGAGATGCCCCAATGGTCGGTGCGGCCGGGCGGCCACTTCCAGTCCTCGGGGCCGCCGACGCGGTAGTCGTCGCCGACCTCCTCGACTTCGGAGGTGTACTCGACTACCGGACCGAACGGCGCGACGAAATAGCCGAATACGTTGTTCCCCGGCCCGTGCCGCCCGGGGCCCCAGGTGCAGGCGTAGCCCGCCTCGCGCAGCCGGCCGATGCCGTTCATGACCGCGTCGAGGTCGCGCATCTCGAAGGCGATGTGATTGAGCGAGGAAATGTCCGAATTCACGTACGCGACGGCGTGGTGCGTGCGGTTGCAGCGCAGGAACCGCATCATGCGGGTGCGGTCGGAGACGCGGAAGCCGAGCTTCTCCACCGCGAAGCGCTCGCAGGCGTCCCAATCCCTCGTGTTCAGCACTACGTGTGAAAGCTGGATCGGCCGGTTGCCGTCGACCAGCTTTTCCTCTGCTTTCCAATCGGTGACGAAGCGGTAGCGCTGGCCTTCCGGCCCCTCGATCATGACGGCCGAGCCACCGCCGGGCGCATCGAGCTGCACTGCTGAAATGCCATTTCGCTTTCCCAGCGATTCGATTTCTTGGGCAGTGCCGGCAAAGGTGATCGCTTCCACTGCGGGTGTTTGCGCTTCGGTAAGGGAGAGCACGTAGGGATGGCTGGCGGTGGCGCGGAAATAGCGCGTCCTGCCGCGGCTGCCGGCGTCGGAGAGTCCCCACACCCGTTCGAGAAACTCCGCGGCCTTGGACAACTCGGTCACTTGCAGCTCGACCGCACGCAGTCTCATGGTCGATTCGCGCTCCAGGAAGCGAATCCGCAGCCGACGATGACGCTCGGCACGGGAAGGTAGTCCACCAGCTCGAAGCCGCGGCCGCCCGCGGCGCCGTGCGCGACGAGCCAGTTGCGCACTTCCTCGGAGCCGTTGCCGCGGCGCGGCAGCTCGTCTTCCAGGTACGAAATCAAGGCGTCTTCCGAGGACGAGAACCGGCGGATCGTCTCGTGATCGAAGTCCTCGTAGATGGCGCCCATCGTCGGCTCGCCGATCGAGTGCGACAGGCCGCCGGTGCCGAGAATCGCCACACGAATGGGTTCAGGGTAGCTGTCTATTGATTTACGAAGCAAACGGCCCCAGTCGAAGCAGCGCCGGAGCGTCGGCATCGGCGGCTCGATGCTGTTGAGGAGCATCGGCACGATCTTCGGCAGCGTCTCGAGCCCCATGCGCCACAGCGGGATGCAGGCGCCGTGGTCGAGCTTCAGGCGGTGCGACACCGAGGGCTCGAAGCCGGCGCGCATCGCCTGCTCGGCGAGGTGCAGCGCGAGCCCCGGATGGCCGGCGATCTCGCGGTGGGCGAAGCCCTTCATCCACGGCTCCGGCGGTCCTTCGTTCGCCGCGCCGACGCCGAGGCAGACGGCGGGATAGTTGTCGAGGAAGAAGTTCGACCAGTGGTCGGGCGAGACCACGATGAGCACGTCCGGGCGTGCCGCCTTGAGCCGCCGCCCGAGCTCTTCGAAGGCGCTCTTCAGCCTCGATTTGTCGCCGGGCGGCACCGCTTCCCACTCGCGGATGAGGAGCGGGCCGTGGCTCGCGGCGAAGGCGCCGGCGAAGCTAGCCATGGCGCAGGCGCCGCATGAACTCCTCGTCCTTCATGCCGGCGGCGAAGAAGTAGTAGCGCAGCAGGTACGCGTTCGTGCGCCGCGCGAGGAACGGCACGTCGTCCTCGGCCAGCGCCTTGCGCACTTCGGCGCCGATGCGGTAGCGATCCAGGACCTTGTCGCGCTCGGCGCGGTATTCCGCCGCCGCGGCCGGCGATTGCAGGTCATAGAAGAGCTTGCACAGCCAGTAATCGCGCATCGGTGCAATCATAAATCGAATATCCGCATTAACATACCGCGCAGTTTTTCGAGACCGGGATTCCCATGTACACACGCCGCTGGGCCACATCGCCGCGCGTCCATGAAGTGCTCGTCGAGCGCGACGTGAAGGTCCGCATGCCCGATGGGACGCAGCTCGACGGCAACGTCTACCGGCCGGCGTCGCCGGGGCGCTATCCGGTTCTTCTGGGCGCCCATCCCTATAACAAGGACCTGCAGTCGCCGCCGCTGCGCCCGATCGGGTTCACGCCGATGCGCGGCTTCATGGAAAGCGGCGATTCCGCGTTCTTCGCCCGCCGCGGCTATGTGCACGCGGTGTTCAACGTGCGCGGCTCGGGGAAATCGGAGGGCTTCTACCAGCTCGGCGGACCGCTCGAGGTCGAGGACGTCTGCCACCTCGCGGGCTGGCTCGGCGAGCAGAGCTGGTCGAGCGGCCGCGTCGGCATGTTCGGCGTTTCGTACTTCGCCCGCATCGCCAAGCTGGTCGCCGCCTCGGCACCGCCGGCGTTGAAGGCGGTGTTCGCGCCGTTCTCGGGCAGCGACGACTACCGGCACCGCTGGTACCACGGCGGCATCCTCGCAGCCGGGTTCCTCGCCCACTGGCGGAACAGCGCGCACAACCCGAGGTACCGCAGCTTCTACAAGGAGGCGCACGGCGAGGAGAAATACCGACAGGCGATCGCTCTAGCGATGCGCGACGAGGAGATCATGGCGCAGCCGCCCCTGCGCGAGGCGCTGCAGAACCCCGAGACCGGGACCAACGCCGTGATCGTCGATGTCCTGTTGCATCCGTTCGACGGGCCCTTCTGGCGCAGCCGCAGCGCGCAGGACGATCGCGCCACCCTCCCGGCCTACCTCGGCGGCTGCTGGGGCATCTACGGCCTGCATCTGCCCGGCGCGTTCAGCGCCTGGGAGCACTGGAAGGGCCCGAAGAAGATGGTGATCGGGCCGCCGGTCTACCTCGATCGTCCGGTGTACCAGTACCACGAGGAGGCGCTGCGCTGGTTCGACCACTGGCTCAAGGACAACGACACCGGCGTAATGGACGAGCCGCCGGTACGCTGCTTCATCCCGTCCACCGGAGAGTGGAAGGCGCTGGAGGACTGGCCGCCGCCGCAAGCGCGCTGGATGAGCTTCTACCTGCACGCCGACGGCACGCTCTCCGAGCACGAGCCCTGGCCGGGGCCCGGCTCGGTGTCGTTCAACGAGTCGCCTTTCGAGCACGGCGAGGCGCGTTTCCAGACGCCGCCGCTCGTCGAGAACACCGAGATCCTCGGCCCGGCGGTCTTGACCCTGCATTTCTCCACCACCGACACCGAGGCGCTTCTCTTCGCCACGGTGCTCGCGGTCGACGCGGACGGCAAGGAGCGCGAGCTCACGCGCGGCTGGCTGCGCGCCTCGCAGCGGCGCCTGCGCGAGGGATCGCCCGCCTGGGACCCGGTGCTCGCGCACGAGGCGCGCGAGCCGCTCGAGCCGGGGAAGGCGTACGAGGTGTCGATTCCGATCGTGGCCACGGCGCGGCTTTTCCGCGGCGGCGAGCGCATCGCGCTGCGCATCAAGGGCGCCGACGACGAGCCGGCGCACACCTCGCTCGAGGCGATCGCGCGCAACCACCTGCGCCGGCCGCGGCCGGCGCGGATCACGCTCTACTGCGACGAAACCCGCCCTTCGCGCATCGATCTGCCGGTGACGCGCGGAAACATCATCGGCACGTTCTTCTCCGGCGGCGACGTCACTTCGTTCGGCTTGTCGCGCTGACCCCTTTTTCTTAGCCGCTAGCGTCGGGGAGGAGCCCCGCCTGCTCGATGCCGTGCGCGCACGCCGTTTCGTCCTCCTCGCCGGTGCCGCCGCTCGCCCCGGCGGCGCCGAGGATCTGGCCGGAGGCGTCGCGGATCAGCACGCCGCCCGTCTGCGGCAGGAATTTCCCCTGCGCGGTCGCGGCGAGCGTGATGAAGAAATTGGGATTGTCCTTGGCGCGCTTGGCGAGCGCGCGGCTCGAGGCGCCCATGGCGACTGCGGCCCATGCTTTGCCCTGGGCGACGTCGAAGCGGAACATGCTCGCGCCGTCCTCGCGTTGAGCGGCCTTCACGTTGCCGCTGTCGTCGAGCACGACCACGGCGAGCGGCTTGATGTTCATCGCGCGCGCCTTCGCGAGCGCGGCCTCGATGATGCTGTTGGCTTGCTTCAGGGTGAGCGGCATCAGAGACCGAGAATCCTTTCGGCGTTCCTGTGGAAAATTTTTTCCATGACCTCGTCGGAGTAGCCGAGCTCCTGCCACTCCTTGAGGATGCGCGAGTAGGGCATGCTCGGGTAGTCGCTGCCGAACATGACCTTGTCCTGCAGGCGGCCGCGCATGTCGACCTTGAGGTTGCCGGGGAAGTGCTTCGGCGCCCAGCCCGACATCTCCCAGTAGACGTTGCCCTTGTGCAGGGCCACGGCGGTGGTTTCGTCGACCCACGGCCAGCCCGGATGCGCCATCAGGATCTTCATCTGCGGGAAGTCCGCGGCGAGCTGGTCGATATGGCTCGGGTGGGCGTGGCGCACGAGCGCACCGTGTCCGCCGGGCATGCCGGCGCCCATCCCGGTGGTGCCGACGTCGATCATGAGCGCCGCGTTGAGCTCGTTGATCAGCTCGAACAGCGGGTAATAGCGCCGGTCGCTGACCGCGAAGTGCTGCATGATCGGGTGAAAGTGGAACCCGATCAGGCCGAGCTCGGTCGCGGCGCGCTTCACCTGCGCCAGCGCGACCTCGCCCTTCGCCGGCTCGACCGCGCCCCAGGCCTGGATGATGCGCCTGGGATGGCGCTTCCACATGGCGTGGACGTACTCGTTGGTCACCGGCGGGGTCTCGATCGTGGTCTCGAGATCGAGCGCGACCAGCACCGCCTCGATGCCGTAGTCGGTGAAGTCCTTGATGACTTCTTCCTCGGTGCGGGCCACCCATTCGCGCTTCCAGTACTTCGCGAGCGCCTCGACGTACGGGCCCTGGCAGCGGATCCATTCCGCGGTGCCCGGATAGCAGTGCAGGTCAATGATGCGCATGTCTTTCAGCCAGCTCCGAGAGCGTCTTCTTCGAGACCTTGCCGAACGCGGACACCGGGAAGTCGTCGCAGACGTAGAGCCGTTCGGGCAGCTTGAATTTCGCGATCTCCTTGTCCTTGAGGAACTCGACCAGCTCGGCCAGCGCGAGGTCCCTGCCGGGCTTCAGGATCAGGCAGGCGCACATCCTCTCGCCGAGGTCGGGATCGGGTATCGGGACGCAGGCGACATTCTGCACGCACGGATGCGTCAGGATGAGATTTTCGATCTCCTCGGCGCTGATTTTCTCGCCGCCGCGGTTGATGAGATCCTTCTTCCTTCCCTCGACGACGTAGTTCCCGGACGGATGCCGGCGCATCAGGTCGCCCGAGCGGTAGAACCCGTCCGCGGTGAACTGGCGCGCGTTGTACTCCGGCACGCCGTAATAGCCGCGCAGGGTGTACGGGCCGCGGCAGGTGAGCTCGCCCACCTCGCCGTCGGCCACCTCCTGGCCGTCGTCGTCGACGAGCTTCACCTCGTCGTCGGGCGAGATCGGCCGGCCGCAGGTCTCGAGCTTGACCTCCTGGGGGTCGTCGGGCCGCACGAAGAACAGCGTCCCTTCCGACATGCCGAAATTCTCCTGCACGAATGCGCTCGGGATCAGCTCGCGGGTGCGCAGCCGCACCTCGGGCTGCATGCGCTGGCCGCCGCTCTGGATGAGCCTCAGCGAGGAGAGATCGAAGCTCGCGAGCGACGGATCGTTGATCATGCGGACCAGGAGCGCCGGCACCACTTTGATATGGGTCACCTTGTGTTTCTGGATGAGTCCGAACATCGCCTCGGGGCGCGTGCTCGGAGAGAGCACCACCTTCCCGCCCTGGAAGAAATACCCCTGCACGCCCGGACACGCGAGCGGCAGGTTATGGGCGATGGGCAGCGCGAGCAGCAGCACCGAGTCGCCGGTGACCGCGCATACCGGCGCGGCGGTCCTGGAGTTGTACGCGTAGTCGTTGTGCGTGCGCGGGATGAGCTTGGGGATGCCGGTGGTCCCGCCCGAAAGCTGGAAGATGCACGGATCGGCGGGGTCGATGCGGATCTTCTCCAGCTCGCCGGCCGCGAGGCGCGCCTTCTGGTGGATGAGGTCCTGCAGGCGCGGAAGCGAAACACAGTGCGTGAGGTGGGGGTTCTCCGCCTGCACCCGCCGGATCATCGGCTCGAAGGCGAAGTCGCCCTGGCGCTCCGGGTAGAAGCACGCCGCGGCCCCCGAAAGCTGCACGAACTGGCTGATTTCGGCGAAGCGGTGCGTCACGAGCGCGGCGATCGGAATCGCGCCGATCTTCTGGAGCGCGAAGTAGAGCAGGACGAACTCGGCGATGTTCGGCAACGTCGGCACCACGCGCTCGAGCGGCTTCAGGCCGAGCTCGAGGAGATTGAGCGCCAGGTTGTCGGTGAGCTCGTCGAGCTCCCGGTAGCTGTAGCGGCGCTCGCCCTCGACCAGAGCAATCCGGTCGCGGAATTCCCGAAACACGACGGAAAATTCTTGGGCGAGCGACTTGTCCTGCCAGTATCCCTTGGCGCGGTAGCGCTGCGCGAATTCCGGCGGGAACGGCACCACGCCCGGCAGCATGTCAGGTCGAAGCCGTGAAGCCGCCGTCGATTACCACGACCTCGCCGGTGACGAATCGGTTCGACTGGATGAGGCTCAGCATCGTTTCGGCGACGTCGTCGGCGCTGACCACGCGTTTCAGCGGGGTCGCCTTGGCCCGCTTCTCCATCAGGTCGGCGTATTTGTCCTTGAGCATGCGCTTCATCCAGTCGCCTTCCATCCAGCCCGGCGCCACCGCGTTGACCCGGATCTCGGGGCCGAGGTTCCAGGCGAGCGTCTTGGTGAGGTTGACGACCGCCGCCTTGGCTGCGGCATAGGGCAAGGGCTGCGGGCCCGGGCGAAGACCGACGATGCTCGCCGTGTTGATGACGGAAGGATTCTCCCCCTTGCGAAGCAAAGGCAAAGCCGCTCGGGTGACCTGGAAGAGCCCCCGCACGTTGACCGCGAACACCCGGTCCCATTCCTCGAGCGACAGCGTCTCGAGATCGCGCGGCTTCCACGACGCGGTCGTGCCGGCGTTGTTGACCAGCACGTCGAGCCTTTGAAATTTCTCCTCCACCGCGCGCAGCATGGCCCTGACGCCTTTCTCGTCGCTGACATCGCAGCGCACAAGAAGCGTGCGCGCGCCGAGCTTTTCCGCCTCGGCGGCGGTTTCGCGCGCCGCGGCTTCGCTCGAGCTGTAGTTGACCGCGACATCGAAGCCGGCGCGCGCCAGCGCGAGCACGGCGCTGCGGCCGATTCCGGTGGCGCCGCCCGTGACGAGCGCGGCTTTTCTGGACGGCAAGGTCAACCCTGCTTAAGATCGGACGGACATTTTCACCTTGAAATCCTAGCAGATGAACCGCTTTGGAATCGGACAGCCGGTGCGCAGGGTCGAGGACCAGCGCTTCCTGACCGGACGCTCTCGCTACGTCGACGACATCGAGCTGCCGCGCATGCTGCACGGGGCGCTCGTCATGTCGCCGCATGCCCACGCGCGCATCCGCGGCATCAATATCCAGCCCGCAATCGAATCCCCCGGGGTCGAGCTTGTCCTGACGGGTGAGGATGCAAAGGCAGAGGGCCTCGGCGGCATCCCGCCGCTTTTCATGCCCGAGGACATGGGCGGGCCGAAGGGCTACCGCACTTTCAGGCCGCTGCTGGAGCCGGCGAAGGTCCGCTACGTCGGCGATCGCGTCGCATTCGTCGTCGCCCGCACGCCCGAAGGCGCGCGCCTGGCCGCAGAGCTTGTGGAGGTCGACTACGAGCCGCTGCCTGCGGCGGTCAGCGTCGAGGACGCGGCTCGCGAAGGCGCTCCCAAGGTCTGGGATGACAATGCCGCGGGCAACCTCGCGTTTCCGCTCATGATGGGGAACAAGGAGGCGACCGAAGCAGCCTTCGCCAAGGCGAGGCACACGGCGTCCGTGCGGCTCTATAACAACCGCATCAGCGCGAACGCGATGGAGCCGCGCGCCGCCATCGGCGATTTTTCAGACGATTCGTTCACGCTCTACACGAGCTCGCAGAACCCGCACGGCGCGCGCTCGGTCCTCGCGGGCGCCATCTTCAAGATTCCCGAAACCAAGCTGCGGGTGATCTCGCCCGACGTCGGCGGCGGGTTCGGCATGAAGGGCGACACGTATCCCGAGGACGGCCTGGTGCTGTGGGCCTCGCGCAAGCTTGGCCGTCCGGTTAAATGGGTCGCGACGCGAACCGAATCGCTGCTCGGCGACAATCACGGCCGCGACCAGCTCATCACGGCCGAGATGGCGCTGGACGAGAACGGCAAGATCCTCGCCGTGCGGGCGCAGGCGCTCCACGCGGTGGGCGCCTATGTAACGAACGCGGGCGTCGTGCCGGTGCTGTGTTCGCTTCGCAACATTCCGAACGTCTACGTCGTGCCGGCGATGCTCGTGGCGAGCAAGGCGACATTCACGCACACGACCCCGCTCGGGCCGTACCGCGGCGCCGGGCGTCCGGAGGCCTCCTACGTGATCGAGCGCCTGATGGACGAAGCCGCGCGCCAGCTCGATCTCGATCCGGTGGAGCTGCGCCGGCGCAACTTCATCCCGCCGAGCGCCATGCCGTACAACACCACCGCGGGCTGGACCGTCGGCGCGGCGGCGGGCTGGACCTACGACTCCGGCGAGTTCGCCCGCCTCACCGACCGCTGCATCGAGATTTCGGACTGGAATGGTTTTTCACACAGAAAACGACAAACGGAAGCGCGAGGCAGGTTGAGGGGGCGCGCGCTCATCTATTACCTCGAGGACTCGGGCGTGTTCAACGAGCGCATGGAGCTGCGCTTCGATCCGAGCGGCATGGTCACCATCGTCGCCGGCACGCATTCGCACGGCCAGGGCCATGCCACCACGTATGCGCAGCTCGTCTCGGACTGGCTCGGCGTGCCGTTCGAGAACATCCGCCTGGTCCAGGGCGACACCGATGCCGTCCCGTTCGGCCGCGGCACCTACGCTTCGCGCAGCGCCATGCTCGGCAGCTCCGCCTTGAAGGGCGCCGCCGACGCGATCATCGAGAAGGGCAAGCTGATGGCGGCGCACCTTCTCGAGGCCTCCTCGAAGGACATCGAGTTCCAGGCCGGCAGGTTCAGCGTCGTGGGCACCGACCGCGCCATCCCCATGACCGACGTCGCCAAGGCGTTCTTCCGGCCGGCGGGCCCGACGACGAAGTTGGGCACCGGGCTCGACGCGAGCGGCTCTTCGAACGTGCCGCCGACCTTTCCCAACGGCTGCCATGCCTGCGAGGTCGAAGTCGATCCCGAAACCGGCGAGATCTTCGTCGAGCGCTATGCGGTCGTGGACGATGTCGGGCGCGTGATCAATCCGCTGATCTGCCACGGCCAGATCGAGGGCGCGCTCGCCCAGGGCATCGGGCAGGCGCTGATGGAGCACGTGGCCTTCGACCGCGAGTCCGGGCAGCTGCTTTCGGCAAGCTTCATGGACTACGCGATGCCGCGCGCCTCCGACCTGCCGCCGCACTACGAGCTCGACTTCATCGACGTCCCGGCGAAGACCAATCCGATCGGCGTGAA